>JAVBLJ010000049.1:0-5203 GCA_031553615.1 Eubacteriales bacterium
ATTCGTATCGCACGGCTTTGCCGGGCGGGCGGGGAGTTTTCCGTAGACGAGGGCGAGCGGAGCGAAGCCGTAGCCCGTAGGGCCGAGCGGAGGAAAACATTCCTCCCTCCCCGACCAACGGGAGGCCGCGCCTCAGCGCGCTCCAACCCCACCGAACGTGAACGCCTCAGCGTTTGCGTTCGAACGCGCCAGCGTTTCCGTTCGAGCGCGTTAGCGCGCAATTCCGATGAGTTTACAGTGCGCCATGATGCGCTTGCCGTGAGAGATGCCGTTGAATTCTTCGCAGGAGATGAGCGTGAGGCCGGGGTAGCCCAGGTCGTGCATCGGCTCCCAGTTGTCCTCATCCACGCTGAACAGGTTGACCACCACGTAGCGGAATGAGCCCAGGCCGCGGGTGTGCAGCAGCACTGTGTCGCCCAGCACCAGCTTATCGATGTTCTTGAAGAACGCAGCCGATCCGGTGCGGTGGCAGATCATGGAGATGTTCGTATTGGTATTGGGCGTACCCACGCGCGGGTAGAGCGCCGCACCCTTGCGCATGGTTTTGTACATCTGCTCGAAGGTCAGGTTGGGGAAGCAGCCCACCTTGAGCCGCAGCGAAGGCAACTCAAGCAAGTATGCAGCCTCCGTTTCACCCACGAGCGAAGCCGACCGGCTGCGCAAGTAGGTATCCATATCCGCGGAATCGAGCTGCTGCGCCATGTAGTCCATCAGGTTCAGGGTTTCATCGGCCAGCTGCACGGAGCGGTCGAAGCCTTCCTGCATCAGGTCGCGAGCACGCGGGAAGCGCTGCAGCCGCGTGAACTGCGCAACCACCTGCTCGAGCGCGGCCAAATCGGTAGCCAGGTAGGAGCCGCCTTCCGTGAGGGATACGCTGTGCGCGCCGCCCTCGCCCTGGAAGGCGGAGAAGGCGCTGGACACGCTCGGCAGCTGCTGAAAAATGCGCAGAAGGCTGGTCGTGGCGTTGACCTGGCTCTTGATGCTGCCCACGGTCAACTCGGTGGGCGAATCGAACTTGCGTTGCTCATCTTGGCGGGGAGTGAACGCGGCCATCTTGGCGGCCAACATGTTGGCCTCGTCCAGTATTCTGGCGAAATCTTCGTAATACACGGGTGCCGCATCGCGCAGCTGGAAAACGGTGCGCGGGTCGACGGTGGGCTGCGCCTCCCCAGCGGGGTTCACGGCCTGCGTCGCCTGCGGGTCGGTGGTCGGCTCAATCACTTCGGGCGAGATGATGTTGGGCAGGCCAGCCTCGTTCACTGGCGTGATCATATTGCTTTGCGAAGCAGGCTGGACGGGGGGCTCCGCAGGTTGCTCGTTCGGGGCACTGGATGTCGCGTCTGCTGGAGTCTGCGTGCCGGTCTGCGCCGCTACGGGTTGCGTCGACGTGCTCGTCTGCGCGGTCTGCGTGCCGGTCTGCGCCGCTGCGGGTTGCGTCGACGTGCTCGTCTGCGCGGTCTGCGTGCCGGTCTGCGCCGCTACGGGTTGCGTCGACGTGCTCGTCTGCGCGGTCTGCGTGCCGGTCTGCACCGCTACGGATTGCGTCGACGTGCTCGTCTGCGCGAGATCGAGTCCGGGCTGTACGGCGCTGGCGCTGGATTCCACCAGCGGGGAGCCAGATTGCGCGATGGCTACGTCGGGCTGCGCCGCTTGGGTCCCGGATTGTGCCGCCACCGCTGCGGATTGTGGAGAATTGGCTGATTGTTGGGCATTCGTGCCGGTCTGTGCGGCCAGCAGGCCCGCCGAAGCATCGATGGAGCTGCTCAGCGCCGCTTGATCCAGCGGCGGATCGGGCAGGGTGGCGATGAGGCTCTGGCCCGGATCGATGGCCGTGAGATCGTCCTCGTAGATCACGCGCACCCCGGGCTGCGGAGCCTCGGTGGGCAGCGCGGCCGTGGGCGGCATGGTGATGGTTTGGGGCTTAGCGTCGATAGGACGTTCGGCGATCAGCTCGGCATTGTCGCCCTCGAGCAGGGCGTTGGCCGCGGCCACCTCTTCGGTGGTCCACTGCGGCACCGCGACCACCGGCATTGCGGCGATAGCGGCCTCATCGAGCATCTCGAAATCCTCTTCGGCGCGGTGGATGGGCAGTTCCTTTTCCAGCTGCGCGACCACCTCGTTCTTGTTGTGCTCCTCGATGGCGATGAGCGCAAACGGGTAGGCGATCACGCCAATGCCCACCACCACCAGCGCGGCGCAAAGGACGGTAAATAGGCCGCCCGACTTTCCAGCTGGCTTCTTGGTCTTGGGCTGTGTATCCTTTGGGTTCTTCATAGGGGCCCCCTTTCTGGCGGCGCAAATCAAAACACTTTTCTCCGAAAACATCGGTCAAAAACACAGATCATAACACGGATCAAAAGCACGCTAACGCAAACAGCGCACGTGCAGGGCGCTTTGCCCTATGCCGTGCTCGTGAATCCATTGCAACGCCTATATTATACCCCAGTTTCGAGGGTTTTCTTCAATATTAAAAAAAAGATAAGACTCATTGTGGAGGGAGGCAATACAACGGCCGGTTCCCGCGCGGGTGCACGGTAAACCGGCCTTGGGGGGTGTATAAACTGCGCCTCATTCCTTTGGCGGTTGGGTGGCGCGGATCGCGTTGAGGATCGCCAGCACGGACACGCCCACGTCGGCGAACACCGCCATCCACATGTTGGCGAAGCCGAGTGCAGAGAGCAGCAGCGCCAGGCCCTTGACCCCCAGCGCGAACACGATGTTCTGGGTGACGATGCGGCGGGTATTGCGCGCGATGGTGAGGGCGGTGGCCAGCTTGGCGGGCTGATCGGTCATGAGCACCACGTCGGCGGCCTCGATAGCGGCATCCGCGCCCAGCCCGCCCATGGCAATACCCACATCGGCGCGGGCCAGCACGGGTGCATCGTTGATGCCATCGCCCACAAAACCGATCTTACCCGAGGCCTGGACGGCGGCCATGTCCTCGAATATCTCCAGCTTCTGATCGGGCAGCAGCCCGGCGAACACTTCGGATATGCCCACCTGCGCCGCCACTGCCTCGGCCACCTCGCGGCGGTCGCCGGTCAGCATGGCGATGCGCTCCACCCCCATGCGCTTGAGGGCGGCGACGGCCCCGGCGGCATCGGGCTTCAGCTCATCGGCCACCACCAGCGCGCCCAGGTACGCGCCCTCCCGGGCCACGTACACCACGCTGCCGATCGCCGTCACCGGGGCGACCCCGGCGATGCCAAACTGCTCCATAAGCCGCTGGTTGCCCGCCAGCAGGGTGTGTCCTCCGGCCTCGACGCGCACGCCCCGGCCCGCGATTTCCTGCGCTTGCGCAGGCTCAGGCAGGGCGATTCCCCTGGCCGCACGCAAAATCGAGAGCGCGATGGGATGGTTGCTGACCTGCTCTGCGGCGGCAGCGGCGAAGAGCAGCTCCTCGGGGGAAACGCCGGGTGTGGGAACCGTTTGAGCGAGCGCAAAACTGCCCTTGGTGAGCGTGCCGGTCTTGTCGAGCACAAGGGTGCGCAGCTCGCTGAGCGCATCCAGCGCGTCGCTGCCCTTGCAGAGCACGCCGGAGCGGGAGGCCGCGCCAATGCCACCGAAGTAGCCCAGAGGCACCGAGATTACCAGCGCACAGGGGCAGGAAACCACCAGAAACGTGAGTCCGCGGTGAATCCATTCCGCGAACGGCTGGCCCAGCAGCAGCGGGGGCAGCACCGCCAGCAGCAGCGCGGCCAGCACCACCACCGGCGTATACACGCGCGCAAAGCGGGTGATGAACTGTTCGGTGCGGGCCTTGCGCGCCGCCGCGTTCTCCACCATGTCGAGAATCTTGGCCACGGTGGATTCGCCGAAGGGCTTGGTCACGCGCATCAGCAGCAGGCCGTCGCGGTTGACGCATCCGCTGAGCACCGCATCGCCCTCCGCCACCTCGCTGGGCAGCGATTCGCCGGTGAGCGCCGAGGTATCGAGCGAAGCATGCCCGCGCTCCACCACGCCATCCAGCGGCACGCGCTCGCCGGGTTTGACCTGCAAAAGGTCACCCACGCGCACCTGCTCGGGGGCAACGACGCGGGTGCGCTCGCCCTCCACCAGGGTGGCGCTTTCGGGCCGGATGTTGAGCAGCGCGGCGATCGATTTGCGCGCGTTGCCCACCGCATGTTCTTGAAAGGCCTCGCCCACCTGGTAAAACAGCATGACCGCCACGCCCTCGGCATGCTCGCCCATGAGGAACGCGGCCAGCGACGCCACCGCCATCAGGAAGTTCTCATCGAACACCTGGCCCTTGGTGATATTGCGCGCGGCCAGCAGCAGCACGTCGTAGCCCGCCGCCAGGTAGGCCGCCACGAACAGCGCCATGCTGACCCAGCCCTGAGTAAGCAGCGCCGCCGCAAGCAGCGCAACCGCGATGCCCAGGCGCAGCAGCGCTTTGCGCCAGCCCGCGCCTTCGTTTCTGGCATGGGCGTGCCCATGAGATTCCTTCGCGGATTCGTCGGGGTGCGCCGCGCCGGGATGCCCGTGCTCGCCGCCGCAGGCGCAGCCTTCACCGTGATCGTGATCACAGGCGCAGCTCTCGCCCCGCTCCCCGTTGGCGTGCAGGTGTGCTGCCCCCGCCATGCTCACGGTCACGTCAGGCTCGATACCGCGCACGATCTCACGGATCGCCCGCTCCGCCGCCCCCGCGCTGTTTCCTTCTTTTAGCGTCACCCGCAGGCGCTGGGTGGCAAAGCTCAAATCAGCGCTGTGTACCTGCGCGAGGCTTTGCACGGCGCGCTCTATTTTGCCCGCGCAGTTGGCGCAGGCCAGGCCCTGTAAATACAGAATCAGTTCTCCGGAGTGGATGCTCACCATGATCATCGCTCCTTGCTCTTAACACGCTATACGTGCTTCTTTTCCCGAATCATATGATCACTTGTTCATATGTTGATTCGATGATATCACGAGCTGGCATCCTTGTCAAGCGCCCTGGAAAAATCTTCTCCGCACCTGGAAAAATCTTCTCCGCAATGCTCCCCCACTACTATACGCAAGCGTTCCCCCTCGCGTGGAGAGGGAACGCTTGCGAATGATCAATTTCGGTTTCATACCCATTCCAACTACGTTTTGCCACAATCCAGCGGATCTTTATCCGATCGGCGTTGTCGTGCCTCGGTCAGCGTAGCTGCTGGCTACGCCTCCTTCGGACTCCTAGCCGATCGAAAAAATCTCTCGCTGGCTTATTGGCAAAACCTAATTGGAA
>JAVBLJ010000030.1:0-40091 GCA_031553615.1 Eubacteriales bacterium
AGTGCCCGTCAAGCCATCGTCGGCGTAAATATCGACGATGTCGTATTGGCCGTCGAAATGGCTCTCCAGATACTCGGTGATGATCTTGCGCTGATTGGTGACGCTTCCGCTTTCGTCGCCGCCGTCCTCTCTGGAGAGCCGGATATAGACGGCGATTCTCCAGACCTTCTGACCGTCTTGCTTTGAGCCGACGCGTGCTGCGTCCCCTTGCTGTTTCCTGATTCTGGCCATTGTTCCTTCTTCCCCTCCATAATCGCAGTCGCATGATACCGTACAATTGCGACGATCGGAACCCCGAAAAGGAGATTTAAACCAATTCCAATTAGGTTTTGCAAATAAGCCAGCGAAAGGTTTTTTCGTTCGGCTAGGAGTCCGAAGGAGGCGTAGCCAGCAGCTACGATGACCGAGGCACGACAACGCCGATCGGATAAAGATCCGCTGGATTGTGGCTAAACGTTGTTGGAATTGGTATTATGTATGATCTTTCAGAGACGTCAAATACTGGGCGAGAACGTCCTTCAGAGGTTTTCCATCGGCGGCGAATTCGACTTTGACCGCGATTTCGCCAACGCGAAAGGCGTAGGGGTTTTTGATCTGCGTAAGGAACTGTTGCATGCGTGTTTCGACCGGCGCGTCGGCGTCGATGCTGACCGAACGTATATCGACTAACGATTCCTTGTCCACCCTGGTGATGTCAACTTGGCGCAGTGCGTCCAGTTGCTCCGCTTTCATAGCAAACCCCTCCCTCCGAAAAGCATCCTGATTCCATGCCTATTCGGAGTCAGTAGGAAGGATTCGGCAGGGTCAAGCTGTTACGGGATATGGACAACCAGAAATTTTCGTGAGCTTGTACGAGTTAATGAGGAGCGTATCCGTAATCTCAGCCGCATTGACCTCTGTTGAAGCAGCGTTATCACTAACATAATCGCGAAGAGCAATCAGCTGAAGCGTCAGAGTGGTCAGGCGCTGTTGACCATCGATGATCATTGCCGCGTGCCGACACACAGCGCGATCGCGGTAAGCTGCTGGGGCGACGCCTATCGTCGCAGGCATATCCTGTACAAAAGAACTATGACGGCCATTTGTTTCATTTTGCCGCATTGGGTTGCACCCTTCCCACAAACCCTATATAATAAATCCGCTTCGCAATAAAATCACAAAGGAGGACTTCCCCCTTGAGCAACTCACAATCCTCTTCCCCCGTGGCCAATCCCGCCCCCCTGGGTCTGCTGGGCTTCGGCATGACCACCGTGCTGCTGAACCTGCACAACGCCGGACTGGTGCCGCTGAGCGCGGTCATCGTGGCAATGGGCTTTGCGCTGGGCGGCGCGGCGCAGATCGTGGCAGGCATCATGGAATTCCGCGCGGGCAACACCTTCGGTGCCACGGCCTTCACGGCATACGGCTTTTTCTGGTGGTCGCTGGTGGCGATCTGGGCGAATCCGGTGTCCGGCATGGCGGCTGCGGACAAGGTTTCCATGGGCTACTACCTGCTGATTTGGGGCGTATTCACGCTGTTTATGTCCATCGGCACGCTCAAGGGCAACCGCGCCACCCAAATCGTGTTCTTTTCGCTGACGTTGCTGTTCCTGCTGCTGGCGCTGGGCGATTTTACGGGCATGGGCGGCATCACCGTAGCGGCGGGCATCGTGGGCATTTTCTGCGGATTGTCGGCGATTTACAACGCCATGGCGCAGGTGCTCAACGCGCAGTTTGGCAAGACCGTGATGCCTCTGTAAATTTGAACTCCCGCATAGCCCCAAATCCAGCAAACCCCAAATCCAAAGCAAAAACCCGGCCTCCGCAAAGGAAAGCCGGGTTTTGTGTTGCTTTCGATTGGCCTGCGGGCCAATACGCCTACAGGTTGTCGATGTACTCCTCCTGCCGCATCCACACCGTTTCCGCATCGCGCACAAAATGCGAAGTCCAGCTGTATTCCTGCCCGCCGCTCCAGTCGCGATACCCTTTGACCAGGTCGAAGAGCCCATCGAGGTTCTCCGCGGTCTTGGCTTGCAGCACGCGGTCGATGGCGGCCATGAGCCCCTCAGGCTTGTTTGGCACAGCCTCCAGCACGCGCAGGAACCACTTGTACGAGGGGAAGAACACGCGGTTATCCAACAGCACCAGCCGCCCCGCAAACAGGATCATCTTGGCCGCGCTCGTTTCCTGCAGGTAGCGGTTCTGCCTGCGGATGCCCTCCTCGCAGTACCACTTCCAGCCCTCCATTTGGGAAAGAAAGCGCACGGCGCGCTCCTGTGCCCCGGCCTCGTCGTATACGGCAAGCGCGCTCTGCAGCTGGGCCACTTGGCCGGTGCGGTCGAAGAGGATGCGCGCATCGTGCAGCGCGAAGCGGGTGGGCTCGTTGCCGCGCTCGGCCACGTCGCGCAGGATGCCGAGGGTGATGAACTTGCCATCGAAGTATCCGTCCGGGTAGAATTGCGAAGCGTCCTCGTAGTAGGTGATGCGCTGCATCTCGGCCTGCCGGGCGTATCGCTCGTCGGTGACGACGATGTTGATATCCACATCGGAGTGCTCATCGTTGAAGCCGTGGGCTATGGAGCCGGAGAGCAGCAGAGCGAGCACCTGCTCCTCCTTTTGGAATTTCTCCGCAATATATTCGATGGCCTTCTGCTGGTGCGGGTAGATCATCGGGGCACCTCCGTCGCTTGATTCCCCCAGTATACAAGGTCTCATGCGAAAAGGGAACCCCCGGCAACGCCCGCCGCCACTCCAGGCCCCGCTACTCCAGATAATAGCGCTCGATCGCATCGCGCAGAAATTCGGCCGCGCCGGGGCGGAGCGCGTTGTAGTGCGCCGCGAAGCGCTCGTCATCTACATACATCTGGCCCAGGCCGACGTGCATCTCGGGGGTGTAATCGCCCCAGCACTGCAGCCAATCATGGTGAAGCTTTACCGCATTGCGCGCCACTTCGCTGCCGGAATCGCCCGTGTCCATGGCCGCCAACAGCGCGGCGTTGGCGCTTTCGGCCAGGGCCTGCGTGGCCTCATACTTCTCCTGGGACATGTTGCGCAAGCGCTGATTGGACGCGTCGGCGGCGGCATCGCCGTAGCGCTCGCGCACTTCCTTGCCGTACTTGGCCTCGTTTTCGGCAATCATCTTTTCGCGAAAGCCATCAAAGCGTTCAGAATCCTTCATAGGGGTACCTCCTTCTATGTGGGCAATGGTGTTGTTGAGGTTGGCGATCAGCGCATCGAGCTGGGTGCGGCGGTCGTTCAGCGCCTGCCGGTGGGCGCGCAGTGCGGCCAATGCGTCGAATCCCGGCACGGCAATCAGCGCGCGAATGTCCTCCAGCGGCACCTCCAGCGCGCGGTAGAAAAGAATCTGCTGGAGCAGGGCCACCTCCGCCGCGCCGTAGATGCGGTAGCCCGAGCTGGATACCCGCGCGGGCCGCAACAGGCCGATTTGGTCGTAGTGCCGCAGGGTTCGCGGGCTGACCCCCGCCAGCTGCGCCAGCTTTTGCACCGTGTACTCCATTTTTTCACCTCGCAGTTTGGGTCTCTCCCATTCGCCTCTCAAGAAGATGATAAACCTTTACGTTACGTACATGTCAAGCCCTTTTCAATCTTTTTTTGCACTTTGCTTTTGCCTTTTGCACCTTTCTCCGCACTTGCGGCGCGGTGCGCCCGCATTGTATACTAAAGAAAACATGCACAAAAATGCTCACAGGAGGAAGCACCCATGGAACTGAACATCATCGGGCTCGCTCACATCGGCATCAAGGTGCGGGATATGGAAAAATCCCTGGCGTTCTATCGCGATCTGCTTGGCTTCACCCTCACCGACGAGGTGCGCCTCGATAACGGCACCCTTCTGGCTTTCCTGAACGCCGGCGATTGCAAAATCGAGCTCATCCAGTCCGCTCAGCCCGTAGAGCGGAGTACCGGCATGATCGAGCACATCGCGGTGACGGTGCACGGCATCGATGCGCTGGTGGCTGGCCTACAGGGCAAGGTAAAGTTCGAGGGCCCCGTGATGACCATGCCCAACCTGCTCGGCGGCGTGAAAAACGTGTTCTTTAGCGGCCCAGATGGCGAAGGCATCGAGTTTTTCGAGTACCTGACCTGATTCAAAAGCCGATTCAAAAGATTAGCGAAAAACGCGAGGTGAACCGCGTGAAAAAAGCGTTTCGATTCCTGATGAAGCTGGTGGGCTTCCTTCTTTGCATCGTCATCATCGTGCTGGCCGGAAGCACGGTCTACCACCACGCGATGCTGGACCTGGAGGCCGACAAGATCGCGCCCCCCGACACCCTGGTGGAGGTAAACGGCCACCGCCTGCACGTGTATGCCGAAGGCGAGAAGTCGGCCAGCCCCACCTTCGTGTTCATGGCCGGAGCGGCCACCATCGCCCCGATGTACGATTTCAAGAGCCTTTACGCAAAGCTTTCGCCCACGGATCGCATCGTGGTGATCGAAAGGCTGGGCTATGGTTACTCCGATATCGCCGATTCGCTGCGCGACGTGGATACAGTGCTCACCGAAACCCGGGAAGCGCTGGAGCTGGCAGGCGAGCGCGCCCCCTACATCCTGGTTCCGCACTCCATGGCGGGCATCGAGGCCCTTTACTGGGCGCAAAAGTTCCCGCAAGAGATCCAGGGCATCATCGGGCTGGACATGGCCGTGCCGGAAAGCTACATGGCCCTCGATTCCGCGCAGATGAAATGGCAGAGCCGCATCGGGCAGGCGGCATCCTGGCTGGGGGTGCACCGGCTGCTGGGCGCGCTATACCCGCTCAGCACCGAAGCCCTGACCGAGGCCGAGAAGGAGCAGCAGCGCCTTCTCCTCTACCGCAACGCGCTCAACGCGGCATACGGTGCCGAAGGCGAAGCCATACGCGGCAACGCCAGCCGAGTCTCCTCGCAAAGCCTGCCCAGCATCCCCATCCTGCAGTTCGTCTCCGACGGCGAAGGCCTAACCGAAAACTGGATATACCATCAAGAACGGTTCGCCCAAGCGGCGAAGAGCCAGCTATTCTATCTCACCTGCGGGCACTACGTGCACCACACCGAATCCGCCCTGATCGCCCAAAAAGCCAAAGAGTTCGCAGACGGGCTAACGCCCGAACGCAAACGCTGAGGCGTTCGCGTTCGATGGAAGGGAGCGCGCTGAGGCGCGACCGAGAGGAATCCAAAGAAGGGAGATCACCACAGTGGTGGAGGGATTCCCTCCGGCTCATTGATAATACCCTAGTTTCGTCCTCGATATGAAAAGACCTCTCGGCAAATGCCGGGAGGTCTTTCGTGTGGCAAGGGGGTATTTCGCCCTCACGGGCGACCTAAGGGCTTTCCGATCTCCTCAATTCGCGATTGTCGCAGCCCTTGGCTGCTCTGTCGCTCATTGGCCCGCCGTTTCGGCTTTTCGCCCACTGAGCGGCCTCAACTCTGGCCCCTTAGGGATCCTTCGGGGGGCCCCGCGCAACCCGCGGCGAGCGAAGCAAGCCGCCCCAGGGGAGCTCGAGGGGCCGCAGCCCCTCGACCCCATTCGTATCGCACGGCTTTGCCGGGCGGGCGGGGAGTTTTCCGTAGACGAGGGGCCCGCAGGCCCGTAGCCCGTAGGGCCGAGCGGAGGAAAACATTCCCCCTTCCCCGACCAACGGGAGGCCGCGCCTCAGCGCGCACCCCTCCTATCGAACGCGAACGCCTCAGCGTTTGTGTTCGGGCGCGAAGCGCCGGTTACTGCGGACAATCTCCCACCGTGCGGCTTCCGGCGCCCGCGTTCGGGACGCCCATGTCGTTCAGATCCACCAGGCGCCAGTTCGGCACCACGATGGAGCGCTCGGCCAGCACGCCGGTGATATCCACGCTGCGCTGAATGCTGCTGGGCGTGTAGCCGGTCGGGGCCTTCACTTCGGTAATCACGTAGTTGCCAACCGGCACATCGGTGAAGATGGCATCGCCATCGCCATTGCTGGTCGCAAACCAATCGTCGATCTGGTCGCCCTTGGTCGGGGCCCACAGCTGATGGAGCTTGAACTCCGCGCCCGCCAGCTTTTCGCCGGTAGCGGCATCGATCTTGTGGACGATGATGGTCGCACCCAAGCGCTGGTAGTGCTGCACCTTGTTGCTCCGGCGGAAGGTGCTGTTGCTCAAAAGCTCTTCGTGCGGATCGCCGCCGGGGGTGGTCTCGGTAATTTCGGCCACATCCTGCACCAGACGGCTTCCGATGTTCGCCATATCGCTGACGATCGCCGAGAAGGTCATGGTCGCGACCTCGCCCACCTTGAGCTCGGGGATGATCCAGTTCAAGGATCGGGTGCCTAGCTTCACAAACTCGATATCCGTCGGATCGCAGGTCTGCGAGCCATCGACGAAGGTGAGGTAGTTCGCCAGCACATTGCGCACCAACGCGTTCACCGCGTCGATCGCGCCGGTATTGGTAACGGTGATGGTGTAGGTGATCCTGTCGCCGCCATACACGCGCGCTCCCACCGGGACGTCGCTGGTCAGCACCACTTCGAGCTTCGCGCCCAGGAAGGAATGGTAGGTGCTGTTGCTGGGGATGTCGTAATCGGTGGCGGGGTACACGTGCTCGCCAGCCTGATGGCCTGCGATCGGCTTGGCGTACACCAGGTCGCGGATCGCGGTATCCACCACGCGCGCCGTGTTGACCACGAGGCGCTCGGTCTCCACCTCGGCGGTTTCAGGATCGTCCGCGAAGTTGGGCATCTTGGCGCGGAAGGTCAGGGTGGCGATGTCGCCGTCCTTCATGCCGCCGAGCACCCATTCGACGCCGGGCTTCATTTGACCGTTCAGGTTGGCAACCTTTTTCTCGGTCTGGGATACGATGGCTCCCGCGCCGACCACCGTGCCGTTCATGGAACCGGTCACCAGGGTCATGTCGGCGGGCAACGCATCGGTCACGATGACCTGTCCGCTGACGTTGGTATTGCTCGCGGTGCGGGTCACCGTCAGTACGTACTCCACTTCCTGGCCGCGCACGGCGGGCACGGGCGAAGCAGCGCTGCCCGGATCAGCCGGTTGCGGCACGCCACCGTCGATGAGCACGGCGGTCTTTTCGATCTCGGTGAAGCCGAGGCTGACCGCGTGGAAGAGCGATTGGGTATCGGTCTGGGTCGTGCCGCCGTTGTGATCGGAGGTTTCGAGGGAGACATCGGCCTTAAATGCGCGATCCACAGCGCCGGTGGGCAACGCTTCCACCACGAAACCGACCTTGAACAGGGTCTTGCCGGCGGTCACGTCGCGCGTCGGCCAGGTCAGTACGCGGGTGGTGGTGTTAAACGCGCTATCGGGCACGCTCTGGGTCTGGCCGTTGGCCATCACGATATGGATGCTGCCGGGGATGAGCGCCAGCCCGGCGTCGATGGTATCGAATACCTTCACGTCGCGGATGGGCGCGGCGGCGGAGAGCGTCGCCACGTACTCGAGCTTCTCGCCCGGCTTGATGGGCGTCGCGCTGGTCAGGTTCGCGCCACCGGGGGTAACGGTCGCCAGATCGAAGGTGTAGACCTGGTGGGTCACCGTCTCGCGGGTCTTGCGGTAGGTCGACCTATCGTCGGGCTGGCCAGCCACCGCCGGGAAATCCTCGTCCGGTCCGCTGAGGCGGTAGTACGCCACGTTGTCCAGCAGCAGGGCCTTGGTGGGCTCCAGCACCTTGGCGGTGAACACCAGCTTGACCTTGCTGCCCACCTCGGGCTCGCCGGTCGCGCGGTTGGCGTGGAGCAGGGTCGGCAGCTGCCACATCAGGGTGGTCACGCCGGACACATCGGTAAACTGGGTGGGCGCGGGGCCTTGCAGCATGGTCCCGAACTCCATGCCCTCGGGCAGGATATCCATCGCGCGGGCCTTCACGGCATCCTCCGCGCCGGTGTTGATGATCTCGATGGTGTAGGTGACAATGTCATCCTTTTCGAGCACCACGATGTCCTTGTTAGCCTTGGGGCTGACGATGTCGCTGGTCTTGTGGCCGACCAGGTCGCTCTCGTACACCGCGTTGTAGGTGTAGTTAGAGGACGCGGTGTATTCGGCCTGGTTGGTGTAGACCGGCTTATTGTCTTGGTACTTCAGGCCGCGCAAGCCCTCGTCGGAGAGGGTGCCAATATTGGTGAACACCTTGGCGGTCTCGTAAACGTTGGGGGTGCTGGCGTTGTCGGAGGTCGTGGGGGCGATGGCCCGGAACACGATGGTGAAGCCTTCGCCGTCCTCCAGGCCGCTCACCGTCCAGGCCAGCTCATTGCCGTTGGCCGCGGTGGGCTGCTGGGTCAGGGTGACCTTGGACGCCATGGCCGCAGGGGTCACCACGATGGAACCGGGCACGAACACCACATCGGCGTGGAGCTTGTCTTTCACGATCACCGAACCGCTGGGCAGGTAGCCCTTGCTGGCGACCTCCAGCTTGTACTGGACGGTCTGGCCGAGCTCGGTCTCGATGGGGGCGATCACCGCACCTTGCAGGTAATTGCCCACCACGTTGCTCTCGTCCACGAGCGCCACGTGCTTGCCGGTGAAGCTCACTTCGCGGCGGGTGGCCGTATGGGTCAGCTCGTTGCTCTTTTTGGGGGTGGCCGCAGTGCCATCCTTGTGGGAAACAATCGCGGTCGCGCTGTTCTTCAGCGTCTTGGAAAGGGTGCTCGCGGCGATCTCAGCGGCGGAGAACTTATCCACCTGCGCCTTGAACGTCATGGTCACACCGCCCGCAGGGATCGCCTGGTTCGGCCAAGTGATGGTGCGGGTTCCGGCATCGTAGGTGCCGTTTGTCTTGCCGGTGGTGGTGATGCTGCCGGGCACGAAGCTCATGCCCACGGGCACCACGTCGGTGATCACGATGCCGCTGGCCGCGCTGGGTACGTTCAGCTTGAGGCTGTAGGTGACGACCTGGCCCTCGACCAGCGAGGTGGAATCCACCACCGCGCTGCCCGCCGGAGTGGCCGATTTGACCAGCGAAATCTGCTGGTGCACGACCGGATCATCGGTGGGGATCATGGGCTCATCGGGATCGTCCGGATCATCGGGCACATCCTCGTCCTCATCCTCGGGAATACGGTGGTAGGCGGTGTTGCTGAAGGGCTTGCTCGTCTCGCCCGGCTCCAGCGCCTTCACCGTGGTGGGAATGGTGATGACGGCGGTCTGGCCCTTTTCGATCTTGGCGATCACCCAGACTAGGGTGGTGGAACCATCGGCATTGGCGATGGTCTTGGCCGCGGCGGGGCTCACTGCGCCCACCGTGAGGCCGGCGGGAACGGTATCGAGCACGCGGGTGTTGAACACGGAACGTGCACCGGTGTTCTTCACCTTGATGGTGTAGGTGATGGTGTCTCCAGCCATCACGACCGGGACTTCACCGGGCTTCTCGGGCGCGGGGGCGGCGGTCTTGACGACCTCCACGCCCGTGGTCAGCAGCGTGTTGGTGATCACCAGGCCGGTGATCGACTCGCTGTAGTTCTCGTCCAGGTTCTTCTGAACGACCGAGTAGGTGTAGGTCTTGCCGGTGTTGTCGTAAAGCGGCATGTTGGGGAAGATGTGCGTCCAGCTGTCTCCAGTGCCGCTCACGGCCACTTCGGTGCCCGTGATCGGTTGCGGAGAGCCGCCGGGGATGGAGCGGTAGAGCTGCACGGTGGTCTCATCGGGGCGCAGCATGATCGCATCGCTTTCGTCCACCCAGTTGACGGTGATGGTCACCGGATCGGTGGGGATGGTGTACTCGTTGGTGAAGGTGAACTTGTTGCCGCCGGGCGCGTAGGAAACCGCAGCGCTCAGCGTGCCATCGCCCAAATCGGTCACCACGGTCGTCATCACGATCGCAGCGGCGTCATACACGTAGCCGCGGGTGGAGCCCGCCGTCTCGGTAATGACGTAGGTGTAGGTGCCCGGCAGGGTGTAGGAGATGCTGCCGAAGCCGAGCGTGCCCGCCTTGGCCTGAATCGTCTTGACGCCTGCAGTGCTGCCGGAGGGCATGGGGAACTGCGCATCGTCGGCGGTAAGCACGAAGGTGAAGGTATCGTCGGGGGCGGCGGTTCCGGTCTTGACCTTGCTGCCATCGACGGTGATGGACGCAGCCTTCGGCGCGTAGGTGTTGGTGAAGTTCTTGCCGTCCTGCGCGCCGGTGTAGCCCGGGATGGCGGTCTCGCTCACGGTGTAAACGTAGGCGCGGCCCGTGGCGTCGTAGGTGGCCAGGTTTTCGAACTTATACGTGTCGGTCACCGGATCGACGGTGGTGGTGGCGATCACCACGGCGGGCTTGTCGTCGCGGTACAGCTTGACCGTGACGGTGGGCTTGGCGAGCCCATCGGGCGTGCCGACCCAGGTCTTGGTGCCGGTGACCTCGATCAGGGGCATGACGTAGGTGTTCTTGGCCACCAGCACGCCATCCTTCTTGGAATAGGTGGTGGTCCAGCGCGGGAGCAGCGAATCCTGGGTAATGGTGAACACCTGGCCCAGGAAATCGACGCGCGGCACCAGGAAGTTGTGAATCCAGCCTTCGGTCGAACGCACCACCGAGTCGGTGTACTCGGCGCCCGCATCGCTATCGCGGAAGAGGTTGATGGTCACCTGGGTGGGCCGGTCAGCGACCGGGCATCCGGTGTAATCCCATTCCACACGCACGGGAACGGCCACGTCCGAACCATAGGTGTTGGTGATGTTCATGCCGTTGTAGGAGACTTCGCAGCCAAACGGCACTTCCTCTTCCTTGGCGGTGTAGGTGTATTCCGCGCCGGTCTTGTCGTAGCGCAGCAGGTCCTTGAAGGTGTAGGTCCAGGTGAGGCCAGCCTTGGGGCCCACGGTCTGGGTCTTGCCGGTCAGGAGCGTGCCGTTGCGGTAGAGCTCCACATCGATGGCTTCGGGGGTGAAACCGTTGCCGCTGATGACCCAGGTCTTGGTGCCAGTCTTTTCGATGGTCACCAGGGTGTTGGTAACCACCATGCCGGAAATGGCTCCGGTGTAGTTCTTATCCAGGCTCTCCTGGCCCACCGAGTAGGTGTAGGTCTTGCCCGCGTTGTCGTGCACGGGCATGTTGCCGAAATCGTGGGTCCAAGTATCGCCGGAGGCAGCCTTGGGCACCGTCACGGTGCCGCCCACCTTGACCGGGGAACCGCCCGGAATGGTGCGGTACAGCTGGATCACGGTGGAGTTCGGACGGCCGCCCAGCGCATCGCTGCTGTCCACCCAGTTGATGGTCGCGGTCTGCTTGCTGGTGGGCACGGCGTACGTGTTGTTGAATACCACGGCCGGCACGGTGGTCTTGACGCCGCTGACCAGGGTGGAAATCTTGTTGGTCTGCTGCAGCACACCGTTCTGATCGACCACCGTCACCTCGATGGTGTAGGTGGTGGCATCGTAGGTGAAGCCCGCGGTCGAGCCCGCCGTCTCGGTGACGGTGTAGGTGTAGGTGCCGGGCTGGGTGTAGTTGATGGTGCCGAAGTTGACCGCGCCCGCCTTCTCCGAAATGGTCTTTGTGCCGCCGGAACGGTTGTCGGGCATGGGGAACTTGCTGTCACCCGCGGTCAGCACGAAGGTGAACTGATCATCGGGCGCGCCTACGCCCTGGGTCACGTTCTTGGTGGCCAGCACGGAAATCGATGCGCCGGTCGGGTTGTAGGTGTTGGTGAAGTTGTAGCCGGTCTGCGCCTCATCGTAGCCGGGCACATCCACCTCGGCGGTGGTGTAGACGTATTCCACGCCCGCATTGTCGTACTTAGGCAAATCCTTGAATTCGTAGGTTTTGTTGCCGGGGGTGATGGTGGTATCCGCGATCTTGGTGCCGTTGCGCTTCAGATCGATCTGAATGGTGGGCACGGACACGCCGTCCGGGGTACCAACCCAAGTCTTGTCGCCCTTGACGATGATCAGGGGCATTTTGTAGGTGTTGGTGGCGACCAGGGTGCCGTCGCCCGCCACCGAGTAGGAGGTGGTGTACTCACTCACCGCAGACTGCGTGATGGTGAACACTTCGCCGTTCATGCTGTCGCGGTACGGGATGCTGAAGCTATGCTTCCAGCTGTTGCTGCTGCCCATCGCCTGGGTCTGGTAGGCGGCGGCGTTCTTGAGCAGGTTGATGGTGACACCCGCAGCTTCCACCGCGGTGCGCGTCGCCGCCGGGGCGCCGGTGTGCACCCACTTGACTTCGACCTTCTTCACGGTGTCGGCGCGGTAGGTGTTGGTGATGGTGGTGCCGCTGACCGCGACGTCCAGCCACGCGGGCGGATTCTTTTCGCGGACGGTGTAGGTGTAGGCGGTGCCGGAGAGATCGTACTGCACCAAGCCGGTCACCTGGAACGCCCAGGTGTTGCCCGCCACGGAGTTGACGGTGACGGTGCGATGCACGCTCGTGCTATCGCTGCGGATCACTTCCACTTCGATGCTGGTGGGCTTGTCGTAACCGGTGCCCAGTATGGTCCACTTCTTCTCACCGCTCAGGGTGATGGTGTTCAGCTTGTCGGTCAGGTTCATGCCGCTGGGGGTAGCGGTGTAGTTCTTATCGACGTTGGCCTGCTTGACGGTGTAGGTCAGCGCGCGGTTCTGCAGATCGTGCACCGGCTGCTGGCCGAAATCGTACGCCCAGGTCGCGGCGGTCATGTTGCCGGTGACTTCCTTGGTGGTGACCAAGGCCGCGGCGCCGCCCGCCGGGGTGGCGTACAGTTCCACGTATACCTTGGAAGGACGCGCGCCCTGCGTGTTGAGGGCATCGTCCCAGGTCAGGGTGCCTCCGATGAGGCTGGTGGGAATCACGTAGCTGTTGGAGAAGCTGATTTCGGTCGCCGGAGCCGCGCCCTTCTTGTAGGTCACGGAGCTGGTGCTCAGCTTGCCATCGGTCTCAATGACGACGACCGTCATGGTGAAGGAGCTGCTGTCGTAGGTAAAGCCAGCCACGCCACCGTTGGTTTCGGTGAAGGTATAGGTGTAGGTGCCCTTGGCGGTAAAATCGATGGAGCCAAAGCTCACGTTGCCCGCAGGGGCGGTAACCTTCTTGGTTTGGCCGGTAGAGCCGGAGGGCATCGGGCTGCCCGCCGCGCCGGTCATCACGAATTCAAAGGTAGCGGTGGGCGGCGCGCCCGCGCCGGTGACCACCTTCTTGATGCTCACGGCGGTGGTGGTCTCGAGCTGCACATCGAAGTCGTCGCCGCCGCCTTCCGGATCACCGTCCGGATCCTTGCCGGTCACGACCACGGCGTTGTGCACGTAAGCCTTGGCCCCGTCGGCAGCGGTCACGGTGTAGGGGTACGTCTTGCTGACCTGAGCGCCCGCGGCCAGGGTGCCGATGTTCCAGGGCGAGCCCATGAGCGGGTCGGTCGCCACGACGCCGGTGAGCGCCTTGTTGCTCACGTTCTTCACGGTAACGGTGTAGGTGATGACTTCGCCCACGGCGGCGCTGGTCTTATCCGCGCTCTTGGTTACGATAAAGGCGCTGACCGGCACGTTGCGCTGCGCGCTGCTCTGCACGGAATCGCCGTAGGGGTCCTTGCCGGTGATGGTCACGGTGTTCTGCACCTGGCTCACCAGCGCTTCGGCGGTGGTAACCACGTGGGTGTACTGCTTGGTCACGCTGGCCTTGGCGGCCATGGTGCCAATGTTCCAGTTGCCCGTCATGAACGGATCGGCGGCCACCACGCTGGTAAGCGCTTCGCTGCTGGTGTTGGTGACGGTAACGGTGTAGGTGATGGTGTCGCCCAGCTTGGCCTCGGAAACATCGGCCGTCTTGGTCACGGCCAGCACGTTCGCGGGGCGGTAATAGAGGTTGATCACGTTGGTCAGCGGATCGGCCTGAATGGTGATCTGCTTGCTGGCCGGGCTGGCGGAATGGTAATCGTAGCCGGTGATGGCCTTCTCCGCGCCGATCTTGATCGTGCCCAGCAGGGCGGTGCCGGTATCGGCCGGGGCGAGAACCGTGGTCGTCCGGTAGCGGTAATGGTTCACCGTCCAGGCGATTGCGGCGCGGCGATAGTACATGCGCAGCACCAGGCTGCCATCCTTTTCGATGAAGCCCACGGACACGCTGTTGGCCGAATCGAAGGTGAAGCCTGCGCGAGCCTGCTGCGCGGCAGTGACCTTCAGGCCCGAGGGGCCGCTAAGGCTCACGGTGGTATCGGGAGTGGCGTTGTAGGTGCCGGTGGTCAGGTTGGTGTAGTAGTATTCCACCTTGTACGACGCGGTGGCATTCGGGGTGTATACAAAGGTGATGACGTTGGCCGTACTATCCAGGCCCAGGCGCAGGCTCTGATACAGCGTCGAGGGCGAGTAGCCCGGGATGGTGGGCGCGTACTCGAGGACGGTGGCACGCGTCTCGTTGCTGACCACCTTCTGCGCGCGCAGGGGTGCGCCCAGATTATCCACGTAGTTCACCGTGTACTGGAGCGTGGTGTAGGGCTTGTAGCAGAAGTTGATCACGTCGCTGGCCGCGTTGGCACTGATGACCAGCGATTTGCTGACCAGGTCGGGCACGTAGCCGGCCACCGCAGGCGCTTCCTCGTAGACCGTGGCGGACGTGCGCTGCCCGTTCACCGTCTTGGGGTTGGGCGAAACCTGGGTGAAGCGGGTGCTGCCGGTGGGATCGCCGGGCTGCCAGCCCGCGCCGACCAGCCAGTAGTTGACCACGTAGGGAACATCCTCGCGCAACGCCCACTGGGCGACCAGCTCGGTGGCGCGGACGATCTGCTGGGTATCAAACTGGAAGGGCACACCGGAGCCGCGCAGGCTCCAGCCCTTGAACACGTAGCCCTGGCGCGTGGGCGCAGGCGAGGGAACGGTGGCGTAGCTGCCGCTGGTAACGGTTTGAGTGGTCAGCAGCTGCTCCGCGCCGACGGCGTTGTGCGTGAAGAACTTCACATCGTACACCGGCGGGGCCCAGTACGCGTAGAACGTCAGGGTACCCGCAGGCATCTTTTTGCCCGCGAAGTTGTAAGGCTCGCCATAGAACTTCGAGGATTCATACCAGCCACGGAACACGTACTCCGCCGGTATGCCCGCCGGACGCGTGGGCGCCGCGCCCAGGTCCGAAAGGTCGGCCGTGTAGTAGCGGGTGACGCTGGAGGAAACACCGTTGTTGATGAAGGTGGCGGTAAACTGCTCCAGGAAGTAGTACAGATACCAGGTATGGTTGCCCGGATCGGTCTTGATGTAGTGACCGCCGCTCAGCGTCCAGCCATCCTGGGCCGTGCTCAAGCGAGAGTAACCGGGAATGGGGAAGTAGTCCTCGTCGTAGGTAAGCTGGATACCGGAGGAATGCTTGAAGCGGATCTCGGTAAAGAGATCAAACTTGTTCCGGTCGGTCTCCAGCGTTCCATCGGACTTAATGGGCTGCACCATGTAGTAGGTGTAGTATTGCACCGAGCCGCTGGGCGCGATGGAGTAATAGTTGATGTTGCGGCCGGGCATGTAGTTGGTGTACGAAGTCCACGGGGAGGCGCAGCTGGGAAGCTCGGCCCACATGCGTCCGCCGTAGCCCATGTCGTCCAACGCCGTCCAGTGCGAGGTGATGTTGGACTCATAGCGGGCCGTGAAGGTGTACACCGGGCTGCCCTGCGGGTTGTTCGCCGAGGTACAGTGGTAGAAATTGAAGGTGTAGGTATTGCGGTTGTAGTAGGCGTTGACGATGGTGGAACCGTTTCCGGCCACGGTCTTGCCGGTATCAAACTTATCGAAGGTGAAGTGGGTGACCGTCTTTTTGTTCGCGTCGCCCAACACGATCTCGGTATCCACGATGCCGCTGAGTGTCTCGGTGGCGTACAGATCGTAGCCGGTGCCCTCCTTGTTCTCCAGCCAGTGCAGGAGGGTGTAGTTCACGGCCGCGCCCGCGGTCCACTTCGCGGTCAGCTCGTCGCCGTTCACCGGCATGGTGTTGGGGATGGTCTTGTCCCAGCCGCCGAACACATAGCCCGAGCGGGTCGTAGTCTTCACCTTTTCCGCGGCGGTGATGGTCGCGCCAAATTCCTTAATGATCGGATCGACGTAGGTGCCGCCGGCCGATTTGAAATAGATGGCATAGACATTGCGGGTATAGAAAACGTTGATGATGGTATCGCCCTTCGCGGAGATGTGGTGGGTCAGGTCCTGCTCCTCCAGCGGGGAAAAGCCGCTGTAGGTCTTGGGCGTAACGGTCACTTCCGCGCCCGTCATGGCGTTGAGGTTCTCGGTATCGATCAGCACATACTTCGAGATGTCGGTGCCGTTGGTGCCAACGATGGGCTCGCCCACCTTGCGCTGGTAGTGGCGCACGGTGTAGCTGGTGCCCGTCGAGGGCTTGTAGGTCACCGTGATGGAGATGATCTCTTCGGATTGGGCGGTAATGGTGCCGGTCACCGTGGTCTTATCGGCGTTGAAGCCCTGCACGGAGGGCGAGGGCACCGAGTAGGTGTCACCCACGGCGAGCGTGGACACGTGCGCTGGTGCGGCCTCGCTGCCGTTTTCATACACATAGTAGATGGCCAGCTCAAAAATTTTGTTGACGGAGGGCACAAACTGCGCCACGAAATCCGTATTCTGGGTGATCGGCGTAGTGGCCGGATTCGGCGACCAATTGACGAACGTATACCCTGCACGGGTGGGCGCGGCGCCCTGATAGGTGGCAAGGGTGCCTTTTTCCACCGTGGTGGTGTACAGCGGAGTCTGGTCGTTGTTCCAATTGTAGAAGGAAGCCGTGAACATCTCCGTCTGCGGCGTGTCCATGGGGGTGAATTCGCCACCACCGTTATGTCTGGCCACGGGCGCATCCGACTGTACCGCATGGAAATCTGCCACGGGCAGTAGCCACGCGCCAACGATCGGGGTATCCTCGCCCAGCGAGGCCACGGTCTCGTCGTAATTGAGCACTTGCGCGCGCGAGGGCGACATGAAGCCGGTGAGCTTCTCGCCCCCCTCCATCGCGAACGTGACCGCGATCATGGCGGGCTGCTCATCGGCCTCGTCGGCAGCGACGTACGCGGTCGCCATGGCGATGCCGGACACGGTGCCCAGCAGCCTTTCCTCCCTCGGCTTGGCCGAGGAGTATATCTCACCAGAAATGCTCACATAGGTCGTGCCAAATTGGGCGATCGCCAAAGCGACCGGATCATCCGCGCTCTGCGGCTGGCCGGGATCGGCGGTGGGTTCTTCGCCCTCGGGTTCGGCGGAGACTTCGGGCGCTTCGGTGCCCTCAGGCTCTTCGGTCGGCTCGTCGGCGGGCTCGTCCGCCGGCTCGTCCGCCGGTTCATCGGCGGGCTCGCTGGCCGGAGGCGCTTCGGGCGCGTGCGAACCGCCCCCGACGACAACTTCGGCGCTGCCGCCCAGATCAGCAGGCGTTCCGGCTTGATCCGGCACGGTGACTTCCTGCGTAGGCGCGGGCTGCTCGTTCGCAAACAACGAGCTCATGTTTTCTATCGCACCGTTGCTTAACAAGACAACGGCCAATAGGATTGCCGCTACGCTGCGGAATACCCTCGTCTGATAGAACTTCTTCTTCTGCTGATCCATGATATTCGCCTCCAAATTTAGGTGGTCTTAGTGTATGCGCTACTGCGGTAACACGAGATCGCTTTGCGGTGTAACAAAAAGGTGTTTTTTAGACAATCACCCTTTGTTTTCCAGGGTTATATTAGCCGAATTGTTACGGGTTTTCAACGATTTTGGCAAGTGTTAATGGTGAATTAAGACAAGCTATGAAATCATTTTTAAACATCTAGCAATTTGCCCCAAAATATTCTCTATTTAACCAGCCATTCAATACAATGTATTCATCATCGATCATTCATTTATGAAGTGAATTTCATATCGTGTAACCTGCACAAAATGGCGGGCAAATGTGCGCAACCCAAAAAGCCCCGGAGGCCAATTCACCTCCGGAGCCCTTGCAGAAAAACCCTGTTTCTCCCCGACCAGCGGGAACCGCGCCACCGCGCGCACCATCCTTCGAATGTGAACACCTCAGCGTCTGGGGTTCGGGCGCGCCAGCACTATCCTCTTAGTAGACTCATGAACTCCGTGCCCGTTATCGTTTCCTTCTCAATGAGGTATTCGGCCAGCTTACGCAGGCTTTCAATGTTTTCCTGCAGCAGCATGCGCGCCTCCTCGTGGCAACTGCGTATGATGCCGCGTACCTCCTCGTCGACCTTGGCACCGGTCTGCTCGGAGCAGGTTGCGGTGGCGCGCCCGTCGAGGTACTGGTGTTGTACGGATTCCAGCGCCATCATGTCGAAGGCCTCGCTCATGCCGTACTGGGTCACCATGGAGCGGGCAAGCTGGGTGGCGCGCTCGATGTCGTTGGATGCGCCCGTGGAAGCCTCACCGAACTCGATCTCCTCGGCAGCGCGCCCGGCCAGCAGCGTCACGATCTGCGCCATGAGCTCGGATCGGGTCATTAGGTAGCGCTCCTCCTCGGGCATGTTCATGGTGTAGCCCAGCGAGCCCATGGTGCGCGGCACGATGGTGATCTTCTGCACGGGCTGGCCCTCCTTCTGCAGGGCGGTGGCCAGCGCGTGGCCGATCTCGTGGAAGGAAACCATGCGCTTCTCTTTGGGGCTCAAGATGCGGTCCTTCTTCTCCTTGCCCGCGATCACCAGCTCCACCGCCTCGGTGAGATCCTCCTGCGCCACGCTATCGCGGCCCATGCGCACGGCGCGCAGCGCGGCCTCGTTGACCATGTTGGCCAAGTCCGCACCGGTGGCGCCCGAGGTGGATAGCGCGATCTCGCGCAGGTTGACGTTTTCATCCATGGTGACCTTGGCGGCGTGGACGCGCAGGATGCCCTCGCGGCCCGGCAGGTCGGGACGCTCCACCACCACGCGGCGATCGAAGCGGCCGGGGCGCAGCAGCGCTTTATCGAGAATCTCGGGGCGATTGGTGGCGGCCAGGATCACGATGCCCTTGGTGGAATCGAAGCCGTCCATTTCGGCCAGCAGCTGGTTCAGGGTCTGCTCGCGCTCATCGTTGCCGCCGGCCATCGGGTTATCGCGGGATTTGCCGATAGCGTCGATCTCGTCGATGAACACGATGCACGGGGCCTGCTTGGCAGCCTGCTCAAATAGATCACGCACGCGGCTGGCGCCCACGCCCACGAACATCTCCACAAATTCGGAGCCAGAGAGCGAGAAGAACGGCACGCCCGCCTCCCCCGCCACGGCCTTGGCCAGCAGCGTCTTGCCCGTACCCGGAGGGCCCACCAGTAGCGCGCCCTTGGGCTGCTTCGCGCCGATTTTTTTATACTTTTCGGGGTTGTGGAGAAAATCGACGATCTCATCCAGGCTTTCTTTGGCTTCATCCTGCCCGGCTACGTCGGTGAACTTCACGCTGGTCTGCTTCTCCACGCTGTAGACCTTGGCCTTGGATTTACCCACGTTCATCATGCCGCCCATGCCGCCGCCCGGGCCCATACGCTTGGAGAGCGAGCGCATCAGGAAGTAGTAGATGAGGTACATCACCGCGAAGGGCAGTATCCAGCTAAGGATGAAATCCAGGATGGGGCTGGTGCGCACGATGGGCTTATAGAAATGCACGCCGCTATCGATCAACCGCTGCGTGAGCCCCGGATCGTCGAGCAAGCCCGCATAGAACACGCCGTTTTTCAGGATTTGATCGATCTGCTTTTGCATCATTTCCTTCTGGCGGTCGTTCTTGGCCTCCTCGGTAGAAAAGCCAAGAATCTCGCTCACCTGGGCGGCATCCGCATCCTCCTTGAGGGCAATGAGCAGCTGATCCGTATCGATCTGCACCTGATCCACCGCGCCGCTGTCGATCAGCTTCACGAACTGACCGTACTCGATCTGTGTCTTGTTGTTGGTGGACATCACCCCGCTGAGCAGGTTGAGCACCACGGTAATGAGGAAGCCCCAGAGCAGTAGGTTGCCCACGGGCGATCCGCCGGGTTTGCGGTGTTGCGGGTTGTTCGGGTTATCGGGTTTCTGCGGTTGCATGATGATTGTCCTTTCTGTACTTAGGCCGGTTTTGGGGTCGGGCCAAATGCCTGCACCTTTGGTAAGCGCCCGGGGTTACAGGAACGAATCGAACACATCGCTAAGCTTCTTTAAGGTGCCCAGAAAAGCTTCCAGCTCCGCGGGTTCAATGCTGCCCACCAGGATCGCCTGAAAGCGGCGCTGCGCCGCCAGCAGCTCCTCCATCGCCTGCCCCGCCTGGGGCTCGATGGTCAGCCGCCAGTTGCGCCGATCCTCCACATCCTTGCGCGCGGTCAGGTAGCCGCGCTCGACCAGGTCGTTGACCGATTTGGATACCAGCGATTTCGATATGTGCCGATAGCGCGCCACCTCCCCGGCGGTGTTGAGCTCGGGCTGATGGAACAGGAACAGCAGCACGTCGATCTCGTTTTGCGTCAGCCCGTAGGCTGCGCCCGCATCGGCGCACAGCTTTTCGTAGACCTTGCAGGCCTTCCACGCAAAGCCGAGCGTGCGGCGGAAATCGAGAGGAAAACAGGGTCCCATAGGATCGCCTCCCCAAAAAGGATTGCCGAAAAAGTCGGCCGAAAAGGTATTCTTTGAACGGTTCTTATTATTACTGTTTATTTTTATACCGTTCAATTTCGAACTTATTGTAACTCCGTTTGCCCCGCATGTCAATAGGCAAAACAAAAGCAGGGCAAAATGCCCCGCTCGAACCGTCCGAAACCGAAAAGCCCTTACCCCATTCGCTCTCTATCTTATGAGATTATTGCAAATTACTGCTTCGCCCACACTTTGCACTGCTCGATGCGCGCGCCCGCTGGCTTGTCCCCATGCTCCGGGTGGCAGGAATACTCCGTCAGCAACTCGCAGGGGATATTCGCGCACTCGCCGCAATGAACAAAGCTCTTCTCCTGGCAGCACGCCGCCACCGGGCACTCGCCGTGGAAGGGGTGTCCGCCCGTCTCGATGCATCCGCCGCAGCCATGGCTTTCCTTCCATTCGCACCCCGTGCAATGCAACCCGCACCTGGAATCGATCATCGAAAAAGTCCCCCCCTATCGAGTGTTTCTACGCATATTTTATCAAATCGTGTCGCAAATGTCAAAGCGACCGGGCAGGGCACAGGGCGCTCAAAGGACTTCTCGGCAATAGGTATCCTCCGACCGCCTACACGTACCCAGCGGCCAGCGAAGCGAGCCGCTCGAACCCAGCGGCCAGCGAAGCGAGCCACCCAAGGGAGCTCGAGGGGCCGAAGCCCCTCGAATCCATTCGTATCGCACGGCTTTGCCGGGCGGGCGGGGAGTTTTCCGTAGTCGAGGGGCCCGCAGGCCCGTAGCCCGTAGGGCCGAGCGGAGGAAAACATTCCTCCCTCCCCGACCAACGGGAGGCCGCGCCTCAGCGCGCACCTCCTATCGAACGGAAACCGCCTCAGCGTTTCCGTTCGGCGGCGCCAGCCGCAAAAATTTCAAGCAACTTTCCTGTTGTGCATTTCGCAAAATCAGCGTATAATAGAGCCATGTGCACCTCGTGCTGATCGCTGAGCCGCACTTTGCAGCCAGCGTTATCCCCAAGCGCCGCATACTCGCGGCGCAAAGGATTTTTCCTCCGGGTACAAACCCCCTTTTTTTGTGTGCAACTGCGCCAAAATGCAGGCTGTACCGGAGGCCACGCTCCCTCCTCTTCTTTTACGAGCGGGCGTGCAGCATCGCGTCCCTCGCCAGCGAAACGGCTGCCTGGCGAAGGGCTTCTCTTTGCGTGCGATTGCGCATCCGCCGCACCACGGCGGTTTCACAAAATTCAAAATCCGTAACAAAAAAGGAGATTCCATGGCCAAACAACCCACCCCGCCGACCAATGGCGGCGACACGAACCACAATCCCAGCGGGAGCAATCCGAACGGGAATAATCCAAACGGGAACAACCAAAACAGCAACCAAAGCAATCACCAAAACGGCAGCCAAAGCAACCGCGACCCAAACGGCCGCCGCAAGGGCGACGGAGCACGCGCTTCCGCGCCCAAAGTCGCTCCGCAGCAGGCTAACCCGCAGCAGACCCCGAACCGCCAGGCTCCGGCCCGCGCCACCTCCGAGCCGTTGCGGGCCAAGTCCCCGGCGGAGTTGCAGGCCGAAATCGAGCGTGAATGGCGCGCAGGCAATACCGGTAACGCCGGCAACAGCTCCAGCGCCGCCGAGCCCACCGCGCAGGGCGGACAATCCGCACCTGCCCGTCGGGGCCGTCCGCCGCGCCAGCCGCAGTCCGCGCAGCAGTCCGCCTCCCAAGGCGCGTCTGCGCAATCCGGCCAGCCCGCGCAGCCGCGCCGGGGCCGCCCGCCGCGTCAGCAGCAGCCCACGCAGCAGCAGCGCCCCCAACCCGCGCAGCCCCAGCTCAGCTGGCCCAATCAGCCGCCCGCGAATCAGCAGACTTCGAATCAGCAGACTTCAAGCCAACAGCCCTCCCAGCAGCAGCCGAGGCAGCAGGGCACCGGCCAGCAGGGCGCCAGGCGGCAGCCTGCGGGCCAGCGCCGAGGCTCCGGGCAGCGCGCCGAAGGCCAGAACATCGAAAACAGCGCGCGCGTAAAGACCGCGCTGCCCATCGTGGGCACCCCCTCGGTTTCGGCCTCCATCCAAATGGTGGGCCGCAAGCGCACCGCTCCCTCGCAGGCCGCCGCCCATCCAGCGCGCGGCACGCTGCGCATGATCCCCCTGGGCGGCATGTGCGAGGTCGGCAAAAACATGACGGTCTACGAGTACGGAGACGACATCATCATCGTCGACTGCGGCCAATCGTTCCCGGATGAGACCATGCCCGGCATCGACGCGGTGATCCCCGATTTCACCTACATATTGCAGAACCGCGACCGCGTGCGCGGCGTATTTCTGACCCACGGCCACGAGGATCACATCGGCGCGATGTCCTGGCTGATGCAGGAGATCAAGTGCCCGGTGTACGGCGGCCGCATGACCATGGAACTGGTGAAATACAAGCTGGAGGACCGCGTGCCCGGCTTGGCGAAAGGCTGCTCGCTGCACGCCGTGCAGGATGGCCAGGTCATCCGCTGCGGCTGCTTCAGCGTGGAGTTCATCCACGTGAACCACTCGATCGTGGATGCTTCCATGTTCGCCATCCACACCCCGGTGGGCTACGTGATGCACTCCGGCGATTTCAAGATCGATTACACACCCATCGATGGCGGCATCATGAACCTGCAGCGCATCGCCGAGATCGGTCGCGAAGGCGTGCTGCTGTTCGTTTGCGAATCCACCAACATTGAGGTCAAGGGCCACTCGGTATCCGAGCGCCACGTGGGCGAATCCTTCGCCAACATGTTCGCCGGGGCCCAGGGCCGCATATTCGTGGCCACCTTCTCCTCCAACAGCTACCGGCTGCAGCAGATCTTCTCCGCCGCCGAAAAGCTGGGCCGCAAGGTGGCGCTGGTGGGCCGCAGCATGCTCAACGTGTTCAACGCGGCCAATTCGCTGGGCTACATCCAAATGAAGCCCGATACCCTCATCGACATCAACCAGATCGACAACTACCGCCCCGAGCAGGTGGTCATCATTTCCACGGGCAGCCAGGGCGAGCCCATGAGCGCCCTCACCCGCATCGCCTTCTCCGCCCACCGCGAGGTGGAAATCATGCGCGGCGACACGGTGATCATCTCGGCCTCCCCCATCCCCGGCAACGAAAAGCCGGTATACAAGGTGATCAACGAGCTGTACAAGCGCGGCGCGAAGGTCTACTACTCCGCGCTGGCCGATGTGCACGCCTCGGGCCACGCCTCCCGCGATGAGCTGCGCCTGGTGCAGACTCTGGTCAAGCCGCAGTACCTCATCCCCGCCCACGGGGAGTACCGCATGCTCTACCAGCAGGCCGAGCTCGCCCACGAGCTAGGCATGAACTGGGAGGACGTGTTCCTGCTCTCCAACGGCGATATCTTCGAAATTTCGCGCGGAAAGGCCCGCATCTCCGGCTTCACCAACGGTGCGGCCGTGCTCATTGATGGCGCGGCTGTGGGCGATGTGGACAACTCGGTGCTCCGCGAGCGCAAAATTCTCTCCGACGACGGCGTGGTCGCCATCTCCATGGTGCTCAACCGCCGCACCGGCGAGCTGGCTGCGCCGCCCGTGGTGCAGGCCATGGGCTTCCTGTACGAAAGCGAATTCGAGCAGGTGATCACCGAATGCGAGCGCCGCGCCGTGGCCTTCGTGCTGCGCATGAAGAACCAGAATCGCAACATCGCCGAGGGCGTGCGCTCCGGCCTCATGCGCGATCAAATTCGCACCTTCCTATTCGAAAAGACGCGCCGCCGCCCGGTGGTGATGGTGATGCTGAGTGAGATATAGGTGCACACGGAGTTTCGTCGGAACTGGGTTTCGCCGGGGTTGGGAGTACTTGCTCCCAACTCCTTTTTCTGCTAAACTGATTCTGCTAAACTGGCTACAAAAAACACAGGCAGAGAGGCGGAATCCATGTTGAAAAGGGGCTTTGTGCTGTTCTTTTTCCTCGCACTCTGTTTGGGTATTGCCCTGCCCGCATTCGCCGCCCAAGCCGAAAATCCGCTATCCATACGAAGCATCGCCCTGGGCGATCACCACGGGCTGGCCCTGGCCGAGGATGGCAAGCT
Source organism: Eubacteriales bacterium (assembly GCA_031553615.1). GTDB lineage: Bacteria > Bacillota > Clostridia > Christensenellales > Aristaeellaceae > WQXF01. The sequence continues at coordinate 24,462 of JAVBLJ010000030.1, forward strand.
TTGGGCCTGGGGCCCCAATTGGTATGGCGCGCTCGGCAACGGCACGCCCGAGGACCGGGTGCTGGGGCTCACGTTCGTGATGGACGGCGTAATCGCGGCGGACGCGGGCACCGATCATTCCGCCGCCATCACCGCCGATGGTAGCCTGTGGACCTGGGGCCGGAACACCTACGGGGCCATCGGCGACGGCACCTTTGGCGAGGGCGATTATATCACCGACGCATCAGGCGAGCGCAAGCTGGTGGCAGGCGCAATCGGCGACGGCACCATGCACCCCACGCCGGTCAAGGTGCTGGACGAGGTAGTCGCGGTGGAAGCCGGGCATTTCGTCACCTTCGCCATCCGGCAGGATGGTAGCCTGTGGGGCTGGGGGCGCAACGAATACGGCGAGCTAGGCGATTCCACCTGCGGCTACAACAACATGACCACCACGCCGAAGAAACTGATGGAAAACGTGGCCGCCGTGCGCAACGCGGGCACCTTCACGCTGATACTGCAGCAGGATGGCAGCCTATGGTCGTGCGGGGTCACCTATTTCGAATACTTCTTTGATTGCCTGCACCCCTCCCCCGAGGAGGTATTGGTGCTAGCCACCCCGGCCAAGATCATGGACGGCGTGCAGGCCATCGCCGCAGGCATGAACCACGCGCTAACGCTTAAGGCCGATGGCAGCCTGTGGGCCTGGGGCTCCAACAGCTGCGGCCAGCTGGGCGATGGATTCACGGTGAACCGTGATGCGCCTTGGCGGGTGATGAATGGGGTGAGCGCAATCAGCGCGGGCATGCAGCATTCCCTGGCGCTCAAGCCCGATGGCAGCCTGTGGGTTTGGGGCGATGGCTCGGGCGGGCAGGCCGGGGACGGGCTGGCGGGGCCAACGCACTTCCTTACCGCACCCTACAATGTGTTAAACGATGTGGAACAATTTGCGGTTGGCCAAATGAGTTGCATCGCCCTCAAGATAGACGGGAGCATCTGGGGTTGGGGCCCGGAAGCCTTCCTCCCCGATGATTCGGATGGTGTAGATTCCATAACGGGGCCCCTCGAACCGACCCCGCTCATACTTCAGCCGTAGATTGGCTTCACCCGGAAGGAGCGCCCATGTGGATCGACGTATACGATTTTGACGGAACGATATTCCGCGGGGATTCGACCATGGCCTTCTGGCTCTATTGCGTGCGCAAGAAGCCGGGGCTTTTGAAGCATCTGCCGCGCCAGGCGCGCGCACTGGCCCTGATGGCACTGGGGCGCTGGAATCTTACGCGCGGAAAGGGTGAATTCCTCCGCTTTGTGCGCGACATCGATCTGGACGCGATGGCCAAGCAATTCTGGGCCGATGAAAAGGTGCTGCGCCGGGTGGGCGCGTGGTTCGACAAGCGCGATACCGCGCTGCCCATCGTGATCGCTTCGGCCTCGCCCGAGGCGATGCTCGCGCCCATCGCGTGGAAGTTTCGCGTGCAGCACCTGGTGGGCACGCGCATCGATGAAAAAACCGGCGCGCTCACCTCGCCCAACTGCAAGGGCGCCGTGAAGATCGAGCGCATCGGCGAGCTGATCCCCGGCTTCCAGGTGCGCGCCATGTACACCGACGACGCCAGGGCCGATGGCCCGCTGTTGGCCCTCGCGCAGCAGAAGTACCTGGTCACCCGCGGCAGCGTGAAGCGGATTTGGAAGGACTAACACGCATACAAACTGGCTTTCGAAAAGGAGAGAATCAGCATGGCCGAACCGCAGGCAGTGTTAGCCTTTCTATACGATTTTGACAAGACGCTCTGCACCACCGACATGCAGGAGTATACCTTCATTCCGCGCGTGGGGCTCGACCCCGATACGTTCTGGAAGGAATCCAACGCCATGTCGGTCAACCACAAGATGGACCGCATCCTCTCCTATATGCACCTGATGCTCAAAAAGGCCAACGCCGCCGAGAAATCCATCAAGCGCGAGGATTTCGTGGCGCTGGGCAAGGATTTGGAGCTGTTCCCCGGCGTGGAGGATTGGTTCGCGCGCCTGAACGCCATGGGCGAGGCGCAGGGTGTGACGGTCGAGCACTACATCATCTCCTCGGGCCTGCGCGAGATCATCGAGGGTTCGAGCATCTTCCGCTGCTTCCGCGAGGTGTTCGCCTGCGAATTCCTATATGACGTGAACGGCGTGGCCTGCTGGCCCAAAAATGTGGTCAATTACACCACCAAAACCCAATTCCTCTACCGCGTAAACAAGGGCATACTCGATATTTCGAACGACGTGGATTTGAACCGCTACGTGCCCGAGGATGAGCGCCCCGTACCCTTCCGCAACATGGTGTACCTGGGCGACGGGCTGACCGACGTGCCCTGCATGCGGCTGGTGAAGGCCAACGGCGGCAGCTCCATCGCGGTATACCAGCCGGGGCACAAGGGGAAGGTCAACGAGCTGCTGGAGCACGGGCGCGTGGATTTTCTAGCCCCGGCGGATTACTCGGCGGGCAGCGAGCTCGAGGCCCTGGCGCGTTCCCTGGTGCAAAAGATGAGCATCACCGACGCGCTGGTGCGCAAAAGCCGCGCGCAGGCCCAGGAGTTGCGCGGATAGGCCCGATGCTCCCGGTCGCTCATCGCTCTGATCACGGCATCTGATCACGGCATCTGATCGCGACATCCTATTACGACATCCTATTACGACGAAACGAGGGAAACCGCATGCTACTCATCCGCAACGCGAAGGTCATCACCCTGGAGGAAAAGGATTACCTGGACGGGGGCCAAATCCTGATCGACGACGAGGGCCGCATTGCCGCCGTGGGCTACGATCTGCCCACATCCGGCGCACAGACCGTGGATGCCCACGGCTGCTACGCGCTGCCCGGCGTGATCGATGCGCACTGTCACGTGGGCATGTGGGAGGACGCCATGGGCTTCGAGGGCGACGATGGCAACGAGATTACCGATCCCATCACGCCCCAGCTGCGCGCCATCGACGGCATCAATCCGCAGGATCGCTGCTTCGAAGAAGCGCTGGCTGCGGGCGTAACCACCGTGGCCACCGGCCCCGGCAGCGCCAACATAATCGGCGGACAATTCGCCCTGCTCAAAACCGGCACCGCCCCGCTCGATACCCGCATCGTGGCCGCACCGCTCGCGCTCAAGATCGCCTTTGGCGAAAACCCCAAGCGCTGCTACAGTGGCCTGAAGCGCTCGCCCTCCACCCGCATGGCCACCGCCTCCCTGCTGCGCCAAGCGCTGCTCGATGCGCAGGAGTACGCCCAGAAAACCGCCTCCGACGATGCGGAAAAACGCCCCGCGCGCGATCTGGGCAAGGAGATTCTCTGCCAGGCGTTGCGCGGCGAGCTGGTGGTCAAGGCCCACGCCCACCGCGCCGACGATATCCTCACCGCGCTGCGCATCGCCCGCGAGTTCGGCCTGCGCCTCTCGCTGGAGCACTGCACCGAGGGCTACATGATCGCCGACCAGCTCCGCGAGGCGCAGGCCGCCGCCAACCTGCCCATCATCGTCGGCCCCCTGCTCTCCGACCGCTCCAAGATCGAGCTGCGCAACCTCACCTTCACCGCCCCGGCCAAGCTGCACGCCGCCGGTGTCCGCTTCGCCATGATGACCGATCACCCGGTCATTCCCCTGCAATATCTCATGGTCTGCGCCGCCATCGCCGCCCGTGAGGGTCTGCCCGAGCGCGAGGCGTTGCGCTCCATCACCCTCAACGCCGCCTGGGCCGTGGGCCACGAGGACTCCCTCGGTTCCCTCGCCCCCGGCAAAGCCGCCGACCTCGCCCTCTACGACGCCCACCCCCTCGACACGCGCGCCCACGTCACCGAAGTGTACCTGGGCGGTGCGCGGGTGAAGTAACGGAACGGCGGGAATGCCCAGCGTTTGCTTCGGGAGCAATGCCTCTTCACAGGTCTCTTTTAGCACAAAAACTATGATATTCACGTACCATGCAGCGTGAGCACTTTTGCACACTCACGAATATCGTTGTGTTGAAAGCAAGATGGAGGCCTTACATCCCATGAGCAGATGCTTCAAAAAATATGGAACCAATCTATCCTCGCCATCGGAATCCCCTTCCTTGCGCATGAACTGCCCGCCCGACGGATGCGGAGCGGGCTGTTTTGCATGCAACCGCCGCCGAATACCGGGCTGCTCGGCTTGTCCGCCATCCCCGCCGATTCCGCCGACACCCTGCCCGCCCTGTCCGTCCTGCCCGATTCCTGAATTCCCTGCTGTGGTTTGTACTCCCGCCTTTGAATCGTTTTTTGATCAAGCGCTACCCATTCCCGCTGCTCCCGTCACCATTCCCAACGCGTTCAACAGCAACGATGGCCCTGCGCCCTATACCGTATTAAGCGCAGCGTTCATGAACCTGCAGCTGCCGTTGCCGGGGCTTTCCTTCACGCCCCTCGGAGCGGATCGGTATATTTTTTCCTCCAGCATTGCGCCCATGGTACGGGTAAACTACCTGGACGGCGCCGGTGTACAGCGCGCAAAGCTCGTGCAGGCACCCATGCAACTGACCGGTACCGTCACTTCCACCGTGAACCCCAGCACCGTTGTTTGGTGGGCGTTTTGGGAAAGCGGAAGCATCAGCGATCCCCTGCTTTCAGGCACGACGCTGAGCTTTGTCTCCGCGGCAAGCATCCATCTGATCGCCATCCCGGATGAGCCGGCCAATTTCCCAATACTGCAAGGATTCACTTGTTCGCAACAACCGCCGGTGCAAGCGCAATGCACGCTTTTGTACCCTCTGGAGAGCTATTGCCTGCAATCCAGTCTCATACCCGGTTCGTCCTCCCTGGCGGTTCCGTTTGCCCCGCTGGGGCCGATGCCTTACAGAAACCCAACCGTCACCCCCGTCGACAGTCAGCCTTATGTGCTGCGCGTCATTCCGCTGACGGGCGATGTGGCGACGATCGATTATGCCTTCCCTGTTCTGTTGAGCTATACCGACAGTAACAACCAGATACAGACGCAATCCACGTTTTTGTTTATGTCCCTGATAATGGCCGACGTGGCCAACATACCCAACACACGAATGATCGCGGACCTAGCGGTCTTCAACATTATCCCCTCCAACATCGTGACTCCGCCGGCGCTTACGATCCAGACCCTCGTGCTTACAGGCAGCATCGCGGCGGTTGGCGACAGGATTCAGGCGCTGACCACCGATGCGGTGCAATGCGGCGCGGTGCCCGCTGACGCTTGCCAGGCCATTTTTCCGCCACCCACGGCGGAAATCACCGGTTAAAGGGAGGGCACTTTGTGCTTGCGTCAGCATCCATCATCCTCGCCAGCCGCAATGAAGGCGCCCTGCTTGAAAGAACGCTGGGTTCCATGCTGGGGGCCGCTTGTGATATGCCCTATGAAATCATCGTGGTGGACGACGGCTCCACCGATGGGAGTATCTCCGCCGATCCTCCCGCCGCCGGCGTCCCGGTGCACTCGATCCGAACGCCGGGATTGGGCATCGCACCGGCGCGCAACACCGGCGCACGGCTCGCTACCGGTGATATGCTGGTGTTCTGCGATGCGCACATCGTGGTGCCCGATGGTTGGCTAGACGCCATGGCGCACGCGTTGGAGGACGAGCGCTGCGACGCCGTCACCCCCGGCATCGGTCCGCTGGAGCCCGAAGCCTCCCCGGCTTTATACAAGCTCGCCTTTTCCGCTCCGCTGCATGCCATCGGCTGTGGGCGCATCTTTCGCACGCTGATCGACAACACTTGGCTGCCCAGGCACAGCAGACCTAGGGAGTGCCCCATTCTCAGCGGCGGCTGCTTCGCGATACGCGGCGATGCATGGAGGCATGTCGGCGGCTATGAGGATGCCTTTCGCGGTTATGGCTATGACGAGGAGGAGATATCGCTCAAGCTATGGATGTTTGGGCACCGCCTTATGACCGTTCCCGAGGTCGTCATCCTCCACAAGTTCCGCCCTCTCGCTCCCTATCGCATTGCCAATGAGGACATGATGCACAACCGAATGTATGCGGCCATGTGCCACTTCAGCGATGCGCGCGCTCAACGGCTGATGGACTCCATGCGGGGATACCCTGATTTTGAGAGCGTTGCGCAAGAGGTGTTTACAGCGGAGAATCTGAAGAGGAAGCGGGAAGTGTATCGCGCCGCGCGGGCTTTCGACGACGACTGGTACTTCCAAAAATTCGGGCTTGCTCTTTAGTTACTCTCCCCCAAAAACATCCGCCCGAATCGGTGCGCCCACCACGGCCAGCACCGTCCGCGCCATGGTGCGCAAATCGCTGGCAAACGTGAAATATTTCAGCGCATGCAGATTGTAGCGCATCTTTTCGGGCAGCACCTTTTCGACGTACGCATCGTCTAGGTTGGTGGCGCCGGCCATCAGCTCATGCTCGCCGATGGAGAATATGCTGCCCTCCGAGGTGATGCCCGCGGGGAGCAGCAGCGTGGCCATCATTTCATCGGTGTAGCGGGCCACGTACTTGGGCACCTCGGGCCGCGTACCCATAAAGGACATATCTCCGGTGAATATGTTGAAAAGCTGCGGCAGCTCGTCCAGCTTGGCCTTGCGCAGGAAACGCCCCGCCCGGGTGACGCGGGCATCGCCGGGCAGCGTGACCAGCGGGCCGGATTTGCCGTCGTTTGGGATCATGGTGCGAAACTTGAAGATGCGAAAGGGCTTGCAGTAGGTGGTCACCCGCTCCTGCCGGAAAAACACACCACCCCGCGAATCCAGCGCTACGAAGAGCGCGATCAGCAGGATCACCGGGGAGAGCAGCACGATCAGCAGCGCGGAAAGCAACAGATCGAAGAGGCGCTTGAACACCAGGCTGGCCTTGCGCTTGCTGAGGATCTCGTAGTAGGGCCGCACGGCCTCGGTGCGCATGCTGTCGGGCAGTTCTTCCCATCGGCGTAGGATCATAGGCGCTCCCCCTTTTTCGTTCACGCGCGCGGACGCCGCATGCGCCGCACCGTGGCGAACACCTCGGCGGCCTCCATGTGGCACTGATTGCCCCAGAAGTGCGCCGCATGCCGCAGCGCTTCCGAAGAGCGCGGATGCGGATAGGCCCGCACCTCGTTGGTGTAGCATTCGAACGCGGCGATCTTCTGTTCCAGCGTCGCGCTGATATCCACCCAGGTATCGGGCTGGAACGTGCGCGGGTAGCCCCATTCGGTGCTGCTGACCGTGTAAAAGGCGTAGACCTCCTCCAGCCAATCGTCCAGCGGGCGGAAGGCCACGTTGGCCGCCTCGAAAAGCAGCTTGTGATCCATGTTGATATCCCCGCCAAACTGGCAATAAACGATGCGGGGCCGCACCTCCTCGGATACCCTCTCCAGCGGGGTGATGAGGTCGGTGAGCGTCACCGTATCCAGCCGCTGATCGGGGAAGCCCAGCGCGCGAACATCGCGCACGCCCAGCGCCTCGGCGGCGCGCAGCATCGATTCATTCTGCCCCACGTCGCGCTTGTAGCGCAGCGATTCGCTCTCGCATAGGATCACCGAGGTCACCTCGTCGCCCTCGCGCACGTGCCGGGCCACCGTGCCGCCCACGCCGAGCAGCTCGTCATCCGGATGCGCCGCCACCACCAAAATCCTCGCCATGTGTTCACCTCATATCGTGTTCAGTTGGGCAAGCCAGCTTACGCAAACCGGCCCGCAAAGCCGCCGCCCGAAAGGTCGGGGCCTTCATAAATGCGATGCTCCTCGTCCTCAATCTCGTGCAGGATCACACAGCCCTCGGCGCAGGCGACCAGCAGGCCGCAGCACGCCGGATCGGGGCTGTACACGCTGCCCAGCAGGGTGCCGGGCGGCTCGGCGCGCGGCACCGCCAGGGGCAGCAGCGAGGCGCGCCAAACAAACAGCTTCCGCCCTGCCAGGGTGGTGAATGCGCCCGGATAAGGCCGCGTCAACGCCCGAATAAAATCGTATACCGCCTGTGCCGGGGTATCCCAGCGCAGCAGGCCGTCGGCAGGGCGGCGGCGCGGCAGCAGCGGCTCCTCGGTGGCGTTTTCCAGCGTGCGCGCGGGCACGGTGCCCGCCTCCAGCTGCTCCACCAAGCGGCAAAGCATGGCCTCATTGGTCTGCGCCACCTTGTCGTAGAGCGTCTTGCACGTATCGTAGGGGGTGATGTCGAAGGGCATTTGGTCGATGATGTCGCCCTCGTCCACCTGGGCGTTCAGCCACATCATGGAATTGCCCGCCGAGGTTTCGCCGCGGATCAGCGCCCAATTGATGGGCGCGCTGCCCCGGTTGTGCGGCAGCATGGCGGCGTGCGTGCCCACGGTGCCGATGGCGGGTATCTGCAGCAGGCGGTCGGGCAGAATCTCGCTCCAGCCCATCACCACCAGCAGATCAGGGGCATCGGCGCGCAGCAGCTCGAACGCTTCCTCGCCCTTGATGGTATCCACCATGCTCACCGGCACGCCGTGCGCCTCGCACAGCTCGCCGTACCCCCGTGAACCCGCCGAGCGATTGGCAAACGAAGCCTCGCTGAGCGTGATGAACCGCACGATGCGCTTGCCCTGCTCCAGCAGCCGCCGGAACGCAGGTATCCCCTCCTCGTGGCAGCCGACCCAGGTGATGCGAATCGATTTCATGCGCAGCCCTCCTTCTCGTCAGAATACCCGTTGCCTACCCGCAAAGGAGTCCAGGGGGCGACCGCAAAGCCCCCTGGTCGCCCGTGAGGGCGAAACAGCCTCCCCATCTCACTCCCGCGCATGCTTCTCCACCCAGATCAGCAGCACAGCAATATCGCTGGGCGACACCCCCGAGATGCGCGCAGCCTGCCCCACCGAATCGGGCCGGTGGGCGGCCAGCTTCTGCCGCGCCTCGATGCGCAAACCGGGAATGGCGGCATAATCGAGATCGGCCGGAAGCCGCTTGCGCTCGGCGCGCTGAAACTGCGCGACCTGCGTGCTCTGCTTGTCGATGTAGCCCTCGTAGCGGATGGCGATGTCCAGCTGCTCCTCGACCTGCGCGGGCAGCGGGGCCCAGGCCGGATCGAGCGAGGCCAGCTCGGCGTAAGCCAAACCGGGACGGCGCAGCAGATCGGCGGCGGAGGGGCTGGTCAGCGTGGGCGGCTGGCCGTGCGCCTGCAGCCACGCATCGAGCACCGGTCCCGCCGGGAAGTGGGTGGCGTTTAAGCGGGCAAGCGCTTCGTCCGTCTGCTCGCGCTTGGCGCGCATGCGCTCCAGGCGCTCCGGCGAGGCCAGACCGACACCGTGGCCCAGCTCGGTCAGGCGCAGATCGGCGTTATCCTGGCGCAGCAGCAGACGGTACTCGGCGCGCGAAGTCATCATGCGGTAGGGCTCGCGCGTGCCCTTGGTCACCAGATCATCCACCAGCACGCCGATGTAGGCCTGATCTCGCCCCAGGGTGAACGGCGGCGCTCCGCGCAGCTCCAGCGCAGCGTTGATGCCCGCCAGCAGGCCCTGGGCGGCGGCTTCCTCGTAGCCCGAGGTGCCGTTGATTTGCCCGGCGAAGAACAGACCGGGGATATTCTTGGCGCGCAGCGCAGCGTTGAGCTGCAGCGGATCGATGCATTCATATTCAATGGCGTAGGCCAGCCGGAGGAGCTGCGCACGCTCCAGGCCGGGCAGCGTGCGGTACAGGGCGATCTGCACATCCTCGGGCAGGCTGGTCGACATGCCCTGCACGTACCATTCAGCGCTGTCGAGCCCCTCGGGCTCCACGAACACCGGATGCCGCTCCTTGTCGGCGAAGCGGGTCACCTTGTCCTCGATGGAGGGGCAGTAGCGCGCCCCCACGCCCTCAATCTTGCCGGTATACATCGGCGCGCGATGCAGGTTTTCGCGGATGACGCGGTGGGTGTGCTCATTGGTGTAGGTGAGGTAGCACTGCGCGCGGTTGGTGAGCGGACGATCGGTGAGGAAGGAAAACGGCGTGATCGGCGCATCGCCGGGCTGGGGCTCCATGCGGTCGAAATCGATGCTCGAAGCAGCGATGCGTGCGGGCGTTCCGGTCTTAAACCGCTGTAGAGAGAGGCCCAGCGAGCGCAGCGCTTCGGCCAGGTGCGCGGAATGCTGCAAGCCCTGCGGCCCGCCCTGCCACGCAGCCTCGCCGATGATGATGCGGCTTTCGAGGTACACGCCCGCGCAGACCACCACGGCTCCGCAGGCGATGCGTGCGCCGGTGGTGGTAACCACAGCGGCGGCGCGGCCTTGCTCAAGCTCGATGCGCTGCACCTCGGCCTGGCGCAGCGTGAGCCGTTCCTGGGCCAGCAGTGTGCGCAGCATGCGCGCCTGGTACGCCTTCTTATCGGCCTGGGCGCGCAGCGAGCGCACCGCGGGGCCCTTGCCGGTGTTGAGCATGCGCGATTGGATGAGCGCATCGTCGATAGCGCGGCCCATCTCGCCGCCCAGCGCATCCACCTCGCGCACCAGGTGCCCCTTGGCGGTGCCGCCAATGGCCGGATTGCAGGGCATCAACGCCACCGCATCCAGGTTGAGGGTGAGCAGCAGGGCGGAAAACCCCATGCGAGCGCAGGCCAGCGCGGCTTCGCAGCCCGCATGCCCCGCGCCGACAACGACGATATCGTATGCTTCATGGTGTAAGGCCGCGTGGCCGTTGGTCGCTTGCATGGGAGATGCATCATTTCCTTCCAAAATGGGATTAAAGCATGCTGAAACGGTCACCACCACCCCCCGCAAGCGTACCAAAGTACGCCGAAACGGTCGCATCCCCGCCCCGCATCAACAGAGCCAGACCGTTCAGAAATGCCCAGGTGCTAGGAGGCCGCAAGCCCGTCCGCCGGAGGCGTACCGGTGTGCGCCGACAAGACAGGCGCAGCGCCGACAACGCAGATGGGCGTTTATGGACGGTCTGCGCTGTCTGTACCTTCGGTATCCTCGCCAATAACGCCTATGATCTCATCGGGCACGTAGTAGAGCGATTCATCCTCGTGGCGTTCGGGCGGCTGGCAGGTCTTGCAGGGGGTCAGCTTGTCGTAGGGCGGATTGTTCAGCTCGCCGTACAGGAAGCCAGTCAAGGGCAGGAAGCGATCCTTCACGCCCGAGCAGCGCTGATCGAGGTGGTAGTTTTTGCCGCCCTCGGGGTTATAGTAGAGCGAGGTCGCCGGATCGGGCGGGGGCAGCGTTCGGCCCTTGTCGTCCCAAACCAGCACCTTGGTGTTGCGCTCCACGTTGTTCCACAGCCACTTCATGTTCATGCCCTGCTCGTTGGGCTCCTTTGAAACGCGCACGCAGCCGTGGCTGGCTTTCTTACCCAGGAATTGTTCGAAAGAAGCGTAGTTGCGGGTGCCGTCCGCCCGCTCTACGAAGGGCACCTCGTGCAGCAAGGTGCCGTCGGCAATGCGGATGGCGTAATCGCAGTACATGTTGCCGTTCATAAACATGCCCACCCGGCTCTCGGTCAGGAATTCACCGGCCGGGGTCTCTGCGTTGGGCTGGCTCTCGGTGGGCTTTCCGGTGGAAATCTTGAGAACTCCGGTCATCACGCCATTTTGGAACACGTAGAGGCGCTGGCGCAGCTTGTCCACCAGCAGACCCATCTCCTGATTGGGCTTGACGGTCTTGAGCTTATCGCTGCGTATGTATCCGTTGCAAAGCTTGCCGGTAAACTCGCGGATGAACTTGCGCGGCGCGCCGTATCCATCCAGCGAATAGGCCTCGATATGGCTCCAGCCATCGCTGGTGGCCTCCAGCACGTGCACGCCCTGGGTGGTGCCGGTGAGCTGGGCGGTGTACTTGGTGGCATCCTTCAGATCATCGGTGGACGCGGCAATCGGGTAGTAATGCTCCTTCGAACCGATGTCGATCACCGTAATGGACTGCATCATGATCTCCCAAATCACGGCGGCATCGTCGGGATTTTCGGGGTCAAGGTTGTCGATATCCATGTTCCAGAAGCACTTTTCGTGCGGATCGGGGAATTCCGAAAGCTGCCTGTCGGGGCTGGGGGTGATCTTAGGGCGGGCCTCGGCGGGCACCACGGTGGGCCGTGCGTTGGGATCGGTCACCATCACCTCCACCGCACAGGCCATCGAGGTCGCGCCGCTCGCATCCACCAGGGTCAGGAAGAGCACCCACGAGCCCGGGTCCGCCGGAGCATCGCCCAATGTGCCATCCCAGACCACCACGCCCGGGCCCGCCGCAACCGCGTGTTCATCCACCAGCTGCGGATCGCCCTCCGAGCCCCGGATGCGTGCTTTCACGTATACTGTGCCCGCGACGCTGGCGTCGTACTCAATCTCCAGCACAGTCTCGCCCAGCGTGAGCGTGTCATCGCCGGGGAATACTTGCGAAAGCACGGGGCCCTCGGCCTGGGCGAGGCCAAGGATCGGCGTACAGCCCACGCAAATCAGCAGGATGAAGGCCAGGGTGCGACGGATCATGACAGTACCTCCAGCGCGTTAGCGTTTTTGCAATCGAAGTCTCTTGTATTGCAGGCACGAAGGATTGCATTGCAACATTATAACATAAAGCGCGGGCTGGGGTAAGCTGTAATGCGATTCCTCGTTTTCCTCGCTTGATTTCCGGGAATTTTTACGAGGGGCAAGCCCTTAGCAATGGCGTATTAAATCCAGCATAATACCCCTGTTTTGAGCCGCAGCGCGCTTTTGAGCAAAGGATTCCGTGCGGTGCATGGCGAATGTTTCAGCCAGCTAGCCCCTCATATTGGCACCAAAACACAAAGGAGGCCCTTTTCTCATGAAGAATGTGTCCATCCAGAGGCGTCTATCCCTCCTGCTTTCAGCCCTGCTGCTGATCTCTCTCTTGCCCGCCACCGCCCTGGGCGTGGAAGCCAAGTCTGTGGATGTACTGAGCATGTACTCGGATCACCGCCCCCTCACCGAGGAAAAGAACCCGCTGGGCCTCGCGTTTGGATCGCTGACCCTGGTGGAGGAAGACCAAACCCAATACCTGGAGCTGAGCATTGGGAATGCGGATGTCGCTTCCGATTATGGCGCCGCGATGGAGATCGCCTCGGCCATCCGCGTGTACAATGCCGCCGACCTGGGCGAGCAGATTCTCACCACGGTGAGCTTGAACCTGGGCATGAAGGTGGAAGAAGGCAGCGGCGAGGTCTCGGTATATCTGCCGGGCGCATACCTCGATGCCGCGACTTTGCCCAATATACTGCTGGTGTACCTTCCCGCCATTTCGCTGCCGGATTACGAAATCGAGAGCCGCCCCATGATCACCCTCGTGCAGCTCAATCCGGAAGAGGGCGGCAAGGTGTTGGCCGGGCCGCTGGACGCCAACAAGCTCGTTTTTCCCGAAGGGGCCGAATAATACCATTCCACAAACAAATCACAACACCGCCCCTTTCGCCGCCAATGCAGCGGAAGGGGCGGCGTTTTGCGTTTCCAGCGGGGTTTCTCTCTACATCAGGCGCAGCAACGCAAAGCCGGTGCGCACGATCTCCCAGCCGCAGCGCACCAGCGGGCCCGCCTTGGCGGGGGAGCCGCCGTTGGTGGCCATGACCACGCCATTTCCGTTTGCCGGGTCGACCCACAGCTCGGCGTTCATGCCGTAGGCCACGCCCTGATGGCCCAAGACCAGACCCCGCCCGAACGCATGACGGCAGTAGGCGACGCCCAAGCCCCGGTCCAGATCACCGCCCACCGAACCCACCCCACCCTGGGGGCGCCGCATCTCGGCCAGGGATTCGGGCTGCAGCACGTGCACGCCATCCACCTCGCCCTCGGAAGCCAGCAAGCGCAGCAGCTTGGCCAAATGGGGCATGGAGATGAGCAGGCGGCCAGGGGTGTGCATGAAGTCGCGCTCCGGGTCCATGGGCGGCAGCGGCGCGGCGGCCAGTGCGGGCGCATCGTAAGCCAAACGCGGGCCGCGCTGCCGGAGTGAACGCGGGAACGGGGCGAGATGATACCCGCAGGCCAGCTCGCCCGCATAGGCCTGCATGCGCTGCGGGCAAAAGCTGGCGGCGATATCCAGCGGCCCAAACACCAGCCGTTGCATCACGTCGTCGAACCGTTCGCCGGTCGCAGCCTCGATCACCGAGCCCACGATGCCCGCGCCAAAATTGCTGTAGCGAAACGCCTCGCCGGGGCGGGCGTGGGAAAAGCTACGCTGGACGAGCGGCGGAGAGAGCAGCTCGCGCAGCGCAAGCTTCCCTGCTATACCCGGCCCATCGTAGAGCGGCTCATCCAGCAACCCGGCGGTGTGCGTAATCAGCTGGCGCAGGGTGATGGGCGCATCGGAATGGCGGGGGTTGCGCACCGGGTAGCCCAGCGCGTCGCCGATATCCGCATCCAGCGAGAGCACGCCGCGCTCCGCCAGCGCCATCACGCCGAAGGCGCAAACCAGCTTGGATACCGAAGCCACGCGATACACCGTGTCGGCGGTGGCAGGCACGCCGGGATTCAGGCGCGCGTCGCCGTACGCAAAGCTGCCGATCACCCTGCCCTGGTGCACCAGCGCCACGGTGCCGCCCACCACGCGGTGCCGCGCAAATATTTCCGAAAAAATTCTGTGAACCTCATCAAAGTACCGCTCCGCCGCCCCGTGCGGGCAGAGCTGGCCCGCCTCATCCCGCAAGAGGGTCGGCAAGTTCGCGTGCAGGCGCGTGCGGGCCAGCCGCTTCTCCTGCCGATCGGTGATCTGCTTCACGGCACACCCTCCCCCGCAAATCCATTCGGGAGATAGTATACCACATTCCCGCGCGATTTGCAGGCAAACTAAACTTTCAGGTCAAACTCACAGCCCCGAAACGTCAAAAACGAAATCGATGCGACAAAAACTGGAAATTACGTTTTGTGTGCAAGCCTCGCTAAACCCGGCGGTTGGGGATCGCGCCCACGTCCGCCGCAATATATGGAGTTCACCGGCGCAAAATTCGTGATCAGGCAAGGAAAACGCGGCCATTCCCCGGCGCAAAAATGGCTATTGACAACACCCCTCGCGTATGCTTTAATGGGTTTTGCTGAAAAAAACAAAAAGTTTTGTGGGATCAAACTCAAGGAGGTGGTTTTGTGGCGCTAAACATCGGGGATAAAATCAAGAGCCTGCGCCTGCGCAACAACCTCACCCAGAAGGAGCTGGCCGACCGCTGCGAGCTTTCAAAGGGCTTTATCTCCCAGCTGGAGAGCAACCAGACCTCCCCCTCCCTCTCCACGCTGGAGGACATACTGACCACGCTGGGCTCCAGCTTCCGCGAATTCTTCGCCGGGGAGGCCGCCGAAAAACCGGTCTACCGCAAAGAGGACGTGTTCATCAAGGAGCTGCCCGAGCACGGCGCGGTCATCCACTGGCTGATCCCCAACGCGCAAAAAAAGGATATGGAGCCCATTCTGCTGGTGCTCGCGCCCGGCGGACGCAGCGAAATCGACATGCCCCACGTGGGCGAGGAGTTCGGCTACGTGCTCTCCGGCAGCATCCAGATCACCCTGGGCGAGCGCTCGTACAAGGCCCGCAAGGGCGATAGCTTCTCCTTCACGCCCGATGCGCGGCATTGGCTGGAAAACATCGGCAAGACCGAGGCCAGCGTGCTCTGGGTCAGCACACCGCCAACATTTTAACCCTGTTATACCAATTCCAATTAGGTTTTGCCAATAAGCCAGCGAGAGATTTTTTCGATCGGCTAGGAGTCCGAAGGAGGCGTAGCCAGCAGCTACGCTGACCGAGGCACGACAACGCCGATCGGATAAAGATCCGCTGGATTGTGGC
>JAVBLJ010000062.1:0-116430 GCA_031553615.1 Eubacteriales bacterium
ACCTGTGAGTTCCGGGCATCTGTGAAGGTGCAACTTCGCAGATACTATAAGGATAACCGAAGTGGTGGGGTCAATAGGACTCGAACCTACGACCTCTACGATGTCAACGTAGCGCTCTAACCAGCTGAGCTATGACCCCAAGACGACGTTATTTATCATACATCACTTGCAAAAAAAAAGCAAGCAAAACCTTCGCGTATCACGGCAATTGCATTAGGGTATAAAAAATGGTAAATTGGACCAAAAGGGAAAGGCAAAGGAAAGGCGAACACCTTAGGAGAGGTGAAGCGGAATGAGCGTCCGGGGATTAATAGACTTTTTGGGGGAAGCGAGTGATCCGCGCCGGGACTATGGGAATGAGAGACATCGACTGGTAGATATACTGGTAATTGGTCTGTGTAGCACAATCTGCGGAGGAAAAAGCTTTGAAGATATGGAGGTGTTTGGTGAAACACGCGAAGAGTGGCTTGGCACATTTTTAGAATTGCCAACGGGATTCCGAGCGCCCATACATTTATGCGGGTGTTCGAGCGTTTGGAAAGTAGAGAATTGCTCAAATGCTTGCATGAATAGTTTGATAGCGCGCCATTGGAGAAAAGCAGTGGGCGATTAGCAAACACCCCACGCTATAGGATGATATCCAAGAATATATCAAATGGTTGCAGAGAGAACCGACGCAGCTCGTTTCCAGCCAGTGGGTTGGAAGCACAGAAAAAGATCATGGCCGAATTGAGCGATGCGAAGAAACGACAATAATGGACGTGGAATGGCTTCGTAACGCAGAGCAGTGGTGCGACTTGCGTATGATTATTCGCCATAGGTGTACTTCACTCAATTGATGAAGGCCAGTCGACAACAGAGCGTTTCTACATAAGCAGTTCCGAAACCACTCCAGAGCAATTTGGTTACATCATTCGCAATCATTGGTCTATAGAAAATAGCTTACACTGGATGCTGGATGTACTATATCGAGAAGATGCTTCACAGTTCAGGGGCGCAGCGTACGGTGCGCATCGGCCACTGTGCGTTCGATCGCCTCCGCCCAATCGGTCGGGACGGTCGCCTTTTCAGGCAGCAGGTGCACCAGGAATTCGATGTTTCCCTCGGGGCCGGTCACCGGGGAAAAATCCAGCGCTGCGCAATGCCAGCCCAATGCTTCCACGCCCGAAAGGATTTGCGAAATCACGTCGCAATGTGTGTGCGACTCGCGAACGACCCCCTTCTTCCCTACGCGCTCCTTGCCAGCCTCGAACTGCGGCTTAATGAGCGAAACACAGCGGCCCGAGGAGCCCAGTATGCCAAACAGTGCGGGCAAGATTTTGAGGATAGAGATGAAGGACACGTCCATCACCGCCAGCGTGGGTGCGGCCTCGAAGCTTCCGGCGGCCAAGTAGCGCGCGTTGGTGCGTTCCATCACGGTCACGCGCGGATCGGTGCGCAGCTTCCAATCAAGCTGGCCATAGCCCACGTCCACCGCGTACACACGCTGTGCACCTGCGCGCAGAAGCACGTCGGTAAAACCGCCTGTCGAAGCCCCCACATCGATCGCCACCGCGCCCTGCGCATCAATGCCAAACACACGCAGCGCTTTTTCCAGCTTGAGCGCGCCTCGGCTCACGTACGGGTGCTCCGCCCCGCGCACGTACAGCTCATCCTCCGCTGTAACGGAATGGGAAGCCTTGTCTGCCTTTTGCCCATTGACGTATACGGTGCCGGACATGATGAGCGCCTGGGCCTTCTCCCGGCTCTCGGCCAATGCGCGCGCCACCAGCGCAACGTCCAACCTCTGCTTATCCATGGGCACGCTCCCGAGCGCCACGCCCTTCCAGCGCGGAGGCGACGCGCTCCGCCACTGATTCCGCAGTCAGACCGCAGAGCGAAAGCAGCTGATCGACCGATCCGTGTGTCACAAAATCATCGCAAATGCCCAGCAGCGCCACCGGAGTCGGCAGACGGTGCGCGATACAGTGCCCGGCGACCGCCTCGCCGAATCCGCCGAGCAGCGAATGCTCCTCAAGCGTCACGATGGGCACGCCGCGCTCGGCCAGCTCCGCGAGCATTACCGCATCCAGCGGCTTGATGGTGGACGCGTTGACCACGGTCGCGCGAATGTCGCGCACCGCCAGCAGCTCGGCGCTCTCCAGCGCGGTGCGAACCATGCGCCCGTAGGTCAGAATAACCGCATCGGCTTGGAGCGAACCCAGCGCCTCCCACCGTCCGGGGACGAACTCCCCGTAGAGATGGGTGGCTGACATATCCACCCCATCACGCGCATAGCGGATCGCCAGCGGAACCTCCGCGCGCAGTGAATAATTCATCATGGCGTCCAGCTCCTGCAAATCGCGCGGGGCTAGGATTTGCAGCTGCGGAATGTGCCGCAGGAAGGCGATATCGAACACGCCGTGGTGGGTAGCGCCATCGTCACCCACCAGCCCCGCCCGGTCGATGAGCAGGCAGACCGGCAAGCGCTGCAGGCAGATATCGTGCACAATCTGATCGTACCCGCGTTGCAGGAAGGTGGAATACACGGCAAAGTAGGGCCGCATTCCTCCGGCGGCTAGGCCTGCCGCCAGGGTGACAGCATGCTCCTCCGCAATACCTACATCGAAGCAGCGCTCGGGGAACGCCTTTTCGAACGGCGTAAGCCCGGTGCCCAGCCGCATGGCGGCGGTGATCGCCACCACGCGCTTATCCTGCTCGGCCAGACGTGCCAGCGCTTTGGCCGCCACCGCACCAAACGAAGGCACCGCGCTCTTCTGGCGTACATGGCCGTTTTCCACCAGGAAGGGCGGTGTTCCGTGAAAGCTCTCGGGCTTACGCTCGGCGCGCTCGTAGCCCCGGCCCTTTTGCGTGACGACGTGAATGAGCACCGGCGTGTCGCTGATGCTCTTCGCTTGCTCCAGCACGCGGATCAGGATGGGCATATCGTGCCCATCGATGGGTCCAAGGTAGCGGAAACCCAACGTTTCAAAAAATTCGCCATGCACGAAAAAGTGCTTTACGTTGTTCTTGAAGGTTTCCAGCGCATGCGATACGCGCTTTCCAACCACGGGGATGCGTTGCAATCCGCCCTGCACGACGCGTTTTGTGCCCCGCCAGCGCCTGCTGGCGCGCAGGCGCGTCAGATGTTTGGAAAGGGCGCCGACATTGCGTGAGATGGACATCTCGTTGTCGTTGAGTATCACGATAAGCGGCGAATCCATGATGTCCAGCTTGTTGCCCGCATCGTTGAGAGCTTCGTAGCTCATGCCGCCGCCCAGTGCGCCATCACCCACTAGCGCCACCACATGATGATTTTCATGCTGAAAATCCCGGGCGCGCGCCAGCCCCAGCGCCGCCGAGATCGCGGTGGACGCATGCCCTACCCCGAACGCATCGTGGGGACTTTCCTCGCGATTGGGGAAACCGCAAATGCCACCGAAGCTGCGCAGCATGCCAAAGGCTTCGCGCCGTCCAGTGAGTATCTTGTGCACATAGGCCTGGTGACCCACGTCGAACACCAGCTTATCACGCGGGGAATCGAATGCGCGGTGCATCGCCAGCGTCAGCTCCACCACGCCCAGATTGGGTGCGAGGTGCCCGCCCTGGCGCGCGACCGTATCGATCAAAAGCTGGCGGATTTCCCCGGCCAGCTCCTCCAATTGCGCCATAGAAAGTGTGCGAATATCCTGCGGCTGGTTCACCGTATCCAAAATGCTCATGCGCTCACCCCAATACCACACCGACGATAACGCCCAGCAAAGCCCCGGCGAACACCTGCACAGGCGTGTGGCCGATCAGCTCCTTCAGCTTTTCCTCGTCGATGCCCTTGCCTTCGTGTATCATATCGTCAATAATGCGGTTGAGCACCGCTGCCTGCTTCCCGGCCGCGCGGCGCACCCCGGCCGCGTCGATCATCACCACCATGGTGATGCAAGCAGCCAACGCAAACACCGCGCTGCTGAAGCCTTCTTGAAAGCCGATGGCCATGCTAACCGCACACAGAAAGGCTGCATGGGAGCTGGGCATGCCGCCCAGGCCGAAGAATCGAGAGAAATCCATTTTTCGCGTAAGCAAGTAGTTGAGCAATACCTTGAGGATTTGGGCGCAAAACCATGCGCCCACGCCCGCATGCAACACGCGGTTGCCCAGAAAATCGATGAACTGATCCATGCTTTACTCCTATGCTTTGCGTGAAGTGAGCCGATCAGCGAAAGCGAGCAGCTCGCCTGCCCGATCCGCGAAGTTGGCGAGCGCGGATTGCGCCTCGCGATGCAGCTCCCCGGCCTTGGCGTGCGCGGCTTCGACGCCCAACAGGGAGGGCCAGGTAAGTTTGCCGCGCTGCGCATCCATGCCGGTGGCCTTGCCCAGGGCAGCGGCATCCCCCTCCAGGTCCAGCAGGTCGTCCGCGATTTGAAAAGCCAAGCCCACGCTGCGCCCGTAACGCTCGAGCGCCGCAAGCTGCGCGGCATCCGCGCCGCACAGCAGTCCCCCCGCGACCACCGGCGCGGAGAGCAGGTCGGCCGTCTTGTGCAGGTGGATGTACAAAAGAAGCTCCTCGTCGCCCGGTTGCCCTTCGCTGAGCACGTCCAGGCTTTGGCCGCCGATCATGCCCGTGATCCCCGCGCGGCGGCTGATTTCCTCGATGGCCGCCACATGCCGTTCCAGATGGGCCGGATAGCGCAACGCATTGCGCAACATAAGCTCATGCGCCTCATTGAGCAGCCCATCCCCCGCCAATATCGCCATTCCAACCCCGAACACCTTGTGATTGGTAGGGCGTCCTCTGCGCAGGTCATCATCATCCATGCCGGGCAGGTCATCGTGGATCAGCGAATAGGTGTGGATCATTTCCAGCGCACAAGCCAGCGGCATCGCCTCCTGCAAATCGCCGTCCAACATCTCGACGGTGCGCAGCAGCAGCAGCGGCCGAACGCGCTTTCCCCCCGCCAGCAGCGAATACCGCATCGCTTCGGCGAGCGATCCCGGTGCTTTGCCGTGCTCGTATCGGATCGCGGTGGCGGGCATAAGCGCATCCAGCGCTTCCTCCACCCGGGCGAACAGCACCTCGTGCGCAATCATCGCTTGGGCCATCTTCACGCCTCTCTCTATTCCTCGATGTGTATATTTTTCGATGTCTATTCTTTGATGTCTATTCTTTGATATCTATTCTTCTATATCTATCTCGAACGGCACCCATTCCGCGCTTGGATCGGGTTCTCCGTTGCGGGATTGTAGCATTTCGATGCGCTGTTCGCCTCGCTTGAGAATCGCTTCCAATCGCGCATGCAGCGCCATGCCGCGCTCGAAGGCTTCCAGCGTTTGCTCCAGCGAAAGCTCGCCGGCTTCCATGCGCTCCACCAGCGCTTCCAATTGCACCATGCTTTCCTCGTAGCCTAGATCCTGCTCCTCTGCGGGAGCCGTCTTTGCCTTCTTTGCGGGCATGCGTGCCTCACTCCCCTTTTTGCTCTTTTTTCGCTCTGTTAAGTGTGCTCCTCCGCGCGATCGACCGATTCGGCTATCGCATGCACCCGGCCATCGCACATACGCACGCTAAAGCGTTGCCCCGCTTCGATTTCGCGCGTCGAAAGCACGGGTTTTCCTTCGGAAACCAGGTACGCATATCCGCGCGCAAGCACCGCGTGGGGGCTGAGCGCCTGCAGACGTTCGCCCAGCGCACTCCAGCGCGCCTTGGCCGCATCCGCTCGTTGCCGGGTTTGCCAGCCGATGCGCTGGTGCAGATGCGCAAGCCGCAGCCTTTCGGTTACCAACACGCGAGCCGGATGCCGGTTCTCCAATCGGGCTTTGATGCGCTCCAACCGTGCGCTCACCCGCAGCGTGCGCTGCTCCGCCGCCTGAATCAGCCGCCTGCGCTGCACGTCGAGCGCATAGGCTAATTCCCCGGTCTTCTGCACGATGTGCTCCGCGGCAGCCGAAGGCGTGGCAGCTCGAAGATCGCTCACGAAATCGGCAATGGTGAAATCGGTCTCGTGGCCCACGGCGGATACCACCGGCACCGGGCAGGCAGCGATGGCACGCGCCACAATTTCCTCGTTGAACGCCCAAAGCTCTTCGATGGAGCCGCCGCCGCGCCCGATGAGGATCACGTCGACCTCCGGGACGGTGGAGAGCGCACGAATACCGTGCACGATCTCCTCCGCAGCGCCCTCGCCCTGCACCCTCGCGGGGCAGAGCAAGATGCGTACGCGCGGGTTTCTCCGCGTAGCCACGTGCACAATGTCGCGCACCGCCGCGCCCGTTGGCGAGGTGACCACGCCCACGGTGCGGGGCAGCAGGGGCAGCGCGCGCTTTCGCGAAGCGTCAAACAGCCCTTCGGCCTCCAGCTTGCGTTTAAGCGCTTCAAACCGCACGAACAGCTCGCCTACGCCATCCTCGCGCATGCCGTCGGCGTAGAACTGGTATTGTCCATCCTTGGCATAAAGGCTAACCTGGCCGCTAAGCACCACTCGCATGCCCTCGGCAGGGCGCATGCGCAGCGTTTCCGCACTGGAGCGGAACATCACGCAGGCGATGCGCGCCTCGGCATCCTTGAGCGAAAAATACAGGTGCCCCGAGGTGTGACGCTTGAAGTTGCTGATTTCGCCGCGCAGCTTCACGCGCTTGAGCATGGGATCGGCGGCCAAACTGCGCCGCACGTATTCGTTTAGCTGCCCTACCGACAGCACCCATTCATCCATCTACAGTCGCTACCCTTCCCAAAGCTCCCTTTTTTAAAGCTCTCTTTTCAAAAGCTACCTTTTTTAAAGCTACCTTATTATACGTTACCCTTTTTACGAGATGCCTAGTGCGCGGAACGCTCGGCAGCCTCCAACGTGTTGTTGAGCAGCATCACGATGGTCATCTTGCCCACTCCGCCCGGTACCGGCGTGATCGCGCCCGCGATCTCTTGCACCGCATCAAAATCGACATCGCCCACCACCTTGCCATCCACACGGTTGATGCCCACGTCGATCACCGTAGCTCCCGGCTTTACCATGTCGGCAGTAACGAAGCGCGGCTTGCCGATGGCAGTCACCAGGATATCGGCGCGGCGGCAGTGCTCGGCCAGGTTCTGCGTGCGCGAATGGCAGATGGTCACCGTGGCATTGGCATGCATCAGCAGCATCGCCATGGGCTTGCCCACGATGTTCGAACGGCCAATCACCACCGCTTCCTTGCCCGCGATCGGGATGCCGTAGTGCTCCAGCAACGCCATGCAACCCTTGGGCGTGCAGGGTATGAGCGCAGGCAGGCCGCTCACGAGCCGCCCCACATTGACCGCGTGGAACCCATCCACATCCTTGGCCGGATCGATGAGCGCCAGCACGGGTTCCTCCTCCAGGCCCTTGGGCAGCGGCAACTGCACCAGGATTCCATGCACCGAGGCATCGGCGTTGAGTTCGCGCACTTGGCGCTCCAGCGCTTCCTGGGGTGTATCGGCAGGCAGACGGATCACCGTGGAACGCACGCCAATCTGCGTGCACCCCTTTTCCTTGTTGCGTACGTAGATTTTGCTGGCTTCATCTTCGCCTACCAGCACCACGGCCAAATGAGGCTCGACGCCCCTTTCCTTCAGCGCGTTGGCGCGCTCCGTCAGCTTGTCCATCCAGAGCGCAGACACCAGTTTTCCATCGATTAGCGTAGCGGGCATAAGAAGACCTCCTTTTGGGGTGAGGGTAAGTGCTTTTTCGAGCACTTTGATTTCGGGCGCTTTGCATCAACGATCACCGCATGAGCGTGTTTTGCGTTACGGCATCCTATTCCGAGGTAGTTTCCCGCAGGCGCTCCAGGCCAATCAGCGCTGCGCCCACCGCGTTGTCCCCCGCCAAATCTGGCCGGGCGAAATGCAGGCGCACTTCGGGCCCGCGCCGTCTCAGGCGGTCGGCCAGCAGCGTGCCAAAGTGCTGCGAGGACGCAACCCCGCCCGCGAGTAGAACATCGCCGAGGCCGGTGCGCTCTACCCCCAGCGCGATCATGCGTGCGATGGTGCGGGCCAGCACGCCGAATACTTCCGCAGCGATGCGCTCCGGGGAATGCGTTCCCGCCGCGATCCAGCGCATCGCTTGCGCTTCCGCGCCGGAAAGGTGACAGTTCACAGCCTCACCTTGCGCCTGTACGCTGACGCCCAGCAGCTGCTCCGCCTTCCCGCTCAGGGCAAGCTGCTCCAGCAGCGGCCCGCTGGGGAAGGGCAAGCCGAGCGCCACGCCCACCCGGTCGACCAGTTGACCCGCGCTGATGTCTGCCGTTCCGCCAAGGCAGCGCACCTCCTGCCCCTGCTTATGCAAAAGCTCGGTGGTGCCACCCGAAAGGTGCAGCGCTAGAAAATCCTCGTGCATGGACAGCCCGGTATCCACCAAGGCCGCATGCAGGTGACCGGACTGATGATCCGAAGCGTAGAAGGACACGCCCAGCAGCGAAGCGATCGAACGCCCTTGGCTTTCGCCCACGCAGAACACCGGCATGTACGAATCGTCGGCAGCGCGCGGCCTGGTCGAGGCACACACCGCGCAAATCTCCAGCGAAGGCGCGGCCTTGCGAAGCTCCGCCATGAGGCCCGGCAAGGCCCTAACATGGAAAAAGCCGGCTTGCGATTGCTGCAAGCCGCGCGATTTCGCAGGCACCTCGAGCAGTTTGCGGCAGGAGGCAACGATGCCGCCCTCCCAATCGACCGCCGCTACCGAGGTCGTATAGCAGCTGGTATCCAACCCAAGCACAGCCTTCACTTCTTCGCCTCTTTGGCGCGCTCGCGCTGAATGCTGCCCAAGATTCCGTTGACAAACGAGCCGGATTCCTCGCCCGAAAAGAGCCGGGTCAACTCCACGGCTTCGTTGATGGCTACTGCGTCAGGCACATCGCTGCGGAAGGCCATCTCGTAGCTGGAAACCCGCAGGATAGCCAGATCGACGCGAGCCATGCGCGCAATGGTCCAATCGCGCGAGAAGGCTGTAATGTTGCGGTCCAAATCGGTCTGCGTGCGCCACACGCCTTCGACAATATCGTCGACATAGGCGCGGTCATCCGCGTCCAGCTCCGGGGTAGGGGCAATGAGGTCGGTCAAGGTGCGTTCATCACCTTCGCCGCCCATCATTTTCGCATAGAGCAATTGCATTGCCGCCGCACGGGCGGTAGA
The DNA here is from genome assembly GCA_031553615.1 of Eubacteriales bacterium. Taxonomy (GTDB): domain Bacteria; phylum Bacillota; class Clostridia; order Christensenellales; family Aristaeellaceae; genus WQXF01. Next base: position 9,110 of record JAVBLJ010000062.1, read on the forward strand.
TCGAGCCATTGTTTTTTCTCCGATCGATTGGTGTTGAATTCGTATGGGGTATCAATGGGAAATTCGAGGGATTACTGACGGCCGCGATACAGGCGATCCGCAATGCGGCGAAGAAAACCGGCCTTGTCTTTCACGCCGCCCAGGAAGCAGCCGAGCAGGCAGCAGCATACCACCAGCAGCGTCTTCCAGAAGCCGATGACCAACAAAAGCAGCGCCACGATCAGCCCGATGATTGCGAAAAAAACGGTGGCTTGCGGCGTTCCGGGCTCCGATACTTTTTGGATAAACTCGCGAAAATTGAACATGCTTACTCCCCTTCCTCCGAGTCACGATGATTTTCGCCTTCGGAAGCCCGATCTTGGCCATAGAGGGCGTCCTGCGCGGGCGCGTTATCGTTTTCCTGGGCATCGTCCCAGGCAGGTTCGCCGTTCTCATGCACCGCATGCTCGCCGGGTTCGCGTTCCAGCAACCAATCGGGCATCGGTTCCGGCGTAAACACGGGGGCAGCATCGGCTTCCTTGCGCAGGTCGACCGGCTTGGTGTCCATCCAGGAGGTATCCTCCACGATCGGGGCGTGTTCCGGCTTCGGCTCAACCTCAATCACAATGGGCGGCGGCGGTTCTGGAGCCGGGACGGGATCGGGCACCGGATCGAGCAAGGGCTGCGCGGGCAGGCTGCTTTCGGGCAGCTTGGGCAGGTGCGGCTGCAGCATTTCCGGAATGGCATACGGCGAGTTGGTGCCGGGCACGGGCGGAACCGTCGATTCCACCACCACGCGCACCTCGTCCACATCCACGCCGGAGCAGGCTTCTACGTACTGCTTGATCTGCTTCTGCAGCGAGGAGATGGCCAGCGGAATATTGATATCGGATTGCAGCGTCACGCGCAGATCGACGCGCACCGTTTCCTCGTTGCTATGGATTGTGGAGGAGACGATGGTGAGTTCCGGGTGTTGTGAGATGCATTTCTGCACCAGGTGCTCCAGCGCCTTTACGGAAATCTTGAGCGCTCCGTGCTCCGTTTGCTGGATAGCAAAGGTGCTGTAGCGGCCTTTACGGCGCGGAAGCGCAATCCAAAACACCAGCAAGGCAAACACCGCCAGCAACGCCGCCGCCGCGCTGAAAACGATGCGGACACCCCGGTTGGTGACGACCTGGTTGGCGTTCTCCAATATCAGACTCAGCGGCACAAAACCCATAACCAAGCCCAACAGCAGCGCGGCAAGGCCCAACAGCAGCAACGTACATAGGATGATTAGCACCCTATCCCAAAAGGCATGTTTCATGGTGCGTCCACTCCTTTTTTCAGAGGCGGCTACATGCGTTCGTCGTAGCGCTCACAAGCGATGCGCATGTGCAGCAAAAAACACAAAGGCAGAATCCTGCTAGGTTTCCGCCATTGTGCTATTCGTTTACTCCCTGGGTTGTTCATTGGCGTTCTTAGTAGGACGGCCCCTTTTCCCCTTTTTGCCCCGCTTTTCCGCCGACGCTTCCGCCGTGGTTTCGAGCTCCCCGGAGCCTTCTTCGAGCTCGGCATCTTCGGCAGTCGGCTGTTCAGCATCCTGCGCGGAAATGCTTTCTTCGCTCCCTACGTAGGTCACTTCGCATTGCGCGGCTTCGGCCTCAATATCGGGCTCACTCTCGGCTGACGCTACAGGCTCGGTCTCCGGCTTGTGCTCCTCTTTGGCAGCCTTGTGCTTGCCGGAGGCCTTCTCTGGCTGGGCACTTCCTTCTTTTAAAGAAGCCGCATCCTTAGAAGTCCCGTCCTTCGGCGCACCTTCCTTAAGGATGCCTCCGAAGTTCGATCCGCCGCTGTTGTGGGATTGCAAGCGGGCCACTTCCTGGCTCTGCTCCAGTTCCTTGTTTTCCTTTTCGAAACTGACGCCCATCACATGTACGTCGACCTTGATCACGTGAAGACCCGTCATGGTTTCGATGGATTTGCGGATGTTTTCCTGCACGTTGCGGCCCACCGACTGGATCGGCATGCCGTAATCCACGATCACCGATACATCGACAGCAACTTCCTCGGCCCCCACCTCCACGCGCACGCCGCGGGAGAGGTTCTTCGGCTTGCCGCTAAGCAGTTCGGAAATCGAAGCCGTGCCTGACATGCTGGCAATGCCCTCCACTTCGGTGGTGGCAACACCAACGATGGTCGATATCACTTCGGTCGCATATGTAATCGTTCCCTTTTCTTCGAGAGGATCCACATTCATTGGCAAATCCTGGTTCATGTTCAAGCACCTCCTTGGGATATTCTTTAGTATACCAGATTCCTGCGTTCTTGACAAATCCTCTGCATCATTTTGTAGGAATGATTTTTACGTTGCGTGCTTCCTCGCTGGTTTCACGCATGGAGAGTTCAAGGATTTGTGTGGCCTCCGCGCTGGTCAAGGCTTCCCTTTTGATCACCACGGTCACCGCGCCCACGCGCGCCGAAACCAGCACGTCCTCATATCCCTTGGCCTTCAACAAGCCTTCGAGGGCAGTTTCCTGCTCCATGCTGCGCACCAGTGCCAGCTTTTGGGCACGCGCCTGCTCGGCGGAATCCGAACCCGCGTTGGTGTCGGCGATCATGTCGTCGAGCATCTGAATCTCCTGCGCACGGGATGCGCCGCGCTGCTCGCGGTAGGCGGCAAACGAATTGACCGGCGGCGCAGAAGGCGCTTGGGTGGGCTGCACGGTGGGCGAATTGCCCACGACGCGCACCACCGGCAGCTCGGTTTGCGTGGCGGCGCTTTCCGCGCTCATGCGGTAGTTTGCGTAGCTGGAGATCACCAGCAGCACGAGGAGCGAAAGCAGAACGCCGGTACGGCGGTTGATCCCCTTTTTGACGCTTTGCTTTACGCTTTCCTTTACGCGATCCATGTAAAAACCCTCCTTCTAAAGATAGGATTGCCCGCATTGGGATTGCCCGTCATTGGGATTATCGTCATTGAATTGCCAGTCCGTGCGACATGCCTGCCCCTGCTACGATTGGCTTCATGGCTTCATCACGGCGGCTTTTGCTTGGGTAGCACCTCCACGGCCGAGGCCGGAAGCCCCAATAGTGTCTGCACGGCGCGCGCCAAATCCAGCCGCACCTGTAGCCGCTCCGCACCCTCGGCCACCACGATGACCCCGCTGGGCTTCTCTCCCGCCTTCTGCGCGGAGACCGTGCCAAAGGCCCCCACCGTCTGCGCCGGTTCCTCGGCCAGCGTGTGCACGATAACCTCGACGCGACCCGCGCCCTCCACGGCGGATAACACGTGGGCAAGCCGCTTTTCCAAATCGGTGGTGTTGGAGGATTGCAGGGGAGCTCCCTCCTGCATCAGCACGCTGCCCGCAATTCCCACCACGATCAGCAGCACGATCCACTCCACGTGGCGAATGCTCTTCAGCCTCTGCCATAGCGCACGCGCATTCAACTGGCCTCTTCCCCTTCCTTTTGTATGCACCGTTTGTACGCACCGTTTGCATGCACTGTTCGCATGCACCGTTTGCATGCACCGTTCAGATGAACATCGTGTATTGCACCGCTTTTCGTATACGCCTACCCGTTCCCGCTCAGTGGCCCGAAGTGTTCTGTATCCATACCGACTGTTCTGGCAGCCCGAGCATGGAGGCCATGCCTTCGCGAAGGGAGGATGCGTCGGTCTGCGCCGCCATTTCGGTCGCCGGACCCAGGCGCGCGCCTGCCGAAACGCTGGGCTCTTGCTCGCGCAGGATCACGGCGGACACTCGACCTTCGTTATCCCATGCGATGGAAGCCACTGGATCGCGCATGCCTAGCGCCCGCGCCTTTTGCAGCACGATCTGCTCGGCCTGCCGTTGGTAGGCGGCCCGTGCCGCATCCGTGCCCTCTTGCGCGGGCAGCACGCTCATCTCCCCCACGAGCTGTGTCCATTCCTGCGCCTGAATATCTGGAGCCCCGCGCCCCAGCAGGACGAACACCTGTGACACCATGATATGAAGCACGAGCATGCCGCATGCCAACCGCACATACTTGCGCATTTCGCCGGAGGGCATCAGCAAATCGGCCAGCGCGGCCACCATCACCAGCGCACACAGCGTACGGATAAAACTGAACAACGGTTGCACGCCGCACCTCCCCGTTTGGCTTTGCGTAGCGTATACACTGTTGGCGCAGTTCTGCGTCATCGCAGCATGACCGTAAGGTTCCCCACCGCCAACAGTTGCGCCACCAGCAGGAAGAACATCGCACCCACGCAGAGCAGCGTGATGCCCACCAACACCAGCATGTTGGAAAAATCGGAGATGCAGGCAACCAAGTTCGCATCGGCCACCGGCTCCAGCACCGCCGCACAAAGCCGGTACACCAGCACTGTGGCCAGCAGCTTCATGAGCGGCGCTGTCAGCGAGAGGGCCAGCGCCAGCATCCCGGTAATGCCCAACGCATTTTTGACCAGCAGCGAACTGCCCACCAGCGCATCTACGGTATCGGCGAACATGCCGCCCACCACGGGCACGAAGTTGTCGATGGCGTACTTTGCGGTGCGTATGGTAACGCCATCCACCACCGCGGACCCCACACCCTGCACCGCCATGACGCCGATGAATACCGTGAAGCAAATGCCCAATGTCCAGCTGGCGGCGGTGCGAAGCAGGGCGGCCAGCCGCCCCAGGTGCATGTGTTCCGATAGATGATCGAGCACCGTGACTGCCGAGGAACAGAGCGCCAGGTTGAGCGTCACGTCGCGCACCAACGTGGTCATGGTGCCGCTTGCGGCGATTACCGCCGGCTGAAGGAAGGCCGAGGAGGCGCTGCCCCCCACCGCAGCCAGCAGCGTGAGCAGCATGGGAAACAGCGCTTGCATTGCGCGGTAGATGGTGTCCATGGTTTGCCGCGCCTCGCCGATTTGCAGCACCAGGTTGCGCACCATGGGGATGCACACCAGCGCGAAGCAGGCATAGTGGCAAATCTGCGCCACGCTATCCGATTCGAAGGCGGCCCGCATGCGCGTGAGGATACTGCTGAGCACGGCGGGCACGAGCAGCGCAACCGCCAAGCCGATGTGATCCTGCAAAGCGCGGAGCAGCAACGAGAGCAGCCGGTTGAGCATTGCGCCAGCGTCCACTGCCGCTTGTCCCCGCGCAAAGCTATCAACCAGCTCGCGGGCGCTCCAGCCGCTCTGCGGCCCCAGCAATTCCTCCATTGAGCGGCTGAGCGAGGAGAAATCGATGCCGCTGATCACCTTCCCCAGCTGCTCTCCGAGCGTATCGGCCCAGGCCCATGCCGGAGCGCAAATGCCGCCCAGCATCAACGCCAGCACAAGGCAGCGCGCAACGCACGCCGCATGGGGTTTCCGGCGTGCAGATCGTGTTCGGCTCATCGCAGTATACCGATGATCATCTCGACCAGCGCGGCCACGATGGGTGCGGCCATCGCCAATATGATCAGCTTGCCGCCCAGCTCCACCTTGGCCGCGATGCTGCCCGCCCCGGCATCCTTGCATATCTGTGCGCCAAACTCGGCCAGGTAGGCCACCCCGATCACCCGGATCACCGTGGAGAGGTACTCGCCGCTTAGCTGAGATTTTTCCGCCAGATCCCCCATAACCGCCACCACTCCGGAGAGTTTGCCCAGCAGCGGCAGCGCGATCAAACCGCCCGCCACCAGCGAGACCACCAGCGTCATTTCCGGGCGGATATCGCGCAGCACCAGCACTAGCACCGCGCCCAACACGCCGATTCCAATGATTTGAAACATTTCCATCCGTATATCCTCCGGGCCATACACCCTGCAGGCCCCTGCGAGACGCCGTTGTATGGAATCCTTATCGGGATACCCTAATTGGGATAGCCTCATCAGAATTAATAAAACTGGAAGATGCTGCGCACGCTGTTGAGCAGCTGTGAAATGAGCCCGGTCACCATCACCAGCGCGATCACCAACCCCGCCAGCGATACCATCATCGCCATGTCCTCGTGCCCGGTGCGCTTGAGCACCTGTGCGAGCACCGCCGTCAGGATACCGATTCCCGCAACCTGCAGCAGCAGATCGATGTTCACCCGCATTCCACCTTTCACCCGCATACCGCTTTTCCAGCGTTCAGCCGGCAACCGTGCTAGATCAGCAACAGGAACAGCGCAAGCCCACCCAACAGACCCAGCGTTTGGGCCACGCGTTGCGCATCCACCAACCCCTTCTGCAGGCGCTCTTGCTGCGCCTGCAGTTCCCGCGTTACGCCCTCTAGCAGCGCTTGCTGCTCGGCGCACGGCGTGCGGCCAAGCTCATCCTGCAGAGGCTTTAGCAGCCGCAAATCCTCTGCCGCGAGGGCTTGCAGCACAGGCTGGCTGCCCACAGATATCTCCCATGCTTCGCGCCAAGCCTCGGCGAACCCGCGGCCCGGCTCCTCAGCCAACATCGCACCAATCCGCTGAAAGAACTGCGCCCAGGCTCGATCCTCCGCCGAACTCTCCGAAGCAGATTCGCCGTTGGGCAGTTCGCGCAGCACGGTGGCCAGCATCTCCCTGCGCACGCATATGCCCACGCGTATGGCGTGCACCGCCTGAAGGCCCGCCCTGAGCGCGCGTTGCCGCCGCGCGGCTGCGCCCGAGACCGCGAAGCCCAGCGCGCAACAGCCCAGCCCCGCCAGCAGCGCCATCATCCACCGCAATGCACTCGCTCCCCCGCCGCTCATCTTGCCCCTCATTCGTGGGGCATCAGCCTGCCCCGTTCATCCCAAAGCGCGATGATTTTCCCGCCCGCGCCAAGCTGCACAAACTGCGCGAACACCCGACTTTCCAGCAATCGCTGCATCATGGGCCTTTCCAGCAGCGTATCCAGCGCGCCCGCATGGGCGGTGGCCAGCACCGGCACACCGCACTGCGCCGCTTCGAGCAGCGCATCCGCATCCTCCGCGCGGCCAATCTCATCGACCGCCAGCCATTGCGGGCACATGGCGCGCAAGAGCATCATCATGCCCACCGCCTTCGGGCAGGCATCCAGCACATCGGTGCGCTTCCCCACCTCTAGCTGCGCCTGACCGTGTGCGCACCCCGCGATCTCGGAGCGCTCATCCACCACCCCGACACGTCGTCCATATCCATCCGAAAGCTGGCGCACTGCGTCGCGCAAAAGGGTTGTCTTGCCCAGCCCGGGCGCGGAGAAGATCAGCGTGCTGCGCGGCACTTGGTTCGCAGGCGTCAGCAGCGGCATGAGCCGATCCGCCGCCCCCGGCACCGCCCGCGCGATGCGCACGCACAGCGAGCTGATGTCCAGCAGACCGGTCAGCGCGCTCCGCTCCATCACCGCACGACCGCACAGGCCCACGCGATGCCCGCCGCGCAACGTCAAATATCCCTGGCGCACGTCCTCCTGATGCGCATAGGCCGAGTGCTCCAAGAAGCCCTGCGCCATTTGCTGAATCTCTGCGTGATCCGGAATCCAGGCGAGCTCGGGTGCATCCGGCTCACCCGGCGGCAGCACCCACTCCACAGGGCGATCGGCACGCAGGCGAATCTCTCGCAGGGCCTCGCTCTGACGCATGTCCAGCGCACGCACGGCCAGCCCCAGCGGCGCGGGAAGGTAGGGCAACACATGCGCTCTCCAGGGCATCGCTTTCCCTCCGTTTCGCTGTTCCGGCTCTCTTTATACGGGTTCCGCTTGTGCCGATCCCAATCACACCGATCTTAATCACTTTGATCTTAATCACTTTGATCTTAATCACATCGATCCTACCCAAACCAAGCGACCCCACACGGCACCCCATCATCAGGGCTCTGCCAACATGCTATGCTCGTCCATCGGCCTCTATGCCAGCAGCACTACTCAAAAAGCATGATTCCCAGCGCCGCGTACATCTTCTGATCCACCCTCTCCTCCCATGTCATCCCCTTTTCCTTTAGGAACCCTTGGAGCGCTACGGTGGTGGCGTAGCCCCATATGCCATCGGGATTGCCGCCGTAGAAGCCGAGCGCCCGCAGCTTTCGCTGCACCGCACGCACGGCGGCGCTGCGATCGCCGGGCTGCAGCTCCGGCAGGTGGGTGCCCAACTCACCGTACGGGCCGCTTTCAATGATGACCGGGGTGCCGTTGGGCACCAATCCGTAGAGCTTTTCCGCATCGCGCGAGTACATGCGAATGCATCCATGGGAGGCGTGGCTGCCGATCGAGCCGGGGTTGCTCGTGCCGTGGATGCCATACACGCCCCAAGGCACGTTCAGCCCCAAAAAGCGAGTGCCAAACCCGTTGGGCTCCTCGGGCACGAAGCGGCGCACGATGCGGAACGTGCCCAGCGGTGTTGGCGTATCCTTCGCCCCAGCAGCAATCGGAAACCGGAGAATTTCAATCCCGTTCTCATAAAGCGTCAGCGACATGCGCAGCGTATCCACAACGATCAACCGCTTGGGTGCCTCCGCATGCGTGAACAGCACGATCAGCGAGCTAAGCACGATAACGATTCCCAGTAGAAGCCGTACCTTGCGCATGAACGCATCCCTCCGAAATTCGCAGAAATCCCAATGCCCCCTCGCGCGGTGGCCGGACCATCAAAAGAGCATATGATCAAAAAAACGCCCGAACCACACAAAATGGTTCGAGCGAGTCGCGCGGGCTAAATCAGAGAATTTTGTGGAGGCCTAATACTAGCCCTCGCTAGATTTCACGCAATAGATCGCGGAAGATTTTTTCGAATGGCTAGGAGCCTGAGGGAGGTGTAGCCCGCCGCTACGCTGACCGATGCGCCACAACGCCATTCGCAAAAGATCCGCGAGATATGCCGGATATCTATCGAGGAGTAGTATAGGCGAGCGCCTGCGCTTCAGCCGAATTGCCGCTGATCAGTATCAGCTCGGTGCCCTCGATGGCCTCTTGCACCAAGGCCTCGATGTCCAGTATGTTTTCCTTTTCGGCAATAACGTCGAGCTTGGGGTGAAGAATGGGGTGCTTAGGGGTGAATATGGTACAGCAATCCTCGTAGGGCAGCGTGGAGAGCTCGTAGGTGCCAATGGCCTCGGAGCGCTGTATGATCTCGATCTTATCGAAGCCGATGAGCGGACGGAACACCGGCAGATCGGCCACGGCATCGGTGCAGCTAAGCGCATCCATGGTTTGGCTGGCCACCTGCCCTATACTTTCGCCGGTGATCAGCGCCTGCGCATCCTCGGCGCGCGCCACCCGCTCGGCGAGGCGCACCATGAACCGGCGCATGATCAGGGTGGTCAGGTTGTCGGGGCAACGCTGGTGGATTTCCATCTGTATCTTGGTAAAGGGCACGACGTGCAGGCGGATCGGCCCGCAGTATCCGCTAAGCACCTTTGCCAGATCAATCACCTTCTGCTTGGCGCGCTCGCTGGTATACGGGAAGGAATGGTAATGCACCGCGCAGAGCTCCACGCCGCGCTTGGCCACCATGAACCCGGCCACCGGGCTATCGATTCCGCCGGAGAGCATGAGGCAAGCCTTGCCATTGGTGCCCATGGGCATGCCGCCTACAGCAGGGATGCGCTCCACGTAAAGGTAGGCCTGATCGCGAATTTCGATATCGAGCTGATGCTGCGGCATGTGCACGTCCACCGTCAAGTGCGGCAGATGCTCCAGGATATAGGCTCCGAGCGCACCGTTGATGCGCGGCGAATCCATGGGATACCGCTTATCCGATCGGCGGGCAGAGATCTTGAAGCTGCCGCGCAGCGGGCGCATGAGCTCCACCGCCTGCGCGCAGATCGCATCGAAATCTCCCTTATCCATTTCGATCGCAGGGCTGACCGAGTGCACGCCGAATACGCGCTTCACGCGCGCCGCGCATTCGTTCATGTCTCCCTTTATGGTTTCGCCTGTTTCCTCGCCATCGACGGAGCCACCGACGGAAACAAAGATGCGGCTGTCGTTCAACCAAACTTCGCCGCTCAGCTCGGCCACCGCCTTGCGGATATGGCCGACCAGCTTGTTTAAAAAGTACGGGCGGTTTTGGCCCTTGAGGTGAATCTCTCCAAAGCGAACCAGCAGCAGATTGCGCATGTGCGTCAGCGCCTCCTAAACGATTTGAGTTGAGCGTGCGCCGCGGCGATGACCCGGGCGGCAATGTCCATTTCCTCGGGCGTATTTAGCGGCGAAAGGCTGAGGCGAATCGCGCCCTCGAGCCGTTCACCCTTGAGCCCCATGGCGGTCAGCGCTGAAACGGCGCGGTGCCGGCGCGCCGAACAGGCGGAGCCGGTCGATACATAGATGCGCTCCGCTTCCAGCGCGTGAAGAAGCACCTCGCCGCGCACCCCCGGAAACGAGAGATTCAGAATGTGCGGCGCAGCCTCTTCGCTGGCCGGATCGGGCCCATTCACCTCGAGCCCGGGCACCAGCGCGGCAAGCTGTTCATACAGCCGCAGCTTGCAGGCCCGCAGGACTCCGGCAAGGTCGGAAACCTGCTGCATCTCCCGCACCGCCGCGTGCAGCCCCACGATGCCCGGCACGTTCTCGGTGCCGGAGCGCAGACCTTCCTCTTGCCCGCCCCCAAACAGTCGGGGTTTGAGCAGCAGACCCTTGCGCATCAGCAGCGCACCCACGCCCTTGGGGCCATGTATCTTGTGCGCACTGAGCGAATACAGATCGACTTTGGCTTGCTTAAGCCGCAGCGGCACGCGCAGGAACCCTTGCACACCGTCTACGTGCAGCAGCGCATCAGGGCATCGGGCATCGCGTAATGCGGATAGCGCTTCGATAGGCTGTACGGCGCCGTTCTCGTTGTTAACGTGCATGCAGCTGATAAGCGCAACGTTGCCCTGCAGCAGCGGGACGCATCGCTCGATATCCAGCACACCCCGGGCATCGACCGGCAGCTCGCGCACCGTGTGTCCAAACGACTCGGCGGCGCGCATCGCTTCGCGCACGGCAGGATGCTCCACCGCGCTGCAACAAAGCACGCGCGGCGTGCGCTGGCGCTCCGCGATGCCCAAAATGGCCAAGTTATCGGATTCTGTGCCGCCGGAGGTAAACATCGCCTCATAGCCCGGTGCGCCCGCAGCTGCACAGAGCGTCTCCCGGCAGATACGCAATTCCTGCTCCACGGCTACCGCCGGCTCGTAGGCCGCAGAGGGGTTGAAGTACCCCTGCCGCATGGATTGCAGCATGCGTTGCGCGACGACCTCGTACACCGGAGTCGTCGCGCTATGATCCAAGTATATGGGGTTTTCCATAGTGCTCACGCTCTTGTTTTCTCGCAAACCATAGCAGCGGCCATGGCGAAACCATGGGAGGGGCTACGGTGCTTTGTTTACCCTTGGAATGCGTTTTGCGCGGAGTATTGGCGAATCAGCTTGCCCATCTCCTCCGAGGGTTCGATGACGATGATGCGCTTTTTGCCCTCGCGCTCAAAGAAAAAGTAGAACAGGTTGGCCTCGCGGTTGAGGAACCAATTGTCCTTGCGGATGCCGGGCATGGTGACATACCGCTGGAAGCTGGGGTGCTGCACCCATCCGCAGGCCTGCACATTGCGCACCTTCATGGTGCCCAGCTCCTTGCGCTTGGAGTTGGCGTAGACACGGGCGAAATCCATATCGCCATTGGTAAAGGTGTACTCATACTCCACGCGGAAGTGATCCTTGCGCAGAAAGAGCAGCACCGCGATGCCGCCTGTCCCCAGCAGAATAGCGATTACGGGCAAATCAAGCCGGGGTTGCGACATAAGGCTTTGCAGCATGATGAAGGCGATCAGCCCAAAGAACACGATGCCGAACCAGCAGAGCGCATAGAGCAGGTTGAGCATTCCCCTTTTGCGGGCGACCACGATTTCTTCCATAAAATGGTCCATGGTTTTCTCCTCCTGTACAACATGGGGACAGTATACCATGCACAGAACTTGCTGTCCATCCGTTTTCCCAGCACATGCCGCACCAAACCAGTTTTTTTGCTGTGCCTTTTCGTGAAAATATGTTATACTATCATGAGGTAGATGCAGGACCGCCGCAGAGAACAAGCTTGCATGGAAGGCCCTGCATTTACGAATTTGTTCGCCGGAAACTTACCCGCCAAACGGAGGGAATGCCATGAAGTGTCCCCATTGTGGAAAGTGGAACCAAGCAGCTTTTCCGCGCTGTTACCAATGCGGCGCAGAGCTGCCCCGTATAGACCCGGATGCGATCCCTGTCGAACCCTCGTGGCAAGAAAAATTGCGCAACGCTGAGCCTTCCGAAACCTACATCAAATACGAGGAAGATTCCAACGCCCGCGAGCTGCCCGATCAGAACGTGCATCACGAGATTCTGGGCCGGGAAATCGAAAGCTTAAAGGAGCGTCGGGAACGCGGCGCGCTGCAATTGGCGACGCTGCGGCACCAAGCGCGCCGCGCAAAGGAAACGATTGGCAACGCGGCCATCATCAAGCCCGCCGAGGAGATTGACCCCTACGAAGCGCTGCTGAACAAGGAACCCATCGAGGATCTGGATGAGAATGCGCGCGTTCCGGTGCGCAAAAGGCAAAGAGGCGAAACCGCCGCCGAACGGTCGCCTGCCGAATCCAAGCGAACGCGGCGCACCCGGGGCAAGCGCCCCCTGCAGCCCGTGGTGCTACAGCCCATCGAGATGCCTTCTTTTAGTGCCTATTCTGACGCGTCCGCCGATGCACATGCTCAGGATTGGCGCGGCCAAACTGCCGCCGCATGGAAGGCGCAAAGCGACTTCATCTACACCGATGATGGCAATGCACCCGTGCTGTACGATGGGTACTTGCCTTCACCGACCGATAAGCGCTTGGGCGCACGCGGCATGGACCCGGATCCTATGATTGCCGAGCGCGAAAAGGCTACCTGGAACGCCTCGCAACACGCCGCGATTTCCACTACCTACGCCAACGGCAAACACCAGACCATGGCCCCGAAGAGCGCACCGATACGCAAGCCCAAAAAGCGCAAAAACCAGAACGTGATGTTCAAGCAGTGGGCCGCCATTATCGTTACGGTCGGAGTCGTTGTGGCCGCGATCATCATCGGCATGCCCCATCTCCTTTCCTCGTTCATTACCCAGCCCATCCAAGCGGAGGCTACTACCCCGGCGACCATCACCGTCAGCGAGATCGACGGTCAGCCCGCCCACACCATCTGGATTCCGGGCAAAGAAAACACCCAAATCTACATCGAAGAGTTGGAAAAGGCGTACGTCGTCACCGGAGGAACCGCCGAGGTGCAAATCGTGGATTATTTCTGGTACGAAGGCAAGGACGACATCACCGAGGCCAACGCATCGGTCCAGCTGACCCCGCTCGCGCTGTACAGTTCCGGCGAGCAGGTGCCCATGCCGCCTATCACGTACACGATCGATATTCCGCTTTCGCCCGTGCGGCTCATTCGCCCGCAATCGCTCATCGCGGACGTGAGCACCTCCATTCTCGACCTTCGTTTGCAGGTGGAGCGCACCAGCCGTGTGAAAGTCAACGGCGAGGATGTTAGCCACTTGATCGACACCAACGGGCGCGTCACCAAGAACGTGCCTGTCGAAGCCATCGGCGACAACATCGTGCACGTATCCGTGCATAGCCCACGTTGCCGCCCCAACAATTTCGAGATCGTGCTGCGCCGTCAGCCGCAGGATGTCCCGCTGGAGATGGCTGCCGATACGCTCAGCGAGACCGAAGGAACGTCGGATGAGGACTTGATCGAGGATAAGGAAGAACGCGACGCCGCGTTCGCAGCGCTGGCCGAGGCAAAGAAGACTGCAGTCAAAAAACCACAGATGAAGCTGTTCGCGCGTACCGTTCCCGATGCCGAGATCGAAATTCTTTCACCCTACAAGGAAGGCAGCCTCAGTAAAACCCAGCTGGCAGCCGACGGCAGCTTCTCCTTCATCGCCACCTTCCCCAAGATCGGCGAGAACGAAGTGCTCATCAAGGCGACGTTCGATGGCCGCTCCTCCATCCTTCCTCACGTCGTCACCTACGTGCCGCCTGAGGACATTTACTCAAAAAAGGCGTGGTCGTTCGAACGCAGCGACTACGTCGATTTGGTGAACAACATCACCTTGCGCGTCGGCCAGGTCTACGTGTGCAAGGGCATCATCAAGGAGTTTATTACCGAAGAGCGGCCACAGTTGGCCATCATGGATACCGACCCCACCGAATCGGAACAGCTGGTGCTGCTGGAAAACAGCAGCAAGACCAACTGGACGGTAGGTGGATACTTCCGGGTGTATGGCGAGGCTTTCTCGCTCTATGACACCATGCCCCGCATCACCGTGCGCTACACGTACACCAACTAGCACGCAATACGACACTCCCGCACCAAGCGAGCCCCGACCCGAAAAGGGACGAGGCTCGTTTTTTTGCGCGAAAGGCTCTGGATTTATCTTATGCTGGAAATCTATCGAGGAGTAGTATTACTTATCTCTCTTCTTACCGATCAGTCCGCCGGTGATTTCGCTGGTATTGCGCATCAGCTTTTCCTTCATTGCCTTGCCCGAACCGGTGGAGAGAAAGGCAAACGCCAGGATACCGATCGCGCCAATCACCAGCATCCAGATGATGCCGGAGCCACTCCCCTTGTTGCTGCTCTTCGTGCCGGTGGTGCCCGCTTGCGCGTTACCAGTATCCTTCGCGGAGCCGGAGACGTTGCCGTACAGCGTTGTATTGATTACGTCGGCCATCATGGCCGTGGAACGCACCGCGCGCTCTTTGCTGGTGGTGTGCGTGCCAAACTCCAGCAGAATGGCGTGAGGAAGCAGTTCTTGGTTGTAGCTGCCCTTGCCGACGAAGATGTCCTTCACCAGGCCGGGGTATTCCTTGTCCGCCACGGCCTTGAGCTCTTTGGCAAAGCTACGGTTGGCGGAGGCGTTTTGGTTCGAGCGGCCCACCAGCAGGCGAACCTTGGTTATCTGCTCGCCATCCACGGTGTCGTTGTACTCTGCCGCTGAGGGAATGCCATCGCGGTGCACGTCGATGAGCGCGTCCGGCTGCTTTTGCGCCAAGCGGGTGGCGGTTTGGCGCGAGCGGCGGTATGCGCCCGCATCGTGGGGCACGTGGGTGGTCTCGTCCAGGATTACTTCGACGCCCTTGCCTTCCAGCGAGCTCTTCAGCGCTTCGGCTACGTCGTAGATGCCACCCTTTCCGTTGTTGGCGCTTGCGGTGCCGTCGGTCGGAATGTAGGATTCATCACTGTGCGTCGCGTAAATCGCAACCACCTTTTTGTTGCCCGCTGCGTACACCGGCAAGGCCTGCTCCTGGCTAAGCCAGCTCACATCGGGCATGCTTTCGTCGCCCAGCAGCTTCGCTTCCGCCTTCATAGTGCGGTCGTCCACGCTGGTTACGCTGTAGAGCTTGTTATCCGCAGAGATGTATTCATCGCCTGCGTACACCGCGCCGCCGATCTGGAAAATTTCCTTTCCTTCCGGATCAAAGACCGTGTAGCAGGCATCGTCCTCGCCGCGGCCGGCCCAATCCTCCCAATCGTCGGCGGAAGCCTGATGGATGGGCAGCGTACCGAAGAGCAGGAGCGCGATTGCTACGGAAAGCGCTAGCCTGCGCCCATCGATTCCCCGCAAAAAACGTAATAGACCGTTACTCTTCATTTGCGCCGCCTCCCGTTGGCCACCGCGCCATCCTCATGCTCGGTGTTGGCGCGGCCCGTCGTAAGACGCTCCAGTGCTTCGCCCACAAATTCCGCCAACAGCACTGCCAGCAGCCCGGAGATCACGATCGCATCCAGCGCACCTGCACTGCCCAAGTGCAGCGGCTGGTTCACGCCCGAGGCCCAGTTAATCACCGCCACCGCGATGTCCGCCAGAATCACGCCCATCACACCGGAGATGAAGGCTGCACGGCGCGAACGGCCCGCGAGGTATGCGATTGCGCCTGCCACCAGTCCATAGATGTAGTTGGGATCGAAGCCGATGCTCTCCGGCTCACTGGGCATGAAGCGCCCCAGCAGGTACACCGCCACTCCGGTGATGAGCGAGCCGACGATCGCGCGCATCCGCTCCTTGCCGGTCTCGGCCTTGATCAGCAGGTAGATGCATACGGCCAACGGTACCAGCGCGCCGCCGATGTTGACCGACACCATTCCAATCGTGATATCGGGAATGAAGCCCCCCACGAAGATTGCCGCCACCACCAGCAGTGCCTGGCGGTCGGTCAGCCGCATGCGATCCAGTACCCGCTGTGCGACCCCAAAAAGGATTAGCAGCGCGAGCACCATGAGCGCAATCATGCCCACAGACATTCCTCTCACCCCATCGTTTCTGTTCAGATTTCGTTCGCTCGTTTACTTTTCGCGTTCATGGCTTGAGTGTGGCCGAGGGCAATGCAAACTATCCGCGCGAGGGCAGCAGAACCCAGTGGAAAGAATTGGTGCGCGCACAATGATGCTGCGCAAAGTAGTGTCCATATGTTGTACCAGCTTGTTTTGCAATATCCACGGGTTGCGGTTCGCTGCTTTTTGTGCTATAGTAACTCTTTGGAAATGGACGTTTTTGAATGACCGTTTAGGATGTGATACACCCAATGGCCAAGACATACGATGCAGGCAGCATCAAGGTGCTTGAAGGGCTGGATGCGGTGCGCATGCGCCCAGGCATGTACATCGGCTCGACAGGCTCGCGCGGATTGCACCACCTTCTGTGGGAAATTGTCGATAACGCGATCGACGAGGCTTCGAACGGCTACGCCAGCGAAGTCCGCGTCGAGCTGCACAAGGACGGAAGCGCAACCGTGGAGGACAACGGCCGCGGCCTGCCCGTGGATATCCACCCGCAGTTGGGCATCTCCGGCGTGGAGGTGGTATACACCAAGCTGCACGCGGGCGGCAAGTTCGATCATGAAAATTACGGCTATTCCGGCGGCCTGCACGGCGTGGGCGCGTCGGTTGTTAACGCTCTTTCGAAGTGGGTGACCGTCGATGTGTACAGCGATTGGTCGCATTACCGCATGGACTTTGCCTGCGTGTACGATCCGGCCACACGCAAGGTCGAGGCGGGCAGGCCGCAGGGCGCGCTGCAGCGCATCGGCAACACGCGCAAGAAGGGCACCCGCGTCACCTTCCTGCCCGATTCCGATATTTTTGAAGAGACCGAATTCCAGGGCGATACCGTGCGCCGCCGTCTGCGCGAGCTGGCCTACCTCAACAGGGGGTTGCGCATCGTTTTTGTGGACGAGCGTGTGCAGGATGCGGAGAAGCGGGAGCGCGTGTTCGAGTTTGAGGGCGGCATTGCCGATTACGTGGGCTACTTGAATCAGGATAAGACCCCGCTTTTCGAGCAGGTGGTGGTGTTCGAAGGCAAGAAGGACGACGTGATCTGCCGCGTGGCTTTCCAATATACCGATACGTACACCGACAACGTGTTTTCCTATGTCAACAACATCCCCACCGGCGAAGGCGGCACGCATGAGGTGGGCTTCAAGGCCGCATACACCAAGGCGCTCAACGACTATGCGCGCCGCTTGGGCGTGCTAAAGGAAAAGGACAACAACCTCGCCGGGGAGGATTACCGCGAGGGCATGACCGCCGTGCTCTCCTGCTCGGTGCGCAATCCGCAGTTTGAGGGGCAGACCAAGGGCCGCTTGGGCAACACCGAGGTGCGACCCACCGTGGAAGCCATCGTGGCGGACAAGCTGACCGCCTTCTTGGAGGATTTAAAGAATGCGGACTTGGCCCAGCGCATTGTAGAAAAGGCGGTGCGGGCCGCCAAGGTGCGCGAAGCCGCGCGCAAGGCCCGAGAGGTGGCGCGCGCCAAAAACCAGCTGGACGCCGCGCCGCTGGTGGGTAAGCTTTCCAGCTGCACAGGCCGCAAAGCCGAAGAAAACGAGCTCTTCATCGTAGAGGGCGATTCGGCAGGCGGTTCGGCCAAACAGGGCCGCGACCGGCGCTTCCAGGCCATTTTGCCCCTGCGCGGCAAACCGCTCAATGCCGAAAAGAAGCGCATCGACCAGGTGCTGGCCAACGAGGAATTCCGCTCGGTGATCACCGCGCTGGGCACCGGCATCGATGAAGACTTCGACCTGGCCACCCTCAAGTATCACAAGGTGATCATCCTTTCGGACGCCGACCAGGACGGTGCGCACATCCGCGCGATCCTGCTCACCTTCTTCTACCGCTACATGCGCGATCTGGTCACCCAAGGCCATGTATACATCGGCATGCCGCCGCTCTACCGTGTCCAGCGCAGCAAGGAGGAGCAGTACGCTTACGACGACCGCGAGCTCAAGAAGCTCACCAAGGGCGGAAGCGGACGCGGCTACACCATCCAGCGTTACAAGGGCTTGGGCGAAATGGATCCAGAGCAGCTATGGGCTACCACCATGAACCCGCAGCATCGCAAGCTGCTGCAGGTCACCATCGAGGATGCCGCCGAGGCCGAGCGGCTCGTGACCATCCTAATGGGCGATAAGGTGGAGCCCCGCCGCGATTATATCTACAACTTTGCCGATTTTAACAAGCCGGATACCTTTATGGAGCAGGAAGGGAGGGCCTGATCGATGCCGCCGAAAAAGGGAAACAGTGACGACCAGCGCCCCATCCTGACCGAAAACATCATCCAGACCCCCATGGAGGAGGTCATGCACCAATCGATGATCCCGTACGCCGAGTACGTCATCCTCGAACGTGCGCTTCCCCGCGTGGAGGATGGCCTCAAGCCGGTGCAGCGCCGCATCCTGTTCACCATGACCGAGCTGGCCATGCACCCCGATAAGCCGCACCGCAAATGCGCGCGCATCGTAGGCGATTGCCTGGGCAAATACCATCCCCATGGCGATACCTCGGTGTACGACGCCATGGTGCGCATGGCGCAGCCTTTCGTAATGCGCGGCATGCTGGTGGACGGCCACGGCAACTTTGGCTCCGTCGATGGCGATAGCGCGGCGGCCATGCGTTACACCGAAGCGCGCATGACCCCTCTTGCGATGGAGATGCTGCGCGATATCGAAAAGGACACCGTTTCCTTCCGACTCAATTTCGACGACACGCTGAAGGAGCCGGACATGCTGCCCGCGCGCTACCCGAATCTGCTGGTCAACGGCGCATCGGGCATCGCGGTCGGCTTGGCGACGAATATCCCGCCGCACAACCTAGGCGAGACCATCGATGCGGTGCTCGCGCAAATCGATAACCCAGAGATCGGCGTGCCCGAGCTCATGAAGCATCTGCCCGCACCCGATTTCCCCACCGGCGGCTACCTTCTGCGCAGCGAGGAGCTGGTGCGCGCCTACGAGACCGGGCGCGGTCGTCTGCTGGTGCGCGCCAAGGTAGAGATCGAGGAAGGTCCCTCGGGGCGCACCCGGCTGGTGATCACCGAAATACCCTACCAAGTCTCCAAAGCGGCAATGCTGGAAAAAATTCTGCGCCTCAGCGAGGAAAAAAAGACGCTGTTCAGCGGCATATTCGATATCCGCGACGAGTCGGATCGCGATGGCATGCGCGCCGTGATCGAGCTCAAGCGCGATACCGACGTGCAAAAGACACTGGCCGCGCTCTACAAGTATTCGGATTTGCAGGTCACCTTCGGCGTGAACATGGTTGCCATCGCAGAGGGCAAGCCGATGCAGATGGGCCTAAAGGAAGTCATCCGCCACTACATCCGCCACCAGAGGAATGTGGTGACTGCGCGCACCCAGTACGATTTGGAGCAGGCCAAGGCGCGGCTGCACATATTGGAGGGCCTTATCATCGCCGTCGATAACCTCGACGAGGTGATCCGCCTGATCCGCGCCAGCAAAAACGGCAAGGAAGCGCGCGAGGTGCTCATGGCGCGCTTTGGCCTGTCCGAAATTCAGGCGCAGGCCATACTCGATTTGCGCCTGCAGCGCTTGACTGGTCTGGAGATACTCACCCTGCGCGAGGAACATCAGCAGGTGCTCAAGCTGATCGACACGCTGGAGGGCATCCTCGCCAGCGAGCGCAAGCTCCTCAATGTCATCAAGAAAGAACTGCTGGAGATTCGCCAGAAGTATTCGGACGCGCGCCGCACCAAGCTGATCGACGCAGACGAGGACGATTTGCCCGAGCCGGACGACAAACCGATTGCTGAGGATACCGTGGTGGTGTTCACCCAGGGCGGCGCTCTCCGCCGCGTGTGGCCCAAGGTGTATGAGAAGCTTGGCCCGCCGGAGGACGAAGCTTCGCGCCCCCGCCTGGTGATGCGCACCATGACCGATGCGACGCTCTATTTCTTCACCAACATCGGCAATTGCTACGCGCTGCCGGTGGCGCAGATTCCCGAGGCCAACCGGCCCAAGGAACGCGGCCTGCTGCTCAGCGGCCTGCTAGCCGGGTTGGAGGCGGGCGAAACCCCAGTGCAAATTTTCTGTGCTACCCCGGCCTCGCTGGAGAGCATGGGCGATCTGCTGTTCATTACCACCGGCGGCATGGTCAAGCGCACCGCCGCCGCCGAGTACGCCGTACGCAAGCAAAAGTACGGGGCCATCGTGCTCAAGGGCGATGAGAAGGTGCAGCAGGTGATGCCGGTCGCACCCGATGCCATGCTGCTGCTCATCAGCCGGGGCGGCATGTCGATCTGCTTCGCGGCAGATCAGGTGCCGGCACAGGGACGCACCTCGGGCGGCGTAAAGGGTATGCAGCTTGATCCGGGCGATGTGATTGCGTGGAGCGGTTTTGTGAGCGGTGAAGGCGAGATGCTGATCATGAGCGACCGCGGCTATGCCAAGCGGGTGCTGATGGCCGATTTCGATCCGCAAAACCGCAACGGCAAAGGCCTCAAGGCATTCACCTTCAATCGCAATGGCTCCAATGGCTCGTGCATCGCCGCCGCTCACCATGTGAAGGAGCCGGTGCAGGTGCAGGTGGTGCAGCACAGCGGCACGCACACCGCACTCTTCACCGACGATGTGCTCATCGAGGAACGCGCCTCAAAGGGAAAGATGTACGTATTCGCACTCATGGACGACGTGATTACCGGCATCGAACCCGCAGAGGTGGCGCCTACGCCAGGCGACGGGCAGCAGTAATCGTCCGCATTGTTCTTCTACCCGAACCTCCTTGATACGAATCCCGTATAGCGAACAGGGCTTCCGGTTTTGCGCCGGAAGCCCTGTTCGTCTGATCCG
Source organism: Eubacteriales bacterium (assembly GCA_031553615.1). Classification (GTDB taxonomy): domain Bacteria; phylum Bacillota; class Clostridia; order Christensenellales; family Aristaeellaceae; genus WQXF01. The sequence continues at coordinate 30,089 of JAVBLJ010000062.1, forward strand.
ATTCTATTTTTTCGGTTACGCGTCCTTTGGCAGCTCGATCATGGCCTCGCGAAAGCGCTTGAGTATGCGCGATTCTTGCCGCGATACCTGCACCTGCGTCATGCCCAGCATGCGCGCGGTCTCGGCCTGCGTGTGATCACGGAAGTAGCGAAGCAATATCAGCCGCCGATCCTCGGGCGGAAGCTGCTCCAACAGCTGGCGCAGCAGCATGCGGTCGATGCTTGCCTCGGCCTGCGGCATGCCCAACACATCCTGCAGCGTCGCGCCCTCCTCTTCGCCCAATGGCGCATCTAGGGAGGCGACGCTTCGGCAGCTTTCCAGCGCTTGCGCCAGCTCGGCGGAGTCGCAGCCCAACCCTTCCGCCAGCTCCGTCAAGGTTGGTTCACGCAGCAGCAGGGCGCGCAGCTGATCGGCCATGGTCAGCGCACGCGCGGCCAACTCCTTCAGCCGCCTGCCCACGGTCAGCGTGCCGTCGTCGCGCAAAAAGCGGCGTATCTCCCCCATGATCATGGGCACCGCATAGGAGGAAAACCGCACGCCGTAGGTCGCGTTAAAGTTGCGTATGGCCTTCACCAGACCCAAACATCCCAGCTGGTAGAGCTCCTCCATGTCGCCGCCCCGGCTAGAAAAGCGCGCACACACCGCGCGCACCAAGGCCAGGTTGGCACGCACCATTTCATCCAGCGCATCCGCATCCCCGGTCTGCGCGCGGGCAATCAAGCCCATGGCCTCCTCGTGGCTCTGCTTTGCGGCACTCATTTTGCATCGCGCACAAAGCGCTTGCGCATGCGCACGCAGGTTCCTTCGCCCACGGTCGAGCACACTTCCAGCGAATCCATAAAGCTCTGCATCACGGCAAAGCCCATGCCAGAGCGCTCCAGCTCGGGGTGCGAGGTGTAAAAGGGCTGCATTGCCTGTTCCAAATCGGCGATCCCTTGGCCGCGATCCTCCACCTCCACGGTGAGCGTTTGATCCTCGTCGATGCTGGCGGAAAGCACCACCGTTCCTTGCTCTCCCTCGTATCCGTGGATGATAGCATTGGTGACCGCCTCGCTCACGGCGGTCTTGATATCGGATATTTCCTCGATGGTGGGGCTCAGCTGCACGGCGAATGCGCTGATCACCACGCGCGCGAAGGATTCGTTTTGCGCACAGCCCAAGAATTCCAGCCGCATATGATTGTTGATGCTCATGACCGATCCTCCCCGCGCCTTAACGGCTATTCTTGATGATTTGATGGAGACCCGATAACTGAAAAATGCGCTCGACCAAGGGGCTCATGTTCTGCACCGAAAGCGTGCCCTTGCGCCGCGCTAGCGTGCGGTAGCGGCCAATGAGCACCCCGATACCCGAGCTATCCATGAAGGTCAGCGCTTTCATATCGACGATCAGGTGCAGCACGCGCTCGTCGGAAATCAGCCCATCGAGCTCGCCGCGCACCTGTTCCGCGCTGTGGTGGTCCAGCTCGCCCCGCAGGCGAACCGTCAAGGTATCCCTCTGTCGTACGTGTTCCAGCATGTAGTTCTCCTCCCCTTTGCGCCGCATGCACCAGTCGGGTGCTTTGCTTGTTTCCGTATCTATGAACCCATATCCTTCCTCGAAATTTCACTTATTATGCAAAGCCCTGGTTTTTTTAACCGACATTTTCCGCATGTTTCTATTGCGGTTGATGACAGAGTGCGGTACAATCTGTAGTGTAGGATCAATCGGCTTACCACAATATCGGAGGTTACGATGCGCGCTGCTCGCTTTCTTGTCCGAACTATGCTTGCCGGGTTGCTCATATGCACGCTATCCGTCCCCTTTGCCCTTGGCGAAAGCACGCCGGTGGAGTCGGTTTACGAAACGCCGCCGACACGAAAGGTCGTTTATTTGACATTTGACGACGGCCCCAGCAAAAAAACGCCCGCGCTGCTTGAAGCGCTCAAGCAGGAGGGCGTTTGTGCGACTTTTTTTCTCATCGGCAGCTCCATCAAGCTCTATCCTGAATACACGCGCGACATCTTCGATGCCGGGCACTCCATCGGCTCCCATTCCTTCTTTCACCAGAAATCGACGCTCATGAAAACCACCGGGGTCGATCGGGATATCGCCCGCTTCGATGAAGCACTCTCGGAGGCCGTCGGTCAGCCAATGGAGGTGCGCCTTTTCCGTTTCCCCTTTGGCTCCAATTGGGTTCCCAAGGAAATCCGGCACTATTTTTCGGACAAAGGCTTCCTGTGGATTGATTGGAACGCCAGCAACTACGATGCGCACAAGGAGTTTGCATCCGATAGCGAAAAAATGCTCGAAGCAGCCATCGATTCTTCCAAGAACAAGGATGAGATCGTCGTGCTGATGCACGACAACAAGGGCCGCACCATCGAGATGCTGCCCAAGTTGATCCAGTACTATCGCGACGAAGGCTTTGAGTTCGACGTACTCACGCCGGAATTGGAGCATTTTATCGACGACGTGCACATGGGCTTGCCCAACGTGAAGGAAATACGGTAGCCGCGCCCTGCTCGTGCAGCGTTCGCGTGTCGTTCAAAACGAGCCGGGTCAGCGTTCCGTCATAGGCAATGCAAACTCAAGCTGCGCCTCGCGCGGCAGGCGGCGGAGCTGCATTTCCAACGCACTGCGAAACTCCTCGGTCTGCTCCAAGAAAGCGGGCAGTTTTCCCGCAAGGTCATCGAAATCGTTGGCCTTGCTTTTTTGTTCGATCACCAGCGCGTTTTCACCCAATGCGGGGCAGCCGACGCTATGAAATGCGCTCTTTAGGCTGTGTGCACACAGCGCGATCGTCGCCAGATCGCGAGCCGAGAATGCGCCCTGCATCAGCGTTCGCTTCTCCGCCAAATCCTGGCAAAGCGCAAAGAGCAGCGCCAGATAAAGCGAAGCATCACCCGCGCAGTGGAGCAGCCCATCTTCGTAATCGAGCAAAGGTACGCGCTGCAGCACCGTGCGCGCATCAATCGCGCCGCGTTCTTCGGCTGCGCCCGCGCTGCCGGGAACTACCTTCTCCGGCGGCAGCAAACGAAGCAGGGTGTCGCTGAGCTTGCCCAGCTCCAAGGGTTTGGTGAGCACGCCTTGTATATCGGCATTGCGATAGATTTCATGGGTTTCCGCAGGCAGGTTGGCGGTTAACACGACCACGGGAAGGCCGGAAAGCGTCGCATTGGCGCGCAAAGCCCGCACCGTCTCCTCGCCGCTCATCTCGGGCATCATGTGATCCATGAACACCAGGTCAAAGCGCTCCTGCTCCATCAGTTGCAGCGCCTGCTTTCCTGAACTTGCCTCGCAAACCGTGAGCCCATAGAGCTTTAGCAGCGAGGAGCCCACGAGCAGATTGGCGGGATTGTCATCCACGATAAGCACGTGCGCATCGTGGGTAGAGAAAAGCAATTGGGCAAGCTGTTCGTGGCGCTGCGCCCCATCGGACTGCCGGGCGAGCGCGTTGTTAAGAAAGGCTGCCAATGCCGGAGCATGCAGCGGCGAGGCGATGAGTACATCCCCGGGCTGCGGGTGGTGCGTTCTTTCCCCACGCATGCAAGCACGATAGGTGCCCGCGGTAAGTGCCGCGCCCGCCCAAGCCTGCGTATCCGGGTCGTTCCCTTCCAGCAGGAGATGGGTGAAGCGATCGGCGCAAAAGGCATGCACGCGTTTGGCCTCAACGCCCAGCGCACCAGCGATGGTCAGTGCCTGCGCCGAAAAAGCATCGTCTCCACTGCAGACCAACAGGTGTTTCGTTTTTGGCTCCTCTACCCGCGCCACCGGGCACGCATCCTCCACCGCATGCAACAATGAAAAGCTGAAGCTGGAGCCCTTTCCCACCTCGCTGCGCACTTGTATATCCCCGCCCATCAGCCGCACCAATTGCCTGCTGATCGCCAAGCCGAGCCCGGTCCCCTCCTGCTGCCGATCGCGCGCCGGGTCGAGCTGCCGGAACTGCTCAAACAGACTATCCAGGCTACCTGGATCGATGCCGACCCCGGTATCCTCCACGCGGTATTCCACTCGCACGCCCGCAGGCTCTGCGCAGCAGCGCATTACCAGCGATACACTGCCCGCCTCGGTGAACTTCACCGCGTTGGTGAGCAGATTGAGCAGCACCTGCTTGAGCCGCAGCTCGTCGCCGATGAGCGCTTTGGGCAGCGCAGGATCGATCAGGGCCCGAAGCGCGATGTGCTTTCCGCGTGCGCGCAGCTCCGCGTGGGTGCACAGGTCGTCCAGCAGCGCCGCCGTTTGATACGGCGCGGGAATGATGGGCATTCGTCCGGCCGCAATCTTGCTGTAATCGAGGATGTCGTTCACCAGATACAGCAGCGTCTGCGCCGCGCTCTTGATGCCCAACGCCTGCGAATAGGGCTCAGGCTGCAGCGTTTCTCCCAGCAGCAACATGTCCACCAGCCCGGAGATCGCATGGATCGGCGTGCGGATTTCGTGGGACATGTGCGCGAGAAAATCATTCTTGGCGCGGTTGGCTTCCAGCAATTCCTCCTGAGCGGCCTGCAGCCGCTGTTGTGCCGCATAGGTATCACTGATGTTCATCAGCATGCCGCACAACATCCGCGTGCCCTCGATCTCCACCAGCGTGCCGCAATCGTTCACGTGCAGCACCGCACCGTCCGAGCACACGATGCGGTATTCCAAATCGTAATCATGATCAGGGTGCAGGGCTATCTGCTGCCGCAGGTCGCTGCGCGCAGCCTCGCGATCCGCCGGATGCACCAGCCGCAGCGCATTCCCCGCAAAGCGCTGCCGAACGGCGGAAACGTCGTAGCCAGTCAGCTCGAAAAAGCCACGGTTCGCGTACTCCAGCGTAAAGCCGTCCTCGCGCATGCGGTATAGCCCGCCGGGCGCGGCATCGGCGGTAGCGGCCAATCGATGGTACGCCGCTTCCCAGGGTTCCTGCGCCATGCAGTCCCCTCCCCCCCGTTTTCTTTTGTGCGCATGGGTAGTACTAAGCCCAGTGCAGGGTGAACGTGAAGCAGGCACCCTCGCCCGCGGTGCTGGCCACGGTGATCTCTTCGCCTAACAGCGTCAGTATTTCGCGCGCAATCGCCAAGCCCAGACCGGTTCCATTCCCTTGATGCGCCTTATCGGCCTTGTAGAAGCGCTCGAACACGTGCGGTAGATCGCTTTCCGCAATGCCCATACCGCTATCGCGCACCGTGATGTGCAGCGCGTTTGAAGTTGGTACAGCGCTGATCTCGATATGTCCACCCTCCGGGGTGTACTTGATGGCATTGTCCAGCAGCGTCACCAGCACCTGTTCCGTACGGTCCGGGTTGCCGAGCACCTCCCGCACCGGCTCCTCGGGCAAGCGCAAGGAAAGTGTTTGGCCGTGATCCTCGGTGTGAGCCTCAAACTTTGCGTACACCTCGTGCAGCATGTGCACCGGATCGAAGGCATGCTTCTCCAGCGAGAGCACCCCGGATTGCAGGCGGGAGAGCTCCAGCATGTCGCTGACCAAGCGGGAAAGGCGATGCGTTTCCCGCAGCATTACGCCATACAGACGGTCCCGGTCGACCTCGCTGATCACCAATCCATCGCGCAGCGGCTCAATGAGAGCGCGCAGCGCGGTGAGCGGGGTGCGCAGCTCGTGCGATACGTTGGCCACGTAATCGCGCCGCGTCTGTTCGAGCCGCTCTTCTTGGGTGATATCGCGGAACACGCCCACCGCCCCGGCGACCCGTCCCTCCTCATCCTCCAACGCCGCGATGGAGACCTGCACCACCGCATCGCCATCGCGCAAGGTGATCATGGCCGCTTCGCGGCCGGAGAGCACTGCATCGTAGGCGGCCCAGACCTCGGCGCGCGGCACCACGGCCAAGCGGGCATCGTCGCCGCCCTCGGCAGCCCATGCATTCTGCTGCGGACGCTGGAAGAGCGTCTGCATGGCGGGGTTCACGTGGGTCAGCGCACCCTGCGCGTCCAGCGCCACGATGCCCTCGGAAAGGCCGTTGAGTATCCGGCGCAGGCGGGTGCGCTCCACCATCAACTCGGAGATGGTGCGTCCCAGCTCGCCCGATAGGTAGTTGAGTGCGCCGCCCAGTTCGCCGATCTCGCCGCGCATCTCGGTATCGGCGCGCACCGAGAAATCGCCCCCCGCCATCGAAAGCGCGATGTTGCGCATTTGATTCATGGGGCGGGCCAACCTACGCGCCACCATGTACGCGATGGGCAGCATGAGCAGCATGACGATGAACAGCGCGAGCATGAGCGTATTGGTGAGGCTGCGCATGCCCGAAACTACCTCGGTCATGGTCTGTGCCATGAACACGCCGCCGATGACTTCTTCCTCGTAGAGAATCGGCACGCCCACCAGCACCAGGTCCGCTTCCTGCGGGAAGTGGGCATTGACCTCGGGCGTTTGGGTGGGGGGGGCTTTGTAGCCCAGCAAAAAATCGCTCAAGGTGGAGTTGGCACCTTCGGATTGCCGCTCCTCCCCGCCGTCGTCGGAGGTAAGCGTGGATAAACGGCCGATGTGGACGGTCTCCTGCCCGGCGAACACCTCGGCCAGCACGCTGTCGATGGAGGTAGGCAAGCCGAAAGTCTTGCCGCCACGCTGGGTGGTGATCAGGGCTTGTCCCGCCGTGTTGACCACCCACATGTAGGCGTCCCACTGGGTGGTATTGTTGCGCAGCAGCGTCATAAGCATATTGAGCGATATGTTTCCGCTTTCTTCGTGCTCCACCAGCGAGGCGATCAGGCGGGCCTTGGGCAGCATTTCTTCGCTGCGCTTTCCGGCAAATATGCGCGGGGATACCGCCTGGTAGATGAGCCCCGAAAGCATCGCGGAAAGCAACAATGAAGAAAGAACAAGAAGCAGCGTGCGCCGAAGCAGCGCGCTGCGAAGGATCATGGGGTCACCTCAAACTTGTAGCCCACGCCGTACACGGTCACGATCTCCCAGCCGCTGGGTACATCGGAAGCCAGCTTTTGCCGCAAGCGCTTGATGTGGGTATCCACGGTGCGCGTATCGCCAAAAAAATCGTAGCCCCATATGCGTGAAAGTATCTGCTCGCGCTCGAACACGCGGCCGGGGTGGCTGGCCAGCAGGTTGAGCAGCTCGACCTCGCGCGGGGTACAGGGCACGGGCTCTCCGCCCACCTTTATGAGATAGCGCTCGGGCTGAATTTCGAGATTGCCAAATTGCAGCGTGGTCAGCTGCTCCTCGGGCAGGGCATCCGCATCCATGGTGCGGCGCAACACCGCCTTGATGCGGGATATTACCTCCCGTGGGCTGAATGGCTTTACGATATAATCATCCGCCCCCAACTCCAGACCCAGGATGCGGTCGATCTCCTCGCCGCGCGCGGTGAGCATAATCACCGGAAGGCGCGAGGTCTTGCGCAGCGTGCGGCAGACCTCGATGCCCGACATACGCGGCATCATGAGGTCGAGCACCATGAGGTCAAAGCTCTGCTGCGCAACCTTTGCAAGCGCTTCCTCTCCATCGTAGGCGGAAGCGTGCGAAAACTTTTCGGCATCCAAGTAAAGCGACAGCGATTGATGAACCACCGGATCATCGTCGCAGATCAAGATGTGCGGACTGGTATTCATAGCGATCACCTCAGGGTGAGTGTACCGAACAATTGTGTCAGTGGTGTGTACTGCCTATGACGAAACAATCGCCAAACGAACCGCCGCCTAGCGCGGCTTTTCCGAAAGGTAGCGCTCCAGCCTTCGCACCACCTCATTGCTGGCGACATGCTCCAGGCGGCAGGCCTCCGCATCGGCCTCCGCTTCGCCCAACCCCAATTGGTGCTGGAAGAAGGAGCGCCAAACCTCGTGCCGCCAGGTGACGCGATGGGCGGCGGCGATGCCCTCCTCGGTGAGCCGGATGCCCCGGTAGGGCTCCTGCGTTACCAATCCAGCGGCCTTGAGCACGTGCAGCGCCTTGTTGACGCTCACTTTGGATACCGCCAACTTTTCCGCCACGTCGACCGAGCGCACGATTTCATCGCGATGCGAAAGCTCGTGGATCACGTCCAGGTAGCTTTCTGCGGAAGCGCTCAGCGGATCATCGAGCGACGCAGGCAGATTGGAATGCGATGTTGACATGTTTACCTCCGAAGCGACAGGTTGTTCTTTCTCATTACAGCTCTTTATTATACAGCCCTTTATTATACAGCCCTTTATTGTGAACCAATGAGCTCTAATCCACTATGGATACGAAGGGGGCCATCATGTAGCCCACCTTGCCTTTGACAATCACCTTGTGCCACCCAATGCCGCGAACGAGCACGATGAGCGGAGTATCGGCCGCATAAGAGCCCAGGATGGGCGCGGTGTTAACCGGGCCCCCGCGCAGGTTCACCTTGCCCTTGTTGGGGGAGACAACGAGGCGTTCCTCCCACACGATCTGATCGAACATGCGAAGCAGCCCCGTGGACATATAGCCGGTCTTGCCCCCCGAGGTGGTCACCTTGGAATACACATCGCCATACAGCGTGATGGATACGCTGCTCCCGTTGTTCACGCGGGTGATGACCGACGCGGTGGATTTGGGCCCGGTGCGCAGGTTGACGTAGTTCGAAGGCCCCGCGACCGTGGCACTGATGGGGTAAACAAACTTTCCATTGGTCAATGCGTAGTTGTCGCAATACAGCACGTACTTGGTTAGCACGTATCCGTTGCGGCCATCGCCGGCGGCCACGAAGTAGTAATCCCTTTCGGGGCGTCCGCCGATGATGCGGAACCATGATCCAGCCGGGTAACTCTTGACGAGCTTCGCACTGGCGCTCGGCTCTGCGCGCATGTTCAGCGTTCCGCCGATCACCATGCCGTATGCATCGTGGTCTTGTGCGAGCATACCGGTGTAATCGTCATCGGCTAGCGCCGCCGGGAAGAACGCCAGAAGCAGCGCAAGCACCAACCATACCGCTGCCAATCTACGCATGGTATAACCTCCTCTGCCCTTTTAGACCCTGTACCCCAAGAGGAAAGCATCGTGAAAGCCAGGTTTATGATTCTGCGACAACCGGAAACTGACTTATGCGAAGCTGGGTGCTCCCGTAGGGGGTCAGCCGCAGCGTGGTGGGCGCAGCTTGATCCACAGCGGGCGCGATGGGCGGGGCATCAGCGCTTCCGTCCTTCGCCTTCCAATCGGACAGGGGCACGGCGCACACTTCCACCGCAAGTGGGTTGTCTTGCCCAAAGGGAGCGACGCGCGATGGATCGAAGTGCACCCGGCTCTCTTCGCCGGGAAGGAGAGCGTACGCCCAGGGTTGATCCTGGGGCCAACGCTGCGGAACCTCGCCCGCACATTCCGGCGCAAGCGCCAGCAACAAGGGACCCCGCGAAAGCGCAGCGGAGCGGTGGTACCACTCGCTGATGCGCACCTGCATGGGCAGGTTCAAGGTTACGACGTCGCCGGGGTTCCAGGTGCGGTTCAACACACAAAACGCGCCGGAGCTGCACTCCTGGTTTTGCTCGCCCGCGGAGACAGTCGCACCCTGCGCCCAGCCGGGGATGCGCAGATGCAGCGGGAAGGCGACAGGCACGCGGGTGTGTACGCTCAGGCGGATTGCGCCATCGAACGGGTAGGCCGTCTTTACCTCGATGCGCACCGTTGCGCCGCCTACGCGGGCGCGCACCGTGCACGGCGCGTACGATATCGCGGCCAGCCCGCCATCCTTCGCCGCCATCCAGAGCGAAGCGGCAAAGCCGGGAAATGCCCCGTGCAGCGCGAGGCTCGCGACATCGGTCAGATCGTTCGAAAAAGCAGACGCATCGGCTGCGGCATTGTACCAGCCGCGTCGCCCAGCGGAAACATCGATCTGGTTCGGCTGCTGCACCCGCTGCCAGCTTCGCATGCCGGATGCGTAGGCGGCGGGCAACGCGCCAAAGGCCAGCGTTTCCAGTGTGTCGCCGCAGGATGCGCTGCCCAGCGCGGAAAGCAGCGTTTCCAGCGTGGCCATAAGCGCCGCAAGCGCTTCGGTGCTGGTGCCCTGTGCGGGCGATGCGCCGTTGAGCAGCTCATCGCCGCTAAAGAAAGCACTGGCAAAGCCATGGTGGTGCATCAGCTTGGCGTAGCCTGCGTCGAAGGCTTCGGCATGTTTGATGCCGCCCGTCCATTGCGCGATGAGCGCGGGGGTTTTTAGGCCCATCGCCACGTTGGCGGCATGCGCTTGATGGTAGGTTTGCGCATGAAAGCGGCGCGTATCCGGCTCCGCAGCGTCCATGACCTGGCTCAGCTTGCTCCAGGGCCATTGCTTGCTCATGGGGGTCTTGATGGGCATGGTATGGCAAAACGCCGTCCAATCCATGCTCTGCGTGTGCAGCTCCCGCGCCAGCTCCAGCAGGAAGCGCTTTTCCGTGGCGCGATAGAGCCACAGCACGGGCGAAAGCAACTCGCCCGCCCGCGCCGAAGCCCGCATGTCCAGCGGATGCTCGCGCATCGTATCCCACGCATACTTGGCGTAGCGCAGCATGTGCACCAGCACCTGCTTGTCCGCCGTAGCGGTGTAGGTTTGCTGCAGCAGCTGCATCAGCGCCGCGCGGGCACACCAATCGGCACCGTCCTCGCCGTAGGGCGGCAGGCAACCATCCTCCCGCTGCGCCAGCATTAGCGCAGCGATGTGCCGATGCGATGCCTCGGTGAGCGCTTTGTGATCCAGCAGGGAGCCCAGCGGCATCGTCGCCGACAGCAGCGCAATGGTTCGCGCTCCGTTGAGCCCCTCGAAGGCCTCCCTGCGCGGCGAATCGTTTTGAAAATCGCTCTTAAAAAAGCCAGGCCGGAACGTCGCCAGTGCGTCGATCAATGCCTCCGCCTGCAATTCGAGCTGCGCGCGCAGCCACCCTTCCGGACGAATGGCGCCGAGCGGCAGCGGGGAAAACGGAATATCCATGAGCGGAGCGCGATGAAAGACCGGCTTTGCTGGCATGTAAACCTCCTGCACAGATGCGTGATGCTATCGATTTATTGATTATTCAACGATATTATACAACGCATGGTTCCTCTTGTCGAGAACCATGCGCTGTACAGAACTATTTTGAGAACTTTTTGTGTGGATTTGTTTGGTTTAGCGCACCCTGGTGCGGATTTCCGCCAGCAAACGAGTAAGCACATCCTGCGGCTCCTGCACGCCCAGGTCGCCATCCTTGCGCGAACGGGCCGCCACCGTGCGATCCTCGACTTCCTTATCGCCGACGACCAGCATGTAGGGCACCTTCTCCATCTGCGCCTCGCGAATCTTGAAGCCGATCTTTTCGTTGCGCAGATCGAGCTCCACGCGAATCCCGGAGGCGCGCAGCAGGGTTTCAACCTCGCGCGCCCAATCGTCGCAGCGTTCGGTGATGGTGAGCACCTTCACCTGCGTGGGCGCAAGCCAGGTGGGGAAAGCACCCGCGTACTTTTCGATCAGCAGCGCCAGCGTGCGCTCGTAGCAGCCAATGGAGGTGCGGTGCAGGATGACGGGATGCTTCTTCTGCCCATCGCTGTCGGTGTAGGTCATGCCAAAGCGCTCGGCTAGCTGGAAGTCGATCTGGATGGTGATGAGCGTATCTTCCTTGCCGTGTACGTTGCGCATTTGGATATCGAGCTTCGGGCCATAGAAAGCGGCTTCGCCATCCTCGGCCGTGTAGTCGATGCCCATGCTGTCCAGGATTTCCTGCATGAATACCTGGGTGCTCTCCCATACCTCGGCGTCGCCGATGTACTTCTCCCGGTTGTTCGGGTCCCACTTGGAGAAGCGGTAGCTCGCATCCTCGCGCAGGCCCAGGGTATCGAGCATGAACTGCGCCAACTCCACGCAGCCGCGGAATTCGGCTTCCACCTGATCGGGCCGGCAGGCCAAGTGACCTTCGGAGATGGTGAACTGCCGCACGCGGATCAGGCCGTGCATTTCGCCCGAGGATTCGTTGCGGAAGAGCGTGGAGGTTTCGTTGTAGCGCAGGGGCAGATCGCGATACGAGCGGGTGCGGTTCAGGTAGGCCTGGAACTGGAAGGGGCAGGTCATGGGCCGCAAGGCCAGCACTTCTTCGCCGCGCGCATCCATCTCCTTGTCGCCCAGCACGAACATGCCCTCGTAGTAGTGATCCCAGTGGCCGGACACCTTGAAAAGATCGGACTTGGCCATGAGCGGAGATTTTGTGAGCAGGTAACCGCGCTGCTCCTCCTCATCCTCCACAAAGCGCTGCAGCAGCTGCACCACACGCGCGCCCTTGGGCAGCAGAATGGGCAGGCCTTGGCCGATGAGATCGGAGGTGGTGAACAGCTCGAGCTCGCGGCCCAGCTTGTTGTGGTCGCGGCGCTTTGCTTCCTCCAGTTGGGTCACGTACGCCTCCAGCGCTTCGCGGGAATCAAAGGCCGTGCCGTAGATGCGCTGCAGCATCTTGTTCTTTTCGCTGCCGCGCCAGTACGCGCCCGCAGCCTGCAGCAGCTTGACCGCCTTCACCTTGCCGGCGGAGGGCATGTGCGGCCCCGCGCACAGATCGACGAAATCCTCCATTTTGTAGAAGGAGAGCTCCTCGCCTTCGGGCAGGTCCTCAATCAGCTCCACCTTGTAGGGCTCGTTCTTTTCGCGCATGAGGGCGATGGCCTCCTCGCGCGGCAGCACGAAGCGCTCGAGCTTGGCGTTGCGCTTGATGATGCGCTGCATTTCCTTTTCGATCTCCTGCAAATCTTGCGAGGTGAACGGCGCATCCACATCAAAATCGTAGTAAAAACCGGTATCGATGGCCGGTCCGATGGCCAGCTTGGCGGCAGGAAACAGCTTTTTGACCGCCTGCGCCAGCACATGCGAGGCCGTGTGCCGCAGCGTGCGCAGCTCCTGATTCTCCTGTTGCACTTCCTTGCGGATTTCTCCCATGGTGATTCACTCCTGTTCTTTTCGTTCGTTTCAGTCGTCCATAAGGTTGGCACGGTTCTGGCGGCGCTGTTTTTGAATACGAAAAAGCCCGCCCCAATGAGGGGCGAGCTCGTATTGGCTCGCGGTTCCACCCTGCTTCCGTCTGCTGCTCGATCTTTGCAATCTCTGCGGTTTGATCTGGAACAGCAAGCGCTTTGGTGAGGCTCTATCGCTCCCCATGCGGTTCGCTCCGGGGGTGGTCTTCGGCGATACTCGGCCTGCGCAGGCTTTCAGCCAATGGTCTGCGCTCTCTGGAGGCGAGGGATCACGTACTCTTCCCCATCCTTGCGAATGATTTGGATTTTAAAATAGTATATGCTCCGCGCGCAGCGCTGTCAACCCTTATTTCGCATCCTTAAGAATTATGCGGAAACACCCAGAAAACAGCTCCGGAAACAGCTCCGGAAACACGCGAGAACATCAATACGAATCCGCGTAGGGCACGAACTCCATGCCATTCCAGCGCAGCAGCTTATCATAAACTGGATAAGCCAGCGAATCGAACCCGTCGATTAGGTATTGGTTGACCGATGCAATCAAGTCGGTGTTTTCTGAATCGATCACCATCACGGTACCCCGGCTGGGTACGGCGACGATGGTATCGCCGCCCAGGCCAAACCCGGTCCGCTCCCACAGCGGAAGCAGCAGCAGGCTCGATTCGTACATCCCATCGAGAACCGGGCCCATCAAGCCGCCTTCGGTGCGTAGCCATTGTACATTTGGGGCAATGCGCGCCAAATTGGTTTTTGCTATCTCCAGTGCATCGTCGAGCCCAAGCCCCCGCTCTTTCAGCTCCGACTGTGTCACGACCCGCACCGTTTTAGAGGAATTCCACACGAGCAGGATATCGATTCCGTCCAGCCACTCCAAGAAGGCCACATCTTCGCGCTTTTCTGCAGGCATGCTTTCCAAGTATGAAGACGAACGAAGCACGGGCATCAGGTCATCCAAGGATAGTTCCTCGTCCCCACCGCTGCCGTTTACCATTTCATCGATAGCCTCGGCATAGCTGACCAGCATGCTTTCGAGCTCGGTGGGCGTCGCACAATACAGCGCATACGCATTAGCCGAGCCAATTTCATACGGCTCTGCCGAACCCTCCGCAGTGCCGCCTGTGATATCGATTTCGAATTCACCCACCACACTCACCATATGATCGGGCAGCTTTTCGCGAAGGATTTCGGCAAAGCGTTGCGTGAACTCGGTTGCGGTAAGCAGTTTTTCCTTAGATTCGGCCTGCGCAGCCGGAAACCCCCAGCACGCGGTGCAAAGCACTGCCATCAAGATCGCTAGCCTTTGAGTCCATTTCTCCATTCGTCCTTGACCCCCGTTCGTCATTCTCCCCGGTCACACGTTTCGGATTGCACGGATTATGGCCGTGCAACGCCCTCGGGCGTCACCACGGCGCGGATGAGCTTCGGCGTCTGTACCGGGGCATCTCCAATCGCAATCACGCCCCGCAATACCTCAAGTGCCGCCTCGGCTTTGGCGGGATCATTCGCGTGCAGGATCGCCAGCGGCTGCCCCGCCTCCACGCGGTCGCCGATGCGCACCCGCATCACCAGCCCCACCGCCAGGTCGATCATGTCATCCTTAGCGACCCGTCCCGCGCCGAGCAGACGAGCCGCGTTGCCGAGGGCCACGGTGTCCATGCCTGCCACATACCCATCCCGGGGCGCGGGCACCGGAATTTGCAGCGCGGCTTGGGGCAGAAGCGTCACGTCGTCCACCACGCGCGGATCGCCGCCCTGAGCCGCGATCATGTCGCGCAGCTTATGCAGCCCTGCGCCGCCGTGCAACGCGCGCTCCAGCATGGCGTGCGCCTCGCCCATGGCCTCCGCCTTGCCGGCGGCCACCAGCATCTGCGCACCCAGCGTGAGCGATACCTCGAGCAGAGGCCCAGTCGCGCGGCCAGCCAACACGTCGATGGCTTCCTTTACCTCAAGCGCGTTGCCCACGTGGGAGCCCAGCGGCTCATCCATGCCGGTAATCACCGCCAACATGGGTCGGCCCGCGATGCGCCCGATATCCACCATGCGCCGCGCCAGCTCGATGCTCTCCTCCTCGGTGCGCATGAGCGCGCCGTTGCCGGTCTTTACGTCGAGCACGATCGCCCCTGCACCGGAGGCCAGCTTTTTCGATACGATGCTCGAGGCGATCAGCGCCAATGAATCCACGGTGCCGGTCACGTCGCGCAGCGCATAGAGCGCTTTATCCGCCGGGACGAGCGAAGCTGTTTGCCCCGTCACCGCGCAGCCGATGCGCCGCACCTGCGCGATGAACTCCTCTTGGCTCAGATCGATGCGCATGCCGGGAATGCTTTCGAGCTTATCCAGCGTGCCGCCGGTATGGCCCAGCGCGTGGCCGCTCATTTTGGCCACCGGAGCACCGCAGGCCGCCACCAGTGGCGTGAGCACCAGGGTGGTGGTGTCGCCCACGCCCCCGGTGGAATGTTTATCCACGCACAACCCTTCGATGGCGGAAAGATCTACGGTTTCGCCGGATTGCTCCATGGCGAGCGTGAGATCGCTGGTTTCGCGCGCGTCCATCCCGCGCCAGCAGACCGCCATCAGCCAGGCGGCGAGCTGATAATCGGGCAAGGTTTTGTGGGTCGCGCCCGTCACCACATACTCGATATCCTCCCGCGAGAGGGCTTCCCCGGCCTTCTTTTTTTCTATAATCGAAACCATGTCCATCGGGCATCGCTCTTTTCTATTTTTCGTTTTCGCGTTCGTTTTTGCGTTCGTTTTGGCATTCATTTTGGGTAAGCCGGGTCACCGTTTCGCTCACCACGCCCCACGCTTCCAGCTTTTGCGCGAAAGGCAGCGTGAGGGCAGGGCTGGTCGAAGGCAGGCGATAGGCTTCGATGTGCGAAAGGCCGGGAAACACCTGACGCAGATACAGCGCGTGCGCCGTACCGCCATTGCAGAACACCGCCTGAATGCCCGGCGCGGCCGCGAACAGCGCCGCAAAATCGTTGCACACCACGGAGCGCATGCCGCTATCCAGGCTCCCTTCGCGCTGGCAGGTCTCCGCCACATCCCAGAGCGCAACCCGGTGCGCGGCGAGTAGGGCCAACTTGTCCGCATACGCCCTATCCGGTGCGTATGCCTCCCCCCAAAGTGCGCACTGGATGCGCCAGAACGCATTCTGCGGATGCGCGTAGTATTGCCCCGCGCGCAGCGACGCCTCTCCCGGCATGGAGCCCAAGATCAGCACCAGCGCATCCTCGCGGTAGACCGGCGGAAAGCTGCGGCAATCGCTCACTCCTGCCCCGCCTCTCGCTTGCGCTTTTGTTGACACAGCAGTTCCTCTTGGATGCGCCGCACCGCACGTTCGATGCGAGGCTCCATGCGGCGTGCGCACTCCTGATACACGGCATCGGTGCCGCCCCACGGATCGGGCACCTCCCCCGCTTCGCCCACGAACTCATACAGCGCGTAGATCGGCTTTGCAGGCACGATGGAGGCCGCGAATTGCGCATGCCGCTCGGTCATGGTGAGGATCAGGTCGTACCCTTCGGCCAGCTCGGGCGTGAGCCTGCGCGCGCGGTGCGCCTCAAGCGACAGCCCCCGCGCTTGCATCGCGTGCTCCGCACCCGGCGAGGCGGTCTGCCCATCGTAGGCAGCGGTGCCCGCCGAACCCACCTCCACGCCAGTCAAACCCAACTGTGCCGCCGCATGCCGCGCCATGGCCTCGGCCATGGGACTGCGGCACGTATTGCCGGTACACACGAACAGGAGCCGCAAGCGCTCCACCTCCTTCCCCTGGGATTGCTCCCCTTATTCACAATGCTCGATGCGAAACCCTGCCGCGCGGCACAGGCGGTTCATGATCGCAAGGCCGATGCCCTGGGCCTCCACGGCCTCAGCCACGATGCGCCGCATGCCCAGGGTATCGAGCTCCCGCAGCGCGGCAAAGAGCTGCGCCGCCGCCGTTTGCGGATCGGCTTTATCTCCCCACGGGCGCACGAAGCGCGGCGCATAGGCGGCAGCATGCTCCGAAGGAGCAAGAATGGCCGCGCTTTCCCCTTGCGCCATGGCCTCGTCGTAAAGCAAACGCGCGCGGGCGATGCGGGCGGATTGCTCCCCGGCCACGATGATAACCTCGGCCTCGGGCGCATAGTGTCTGTATTTCATACCGGGCGAGCGGGGCGCTACCTTGGCATCCAGCGGCGCAAGCGTGCTGGCATCCACGCGCACCTCGCCCAACTCGGCGCGCAGCATTTCCACGGTCACGCCGCCTGGCCGCAGCACCAGCGGTACCGGCTCGCTTAAATCCAGTACCGTGGATTCCAGACCCACCTCGCATCCCCCGCCATCCAATATCAACGGGATACGGCCCTCCATGTCCGCCCACACGTGTTGCGCGGTGGTTGGGCTAGGCCTGCCGCTGCGGTTGGCGCTGGGCGCGGCGATGGGCACGCCTGCCGCGCGGATGAGCGCCTGCGCCACCGGATGCGCGGGCATGCGCACCGCCACGGTGTCCAGCCCGCCGGTCACGGCATCCGGGACGCGTGCGGATTTGGGCAACACCAGGGTGAGTGGCCCGGGCCAAAAGCGCGCCATCAGTGCGCGGGCGCGGTCGTCGATGTACGCCACCAGCGGCTCCACCTCCCCCACCGCCGTCACGTGGACGATCAGTGGGTTGTCCGCGGGCCGCGATTTGGCCGCAAATATGCGCAGTACCGCCTCGGGGCACAGTGCATCCGCACCCAGGCCGTACACGGTTTCTGTGGGGAATGCGATCACCTGGCCCTGGCGCAGCAGCGCCGCTGCCCGCTCGATCGCCTCCGGGGTCGCTTGCAGGAGCTCGGTCATCATTCGCGTCCTTTTCTGCTATCTTCCCTAATCATCCCTGCGCCATTTTTGTTCTTCGGCGGTCTCAGCGCACCAGCAACGTCACCGCGCTACCCGCCGCTACGCCCAACGCCAGCGCCAGGTTGGCGTCCCAGCCCGCATAGAGTTCTCCTGCGGTGGGGATCATCTCCTGCGCAGTAATCTGCAGCATCGCTCCGCCCGCCAAGCCTAGGCACAGCGCGATCATCTCGAGCGATACACCGCCTGCGAGCAGACCCATGTAGGTGCCCAAGCCGGTGGGCAGGCCGCTGAGCAGCGAAAGCGCCAGTACGGGCAGCGCACGCATGCCTGCCGCACGCAACGGCACCGCCATGGCGATGCCCTCCGGTATATCGTGCAGCGCAATGAGCACACCCAACGCGATGCCTAGCGCAGGAGCTTGCGCGTAGCCTGAGCCGATCGCCAGCCCTTCCGGCAGGTTGTGCAGCGCGATGCCCAGCGCTACCAGCAGGCCGGTTCTCCTCATCGCCCCCGTACGCGCGCCGTACTGCGCAATCCGGTCGGCGATCAGCATGAGTGCCATACCCAGCAGCAGCCCGGCCAACCCCCAGGGCACCGAAAGCGCATACGCTTCGGGCAGCAGATCGAAGCAACTGACCGCCAGCATCAGTCCGCCGGTGGCGTTGATGATGCAGGAGAGAAGGCGCAGTTTGGGCTTTCCCATCAATATACCGATCAGGCCGCCCAATCCGGCCCCTGCCAAACCCACCATACCGCCCCATAGCGCCGGATGCCGTATCCACCAATCCAAATCGCCCGCCTCCTTAGCTCCCCGTTAGGGTATGCGGGGGCAAGGCGAGCTTAGGCCTGATTATGCTTGGTTCATCTGCTTGAGCCGTTCGGTCTGATCAGCCTGCACCAGGCCGTCGATGATTTCGTCGCAGTCTCCATCCACAAAATCGTCGATCTTGTAGATCGTAAGACCGATGCGGTGATCGGTTACGCGCCCCTGGGGGAAGTTGTAGGTGCGGATGCGCTCGCTCCGGTCGCCTGTGCCCACTTGCGCGCGGCGATTTTGGGCGTAGACTTCATCCTTTTCGGATTGAATCTTGTCGTATAGGCGGGCGCGCAGCACGCGCATGGCCTTTTCCTTGTTCTTGCCCTGCGATTTTTCATCCTGACAGGTCACGACCAGCCCGGTGGGCAGGTGGGTGATGCGCACCGCCGAGTCGGTCCGGTTGACGTGCTGTCCGCCGGAGCCCGAAGCGCGATAGGTATCGATGCGCAGATCGTTGGCAGAAATGTCGATCTCGACCTCCTCCACCTCGGGCAGCACGGCCACAGTAGCGGTGGAAGTATGGATACGTCCCGCGGATTCGGTGGCGGGCACGCGCTGCACGCGGTGCACACCGCTTTCGTACTTCAGGCGGCTGTATGCGCCGGAACCGATTAGGGTGACGACCACTTCCTTCACGCCGCCCAGCTCGGTGAAGTTGTCGGAAAGCATTTCCACCTTCCAGCCGTGGCGTTCGGCATAGCGCGTGTACATGCGCAGCAGCACTGCACCAAAGAGACTAGCTTCATCGCCGCCCGCTCCGGCACGTACTTCCAGAACCACGTTCTTGTCGTCGTTCGGATCGCGCGGTAGCAGCATCACCTGAATCTCGCGTTCCAGGTTGGCCAGGGCTTCGTCGGCCTCGCCTATCTCCTCGCGCGCCATGTCGGCCATGTCTGGGTCTGCCAGCATTTCCTGCGCCTGTGCACGGTGCGCGGCGGTCATCCGGTAGCGCTCCCCCGCCTGCATCAGCGGCTCCAGCTGCGCGTGTTCCTTCATCAGCGCACGCCAACGGGCTTGATCCGCCACCGTTTCGGGCTGCGAAAGCAGCATGCCCAGCTCCTCGTATCGGCCGCGAATCCATTCGATTTTCTCCAGCATGCGCGTGCTTTTCCCCCTTATTCTCGCACGGCGCTCACGATGCGCCGCACTCCTTGTAAATCACAGTGAGTCTCCGCAGGGCCAATGCCGCTTTGAAACAGCGCGGCGACCGCCACGGCCTGACCTGCGCCCACCTCCACCAGAAGGCGGCCTCCCGGCAACAGATGCGCCGCGGCTTCGCGCGCCAGCAGACGGTACGCATTCAGCCCATCGTCCCCGCCATCCAGGGCAAGCAGGGGCTCGCGCCGCACGTTGGCAGGCAGGCTTTCCAGCGCACCGCGCTCGATGTACGGCGGATTCGAAACGATCACCTCGAAGCATTCGCCCGGGATTTTGGCAAAGAAATCGCTTTGCACAAAGCGAACCTTCGCTTTGTGGCGCCGCGCGTTTTCTTGGGCCACTGCCAGCGCATCGGCGCTGATATCCAGCGCTGTAACCGCCGCCAGGGGCCGCAGCAGCGCAATGCTTACCGCCAGCGCGCCGCTTCCCGTGCCCACGTCCAGCACGTTGGATGCGCTGCTCTCGGGGATGTGCTCGAGCGCAAGGCCGCAAAGCACCTCGGTATCCAAGCGCGGTATGAGCACGCGCGCATCCACGGCAAATTCGAAGCCCATGAAATCCTGCGTACCGAGCAGGTATTGCAGCGGCTCGCCCGCCATAAGCCGGGCCAACAGCGCCGCGTATTGCGCAGCGCGGTGCTCGTCCAGCGCATCGCCTGCCCGCAAGCGCAGATCAGCGCGGCCACAGGTACACACATACGCCAATAGCCAGTCCGCCTGCGCCTCGGCCTCACGTGCATCAAGGCCGAGGCCGCTCAATGCCGCCAAGGCCCGCGTGCGCGCATCCCCATAGGTTTGCGCCCCACCGACCTCTATCATTCCTCCGCCGGCAGCGTTGCTTCCTCTGCCCCGGCTTCCTTCACTGCTTTCCCTGCCTCCACCGCATCCGTCGCTTCCGCTACGTCCACAGCTTCTACTACCTCCGTCGCTTCCGCGACCAACGCATCAACGAACCCTACGACTTTCTCCGGCTCTGCGGCCTTTGCCGCTTCCGGCTCTTCGGGCATCGGTTTGCCCGCAATGCGTGCTTCCTCGCGCGCGGAGAGGGCCAGCGCGGCCTGCATCGAAGCGATCGCCACCTCGAGCTGCTGCTCGCTGGGTTGGCGGGTGGTCAGCTTTTGCATCATGAGACCCGGCCAGCGCAGCACACGCACGATGGGGCCGTCGGCATGGGCTAAGCCCTTGAGTGCTTCATACGAAATGCCCGTGATGATCGGCAAAATGAGCAGGCTGCGCGCAAACCGCGCGATGAAGCCCAGTTTTTCGATGCCAAATATCAGCAGGAGCAGTTGATCGGCCACCGCACCCAGCAGGATGGCGATCACCATCACCAGCAGGAGGAACGAGGTGCCGCAGCGCGGGTGCAGCGTGCTGAACTTCTGCGCGTTCTCCGGGGTGAGCGGCAAATTGTTTTCGTGGCAATACACGGTCTTATGCTCGGCCCCGTGGTATTCAAACACGCGGCGCAAATCGGGCAACAGCGACATGAGCGATATGTACGCAATGAGGATAAGGATGCGCACCGCGCCGGAGCACAGGTTAACCAGCAGCGTCGATTTCACCCAAGTATTGATCAGCGTGCCCGCCGCGCTGGGCAGCAGTACAAACAGGAACATCGCCAGCACAACAGCCAGCACCATGGCCACGCCCATCACGATCTTATCGATCTGCTTGCCCAGCTTCTTGGATAGCCATTTTTCGAATTTGGTGGGTTCCTCTTCCAACACGCCCAGCATGTTGGTGGCTTGCTGCAGGGTCTCCATGCCCATTTTCAGCATGGCGACCATGTTGACGCAGCCGCGCACAAAAGGCCATGCCATCCACTTGTGCTTTTCGGTCACCGGGCGGTACGGATCGGCCTTGACCACGATCTCCCCATCGGGCTTGCGCACGGCCACGGCGATGGCGCGGTGCGCTTTCATCATTACGCCCTCGAGCACAGCCTGCCCGCCAATGTCTACAGGCGCTTGTTTCAGCGCTGATTTCTTGCTACCAACCTCTTTGTTATACATGGTTACCTTCTTTCCCCGGCATGGCACCGGAACGGTAAAGTATTCTGCATTCCTGGCGGCAAACCCTGCCGAACCCTGCAGAAATGTATGGCAAAGGGCAGCGCGGCGTAAACCACTCTGCCCTTGATTGCATAGGATATCAAGCTTAAATGCCGTAACGCCTCGATTAGATGCCGTAACGCTTCTTGAAACGATCCACGCGTCCGCCGGTATCGATCAGCTTCTGCTTACCCGTGAAGAACGGATGACACTTGGAGCAGATTTCAACCTTGAGCTCCTTCTTGGTGGAGCCGGTTTCGAAGGTTTCCCCGCAAACGCAGCGGACCTGCGCCGTGCCGTACTTCGGATGGATGTTTTCCTTCATGCGTTTCACCTCTTTCAGGCCCGCCGATTCCAAATCCAATGCTACCGAGCTTGGTGATGTCCAAACTCGTCAATGGATCCGGGCAAACCGCAAGGATTATTATAGCATGGCCCAATGCGGTTGGCAATATGTTTGCATGGCTTCTAGCGTGTTTTTTTGCGCGAATAGGCGGTTTTTTCGCCGGAATTGCTCCGGCTGGAGCCATTGCGCGCGGCCAATGTGTACCCTTCCTTTTCCCAAAGCCCGACCCACTCACGCAGCCGCGCGAAAAACTCGCGATTGGTGCGGGTTTTCACCAGCATGCCGATGAGCTGCTCGGTGGCGTCGGCCATGGTGCTGCTGGAGAGCACGCGGCGCACGGCGCGCACGCCTTCCAGCTCCTCGCCGGTGAGTAGCAGCTCCTCGCGCCGGGTGCCCGAGCGCGCCAGATCGATGGCCGGAAACACGCGCTTCTCGCTCAGGCTTCGATCCAACTGTATCTCCGCGTTGCCGGTGCCCTTGAATTCTTCAAATATGATTTCATCCATGCGGCTGCCGGTCTCCACCAGCACGGTAGCGATGATGGTAAGGCTTCCGCCCTCCTCCAAATTGCGCGCCGCGCCAAAAAAGCGCTTGGGCTTCTGCAGAACACCCGCCGCCAATCCGCCGGAAAGCGCGCGGCCCGATTGCGGAGCGGCCGCGTTGTATGCGCGCGAAAGCCGGGTAAGGCTGTCCATGAGCACCACCACGTCCTTGCCCTGCTCCACCAGCCGCTGCGCGCGCTCGTACACCAGCTCGGATACGCGGATGTGGTTCTCGGGCGGCGCATCGAAGGTCGAATGCATCACCTCGGCGGGCACGCTGCGGCGGATGTCGGTGACCTCTTCGGGGCGCTCGTCGATGAGCAGCATCATCAGGTGCACGTCGGGCGCGTTGTGGGCGATAGCCTGCGCAATCTTCTTGAGCAATACGGTCTTGCCCGCCTTGGGCGGCGCGACGATGAGGGTGCGCTGGCCTAAGCCGATGGGCGCGATGAAATCCAGCATGCGGATGGCCGGATCGCCGCTCTCGCCGGTCGAATCCTCCAGCGTGAGGCGGCGGTTGGGGTGGATGGGCGTAAGGTTATCAAACGCGCGGCGCTTGGCCGCCTCTTCGGGAGGCGCTCCGTTGATGCGCTCCACGTACATCAGCGCGCTGTAGCGGTCGCTCTCGCGTCGAGGCCGCGTCTTACCCTCCACCCAATCGCCGTTCTTCATGCAAAACCGGCGAATCTGTGCAATCGAAACATACACGTCCTCCCGCCCCGCCGAGCAATTGTCGGCGCGCAGGTAGGCGTACCCGTCGGGCTGCATTTCCAATATGCCTCCACCATCGCTGCACATCCCGGCAGCCAGCATCTCCGGCACCGCCGGATTCGAGGTTCCATATTCCTCGTTGTAGTAGCCGGTGACGCGGGCGGGGCGGGGCAAAAAATCAGCTCGGCTCATGGGGCCGGTAGCAGGCTGCGCGTTGCGCTGCACTTCATACCGCCTCCAGGGTTGCGCTTCCGGCTCTCTATTTTGTTTTGAATGCTGCAGGGATGGTTGCTGCAATAGTGACTGCTGCAGGGATGCTTGTTGCAGGGACTTGGGCGGCTGAATGGGCTGGTTCTCACAGGCAAGAGATGGGATGTCCCCCAGGCGGCGGATGATGTCCGCCTTGTTGACCCCGGCAGGCAGTTTGACGTGGTGCTCCTTGGCGATGCGCCGCAACTCGACCACGGTCAGTTGCGCATAGGCGGGTTGTTCCAAAAAAGCTCAGCTCCTCTCGCATATGGCCGCAATGTGCGCTAGATGGGGTATCTAAAGCATATGCGAAGAGGCCTCGAAATATGTATGAACGGGATGCCTGCGCAAAAAAAACGCGGCGCCCTATCGTTTGATGCCCACCGCCACGTCGCGGTTTACCGCTTGCTCGACCCAGTGCTCCATTCGCTCATACGCGCCGCCTTCCAGCACCTCGAACCCCGCCTCGCGCATCCATGCGGCAACCTTGGCGCGGGGCGTGACGTATGTATTGAACGAAAGCACCGCCGCACCGCCGGGTTTTAGCGTTTCCAACCAAGCGGGAAGAGCGGCGCGCATCAGCGATTCAATCGAGCGGGAGCGGCCTCCCTGCTGCCCCTGCGCACCAACCGGTCCATGCTGCACACCATAGGGCAGATCGGCCACCAACAGGTGTTGACTATTCGCGCCGTAAAGCGAAGCGGCATCGCAGGTGTCGCCCAACACCGCGCGCAGGCTGCGCACGTCGCCGCTCTTGAAGTGCTCGGGCATATCGGCAAAATCATAGCGGGTAAGCCGTCCGCCCATCTTTCCGCGTACCGTGAGCGCAGTCTCGGTGCGCTTGTGCTTGAGGTGATGGAACTCCAAATAGCGGGTGAAGAAATCGTTCAGTTCCTTGATGTCAGCCTTGTCGGCATCGACCCCGGAGGCATGCCAGCCTTTGCGCAGCGCCAAGAACAGCGTGGTTCCCCGCCCGCACAGCGGATCAAGCACGGCAAGCGGCTCGCCTTCGCTCTGTGCAAATGCGCTTGAAGCCAGCGCCACGTTGAGCAGCATATCGGTAAACACTTCATTGGTCTTGCCCTTGTATTTCAGCAGCGCCGCCAAATCCTCGCCCACGTAGGCCGGATGATCCCGGCGCATGGGGATCAGCGCCTCTCCCTGGCGGGTGGCCATCACGTAGGTGGAGGCGTGCAGCGAGAGCAGCCGCCACGCCTGCGCAGAAAGCGCTTCGCACTCGAAGCAAAGCCACGGCGCGCCGCCCATCTCCTCCCACTGCGGCTGCGCATCAATCCCCATGGCTGCAAGCAGCAGCGAGAGCTCGGCCTCGGCCAGGGCCTGCAATGAAACCAGGTAGCGCGGATTGGCGTGCGGGCGGAGCAAGAATGCGTACTGCATACGGAACCTCCTGAAGATTTTTTGTGGTATGACAGTCCGTTTGCGATTCCATCAGGGGGAATGCGCTATGGGCCTTCAAAATTGCCTTTTATATTGTTGCCCCGATCTCCGGGCATGAAAGAACCCCGCCGGGTAAACCGACGGGGTCCGCAATGGTTGATTCGACCGGAATCTGGCTTAGTACTTGCGTTTGCGTGCGGCCTCGGCCTTCTTCTTACGCTTTACGCTAGGCTTCTCATAATGCTCACGCTTGCGCACCTCTGCGAGCACACCCGCGCGGGCGCATTGGCGTTTGAACCTCCGCAGAGCGCTTTCCAGGGATTCGTTTTCCCGAATGCGGATCTCCGACATGGTCTTATCCCTCCCCTCCGCTCATCTCGGCGACGACCACTACCGAACCGATATGGAACGGATGGCAACCGTGTATCTCATTATAGCGCACGCATGCTTGTTCGTCAACAGAAAAGACGCAATATTACGCCAAACGGATTACGCCAAACGATTGAAGGTAATGCGGGAACCCGTTGCGCTGTTTGGCGTGATGGATGTGGTGCCTGTATTGCGTAATTGCACCACATCCCCGGCGTTCAGGCTGAGCACGTACGTGTTGCTCAACGGCATGGTGGCCGTTGCATGCGCGGCGGAAACCGAGGATGCCGCCTGCAATACGCCGTTGACATAGAGCGCAATGGTCGCCAAGCCCGTGCCCGCGGTGGTCTGAATGAAGTAGTGAATCGCATAGATTCCGGTCTCGATCACTTGGAAACCGTTGGGCGTCAGGTGCCGGATCACTACGCTATCGATCACGGAAGTCTCAAACGTGAAGCTTGCGCCCGATACGACCTCGGCAATCGTTCCATTGAGGTACACGCCTGGAGCGCTGTTCACACCGGGGCCTTGAGGGCCAGGAATCCCCTGCAAGCCTCGCAGGCCTTGCACGCCCTGGATGCCTTGCGGCCCCTGGGGCCCTTGGGGTCCCTGCGGTCCTTGCGGTCCCTGGGGACCGGGCGGGCCCTGCAAGCGCTGCCGGAAGAAGCGGTTATTCAGGCTGCTGAAACCGTTGCCCAGCCCGAGCACAGCACTCAAGCTATCTACACCCTGGGTTTCCAAGGCGGTCAGCTCATCGATATTGGAAAGACGCAGCGCAAACCCATTGACCGCGTCACCGTTGACGTTGATGACGGCGGGAATGTTGTTGGTCTGCGTGCAACATTCGTTGCCGATATTGGTTCCGGCAAAAGCGTCGTTGGAAAGGTTGGAGCGTAGGAATTCGTTGATGGTAGGCATAGCACTATCTCCTTCTCGCAAATGGATCTCGATATGACCCGCTATATTTTATGAGAAGGAGGTGTCTGGTGCTCTTTTCGATCCCACTTTCGATCGCTTTCGCGTCACCATCGCATTTCCGTCCTCTACCCCATCCGCCCATCGAGCTGGCTTCCGCCCAAAATGTGCAGGTGCAGGTGCGGCACCGATTGGCAGGCGTGTGCGCCACAGTTGGTCACCAGTCGATATCCCGTTTCGTGCAAACCCAGCTCACGGGCCACGCGCGCCGCTACGCGAAACAGGTGCGCCAGCGCTTCGTCGCCCATTTCTTGCTCGGCCTCGTCCAACTGCGCCTGGTGTTGCTTGGGGATCACCAGCACATGCTTTTCCGCCTGGGGAGTGATGTCGTAAAACGCGAGCACGCTCTCGTCCTCGTACGCCTTTCGACTGGGAATATTTCCGGAAACGATTTTGCAAAAGATACAGTCCTGCTTCGAACCTTGCATGGATGATCCCTCCCCGTTCATGCTTAGTATTACGAGAATAAAACCTAGAGGAGTTCGCCCAGCATCTCCTCACCCACCGCCTCGGTCAGCCGCGCTGCGCACAATGCGCCCGGTTCCCCGCCCTGCACCTGCACGCGCACATAGTGCGGCGTATAGCCGGCCATCCAGAGCGTGCCGCGCTCCGGAACCGGCTCTTCTAGGAGCACCTCCTGTGCGCTGCCCCGCAAGCTGTTTAAATACGCTCGCTGAAGGCGCTTGCCTTGCGCGATCAGCAGCTGCGCGCGGTCCTCACGCACCGCCTTGGGCACCGGATCGGGCATACGGGCGGCGGGCGTACCCTCACGCTCGGAATATGGAAACACGTGCATGCGCGCGAACGCGGCAGCCTCCACCGTGGCGCAGGTCTCGGCAAACTCCGCCTCGGTCTCGCCGGGGAATCCGGTCATCACATCGGTGGTGAGGGCCGCGTGCGGGAAGGCCTCGCGCAGCAGGGCGCATGCAGCCAGGAATTCAGCGCTGGTGTAGCGCCTTCCCATGCGCTGGAGCACCGCGTTGCTGCCGCTCTGCAGCGCCAGATGAAAGTGCGGGCACACCTTGGGCAACGCCTGGAGCGCATCGATAAATGCCTCATCCACGATGCGCGGTTCGAGCGAGCCCAGGCGAATCCTGCGCACTCCCTCCACCGCATGCACGGCGCGCAGCGCATCGATCAGCGTGGTGCCGTCGCGCAAATCCCGGCCATAGGAGGTAAGGTGGATGCCGGTGAGCACCAGCTCGATAAAGCCCGCGTCAGCCAACCGCTGCGCCTCGGCCCGTACGTCCTCCAGCGGGCGCGAACGAATCGGCCCCCGCACATCAGGAATGATGCAGTAGGAGCAGCGCCGGTCGCAGCCTTCCTGGATTTTGAGCACAGCGCGCGTGCGCCCCTCGTGCGCGGTGACCGCCAGGGGCTCGAAGGGGGCAGCGGTGAGCTCGTCAACCGCTACCAGCGAGGCGTTTTCGGCCAGGGCACGCTGCAGCAACTCCACCACCCGGGCGCGATGCTGCGTGCCCAACACCAGCCGCACGCCGGGCAATAGCAGCTCACCCGCCGCCCGCTGCGCCAAGCATCCGGCCACCACCACCGCCGCCTGCGGATTGCACCGCACGGCACGCCGCACCGCCTGCATCGATTTCTTGTCGCCGGTGCCCGTCACGGTACAGGTATTGATCACGTAAACATCCGCCGACCGATCAAACCCTACCTGCTTGTATCCGGCGGCCAGAAAGGCTTCCAGCATCGCCTGGGAATCATATTGATTCACCTTGCAGCCCAAGGTATGGAACGCAACGGTTTGCAAGGTGGGTTCCTCCTCTTTACTCCATTTCACCGCAGAGCGCCATCATGGCGGCCAACGCTGCCATGCCCGCGGTCTCGGTGCGCAGTATCCGCGAGCCCAGCGTCACGATGCGCGCGCCGAGCGCATGCATCCGCGCGATCTCGGCCTCGGTCATGCCGCCCTCGGGGCCGATCACCAGGCCGATGTGGCAGGCCGGTTCGCCCGCCTGCGGCGCGGTCAGCAGCGTGCGCAAGCCGCCGTGCTCCGCCTCTTCCCAGGGCACAATGAGCATCCCCTGCTCCGCCCACCGCTTCGCCAACGTGGGCGCATCAGGGCTTTGCGGCAGATAGATCGGCGGCACCCAAGCGCGCCCGCACTGCTTGGTGGCCTCGCGCGCGATGCGCTGCCAACGCTCCTGCTGCGCCTGAGCACGCTTGTGATCCAGCTTTTGTACGCAGCGCGCCATTTCCAGCGGCTGCACCGCGTGCACGCCTAGCTCGGTACACTTCTGCACGATGGCTTCCATCTTGTCGCCTTTGGCCAACCCTTGAAACAGCGTGACGCGCAGCCGGGGCTCGCGGCTAGGCAACCGTTCCAGCACCTCGGCGGTTACCGATTGCTTGCCCACCCGCACAAGCCTGGCGGCGTATAGACCCGCGCCATCGAGCAGCTCCACCGAATCCCCCGGCAACAGGCGCAGCACCTGCTCGGCGTGACGCGCTTCCTCGGGCTGCAATGCGGCCTCCGTGCCGATTTGACAAGGTTCCTGCGTAAAAAAGCGGTGCATAGGGCCTCCATCCATGCATGAAGCGCGATGTGAAACGCATTTGCAAACTTACAAAATCAGGGCTTTGCGGCCAGGCAGACCCATTCACCCTGCTCCAGCCGATGGTCGATGGTATAATCCGCTGCAGCCAGCGAATCCAGCACATCCTGCTCGCGCTCGCGGATGATGCCCGAGCAAATGAGCACGCCGCCCGGCGCGATATGCGCCTTGGCCGGTTCGGCCAGCATGCGGATCACGTCCGCAATGATGTTGGCCACCATTACGTCGGCGGACTCGCCGATCTGTCCCTGCTTGAGCAGATCGCCCTGCCGAACCTCCACCGTGTCGGTCACGTTGTTCTGCCGCACGTTGCGCCCGGCCACCAGCACCGCATCCGGATCGATATCGATAGCCAACACCGAACGCGCGCCTAGCAGTGCGGCGGCTATGCCCAAAATGCCGCTGCCGCAGCCCACGTCGATGCACACATGCTCGGGCTTGATGTAGCGCTCCAGCATGCGCATGCACATGGCGGTGGTTTCATGGGTGCCCGTTCCGAACGCCATGCCCGGGTCCATCTCCATCACCAGATCACCGGACAGCGATTCATACGGCTCCCACGTCGGCTTCACCACCAAACGCTCTCCAGCGCGAAAGGGCTTGTAGTATTGCTTCCAGCGCTCGGCCCAATCCTCCTCGTGCACGGTGGAGCGATCGAGCGCCAGCGTGCCCAGCGGCAGACCGATATCCATCGCACCCAGCGCACGCAGACGTTCGCTCACCAGCGCCAGCGTCTCCACCAGCGCCGCGTTTTCCGCATAGTAAGCCTTCACCAGCACGTCGTCCGGCATGCCCTGGATCACCTTTTCGTCGATGAGGTCCCACATGCCCTGGCTCCGCGGCATGGCAAGCACCTCGCTGCGATCCACGATCTCGGTACCGGCCGCCCCGGCGTCGCACAGCATATCCGAAACGATATCCGCGCCGTCGGTGGTGGTGTGCACCACGACTTCCATCCAATCCATAGAGCACCTCTTTTCAGTGAACAGTGAACAGTGGGATGACAGCAGTGAACAGTGAATAGTGGACAGCCGTTCTTCGCTGTTCACTATTCACTGTTCATTGTTAACTCATTTGAATCCTTCTTTAAGCCGATCCAAAAACGACTTCCTGCCCTCGTACTCCTTGCCGGTCAGGCTGTCTTCAAACTGGTGCAGCAAATCCTTTTGCTTGTCGTTCAGGCGCTTGGGCACCTCGACGCGCACCTTGATGAACAGATCGCCCTTGCCATTGCCGCGCAGCATTTGGATGCCCTGGCCACGCAACCGCAGCACCGCGTCGTTCTGCGTCCCTTCGGGGATGTTGTGCTTGACCGTGCCTTCGAGGGTGGGCACGTCGATCTCACCGCCCAGCGCCGCCTGCGTGAAGGAAATGGGGATCTCGCAGTGCAGGTTGAAACCGTCGCGCTTGAACAGGCGGTGTGGACGCACCGTGATGTATACGTACAGATCGCCGGACGGGCCGCCGCGCAGGCCGGGTTCGCCCTGGCCGTTCATGGTCATCACTTGACCGTTGTCGATGCCGGCAGGCACGTTCACCGTGGCGGTGCGCATCACGCGGTTGCGGCCCTGGCCGTTGCACTTGGGGCACTTGTCCGCAATGATCTTGCCGCTGCCGCCGCAGCTGGTACAGGTTCGCATGTTCACGATCTGCCCAAACAGCGATTGACTGGTGACCTTCACCTGGCCCGCGCCGTTGCAGGTGGGACAGGTCTTGGCCTGGGTGCCGGGCTTCGCGCCGCTGCCGGAGCAGGCTTCGCACTGCTCGTTGCGGTTGAATTTGAATTCCTTCTTGCAGCCTGCGGCCGCCTCCTCAAAGGAGATGGTCAGGTCGTAGCGCAAATCTGCGCCGCGCTCCGGGCCGTTGCGGCGCTGTTGCTGGCCGCTCTGCCCGTTAAAGAAGAAATCGAATATGCTATCGAAGCCCTGCCCTGCGCCGCCAAAGCCGCCAAAGCCGCTGCCATAGGTACCGCCGCCGCCCATGTTGGGCGCTTCGTGGCCAAACTGATCGTAGCGCGCGCGCTTGTTTTCGTCGGAGAGCACTTCGTACGCTTCGTTGACTTCTTTAAAGCGTTCCTCGGCGCTCTTGTCGTTGGGGTGCAAATCCGGATGGCTCTCCTTGGCGGCCTTTCGGTAGGCCTTCTTGATATCGTCGTCGGACGCACTCTTGCCAACGCCAAGGATCTCGTAGTAATCGCGCTTGTTCGCCAAAGTTGCTCACCGCCCCGCCGCGCTTGCTCGCGCTGATCTGCGCGCATTGGCGCGCTTACTTGACATCGTAATCAGCATCCACGCTGCCTTCCGGGCCGTGGGCTTGGGGTTCGCCATCGGGCTGGGTGTGGGCGTTCGGATCGGGGTTCTCGCCGCCCTGCTGCTGATATATCTTGCCAAACACCGCGTACACCTTCTGGGTGAAGGGCTCCTGGGCCGCCTTGATCTCATCGGCGTTCGCGCCCTCGCGCACCTTCTTGAACGCGTCCAGCTCGGTCTGAACGGTGGCCTTATCCTCTTCGGTCAGCTTATCGCCCAGTTCGCGCAGCTGCTTCTCGATTTCGAATATCATGCTGTCGGCGCGGTTGAGGGTCTCGACCTCATCCTTCTTGCGCTTGTCCTCTTCGGCGAACTGTTCGGCTTCCTTGATGCGCTGCTCGATCTCCTCCTCGCTGAGGTTGGTCGAGGCGGTGATGGTCACCTTCTGCTCGTTGCCAGTGCCCAAATCTTTGGCCGAAACGTTCACGATGCCGTTGCGGTCGATGTTGAAGGTGACCTCGATCTGCGGCACGCCACGCGGCGCGGGCGCAATGCCGGTGAGCTGGAAGCGGCCCAGCGTCTTGTTGTGGGCGGCCATCTCGCGCTCGCCCTGCAGCACGTGGACTTCCACGCTGGTCTGTCCATCGGCGGCGGTGGAGAAAATCTGCGATTTGGTGGTGGGGATGGTGGTGTTACGATCGATGAGGCGGGTGAAGATGCCACCCATGGTCTCGATGCCCAGCGACAGCGGGGTCACGTCGAGCAGCAGCACGTCCTTGACTTCGCCGCCCAGCACACCGGCCTGGATGGCCGCGCCCAGCGCCACGCACTCATCGGGGTTGATGTTCTTGTACGGATCCTTGCCGGTGATCTTCTTCACGGCATCCTGCACGGCAGGGATGCGTGTGGAACCGCCCACTAGGATCACGCGGTCGATCTGCGCGGCGGTCAGGCCTGCATCGCGCAGCGCCTGCTGCATGGGCTGCACGGTCTTTTCCACCAGATCGCGGGTCAGCTCGTCAAACTTGGCGCGGGTCAGCGTCACGTCGAGGTGCTTGGGGCCGCTGGCGTCGGCGGTGATAAACGGCAGGTTGACGTTGGTGGTCTGCAGGCCGGAGAGCTCGATCTTGGCCTTCTCCGCGCCCTCCTTGAGGCGCTGGAGCGCCATGCGATCCTGCTTGAGGTCGATGCCGGTTTCGCGCTTGAATTCGCTCGCCAGGTAATCGATCACGCGTTGATCGAAGTCATCGCCGCCCAGTCGGTTGTTGCCATTGGTGGCCAGCACCTCGAACACGCCATCGCCGATCTCCAGCAGCGAAACGTCGAAGGTGCCGCCGCCCAGGTCGTATACGAAAATCTTGTGGCTCTCTTCTTTATCCAAGCCATAGGCCAACGCGGCGGCCGTGGGCTCGTTGATGATGCGCAGCACCTCCAGGCCCGCGATGCGTCCCGCATCCTTGGTGGCTTGGCGCTGGCTATCCGAGAAGTAGGCGGGCACGGTGATGACCGCTTGGGTCACCGTCTGGCCCAGGTAGGCTTC
This sequence comes from Eubacteriales bacterium, assembly GCA_031553615.1. Lineage (GTDB taxonomy): Bacteria > Bacillota > Clostridia > Christensenellales > Aristaeellaceae > WQXF01. The sequence goes on from JAVBLJ010000062.1 coordinate 62,725, forward strand.
CGCGTCGCTCTTCAGCTTTTGCAGAATCATAGCCGAGATATCCTGCGGCGTATGATCCTTGCCGTCGATCGAAACCTTGTGGTTGGTGCCCATTTCGCGCTTGATGGACATGATGGTGCGATCCGGATTGGTGACGGCTTGGCGCTTGGCGACCTGGCCGATCAAACGCTCGCCGTTCTTCGCAAAGGCTACGACGGAGGGCGTGGTGCGCGCGCCTTCCGGATTGGGGATAACGACGGCCTCGCCGCCCTCCATAACGGCCACACAGCTGTTGGTAGTGCCCAGATCAATACCGATAATCTTTCCCATTGTATTTCCTCCAATTTCGCGTTGCAGTTTCTCGCATTGCTGTTTTTATGTTTCCGTGATTTGTTTTCGGATATTTGCTTGTTGGTTCCAAGCTTCCTATCGGGCTTTATGTAGAATTGGGCGGCAGAGCGCCTAGCCCACGACTACCTTTACCATGGCGTACCGGAGCACCTTGCTCTCGGTCTTATAGCCTTTTTGGAATACCTCGCATACGGTGCCCGGCTCGCCAGAATCGGCGTCGGCCTGCATCACTGCGTTTTCCAGGTTGGGATCGAACTTTTCGCCCACGCGGTTGATCTCGGCGACCCCAAATTTGCCCATCGCATCGCGCAGTTGGCGAAGGATCAACTCCACCCCACTGCCCAAGGAAGTGCCCTGCTCGCCCTGCGCGGCGGCGGCTTCGATGGCCCGCTCCAGGTTATCCAGCACGGGCAGTAGCTGGGTGAGCACGTTGTTAGCGCCATCCTGCGTGGCCTCGGCGCGCACCGACTGGTTGCGGCGGCGGAAGTTGTCAAAATCGGCCTGCACCCGCTGCGCAAGGTTCAGGTACTCTTCGCGCTCAGCCTCCGCCTTGTCGAGGCGATCGGCCCAGGGGTTGCCGGGTTCTTGCTCTGCGTAGGTCTGCGCACCGTTTGCGCCCGGGGTTTGCGGCTGATCCGCGGTTTCCTCTTCGCCCATGGGGTTCAGCGGAGCGTCCGGGGGAGCTCCTGCCTTTTCGTGTTTGTTCGTCTTTCGTTCCTTCGTCATGTCGCTATCCTCAACTTTACTGTTATCGCCTTTTGCTGTTATCGTTTTTTGCCTTTTCGTTATTTCTACCCCTGCTCGCGCAGTATCTGCGCGAATGTCCTGCCCACGTAGTCGAGCACCGCAATCACCTTTTGATATTGCATGCGGGTGGGGCCGATGACGCCGATGGTGCCGATGGTGTCGCTGCCTACCCGGTAGGTACCGGTAACAATGGAGCAATCGGAGGTTTCGGGCAGCCCGGTCTCCGAGCCGATGCGGATGGTGAACTCCATGCCCGCGCCCTGCTCCAGCAGATGCATAAGCTTATCCTTGGTCTCAAGCACCAGCAGCAGCTCGCGAGCCTTTTCGATGTCGCTGTATTCCGGGTATCGCAGCAGATTGGCGCTTCCGCCCACCACCACCTCGGGCTGCGGCACGGAGAGTTGATCGCGCGCGCCCTCGAGTATGTCGGTCAGAAGCTCGCTTTGCTCGCGCCATTCCCCCGCCATCTGCATCAGTGCCGCAGGTACGTCCTCGAGCTTGCAGCCCACCAGCCGCTCGCTCAGAATCCGTGAGATGCGGTACAGGTCGTCGATGCCCAGCTCGTGATTGAGGTGCAGCAGCGTTTCCTTGACCACGCCGGTATCGGTGATGAGCAGCAGCAGCGCGACCCCAGGGCTGACGTGCACCAGTTGAATGTGCTTTACGCGCAGCTGGCTGCTCTGGGTGGGGCGCGTCATGATGACGGACGCGTAGTTGGTGGCGCTGGAGAGGGCCTGCGCCGCGCGCTGCGCCACCGCGTGCACCTGCTTCATGCGTTGATCGAAGTGGGAGCGCAGCTGTCCGGCTTCCTCTACGGTGAGGGGAACCATGTGCATCAACTGATCCACGTAAAGGCGGTAGGCCTTGTGCGAAGGGATGCGCCCGGCTGAGGTGTGCGGTGAATCGAGGTAGCCCAGCTCTTCCAAATCGCTCATCTCATTGCGGATGGTGGCCGAAGAGAGCTTTTGCTCGTATTTGCGAGAGATGGTGCGCGAGCCTACCGGGCTGGCGGTGAGTATATAATCGTCGATGATGGCCTGCAATATCCGAAACTTTCGTTCGTCCAGTTCCACCAGACCACCCTCCTTTTCATTCGGCATTTCTCTACGCATGAGCGAATCCAGGTTGTTAGCACTCTATGACGTTGAGTGCTAACTTGACAATAAAATAGCACCGCCCGGTGCTTTTGTCAAGAGGTTTTGGATGTTTTGCGTCCCTGAATCGTCGCGATGCGCGAGCCAAAGCGACACTTGGACCCCGTTCCAGTGGTTTTGAGCATCGTGCTTTTTCGACAAAATGGTGCGCTATGGCTCCTGCTGCTCCTTCATCAGCGCACGCAGCACAACGTTCTGCAGATCCAGGCCCCGCTCAGTGAGACAAAGCCGCTCCGGCGTCCAGGCCACCAGTCCATCCGCTGCCAGCGAATGCAGCGCGGTACCCCAGAGCCACTCCAGCGATATCCCATATCGCGTCTTAAATGCGCGGGCTTCTATGCCCTCCGTCAGGCGCAAGCCCAACATCACCGCCTCGAATCGCGCCTCCTCGGGGGCTATCTCGCTCTCTTCCGCTATCGGGGAATCTTCGCGCTCCATCGTCGCCAGATAATCGCTCAGCGAAGGCACATTCCCCCATCTGCGCTCCCCCATCAGGCTGTGCGCCGCGCTGCCCAAGCCCAAGTATTCGCCGCGCGTCCAATAGGTGATGTTTTGGCGGCACTCGCGGCCCAGACGCGCAAAGTTCGATATCTCGTATTGCGTAAACCCCGTATCGGCCAGCAGGCGGCGTGCATCGGCGTACATGGCGCGCTCGTCCTCTTCGGTGGGAAGCGCCGGCGCTGCCCCTGCCTCGATCTGCGCGGCCAGGGGCGTGCCTTCCTCCACCTGCAGCGAGTAGCAGGAAAGGTGCTCCGGCGAAAGCGCCAACGCGGCGCGCAGCGTTTCCTGCCAATCCGCGCATGTTTGCCCCGGCAGACCGAACATCAAATCCAGATTGACGTTTTCAAACCCGGCTGCGCGCAGCATCGCCATGCCCTGCTCCACATCGGCCCAGCGGTGGATGCGGCCCAATGCACGCAGCAAATGCGGCTGCGCGGCCTGTGCCCCCAAGGAGAAGCGATTGACGCCCGCCGCCCGGTAACCGCGCACTTGGCTCTCATTCAGCGTGCCCGGGTTGCCCTCCATGGTTATCTCCATCTCCGCGCCAAGCCGGAACTCGAACAGCCCCCGCGCCGCATCGAGCAAACGCGCGATCTGCGCGGCGGGCAGTAGGGTGGGCGTTCCCCCACCAAAGAACACGCTGTGCACCGTGCGCCTGCCCAAGCGTTCAGCCGCCTGGCGCAGCTCCCGCTCCAGCGCATCGCAATAGGGCGCAATGGCGGCCTCCTGGCCCGCAAACGAGGCAAAATCGCAATAGACGCACTTCTGCCTGCAGAACGGGAGGTGAAGGTAGAGGGCAATGGACAAGCCAACACCCTCCTGAAATCCTTGGTTTTCATGCGTTGACAGCATCAATCCATCTTGAGCACAGTCATGAACGCCTCGCTGGGTACCTCGACCGAGCCCAGCGTGCGCATGCGCTTCTTGCCTTCCTTTTGTTTCTCCAGCAGCTTTTTTTTGCGGGTGATATCGCCGCCGTAGCACTTGGCCAGCACGTCCTTGCGCAGTGCCTTCACTGTTTCGCGAGCGATCACCTTGCCGCCGATGGCCGCCTGGATCGGTATCTCGAACTGTTGACGCGGGATGACCTCGCGCAGCTTTTCCGCGATCACGCGGCCCCGCGCATACGCCTTGTCCCGGTGAACGATGAGGGAAAGCGCATCGCATATGTCGCCATTGAGCAGTATGTCCAGCCGCACCAGGTCGCTCTCCTGATAATCCTTCAATTCGTAATCGAGCGAAGCATAGCCGCGCGAGCGGGATTTGAGCTGATCGAAGAAATCGAATATAATCTCGTTGAGCGGCAGCTCGTACTGCAGGCGCACGCGGCTGCCCTCATACTGCATATCGATGTACACGCCGCGCTTTTCCTGGCAAAGCTCCATGATCGCGCCCACGTACTCCTGCGGCATGTGGATGTGCGCCAGCACAAAGGGCTCCTCCATGCTGTCGATCTCCATGGGCTGCGGCAGGTTGGTCGGGTTATCGATCACCAGCTCGCTGCCGTCGGTTTTGCGGACGCGGTAGATGACGCTGGGCGCGGTGGTCACCAGATCCAGATCGAACTCGCGCTCCAGCCGCTCCTGGATGATCTCCATGTGCAGCAGGCCCAAGAAGCCGCAGCGGAAGCCAAAGCCCAGCGCAATCGAAGTCTCGGGTTCAAAGGAGAGCGCCGCATCGTTGAGGCGCAGCTTTTCCAGCGCATCGCGAAGGTTGCCGTAATCCGCGCCATCGGCGGGATAGATGCCGCAGAACACCATGGGCATCACTTGGCGGTAGCCGGACAGCGCGTCGCCCGCAGGGTTGGCCGCATCGGTGATGGTATCGCCCACGCGCGTCTCGCGCAAATCCTTGATGGAAGCCGCGATGTAGCCCACCTCACCGGGCAGCAGCGCCTCCACCGGCGAGTATCCGGGCCGGAACACGCCCACCTCCACCACGTCGAACTCCGCGCCGCTGGCCATCATACGCATGCGCATGCCCACGCGCACCGATCCCTCCATTACACGCACGAAGCAGATCGCGCCGCGATAGTTGTCGTAAAACGAATCGAACACCAGCGCCTGCAGCGGCGCTTTTTCATCGCCCTTAGGCGGCGGCACATGGGCGACCACCGCTTCGAGCACATCCTCGATGCCGATGCCCACCTTGGCGCTAATCAGCGGCGCGTAGGAGGCGTCCAGGCCGATCACATCCTCGATCTCGCCGCGCACCTTCTCCGGCTCGGCGCTCGCCAGATCGATCTTGTTGATCACGGGTACGATCTCCAAATCGTGCTCCAGGGCCATGTACACGTTGGCCAGCGTCTGCGCCTCGATGCCCTGGGTGGCGTCCACCACCAGCACAGCGCCCTCGCAGGCCGCCAGCGCGCGACTGACCTCATACGTGAAGTCGACGTGGCCGGGCGTATCGATGAGGTTGAGCGTGTAGTGCTCGCCATCCTTGGCGGTGTATTCCATGCGCACCGCCTTGCTCTTGATGGTGATCCCGCGCTCGCGCTCCAGCTCCATGCTATCCAGGATTTGTTCCACCATTTCACGCTTGGCAAACACGCCGGTTGATTCCAACAGGCGGTCGGCCAGCGTGGATTTGCCGTGGTCGATGTGCGCGATAATACAGAAATTGCGAATGTGACTGAGGCGTTCTAAGGACACGGTCATTCCTCCAACCTATAGTATAGGGATATATTACAGCAATATTGCTAAGCAAGCGCCGCCGAACCGACGATCAGCAGCAGCTGTGCGGGCACGTAGGTCAGCCAAATCCAGGTATCGCCGCGCTCCATGTCCGCGCCGCTGAAATCCCGCAGGGCAATGAGCAGATCCGATATCATAAACAATGGCCCGCCGATCAGCAAAGGCCATCCCCTGCCCACGGTGGCGATGCACACGGCCACGGCGCTACCCGCCATGGTCGCCACCAACACCGAGTAGATCGTTGCGCCGATGCGCAGCACCAGCGGCTGCCTGTGCCGGAAGAGCACAATCCAAGCCATGAACACCAACCCTGCGATTACAAACAGCGCGATCATCAGCCACAACGGCCATTGCAGGTTGCCGCTCCCCCGCGCGTACAGCAGCCAGAGCGCACGAGTATAGAGCGCTTGCGCCACGGCAAAGAACCCCATTCCCCAAAGGAAGTATTGCCGCACCAGGCTACGGATCGGCGGATACTCCATGAGCATAGCGTCGCCCAAGAAGGAGAAACCCATGCCCGCGCAGATCAGCCCCATCACCGGACCCGGATGGAAGAGCGCCAGCAGCGCCGCCAGCACCATCAGAGCCGCACTGATGCGAATCCGGAAGTAATCGTCGTTGCGCTCAAAGCGCTTCCAAACGTCCCCTCCCCAGGCGCGTAGGCGGCTGAATCTCCTCGTGGGGTCGCGCGGATAGGGCTCCAGGAAGCCGCCCTTTAGCCACTTGAGCAGCGCCATGCCCTGCTGGCGCAGAAAGGCCAGCGCATGCTGTGTGCCCTGCGCATGCCATCCCTTGCGTACCAAAGTCTTCGCCCAATTCCACAGGCTGGATAAAAACCGCATAGCATCCTCCCGAATTTCGCGCCCGCAACCGCTGTTCTTTTTTCGCTGTTATTAAATACTGTTTTTCTCGGCGTTCCATCAAATCATCGCATCGATCCGCAGCGCTACTTGCCCTGCAAACTGGCGTATACCTCGCGCTGCAGCGCGTCCCGATCGTGATGGGCCTGGGCTACGCACAGCGCCTTTTGCACCATGGCGAAGCGCCGTTCATCGTCAAATGCCTCCCGCAGACCGCGCAGCATGTCCTTGGCATCGCTTCCATCCACCACGATACCCGCATCCTGCTCGCGAATATAGCGGATCGAGGAAACGTCCTGAGGGCCAGCAGCGAGTATACAACGCCCCGCGGCCATGTATTCCGGTATTTTCGTGGAAAGCGAAAGGCGCGTCACCTTGCGCGCCGCCCTCGACACCGCCTCGACCAACACCAACACATTGGCCTCGGTCATGGCCTGCTTCAGCTCGCTTGCGGAAAGCGTGCCGCAATAGGCCATGGAGGGCTCCGCATGGAGCTTTTGCACCAGCTCCGGCGAAAGCGCGGAAGGCGTGTACACCTCGAGGCGCGCATAGTGCCCTTCGGCACGCAGCTGATTCAGGCTTTCGGCCAGTTGCAGCAGCATGCGCCAGCGCCCGGTGTGCACGCTGCCCGCATAGAGCAGCCGCAACGGGTTGCCCTCAACGCCGCCGCGTCCACCAGCCTCGGCCACATAGTCGGGCAGCACTACGCAATTCGCCGCCACTGAAATGCCCTCGCATCCAAAGCGGCGCGCATATTCCTGCTGCATCGCGGGGCCGATGGCGTAAACGGCTTCGGCCTTGGCCAGCGCCTTCTTGAACCGGCGCATATACCGGAAATGGTTGACCCAGGAAATGGGCAGCCACGGATGGGGCACGTAGGTGTAATCGTCGGTCAACTGGAGCACCAGCTTCGCGCCATACCGCGCGCATATCCAGGCGACGAGATCGAATGCAAAGGGGTAGTTGCTGCCCTGAAAGAATACGACCTCGGGCGAAAATTCATCGAGCCAAGCGAGCAGCGCTTCCGATTGGTAGCGCTTCCCGCGCCAGAGCAGGTCGCGCATCAGCTCCGGCAGCGGCCAATGCCGCGCAAGCAGCGCCTGTGCCCAACCCTCCGCGCCGCTGGGCGCGGCGCTCGGCGCGCGCCTAGCTTGTGCCTGGGCATCGGGTTGCTCGGCGATGGACATTCCGCCGGCCTTACCGCCGCGAAGGAAAGCGTGCAGCACCTCCGAATCGGTCACGCGGAAAAAGTTGCCGCACACCGTGAAGCTGGGCTCTTCGACCGTAAGGTAGAGCTGCGCCAATGCCTCGCGCGGCCAGCCGGAAAAAATGGAAGAGAGCGTCTTGCCATTGTTCCTGGTATCGCTAAAGGCGTTGTGGCTGAACACCAGCACGCGCCTGCGTCGATCGGCCTGCACGGGGCTTAAAGGGGTTGCAGTAGGCTGCATGTATGGATATTCCTCCATGAACGATGATAGCGTGATTCAATAAACAAGCCTTTGGAAAAGCAAGCGCATAGGGGCAAGCTACTCCTTGCGCCACACGCGCTGGTTCACCATGTCGGTGTAGCCCTGGATAATGCGCACCACCTTGGCGGATACGTCGCCGTCCGCGTAGTCGGACACATCGTGGAAGCGGTGATCTCGCATGGCCGGTGCGGTGGCCAACGCCAGCGCTTGCAGCACGCTGCGCTCGGTGATGCCGCCCAGCACCACGCCGCCCTTGTCGACGGCCTCGGGCCGTTCGGTGGAGGTACGCAGCAGCACCGCCGGGAACCGCAGTATGGCGCTCTCCTCCGAAAGCGTTCCAGAATCGGAAAGCACGGCGAACGCGTTCTTTTGAAGGTGCACATAATCGTGAAAGCCGAACGGCGGTAGGCTGCGCACCAGGGAATGAAAGGTGAAGCCCCGCTCCTCGATGCGCTTGCGGCTGCGCGGATGTGTGGAGAAAATGATGGGTAGTCCGTGCGTTTCGGCCACGGCATTGACGGCCTGCATCAGCGAATGAAAGTGGCCCTCATGATCCACATTCTCCTCGCGGTGAGCAGAGAGCACGATGTAACCCTGTGCCTGCAGCCCATGCTGGGCCAGCACCCCGCTGCTTTCGATACCCGCCCAGTTCTGCTCCAGCACCTCGCGCATGGGTGAACCGGTAACGAACGTGAACTCGGCCGGTCTGCCCTCCGCCAGCAGATAGCGGCGCGAGTGTTCGGTATAGGGCAGGTTCACATCCGAGGTATGATCGACGATGCGGCGGTTGATCTCCTCGGGCACGTTCTGATCGAAGCAACGGTTGCCCGCCTCCATATGGAAGATGGGTATCTTGAGCCGTTTGGCTGATATGGCGCAAAGCGCGGAATTGGTGTCGCCCAATATCAGCACCGCGTCCGGGCGCTGTTCGGCCAGCAAAGCATAGCTCTTAGCCAGCACATTGCCCATGGTCTCCCCCAAGTGTGCGCCCGCGCAACCCAGGTAGAAATCGGGCGCGCGCAGCTGCAAATCGCGGAAGAAAATCTCGTTCAGCTCGTAATCGTAATTCTGCCCGGTGTGGCAGAGCGCATGGTCAAATGCCGCGTCGCACGCCTTGAGGCACGCGCTTAGGCGGATGATCTCCGGGCGCGTACCCAGTATGGTCATCACCTTGAGCTTGGCCATGGTCACACCTCCTCGTAATACGTATCGGGCGCGGCAGGATCGAACATCTCCCCCGCCCAAATGAGTAGCAGCAGCTCGTCTTTGCCCGTGTTTTCGATGCTGTGCGTATATCCGGGCGGAATATCCACCACGTCGTAGCGCGCCGCATTGACCGCGTAGGAAATCACCTCTTCGCTTTCCAGCTTGCGGAAGCGAATCACGCCCTCGCCCTGGATCACGATGAACTTCTCCACCTTGGTGTTGTGCCAATGCTGCCCGCGAGTGATGCCCGGCTTGGTGCGCGATACGCTCACCTGCCCGAAGTGCGGCGATTTGATAAGCTCCGCGAAGTCGCCGCGGGCGTCGGCATGGCTCACCGCAGGCACCGCGAATCCCTGCTCCGGCAAGTAGGAAAGAAAGGTGGCGTACAGCTTGCGAATCAGCGGATCGTTCCGGTCACCGTTCAGCGTGAAGGCGGACCGCGTGCGCGCAAAGCTCTCGATGGTCTCAGCCAGCCAACCCAGCGTGGGCTCGTAGGTAGGAGTCGCCGCGCAGAAGCCCTCCCCGGCGGGCGCACAATCGCCGCGCAGCATGCCGATCAACGCGTGAACCAGGTCGTCGATATACAGCAGGGGCAACGCCTTCTCCGGCGCATCCACTCGCAACGCTTCACCGCGCGCGGCCTGATGGCAGAACGTGGCCACCACGCTGTTGTAAAATGGGCGGCACCATTTGCCGAACACGCCAGGAAAACGAAACACGTAGACCGGCGCACCGGTATCGCGCCCGTAAGCGAACACCGCGTCCTCTGCCTCGCACTTGCTCTGGCCATAGGGGTTGCCGAGCGAGGCCTGGGCGGAGGAGGCCAGCATCACCGGCACCTTTTCACCGCGCTCGCGCAGCAGGGCCATCAGCCTTTGCGTAAGCTCTGCATTGCCCTGGGTGAACTCCGCCGGATCGGTCGGCCGGTTTACACCGGCCAAATGCACCACAAAATCCGCTTGACGCGCCCAAGCCGCCAGCGTTTCCTCCGAATCCTCGCGGTCAAAGCGCAAGAGAGTAAAATCCTCCTGCCGCGCAAGGTTCACGCAAAGATTCCTTCCAATAAATCCGGAAGCGCCGGTAATCAATACGCGCATTGCCTCATCTCCCCTTTTCTGGCATACTATTGTAGCATAAAGCGATGCGGCTTGTCCACGAAACGCCGCCATACATTCACTTTCGTGTTTTTCATCCTTTTGCGTCATTTTCACCATTTTTTCACCATTTTTATCAGGGAATGCGAGGCATTTCCTTTCACTCTGCGGTGATCCATGATACAATGGATGACAAAGGTGCATGCTTTCACATGCCACATCATCTGTTCTGGGAGGTTGATTTGCATATGGAATGGGGTTCGACGCTCGCTTCGCTCACAAGGCGCGGATTCATTGTCAACACCTTTGACACGGTCAATGCTGCCAAGGCTTACCTGCTGGAGGCGCTCCGTCCCTGCGCGCGCGTGGGCATCGGCGGTTCGGTAACGGTTCGTGACATGGGCCTTTCGGAGGCGCTGCATGCGCAGGGCAACACGATCCATTGGCACTGGGAGGGCGAGGCTTCCTCCCACGCCGAGGCGCAGCGCCTGGCGCTTAGCGCAGACGCCTACGTATGCTCGATCAACGCGCTGGTGCACGATGGCCGCATCGTGCAGATCGACGGCACGGGCAACCGGTTGGCGGCGCTGTGTTTTGGCCCCCCGAAGGTTTTCTTGGTAGCGGGCCGGAACAAGCTGGTGTCCTCGGGCGGTTTGCTGGCCGGAATCGCGCGCATCAAGCGCGAAGCCTGCCCCAAAAATGCGCGCCGCCTGAACCTGGATACGCCCTGTGCGCGCGCGGGAACCTGCGACGAGGATCGCTGCGGCCACACGCTCTGCCGCCTGTCGCTGGTGCTCGAAAGCCCGCCGAAGGGCCGCCAGATTGAAGTGGTGCTCATTGATGAGGACTTGGGGTATTAACCAGCCAAAACCATAGCAAAGCGCGCGAACCGGCCCAAGCAGCCAGTTCGCGCGCTTTTGCATGTACCTATCAAGGTTTACAGCCGTTCGGCCACAGCCCGCAGGAACGCTTCGCTGGTAAGGCTCTCGGCCTTGCCCTCAAAGAGGCCCACCAGATCGCCGGTCATGCGGCCAGCCTCGATGGTTCCCAGCGTCGCCCGCTCCAAGCGATCTGCGAATGCGCAGAGCTCGGGAATTGCGTCGAGCTCCCCGCGTTTGCGCAACGCGCCGCTCCAGGCAAAGATGGTCGCCACCGGATTGGTTGACGTCGCTTCGCCCTTCAGGTAGCGATAGTAATGGCGGGTCACCGTGCCGTGCGCCGCCTCGTATTCATACTTTCCGTCCGGCGAAACCAGCACCGAGGTCATCATGGAAAGCGATCCGAATGCCGTGGCCACCATGTCGCTCATTACGTCGCCATCGTAGTTCTTGCAAGCCCAGACCATGCCGCCCTCGGAGCGAATCACGCGCGCCACTGCATCGTCGATCAGCGTGTAGAAGTATTCGATGCCCGCTTCGCGGTATAGCGCCGCATACTCCGCATCGAATATTTCCTGGAAGATATCTTTAAAGCGGTGATCGTAGGTCTTGGAAATGGTATCCTTTGTGGAAAACCACAAATCCTGCCGCACATCCAGGGCGTAGGTGAAGCAGGCGCGCGCAAAGCTGGCAATGGACGCATCGGTATTGTGGATGCCCTGCAGCACACCCGGCCCCTCGAAGGTGATGATGCGCTCGCGCTTTTCCACGCCGTCTGCGCCGGTGAACACCAGCTCGGCCACGCCCGCTCCGGGCACACGAATCTCCGCATTGCGGTACACGTCGCCGTATGCATGGCGCGCGATGGTAATCGGCTTCTTCCACGTGCGCACCGAGGGCTGCACGCCCTCCACCAGTATGGGGGCGCGGAACACGGTGCCGTCCAGCATGGCACGGATCGTCCCGTTGGGACTCTTCCACATTTGCGAGAGCTTGTATTCCTCCACGCGCTGGGCGTTGGGCGTGATGGTAGCACATTTGACCGCGACGCCCAGTCGCTGGGTCGCCAGCGCAGCATCCACCGTCACCTGATCCTGCGTACGTTCGCGCTCCGGCAGACCCAGGTCGTAGTATTCGGTGCGCAGCTCCACGTAGGGCTCTATCAGCAGTTCCTTGATGAGTCGCCAGAGGATGCGCGTCATCTCGTCGCCGTCCATCTCCACCAGCGGCGTCGTCATGGCAATTCTCCCATTCAGCAGGCCTTTACTATTCATCTCATCCATCGTTCTTCCCATCCCCTTACGCCTTTACGGCAATCGCTTCGATTTCAATGTGCGCTCCCTTGGGCAACGCCGCCACTTGCACGCAGGAACGCGCAGGCGCTTGCCCCCCAAAGAATGCGGCATACTCCTGATTGACGGCGGCAAAATCCGCCAAATCGGTCAGGAAAACCGTAGTCTTGACCACCTGTGAAAGCTCGACCCCTGCTTGCTTGAGGATAGCGCGCACGTTTTCCAGCGAATAGCGGGTTGCGGCAGCGATATCCGTAATTTCCAGCGCGCCGGTGCGCATGTCAATGGGCAGCTGCCCCGATGTAAACACAAACTGACCGGCAGAAATCCCCTGCGAATAGGGTCCGATAGCTCCCGGCGCTTCTTGGGTGGCGATGATCTGCTTGCTCATGGTAGGCATCCTCTTTTCTACTCGTTCTGTGTGCCATTGTAACAAAAAGCCTCGAGTGGCGCAATCGGTTTTGCGTATCTTCATCTATATATCGCTATACATCTGCTCTATATCTGCATTTGCGTATCCGCATTCGTAGGGCAGCGCATTACCTGTCAGTTACCTAAATGGCGCTCGCGAAGTTGCAATATGAAGCCGCTATTAATCAATTTGTATTTAAGTTGTAATTATTTACGACCTATGCTATGATGAACACGTACCAAAGATAAACGTTCCGAGAACCAGGATTAAACACCAGTCCTTCCAATGATTTCAAGGTGCCGGAACCGTCCCTCCTTCGGTTCTGCACAAACATAACACAGCTCCCCCGCTTCGGCGGGGGTTGTGTTTTATTCCGGCGATTCTGCATTCTCATCAAAGCTTGATGAAAGATGAAAGACCATTTAATAAAATTGTATTTAATTTGTAATCATTTCAAGCATGTGCTATGATAGGCACATACCAAAGATAACCGCTTGAAACCTTCCCCGGATCATAAAAGCTTACAAGGTGCCTGAACCGCCCTCCTTCGGTTCTGCACAAACATAACACAGCTCCCCCGCCTTTCGGCGGGGGTTGTGTTTTTTGCAATACCGCTTTTCAAACTCAAAAAGCATCCCTTCGTGCTTGTGCACGAAGGGATGCTTTGAACGGTGCCCGTATGAAATTACTTCGCGTCGATCTTCGCCATGTACTCGATGAGGTTCACAACCTTGTTGGAGTAGCCCCACTCGTTGTCATACCAAGCAATAAGCTTGACGAACTTGTCGGTCAGGCTGATGCCCGCGCTGGCGTCGAAGATCGAGGTGCGCGCATCGTGGATGAAATCGCTGGAAACCACCGCATCCTCGGTGTAGCCGATGATGCCCTTCCAACGCTTGGATTCAGAGGCTTCCTTCATGGTCGCCTTGATCTCGTCCATGGTGGCGGGCTTGGCGAGATTCACGGTCAGGTCGACCACCGATACGTCGGCGGTCGGCACGCGGAACGACATGCCGGTCAACTTGCCCTTGAGCTCGGGAATGACCACGCCCACGGCCTTGGCCGCGCCGGTGCTGGAGGGAATAATGTTGAACGCCGCACCACGGCCGCCGCGCCAATCCTTGTTGGAGGGGCCGTCGACGGTCTTCTGGGTGGCAGTAGTGGCATGGACGGTGGTCATCAGGCCATCGACGATGCCATACTTCTCGTGAATCACGCTGGCCAACGGGGCCAAGCAGTTGGTGGTGCAGGAAGCGTTGGACACGATCTTCATGTCCTTGCTATACTTTTCGTGGTTCACGCCCATTACGAACATGGGGGTTTCCTTGTCCTTGGCGGGGGCAGTGATGACAACCTTCTTCGCGCCGCCGGTGAAGTGCTTGGAAGCGCCCGCTTCGTCGCAGAACACGCCGGTCGCTTCGGCGATGTAATCGGCGCCCGCTTCGGCCCACTTGATGGCGGCCGGATCCTTCTCGGCAAACACCTTCACCTTTTCGCCATTGACGATCAGGGTGTTGGTGTTGTGATCCACGGAAATCTCGCCCTTAAACTGGCCGTGCACGGTGTCGTAGCGCAGCATGTACACCATGTAATCCAGATCGATAAACGGATCGTTGATGGCAACCACGTCCACATTGGGGTTTTCCATCGCAGCGCGGAATACCAAGCGACCGATGCGGCCAAAGCCATTGACGCCCACTTTTACCTTCGCAGCCATTTTTGTCTCCTCCATTCGTCTCGTGCACAATATCTCTTCGTTACCGCAGATTATTGTAACCAAATTTCGCAAATTTTGCAAGGGCACGGCGCGGCTTTAATGCAACTTTGTGAAGTTTTTCACTTTAACTGGTCGGGATTCAGGCAATGCAGATATGCGGGCACGAACAGGCCGTCCTTGCGAATGAGCTCATCGTCGAAGTAAATTTCGCCGCCGCCATACTCGGGGGTTTGGATGCACACCATGTCCCAATGGATGGCGGACTTGTTGCCGTTGTCGCAATCGTCGTAGCAGCAGCCGGGCGTGAAATGGAACGATCCGGCAATTTTTTCATCGAAGAGCGTGTCCTTCATCGCCTCGGTGATGTAGGGATTCACGCCGATTGCAAACTCGCCTACGTAGCGGGCTCCTTCATCGGTATCGAGCACGCCGTTGAGGCGGGCGGTGTCGTTGGCGGTGGCTTCCACAATCTTGCCATCCTTGAACACCAGACGCACGTTCTCGAAGGTCGCGCCCTGGTACAGGCTGGGCGTGTTGTACTGCAGCACGCCGTTCACCGAATCGCGCACCGGCGCGGAGAACACCTCGCCATCGGGGATGTTGACCTTGCCATCACACTTGATAGCGGGCATGCCCTTAATGGAGAACGAAAGATCGGTGCCCTTGGCCGTAAGGCGCACGCGGTCGGTGCGCTGCATACGCTCCACCAGCGCATCCATGGCGACGCTCATCTTGCCATAATCGAGGTTGCATACGTTAAAGTAATGCTCCTCGAACGCCTCGGTGGACATGCAAGCCTGCTGCGCCATGCTGGGCATCGGATATCGCAGCACTACCCACTTGGTGTGCGGCACGCGGATTAGCGAATGCACCGGGTGATTGAACAGCTTGCCAAAAAGCTGTTTCTTTTCGCCCGGAACGTCCACCGTTTCATAGGCGTTGTCGCCGGAGCGCACGCCGATGTAGGCCTGCATCTCCTCCATTCGGGCGGCATGATACTTGGCCATGCGGCCCAGCTGATCCTCCTCGCAGCCCATCATCAGCGCGCGCTGAATGGCCGGTTCGGTGATTTCTACAAAAGGCGCGCCGCCCGCCGCGTACACCTGGGCGACCAGCTCGGTACCAAAATCGCGCAGGCCTTCGCCGATCAGCTCGATCAACACTCGCTCGCCGGGCTGCACGCTACAGCAGTAGTGCACCAGGTTGTGGGCCAACGTTACCATCCGAGTATCCTTCATGCGCTTGTTCCTCCACTGTATAAATAGTCGCTCTGGATCCATTATTGCTTTGCCGCGCCCGGCTGAGGCTGCTTGTTTTCCCGCGCCTGTCTGACTTTGTTGCGATGGTTCATCCATTTCGCATAGCCGATCTTGGCGATGGGCCGCTCGAAGCCATAGGTCAACACAAGCGAAAGGATGAGCGGAAAGCCGAATGCGCAAAGCGTGAAAAGCCATTGCCAGGGCACATCGGGCACCTCGTTGGGGTAAGGATAGGGCGACGGCGGAAAGTGCCAATCGTTATGCATCTTGGCGGCGAGAAACTGGTGCCAAATATAGTAATGGAACGAGATGGCGGAAAGCACCTGCACCACCTTGTTGGAGAGCAGGTAACGCAGCCCCGCGCCCGCGTTGGCCGCCGCCAGAATGAACACACATACGTAGGCGCTGAACAAAAAACGATACATCGACTGGTGGCGGCGGATGAGCTCGTACGTGTCATACGTGCGCAAGCCCGAGGTATCGTTGTAATCAAGCACCAAGCGCCAGATCGCCATCACCATGATGATCGCCAACGCTGTGCCCGCCAAGCGCGTCCATCGATTGCGCTTGAGGGAACGCGCCAGGTGCACATAACAGATGGCCGCAAGCATGCCGTTTGCGTACACATCAAGAAAAGTAGGCAACTGATTGACCCACAGCTGCGAATCGGGGAGCTGCAGCACAAAGAAATACCGGAACGCGACGCCGGCGGTGGTCATCACCGCCCAAGTCCACAGCGGAAACTTGATGAAAACCTTTGCGATGAGCGGGAAGATGAGGTAGAACTGCACTTCGATCGCCAGAGTCCACAGCACTACGTTGAGCTCGGTGGCGATGTATGTTTCATAGGAAAACACCTGCGTGAACGTTAGGTGCATCCACAAATCCTTCCAGAGCCTCGCATCAAGCTTGTAGTTGTGAGCAGGCAGCGCGAAGAACACAAGCACGATGAGCAGACTTAGCCAGTACGTGGGAAGAATGCGCAGCGCACGCTTGATGTAAAAATCCTTTGTGCTCGGGCGGGGCGCACCCTCAATCATGTGCCGGGCATAGGGCAGGAACAACAGAAATCCGCTGATGAGCAGCATCACGTCCACCATGATGTAGCCGTTTCTAACCAGCGGCTCGATATTGAACAGGGTCTGCCCCGTGCTTTCGATGTGGATGTAGGCCCGCAGCCAGGATTGCTGCCAGATATGGTACCAGGCGACGATGAAGATAGCGATCACACGCACACCGTCAAGTATGTCCACATGGCGGGTGCTGGGTTCCCGCTGCGCGCAGGCACGGTAGCCGGATAGCAAGCTCACGGCACATCCTCCTTGTCGTGTCGTCCTTCTTCACGGGAGATCGAAGGTGCGTTAATCAAAGGCTCTTTAATCAAAGGCTCTTTAATCGAAGGCTCATTAATCGAAGATTCATTCGTCAAAGGCTCGTTAGGGGCCGGCCCCGTCTCGACGGGCAGCGCTTTAAGGTAGCGCAACACCCCGGTCGCCACTATGCCGGTGGCTACACCGGTCACGACGCCTGCGACCAGCAGTATGGGCAAGCTAGCCCAAAGCGGCCCGTTGAGCACCACCATGGCGAGCGCCACCTGCCCCAAGTTGTGAAAAACCCCGCCGGCAATGCTGACCCCCACCGGGCTGAACAACCGAGAACGCTTGGCCAGCGCCATCATGAGCAAGCTAAGCGTTCCTCCGGCCAAGCTGTACAGCATGGCCCAAGGATTGGCAAACACGAAGCCCACCACCAGCACCCGTACCAGGGAGACGATGGCGGCCTGCGAGAATCCGCCGTAGTAGAGCATAATAAGCACCACCACGTTGGCCAAACCCAGCTTGATACCCGGAACCACCCCGGAAATGGGCGGAAACATCCGCTCGATCCAGCTGAGAACGAAGGCCAGGGCGGTCATCATGGCCATGAGTGAAACGCGCTTGGCGGCGGAAGAACCGCGCGCACCCGCAGGGCTCTTCCCGTTCATTGCACCACCACATCCACTTCATCGGATTCACCGGTAGAATCTTCCGCATCAGCCCAACGGACGATCAGCTTGTGCGGCAAACAAACGATGGTATCGGCACCGCGCGCCACCGTCCCCTTTCGCATGCACCACTGATCCGGGCAATCAGCATCGACCATGCGTACACCTTGCGCGCTGATCTCGATCACGTTGTGCGCACCCGCCCCCGCCAACACCTCGTATTTTCCGTAGCGGTTGGCGGGCAGCATCATTCGCTGTTCTCCATCCACCATCACTTGCACATACCCGCCTCCCCCGCTCTGCTGGCTTACGAACCAGAGCAACAGCGCGACGCAAGCGATGCCCACAATAAACAACAGTTCATTTTTCTTGAACATGGTTCATCCTTCCGTAGCCTAGGGCAGCGGGACCTGCGTGGTTTCGGGCGCGGGTGTCTCCCCCTCGATTTCGGGGGTGGTGATGCGGGCAAACTTCACAATGGAATCATCCGCGTTGTATTGCAATGCCAATCGTCGCGCATCGATAGAGAAAATGGTGTGGGTACGCTTTTGCGGCATCGGAGCCTCTCCCACCATCAGGCCATATCCATCGATATTGAAGAACTGTTCCTTGCCGTCAATGTAGCAGGTACCGTCCGCGCGGAATTCCACGCGTGTGCCGCCTGGCGATTCCCAAGTGCCCAGCACTTGGTAGATGAAATTGCCGAGCAAGTTCTTGGCCTCACGCATCTCGGAGACCCGCAGAAGATAAGGATAGGCCGCCAATTGATTGCCCGCCGCGATCAGTTGGCGCGCATAGGCGAGGTTCGCTTGCTTGTACGTATTCGTGAAAGTGGCATAGCGCTTGGGCAGATCGTCCATCGGCACACTCTTTTCGATGAGCGAAAGCACCTCCGCATAATTTTCGGCTAGCATGGCTGTGTTCACACTGGTTTCGGTTTCGCCCAGCCAGGCATCATAGGCCTGTTCGCTGCGCGCGCTTGCATCGGAGTAGGAGCCCAGGGCTTCGAAAGCCTTGCCCGCTGCCGAAAAGTTCTTCTCGCGTTCCCATTGTTCGGCCTGCTCATACCGGCATACGCTTACCATGGTTGCCGCATCGGAGAATTTCCCCAACGTGGCGAATACGTTTGCCGCCTCTTCAAGCTGGTTGTTGGCACGCAAATCCAGCGCGCGGTTGTATTCGCATTGGTTTACCAGCGTCGAGGCGCTTCCATAGGAGCCCAGGGTCTCGAATACGGCGGCCGCTTCAACCCAGCTCCGGGCCTCCATCAGCGTTTCGGCGTACGAATAGTAGGATGCCCGCGCGCGCGACTCGGCATCTTCATAATTCCCAAGCGCTTCGTACAAATCGGCTGCCTTGGCGTACTCCTTGTCTTCCTGCGCTTTTTCGGCCAGCTGGTAGCGCGTTGCCTTGGCTTGATCGGCGGAATCGTCGTAGCCGCCTAGCGCTTCGAATGCTTGCGCCCCTTGTTCCAGCTCCCCGGAAACGATCAGCGAGTTGGCCAGCTGATACAATGCCTTTTGGGCAAGCGAATCCACATCCTTGTACCCAGAGATTCCCGCAAAAAGATCGATCGCCTGCTGGTATTCGCCTTTTTCATAGCGCGCAACCGCCGGGAGGTAGGCACATTCCTTCGCCAATTCGGCCGCATCAAGATACGTAGGAATGGTGTTAAACAGCGTGGCCGCTTCGTCGTACGCACCGGCCTCCATGCGCGCCTTCGCGGGGTTGTACACACAGTCGGCCGCCTGTTGCGCAGCATCCTGGTATGCGCCCAGCTTATCGAACTGAAGCTTTGCATCCTCGTACTTGCCTTCGCCCTTGAGTGCAAGCGCGTATTGATACACGCATTCGCGCGCCCGGTCCACCGAATCCGAATGGGTCGGAATGGAGCTGTACAGCGAAACCGCCTGGAGGTATTCCCCCGCCTCCGCGGCCTTGCCCGCCTGGCGGTAAATCGAATCGATCGCACGCTCGGCGGCGTCGCGGAAATCGCCCAAAGCGGCAAATCGGATGGCGGCGTCATCGTACTCGCCCTTGGCCACCGCTTGGCTCGCGATTTGGTAGGACATTTCTGTTAATTGCTCCGCGGAATCTTGGTATTCACCAAGCGCCGCATAGAGCGATTCAGCCTGCTCGTAATCGCCGACATCGACTGCGCTTTGGGCCAATCGATAGCGTGCCGCCGAAGCCTCGACTTGGGCCTGCGGGTAATCGGTCATAGAATCCAGCATGCGCAAGCCCTTCTCGCGTTCGAGGGAGTTCTCGCTTGCAGCCAGCGCTTTGGCCGCGCTGTACTCGGTTTCTTGCACACGCTGATCCGCATTGCGGTAATCGCCCAACGAAACAAAAACTTCCTTCGCTTCCTGCGCGTTGCCGCTGGCCAATTGCGATTCGGCGTAACGGTAGCGCAGCTCGGGCCAACCATATTCCACAAAGAAGTACGCGCTCACCGCAAGCACCAGCGAAGTCACCATCAGCGTAACGCGAATGCGGTGCTTGCGGCGGCGGCGAAGTTCGGCTTCCTTGCGCAAAGCCTCCTCCCGCGCCTCTTCCTCGCGCATGCGCTTAGCGTTCTCTTGCTGCAGCCGATCGCGCTCTTCGATCACGGCCTGTACCGCTGCCGGGTTGTACTGCGTAAAGACCTGCTTTTTATCGCGGCCGCAGCGGTGGCACATGATCTCATTGGAGGGATTGGGCCGCCCGCATACGCACACCCACACCGCGCCCTGCTCCGAAGGAAAGCCCATTGCATCCTTACCGGCGGCATGCCGCAGATGGTCGAGCACCCGTCCTGCGGGCAGCGTGTTCGGTTCATATTCCTGGTAGGGAGCCTGGCTGATGCGCCACACGGTCGCATCGTCGAACCACACTTTTTCAATAACAAGGTCGATGCGTTGTATCCAACCATCGTCCTCTACCGCGACATTGGCCTCAAAAAGTTCCTTACTCTGCGCTTCGATCCCCATGACCCGTTCGACCCGGCGAACCACCGCATTGCCATCGCCATCGAGCAGCGTAAGCGAAACCAGCACGCTACGCACAATCTTGGCAGATAAATTTAAAAACACCAGGGAACAAAAAGGCTGTATCACGGAGGGCAACTCAAAATCGTACAGTTCCACAGGGCAGGAGAGATCTATTTTCATCGCATTCACCTCGCAACAGCAATCAGCATTCGACTTATGACCGAGCATACAACATACAGTATATATAAGAATAAGAAAGGTCAACTTTGTCAACCTTTCAAGATTGTGCATAGAATGGTTCTTTTTGTCATTATTGCGTTAATTTCCCAAAATAGCTAGAGAGAGCGCAGCTTTTCGATCTCCTCGTCGGTCAGCTCGCGGTACTCTCCGCGCTGCAAATCTCCCAATTGCAGGGGACCAAAAGCCACGCGCCGCAGCATGAGCACCTTGTGCCCCACCGCGTCGAACATGCGCCGGACCTGGCGGTTCCTGCCTTCATGAATGCCTACCAGCACCACGCAAGCGAACGTTTCGCGCTTGATGACGCGCACGCGCGCCACCGAGGTCGTGCGGCTTTCCCCCTCCATCAGTACGCCCTTGCGCAGCGCGCGGATGGCGTCGAGCGAAAGGTCGCCGGTAATGCGCGCCAGGTAAACCTTTTCAACCTCGTGGCTGGGGTGCAAAAGCTGCTGCGTCAATTCGCCATCGTTGGTGAGCAGCAGCAAGCCCTCGCTATCGAAATCCAGCCTGCCCACCGGGTAGAGCCGCACCGGGTACTCCGCAAAGCGATCGAGCACAGTGGGCCGGTCGCGATCGTCCGCGGCAGTGGCCACCTCGCCGATGGGTTTGTGGTACAGGATGTACTTCTTCTCCGCTTCGGGGCGCACCACCGCGCCATCAACGGTAACCACATCGCTCGCCGATACGCGAACGCCCATCTCCTGCACCACCGCGCCGTTCACACTCACGCTCCCAGCAGCGATCAGCTCATCGCAATGCCTGCGCGAAGCCACGCCGCACTGCGCCAGGTACTTGTTTAGCCGAGTCGTCTCGACCGGCATTCCTTCGTTGCTCATGTAAAGCTCCCTTGCTGTATTGGTTTAGGCCTACGCCAATAGGCACCACGCGCGCAACACGCGTACAAGCTGGTTCCAGAAGGTGGATACCGCCACCGAATGCGCCGGGTAAAGGGGCTGTTCATCCAGCACGCGTTCCCCGGCCAGCAGCCGCACGGTGCCGAGGGGCTGCCCTTCTTCCACAGGCGCGATAAGCGATATGGGCAAATCCACCGAAAGCACAGGGCTCTCGTGCTCCCCCAGCGGTGCGCTCAGGGGCGTGTGCAGCACAGCTTCGACAGATTCGTACACGCCCTTTTGCACCGGCAGCGTTCTCAGCGCTTCCCCGGCATCCAAAAGCGTAACGTTCCGATACTCCGCAAAGGTCTGATCCATCAGCCCCTGCGCCACATCGAACCAGCTGGGGCAGCCCAACACCACGCCCACAATCTCCAGCCCATCGCGCTGTGCGCCGAATACCAGGCACCTCCCCGCCGCGCGCGTGTAGCCGGTCTTGATGCCCGTGGCACCGGGATAATCGGTGAGCAGGCGGTTCTTGTTGCGCAGTTGACGATCGTACGCATGCCCTGCCCAGGGGATGGAAGCGCGCTGCGTCGATACGATTTGCCGGAACACCGGCTCGCTCATGGCCTGACGTGCGATGAGCGCCAGATCGCGCGCCGAGGTGTAGTGATCACGATCGGGCAAGCCGTGCGGATTGGTAAAGTAGGTGTGGGTTGCGCCCAGCTCACGCGCCCGCATGTTCATAAGGTCGGCAAAATCCTTCACCGATCCCGCGATGTGCTCGGCAATCGCGGTGGCCGCATCGTTCCCAGAGGCCAGCAGGAGGCCTTGCAGCATCTCCTCCATGGTCAGCGTTTCGCCGGGCGTCAGGTAGATCGATGTTCCGGGAATGCCGAAGGCGGTATCGCTGCAGGTGACCAGATCGGTCACCTCCGCATTCTCGATTGCCAATAGCGCTGTCATCACCTTGGTGGTGGAGGCGATGGGCAGAGGATCGTCCGCACGGTACTCGTACAGCACTCTCCCGGAATGCAGCTCCAAAATGCAGGCTGCCTTGGCTGCAGGAGTCTCCGCAGCTGCGCCGATGTCATTATACAGGAATAGACCGCAGATGAAAAGTCCAAGCCAGCGCTTTCTCACCACAACATTCCCCTCGCTTCCCACAAAACAGCGTACAGGCAAGCGTATGCGAGCATCCACAAAAAAAGCCGCGTATTCGCGGCTACAGAGTTTCAACAAAGATGCGCAAACGGGCAGCGAAGATCCAGGGCGATCGCAAAACCCTGGTCGCATCCGCAGATGCGAAATGCCCCGAAGCTAAGCAGCGCAAGGAATTCCACCCTTTGCGAAGGGCGGCCAAAGGGCTTATCGCTCGCCCTTTGGAATCCCCCTCTGCGCATCCCTGTACTGTGTTGATGCCCTGAAGCCGGGCATTTGCGGCTCCGCTTGTGTTCTTAGCGATCCGTGGGATAGGAGGGCACCGCGCCCATGCCGCCCGCGTAGAATTCGGGGGTTGTCGCAGGCGGCGGATTCGCAACGCCTGTGGTTCGTTCCGTTTCGGAATAAGCGGCTTTCTTCTTCGCGGATTCCTTTTGCGTGTCTGAGCCGGAGCTATCGGCCAGCACCTGCTTTAGGTCGTTGACCACCTGCGGGATGAGCTCCATGACCCGATCCACGGGCGTGACATAGTTGGCGCTGAGCAACTTCACCTGCCCGTTTCCCACAACGAGAAAACCCATGGGATGCACAGAGACGCCTGCGCCGCTGCCTCCGGCAAACGGCAAAGCCTCCGTGACCCCCGGCGCACTCGTGCCGTTGCCTTTTCCGGTCTCCACCCCATACTCTCCGCCCCCCGCCACGAAGCCAAAGGACACCCTCGATATCGGTATGATGGTGCTGCCGTCCTCGGTGCGCACCGGGTCGCCGATCACAGTATTGACGTCCACCATGTCCTTGATGTTCTCCATGGTGGTTCCCATTAAGCTCTCGATTGGATGACGTTCCATTTGCTCTCCTCTTTTCCGGCATGGTCGGTAGCGCGCTACGCGCCGCTTTTGGGCGCGCGCATGCGGGATGCGATGCCTTCCAGCGCGACCAGCAGCCCTGTGCCGATAATGTTTCCGACATGAAATGCGATTATGCAATCGACGCTGCACAGAAACACCGACTCCCGATAATCGCCCAACGCGCGCACCCGGGGCCAAATGCGCTTGCGCCGGTGCACCGCCTGCGCAATCAGGAGCAATGCCGTGCAGCACAGGCCGTGCAATTGGGCCGTGTATGCCGCATCCCCTGTGCCCACGCGCAGGAAGATTCCCAGGGCTTGCAGGCGCAAAACCCTTTGTAAATGCGCGAGCGAACGCGGATGGCTGCGGAAAAAGCGCACCACCGCGAGAACCTCCTGTATGCTTGCCACCAACTCGGGCGGTTCCTCCGGCTTGCGCTTGCTTCCCCTGCGCCGGATGTGCAGCGCGAGGCTCCCTTCCTGGCGCTCCACGACGGCATCGTAGCGCAGCCGAACGCGCCAAATCGTGCAATCGAGGCGAGCTGTGGGCGTGCGGTTGAGATCGATGCGCCCTGCGATGCGCACCGGCATCCACCACAGCGCACCAAAAAGCGCCAACGACAACGCAACATACGACAACAAGCGCATCCCTCCCGGCCCGGCTTTCTCCGCGATTCGTTCTCTTTTTCCCCTTTCCAGGCATTTACATGCAAAAACCCCGCCTTGTCGGCAGGGTTTCATATACCTACGCTTCCGCTTCATCTTCCTCCGGGAAGAATTCCTCGTCTCCCAGGACGATTTCCTCATCTCCCGGCAAAAACTCCTTGTCCGGTACCGGTTCGGCTTCGTCCGTCTCAGCAGAGGCTTCGCCGCCTTGGCTCGGTTCAGCCTCGCACGGTTCCGTTTCGCCCAGTTCCGCTTCGCCCTCCATGCGCGCTCGCTGATCCTGCGCCATCAGCTGGGGCAGCGTAGGCGCTGTCTCACCCTCGGCATCCTCTTGGGCCGGCAGGGTCAGATCGATGGCGGGCAATTCCTCCAGGGATGCGATGCAGAAGTGCCGCAGGAACTCATCGGTGGTGCCGTACAGTATGGGCCTGCCCAATGTTTCCTTGCGGCCCACGTCCTGAATCAGCCGCTTTTGCATGAGCATGGAGATAGAGTAATCGCACTTCACGCCGCGTATGGCCTCGACCTCGCTGCGGGTTACTGGTTGCTTGTAGGCTACCACCGCCAATGTTTCCAAAGCGGCTTGGGTCAGCGATTGCTTTTGTACCGGCTGCAGCAGCCGCTCCACGAAGGGCGCGTAGTCCGGCCGGGTCGCCAACTGCATGCAACTGCCATAGCGCAGCAGACGAATGCCGCGCTTTCCGAATTCGTATTCCCCATCCAGCGCTTCCAACGCCTCGTCGAGCTGATTGGGCGTCACCTCGAGCGCTTGCATCACCGCGTCGCGCTCCACCGGCTCTCCGGCCACAAACAGCACCGCCTCCAGAATTGCGCAAAGCTCATTCCGCTCCAACGGCTTCCCCTCCGCTTTGCATTAATAGGATATCGCCAAATACTTCGCTTTGCTGTATGTGCAGCTTGCCCAGACGCAAAAGCTCCAGCAGCGCCATAAACAGCGTAACCACCTCGTCGCGCGTCGGGTGCTCGGAAAAAAGGTGGGAAAACTGCACGGAACCACGCCGGACGCGCGCGGAAATGCGAAACACGCATTCCTGGATCGAGAAGGATTCGCGAGCGATGGCCCGGGTCGTAAAGGTGACTTCCTCCGGTTCCGCCGCGCGCAGCATCAATCGGCGAAAGGCGGCAACCAGGCCATCCATGGTCAGGTTATCCAGTTGATAGGTTGGGGGCGGCAGCGGGTATTCCTCCGGCAGCTTGGAAAAAACCGCCCTGGCCGCGCGTTCGATGCTCTGCATCTCCCCCGCCCCCTCTTTGATAGCCTTGTATTCATGGAGGCGACGAATCAGCGCCTGCTCCGGCGATTCTTCGCCTTCCTCCTCTGGATCGGGCAAGCGCGGCAACAGCGCGCGCGATTTGATCTCCAGCAGGGTCGCGGCCATGGTTAAAAACTCGCTGGCGGTATCCATATCCAGCGCGTCGATATCCTCCATGGTGGCCAAATACTGCTCGGTGATCTCCGATACGAATATGTCGCAAATATCCACCTTCGCGCGGGCAATGAGGTGGAGAAGCAAATCCAACGGTCCCTCGAATTGGCTTAACTGTACCTGATATGCCATCGCACGCCCCCGCTAACTGTCCATTATCCCCTGCCGACCATCATCAAAAACAGCTGCAGCACCCAGCCCTGCACATGCCCCGCCAGAAAGTACATCACATTGCCGATGACGTTGGTGGACACGGAGAGCGCCAGCAACGCGAACATGCCGATCTGCGCAATCTGCGGCGTGATGTCCAAACGGCCTTTGAGGATGATGTCATTAAACACGTGATAACCATCCAGCGGCGGAATGGGCAGGAAGTTGAAGATCGCCAGAAAAAGGTTGGTCATCGCCGCCATGCTGACGAAACCCATCACGGGCGCCAGCCACGGGGTTCGCATGATATCGGCGTAGATTTGGCTATCGTACACCAGCATTTGGTTGATGCCATTGTCCAATTGTAGGAATATCTTCGATCCCCAGGCCTCCAAAACATCCGGTTTCCATAGCAGGCTGTTGAGCGCCACCGCGAGGGCCGTGAACAGCAAGAACAGAATCAGGTTGGTAACGATACCTGCCAACGAAACCTTGATATCGTCGGCGAGGCGGTTACGATAGTTTCGTGGGTTGACCGGCACCGGGCGCGCCCAGCCATACCCCACCGTAAGCATCATCAGGGTTCCAACGACATCCAGATGCCGCAACGGGTTCAGCGTCATTCGCCCCAGAATGCGCGCGGTTGGGTCCCCGCAACGGTTGGCCACGTACGCATGCGCCCATTCATGGAAGCAAAGCGATAGGATCAACACGGGAATACGGTACAGCGATAAAAGGAAAAACTGTGCAGGATTATGAAACAGCAAGTCTAGCAAGCGCTCAGCCTCCAGTATCCCAGCCCTTTGGCCTCAATTGGACTGGATTCTTCTTATTATACCGCAATCGGCCACTACGCGCAACGCTTGCGCGCCATCGTTTCCGCAAATGCGGTGGCATGCAAGCGTCGTCGCTGTCTATTCGGTTTCTGTGTTGCGCGAGGGTGCATTAATCCTCGCGGGGTTTTAGTATATCCGAAAGCTCCACGGCTGCGCCTGTGACCGCCGGACCCAGCACCTCGAGCACCGCGGAAGGGCAGGTGGTTTTCAGCCGTATGGGCAGGTGAAGGCTGGCGCGCGTTCCTTCCCCATATTCGCTTTCGATCTCGATCCGTCCGCCCATTCGCTCAATGAAGGATTTCACCAGCGATAGACCCAGTCCGTTGCCTTTGTGCTGCTGCGTGTCCACGCTCGTGGCGGAGAAGCGCTTGAACAGCTTGGTCAGCTGCTTTTCATCCATGCCGCAGCCATTGTCGCTGACGCTGATGCACACCTCATGCTCGCTGGCTTCGATAAAAAGGCAGATAAGGCCGCCGGTTTCGGTAAAGCGTACCGCGTTCGAAACCAGATTGAGCACGCAGCGCTCCAACCGCACCGCGTCACAGGTGATCCACAATTCCTCTGCGTTGGACGCGAAGGTGAATTCCACACCCTTGTGGCGCGCGTAGGGTGCACAAGCCAAGCTCACCTCACGCAGCCACGATACGCACTCCACCTGCTGCATGTGCAGGCGCACATGTCCGGAATCGATGGCCGCTAAATCCACGATGTTGCTGATGATTCGCAGCAATTGCTGTGCATTTCTTCGAATCTGTTCGAGCTCCGTGCCGTAGTGTTCCTCGGCCCTGTCCTCAAGCAATTGCACCGTGCTGAGGATGATGCTCAGCGGAGTGCGCATATCGTGGCTTAAATCCACAAGCTGCTGCAAAGCAAATTCGCCCTCTTTTTTTGCCGAGCCCCTCCTCCTTACTCCTTCCTTGGGGAATGCATCTTTGCCGTGCGCTCCTCTGCTGGACACTTTTGTGTCGGATGCTTTTGTGTTGGACGCTTTAATGTCGGATGCTTTTATGTCGGATGCTTTTATGTTGGATGCTTTTATGTTGGATGTTTCTTTTTTAGATGATTCCCTTTTGACTGCACTTTTCTCAGTCTTTTCATTTTCTTTTCGCTCCAAACGGCTCCCTCCTCCGATAATTCTTTTGGAGCTTCTTATGTGCTTATAGCATCGTCCGTTATCAGTATAGCACCTGCAAGAAGATTATGCTAGTCCAAATCGCACATAACAACAACCAAAAGAATTATTGTGCGCGCAAAAAAAGACAGGAGCTTTCGTTCCCGTCTTGATTCGACTTGTACCGCAAGCACTCAGGCCAAGCAACCCCGCGGCACATGGCGTATAGCGCTTATTGCTGCTTCCTTCCGGACCTGACAAAGTTCACACCCCGCCATTGCACAGGACCCGACCGTCATCGAAACGTGCGGCGAGGATTAGTATACCGCACGCAGTGAAAAAAATCAAGTAAACGAAAGATCGGGGAACTTAAAATCCCCCAGCTCCACGCCAAGGTTGCGCACAAAAACAATCTCGCCATCAAACTCCTCCATGGCGTAAGGCACGCCCAAGCCGTCCGGCATGAAGCCAAATTCCACGCGGCGCACCCCTGCGAAGGGCAGGCGCGCCTGCAGCTCGTCCCAGGCAAGGTTGCGCAGTGCATACACCCCGTAGAGGGTCAGCACATCGCCCTGCTGTTCAGCGACCACCATCGCCTTGCATTCCGGCACTTCATATAGGCTATCGACGAACGGCCGCTGGTATAGATCGAACATCGCTACGGTTTCCGTGTTGGCACAATCCAGCAATCTGGAGAAATTCTTGCGCCCCCGCACATATTCGTATACCTTCGGGTCGTTGTAGGTCAGCTTCTTGGGCGGCAGCGCATTATCGATCGCGCAAGACAGCATCGGGCGCTTCTCGTACACACGCTGAAATCCAAACTTCGGGTAAAACTCCACCACGCTCGGGTTCGCGGACAGGTACATGGGCGTATGGGGATAGCGCTCGAGCACACGATCCATCAGCATGCGAGAATAACCACGTCCCCGGTAGTCCGGATCGGTGCACACCGCGCCGAGCGAAAGGGCTAGATGCGGTTCACCGCGCCAAAGCACCTGCGTGCGAAACACGCAAATGTTCGATACGAACCGGCCATCCTCCACGATGGCGTAGCTTTCGTATCGCTCATCCCACAAATCCTGATCCATCCAAAAAGAAAAATCTTGGAAAACCTTCGTCAGCAGGACGTTGAGTCCGCGCTGATACTCCTTGTCGTTGCCGTTGTTGAATACGAACTCCATGTCGGTTCCCTTCTTCTCACTCAAAATCTTCAGGTTCTAGACGATGAAAAAAACAAGCTGGCTACGCACTCCGCGCACCAGCCTGCAAATTACGATTGTTCCCGCGGCTTGCCCAGCGTCAATGCACGATCCAGAATGCAATCGGCCAGCACGCGCTTGCTCATCTGGGGCAGCGCTTCCGCTCCGCCCTCGGTGATAAGGGTGGCGACATTGGTATCCACATCGAATCCCGCACCCGGCAGGGTTACATCGTTCGCCACGATCATGTCCGCCCGCTTGCGGCGCATCTTTTGCTGTGCATGCTCCAGCACATCCTGGGTTTCGGCGGCAAACGCCACCAACACCTGATGCGGAAGCTTGCGCTCCCCCACCGCCGCTGCCACGTCCGGGGTCTGAACGAGCCGCAACTCCATCGGCGCATCGCCCTGCTTCTTGATCTTCTGTGGGGCAATCTGCTCAGCGCGGTAATCGGCAGGCGCAGCGGCCTGCAGGATCACATCGTGTTCCGGGGCGAGCCGAAGCATCGCGTCATACAGCTCCTGCGTGGTGCCAAATCGCTCTACGGACACGCCGGTTGGCGGGGTCAGCGCGACCGGCCCACTCAGCAGCGTTACCTGTGCGCCGCGAGCATACGCGGCCTCGGCGAGCGCATAGCCCATCTTGCCCGAGGATCGGTTGGAAAGGTAGCGCACCGGATCGAGGGACTCGCGCGTCGGGCCGGCGGTTACCAAGACGCGCTTACCCGCATAATCCTGCGCAGAAAGCAACCGTGCGCGCACCCGCTCCACGATCATATCCACCTGGGCCAGCCTGCCCGCGCCTTCGTCGCCGCAAGCCAAGCGTCCGGTCTCGGGCGCAATCACCTCGACCCCCCGCGCTTCCAGCACCGTAAGGTTGTGCCGCACCGCAGCGCTCTCCCACATGCCAGTGTTCATGGCCGGTGCCACCAGCACTGGCGCGCGGGTGGCCATCACGGTGGTGGTCAGCATATCGTCCGCAATGCCGCACGCCATTTTGCCCAGCACATTGGCGGTGGCGGGGGCGATTAAAAACACGTCGGCACGCTTAGCCAACGCGATATGTTCAACCTCCCAGGTCGCTGGACGCGCGAAAAGATCGCAGGCCACGGGGTGATTCGAAAGCGTTTCTAGCGTAAGCGGCTGGATGAACTCGCGCGCGTGCTCGGTCATCACCACATACACCTGCGCGCCTAGCTTAACCAGGCGGCTGGTAATTTCCGCCGCCTTGTAGGCCGCGATGCCTCCGGTAATGGCCAGCACCACGGTTTTCCCTTGCAGCATGGTTACTCCTCTTCGATGTTGGCGGGGCGCTCGTAGGTGATCAAACCGCGGTTGACTTCCTCAACGGCCACGCAAACCATCTTGTTGTCCTTGGTATCAATTAACGGCTGCACGCCGCCAACCAGCTGGCGCGCGCGCTTGGATACTTCCACCACCAACGTGTAGCGGCAATCCACTTTGTCCAGCAGGGTTCCAATGGGCGGATTGGTCATAGGCATAGGTTTTCCTCCTTCATGCTTGGCGGGTTCCACGGCGCAAGCGCCGGGCGAATATACGGAACGCCTTCCCGGATCGCAACCCCTACTCGACGGGGATTTCCGGGAAGAAGCGCGTCGTACGCTGTCTTTCGGCGGTCACGATGGCGCGCATTTGCTCCATCGCTTCCTCCACGGTGGTGTTGATGATCGCATACTGATACTTGAGCAGCTGATCGATCTCGCCCTTCGCGTTGCCCAGGCGGCGCACAATCTCGCTCTCTTGATCGGTGTTGCGGGTGTGCAGCCGCTTGCGCAGCTCCGCGTACGAAGGCGGCAATATAAACACGGTCACGCAATCGGGCATGGCTGCCGCGACGCTGCGTGCGCCCTGCGAATCGATATCGAGCAGCATATCGCGCCCAGCCTCCAGGCTCCGCCGCACCTCGTCGCGCAGCGTGCCGTAGCGATTGCCGTGCACCAGCGCACATTCCAGAAAATCGCCCGCGTCCACGTGCTGCTGGAATTCCTCGCCGGATAGGAAGTGGTAGTGCACCCCGTCCTGTTCTCCCTCGCGACGCGCCCGAGTCGTGGCTGACACCGAGAACTGAAAACGCGGATCCTCCTGCAACAGCTTGGTGCAAAGCGTGCCCTTGCCTGCGCCCGAGGGGCCGGAAACCACCAACAGCATTCCCTTGCGAGTGTGGGACAAGGTTTATTCCTCCTCTTCATCCGCCGAATCTTCCGTAATGCCCGCCGCATCCTTTGCGTTGAGGCGGTTGGCCACGGTTTCGGGCTGCACCGCCGAAAGGATCACATGATCGCTATCGGTAATGATCACCGCACGCGTGCGTCGCCCATAGGTCGCATCGATCAGCCTGCCCTTTTCACGCGCCTCTTGCACTGCGCGCTTGATGGGGGCCGATTCCGGCCCGACGATAGCGATGAGCCGGTTGGCCGAAACGATGTTGCCAAAGCCGATGTTGATAAGCTTGATGCTCACGCTGCGCCTCCACGTCCCGTCGTTCCAGGTTCCTACTCGGCGCCACTACTCGATATTCTGCGCCTGCTCGCGCAGTTTTTCGATGTCGCCCTTCATATCAACCACCCGCGCCGCGATGGCCAAATCGGAGGCCTTCGAGCCGATGGTGTTGACCTCGCGGTTGAGCTCCTGAATCAGGAAATCCAGTCTGCGCCCCACGCCTTCCTCGCCGGAAAAGGCGGTACGCATCTGCTCGATGTGGCTGGCTAAGCGCACCAGCTCCTCATCGATAGCGCAGCGATCGGCAAAGATTGCCACCTCCTGCGCCAAACGCTGCGGATCCACCGGATTGTCCAACAACTCGGCCAAGCGCGCCTGCAATTTTTCTTGGTAGGTGCGCACCACCAGCGGCGCGCGCGTGGCAATCTCGGCGGCCTTGCCTTCGATGGACGCCAGTTTTTCGAGCATGTCCAGGCGCAGCGCTTCGCCCTCGCGGGCACGCATGGCGCAGGCTTCGTCGCAGGCGGTGTTGAGCGTCTCCGCCATAAGAGCGATCACCGCATCGCGGTTCTCCTCCTGCTCGGTCACCACCAGCACGTCGGGCAGGCGCGTGTAATCGGCAAGGGCCATCTCGCCCTGGATAGCAGCCGAAGCCCGAATGGTCTCAAACGCGGCCTGATAGGCGGAGAGCAACGCCGTATCGACGCTGACCACCCGCGCGTCCTCGCGGTTGTTGCGGTAGGAGAGGCTGATATCGACATGGCCGCGCTGCATGCGGGTGGCAAGCAGCTTGCGGATCGGGTCCTCCAAAAAGCCGAGGTGACGGGGCATGCGGAACGAGATATCCAGGAACCGATGGTTGACCGTCTTGACCTCTACGGTCATTTCACGGCCATCCCGAAGGATTTGTTTGCGGCCATACCCGGTCATGCTCAGCATACTGCACCCTCCATGCGCTCTTCCTATGTGTCATTGCCCTGCGCCATTGTTCTGCGCCATTTTATCGGAGAATCATACCACAGGATGCGTGAATTGGCAAGGTTTTCACGGTATTTGATGCCATTTGGTGTTACACAGATCGTTACCCGCGATTCGTGCGCCGCGCGGCTTCGCGTGCACTCGTATGGCCCGCAGGCGCCCGGACTGCGTTCAGGGTTCCAGCGCGCGATAAATCTCGTCGCTATCCGGCGACTCCAGCTCGCACTCTTCACCCTCGTGCACCAGCAATCGTGCCTTTTCCTGCGTGAAGGCACCGATAA
Organism: Eubacteriales bacterium; assembly: GCA_031553615.1. Classification (GTDB taxonomy): domain Bacteria; phylum Bacillota; class Clostridia; order Christensenellales; family Aristaeellaceae; genus WQXF01. The sequence continues at coordinate 95,508 of JAVBLJ010000062.1, forward strand.
CGGCAGCCTCGATGCCTTGCGCGCGCAACACCTCGCACAGCCGAGCTCCCTCCGGGTGGGCGATCAGCATCACCCCGCTGGAGATGAGCCGCAGCGCATCGATGCCCAGCACATCACAGAGTTTGCGCGTCACTGCATGAACGGGAATCGCGTCCAGCTCAATGCGCAGGCCCAACCCCGAAGCCTCCGCCAATTCCCACGCCGCGCCAAGCACGCCGCCCTCGGTCGCATCATGCATGGCGGTGGCCCCATTCGCGGCGGCGATGCGCCCCTCGGGCAGCACGCTCACCAGCTCCGCCATGGCCAACGCCTGTGCAAGCTCCTGCTCGGTCAGCGCACCCCGCAGACGCTCGGCCGCAGCGCGGGCCAATATCGCCGTACCCTCGATGGCCGCCTGCTTGGTCATGATCAGCGCATCGCCGGGCTGCGCGCCCCCCGTGCTCACCAATGCAGTCAGCTTGGCGCGCCCCACCACCGTTGAGGAGACAAGCATGCGGCGCACCGCGTCGGTGATCTCCGTGTGTCCGCCGATGATCTGCAGGCCTTGCGCAGCCGCCTCTTCCGCCGCTTCGCGAATCACTTGGCCGATATCTTCCGCCGTGGATTCCGGCGGAGCCAGCACGGTCAGCAGCACGCCCAGCGGCTCCGCGCCCGAGGAGGCCACATCATTGAGCGAAACCTGCACCGCCAGATGCCCAAGCCGGGTGCTGGCGGCGGTGATGGGATCGGTGGAGAGCACGCAAGCCTCCTCCCCAAACCGAATGGCTGCACAATCCTCGCCCACACCCGCCCCCATCAGCACATCCTCCCGATTGGGGCCGAGCTGGGAGAGGATGATCCTCTGCAACTCCTCGTTGGTCAACTTTCCTGGACGCATATCGCTAACGATCCCTTCGGTTTACGATTCCTTTGATTTACAGTTCCTTTGATTTTCAGTTCCTTTGATTTACAGTTCCCTTGATTTACAGTTCCTTTGATTTTCAGTTCCTTCGGTTTGCGATTCCTGGCACTTTGCCAACGAGCTTGCCGCCCTCAACCTCGCCGCGCTTAGGGCTGCACGCCCTACACACCTTCGCCGATCAAAGCAAGAAACTCGGCTTCATCGATCACGCGCACGCCCAGCGATTGCGCCTTAGCCAGCTTGCTGCCCGCCGCCTCCCCTGCCAACACCAATCCCGTCTTGGCGGACACGCTGGAGGCCGTCTTGCCGCCGTGTGCCTCTATCAGCCTTTCAGCATCGGCACGGGCCAAGTTGGGCAGCGTGCCGGTCAGCACCACAGTGATGCCTGCAAGCGCGCCCTGCCCGCTCTCGACCGGCAAAGGCTTGGGCGCAATGCCCGCCGCAAGCAAGCGGTCCACCATCTCCCGGTTTTCGGACAGCGCAAAGAATTCCACCACGCTGGCGGCCACTACTTGGCCGACCTCCTCTACCTGCTGCAGCGCCAACTCATCCGCCGCCGCAAGCGCATCCAGCGTCGGAAAGCGCCGCGCCAGATCGCGCGCGGTCTTTCGGCCCACGTTGGCAATGCCCAGCGCAAAGAGGAACACATCCAGCGGACAATCGCGGCTTTTTTCCAGCTCCTGTAGCAGCTTTTCTACCTTCTTTGCCCCGAATCCCTTTAAGCGCTGCATAGCCTCGGGCTCCAGTGCGTACAGCCCCGCCGGATCGCGCAGGCCCAGCTCATCGTAGAAAAGCTCGGCGGTTTTGGCGCTGAATGCCTCGATATCCATGGCATCGCGGGAGGCGAAGTGCGCCAAACGCGCCACGGTCTGTGGGCGGCAGCTGGCCCGATTCAGGCAAAACAGGTGTGCGCCGCGTTCGGTGAGCGGTTGACCACACGCTGGGCAAACGCTCGGCCTCACGATCTCGCGCCAGCCCGCCTCACTCTCGCCCTCCACGATGCCCAGTATTTCAGGGATCACGTCGTTGGAGCGGCGCACCCAGACCTGCGCGCCGATGCGCACGCGCTTGCGCAGGATGTCGCCCCAATTGTTCAGCGTGGCGCGCTGTACCGTCACCCCAGCCAGTTCCACCGGCGCAAGGTGCGCGAGCGGCGTAAGCTTTCCAGTGCGGCCCAGCTCCCAGGTCACGTCGCGCAGCTCGGTGGTAGTCTCTTCGGCTTCGAACTTGTAGGCGATCGCCCAGCGCGGGAATTTATCGGTGTAGCCCAGCACCTCGCGCGTGGCCTCGTCGCAAATCTTGATCACCGCGCCGTCGATGAGGAAATCCAACGCTTCTCGGCGGGCCTCGATCGCTTGAACCAGCTCCAGCGCGCATCCGGCGGTGTCGGCCACCTCAAAATACGGGCTGACTGGCAGCTTATTCTCCTGCAGAAAGGCCATCATTTCGCGGTGATCGGCAAACTGGCGGCCCTCGATGTAGCCGATCTGATAGAAAAAGGCTTCCAGCTTGCGCTCCGCCGTCACCTTAGGGTCTAGGTTGCGCAACGCACCGGCGGCGGCGTTGCGCGCATTCTTGAGCGGCTCAGCGGCAGTTCTGTTGTATTCCGCCAGCGTCGAAAGGCACATGATGCCCTCGCCCCGCACCTCCATGCGCCCTTTGAAAGGAATATGCTGCGGCACGTTGCGGATGGTGCACACCTGCGCCAGGATCGCCTCGCCCACCTCGCCGTTCCCACGCGTCGCCGCCTGTACCAGCACGCCGCCCTCATACGTCAGGTTGAGGGTTAAGCCATCGAACTTGTACTCCACGGCATAGCAAAGCGGCGGCAACGCAACGTCCCGCCGTTCATTGGCTGCATCCCGCAGCTTTTCGCAGCGCGCCGCCCAATCGAACAGCTCGCCGGGCTGCTGCGCCTTACCCAAGCTCCACAGGCGCGCCAGGTGCCGGTGCGGCGTGAAGGCTGCAAGCGGCGCTCCGCCCACGCGGCGCGTTGGAGAATCCGGCAAGCTTTCGCCGGTCTCCTGCTCCATGCGCACCAGCTCATCGTAGAGCGCATCCCATTCTTTATCCGAAATAATCGGATTATCCAGCACATAGTACGCGTGGGCCGTTTCATTCAATCGATCCACCAGCGCGCGCATATTCTGTTTGGGATCGCCCAATATCTGCTCACTTTTCGTATCGTCGTTTTGGGCTCGTACGTTTTGGATTTGTACGTTTTCTGCCTGCCCGCCCTCTATTTGTGTCAACTATGCGTCACCTGCCCACCTTGACGATCGGCGCGATGGACATCGAGAACTCCTTGACCCCATAGGCGGCAAATTCGATGGCGATGCGCGCGTCGGCCCCCTTGCCCGTGAGGCTGATCACGTTGCCCTCGCCAAATTTCTTGTGCAGCACCCGGTCGCCCACGTGGAATACCGCGGGCGTGGAGCTCTGCGCAGCGGCCACCGAAGGCACCATCACCGCATCGCCGAAGCCCTTCTGCACGCCGGGAATGCGTAGCGAGCCTGCGCGGCCGCCGCCGAAATCCTTGACGGGCTGGCGCTGCGCGCGGGTTGCCTGCGGCTCGCGGGTGCGCTCCTGGGCGGCGGGGAACGCCATCTCCCTGCGCATCGCGCCGCTCTCATCGAGCAGACGCTCGGGAATCTCGCGCAGGAAGGGGGAAGGCGGATTGTGCAGCATTTGGTTAAACAGCATGCGCTGGGTGGCGTGCGAGAGGTGCAGCATGTCGCGCGCACGCGTGATGCCCACGTAGCACAGGCGGCGCTCCTCCTCCATGCGCGCGGGGTCCATCAGCGAACGTCCGCTGGGGAAGATGCCCTCCTCCATGCCGGTGAGGAACACGACCGGGAATTCGAGCCCCTTGGCGCTGTGCAGCGTCATCATGGTCACGGCGCGGGCTTCGCCCTCCATGCCGTCCAAATCGGTGACCAACGCCACGTTTTCGAGGAAGGCTTCCAGCGTGGGTTCCTCGGCCTTTTCAGCAAATTCGTGCACCGCGCCGGAGAATTCACGGATGTTCTCCAGCCGGGTTTGGGATTCGTCGGTATGCTCGCGCTCATATTGCACCGCTAATCCGGTCTCCTCGATCAGCAGATCGACGAATTCGGCCAGACCCATGGTGTGGCGCACGGTGGTCAGCTTGGTCAGCAGTTGGGCAAAATCGCCCACGCATTTGCGCGCCCGGGAGGCCAGCGATTCCGGGGGCTCCAGCATGGCGGTGAACAGTGCATAGCCTTGCTCCTCCGCATGGCGCACCAGCTCGGCGATGGTCGCGTCTCCGATGGAGCGCTTGGGCTGGTTGATGATGCGGCGCAGCGAAACGTCGTCCGCCGGGTTGCAAATCACGCGCAGGTAGGCGATGATGTCGCGCACTTCCTTGCGGTCGTAGAAGCGCATGCCGCCAAAAACCCGGTAGGGAATGCCGGCGCGCACCATCATTTCTTCCAACACGCGGGATTGCGAGTTCATGCGGTAGAGCACCGCCATATCCTGGTAGCTCTGCCCCGCCTGGATGAGCTGCTGCATGCGATCGCAAATCCAGGCAGCTTCCTCGCGCTCATCGCCCGCTTTGAATACGCGGATGCGGTGCCCTTCCCCGCGCTCGGTCCACAGCGCTTTTTCCTTGCGGCCCTCGTTGTGGGTGATCACATTGTTGGCCGCATCGAGTATGTTGGCGCTGGATCGGTAGTTTTGCTCGAGCTTGATGACGGTGCAGCCCGCGAAATCCTTTTCAAAATCCAGTATGTTGCGGATATCCGCGCCGCGCCAACCGTAGATGGATTGATCGTCGTCGCCCACCACGCAGAGGTTGTGGTGCTTGGCGGCCAGCAGCTTGATCATCATGTACTGCGCGTAGTTGGTATCCTGATATTCGTCCACGTGGATGTATTGAAAGCGCTGCTGGTACGCTTCCAGCACCGGCGGATGCCCGGCGAAAAGCTCCAGCGTCTTGACCAGCAGATCGTCAAAATCCAGTGCGTTGGCAGCTTTAAGGCGCGCCTCGTAGGCCACGAACAGGTCGTGGATGCTCTGCATGCGAAAATCGCGGCTGGAGCCCGCGAACCACTCGTCCGGGTTGAGCAGGTGGTTCTTGGCGTCCGATATTTTTGATTTTACCTCGCGCGGGGGCAAAAGCTTCTCATCGATGTTTTGCTTTTTGAGCAAATCCTTGATGAGCGACATCTGATCGTCGTCATCGTAAATGGTAAACGCTCGCGTATAGCCCAGCTTCTCGATATCGCGGCGCAGTATGCGCGCGCACGAAGCATGGAAGGTGCTCACCCAGGCGTCAGCAGCGACCTGCGGGGCAAGCGCCTCGATGCGCTCCCTCATTTCACGCGCCGCTTTGTTGGTAAAGGTGATCGCCAGTATGCGGTAGGCGGGCACGCCTTTGTCGAGCAGATTGGCGATGCGGTACGTCAGCGCGCGCGTCTTACCCGAGCCTGCGCCGGCCAAAATCAGCAATGGGCCTTCGGTGGTCTCCGCCGCAAGCCTTTGCTGCGGGTTGAGCATGCTCAAGTCCATTACGCTTTCTCCTCCATTCGATCCAGCACAGTGGTGTAACCATTGGCCCCATAGGCTAGACAACGGTTAACGCGGCTGATGGTCGCGGTGCTTGCGCCGGTTGTGTGCGCAATTTCTTGGTAAGTGATATGCTTGCGCAACAGGCGCGCGACCTCGATGCGTTGCGCCAGCGCTTGCACTTCGTGGATGGTGCACAAATCCTCCAGCAACTGGTAGCACTCCTCTGGGCTGTCGAGCGCGAGCAGCGCCTGCACCAGCAAATCGGTCTGTTCGCTTTTGAGGGGTGTCTCTCTCATGGGACTGCCTCCATCTCACTAGCGGGTGTATATGCCGCAAGAATAAAAAGCTGCCAAAGGCGCAACCCTCGGCAAGCTCTGCGCACGGATATATAGCCAGTATACCATAAAGAGCGCGCCAAAGGAAGCTCTCCCTCGCTTTTCTTGCGCAAAAGGATAGGTTTTACTGCAACATTTTTCCACGTTTCGGTGTTTTGTATACATCAGCGCATGCCCAAACCAATCAAAAACCATGCAAAAACCTGCATTGGGCGCTTTTTTCACCCAAAGCAGGTTTCACAAGGTGCTTCGCTTCGGCATTCGGGAACCCCTGCGCTTTGCAGGGGCGCGTGGTCACTGCGAATCCTGCATGCCTTCCCGCGCTTCCGCGTCCGGGCTTGCATCGGCCGGATGCACGGAATCGGCCATATCGTTGGTCGCCAGCTCGATTTGGCTGACCGACACCTCGTACGCCACCTTCTCCACGCATGAGCCATCAGGCATTTGCTTTTGATACGTTCGGCTCTGCAGCCTTCCCGAAAGGGATACGCGGTCGCCCACATGCAACCGCGAGGCAAACCGCGCGCTGCGACCCCAAGTGATGCAGGGTATATAATCGCTCTTGCCGTAGGCACGGTTGACGGCTAACATCAGGTCGGCGATCTCCCGGCCAAAGGGCGTGGTTCGGTAGGCGGGCGGCTTGCATAACGTACCGGTTAGCTGGAGGTGATTCGGATTGCGCTGCGGGTCGACCTCGAGCAGGCGTTGCGCAAACGCAGTGATCAATAGACGGCCTGCACCGTCCACGACCTTGTTGTACGAACGCACCTGCCCCTCGATGGAAAGCGGCGTCCCTGCGGACATGTCCAGCCCTTCCAGCAGCCGCTCCGAAATGGTCACGGGCAGCACATCCTCCGCGCCCGAAAGCCGGGGCACGCTCAGCGATAGGTAATAGAACATTTCACCAAAGGCCTCGTGCCCAACCTCCGGCACGCCCACCAGTTTCCCCGTCAGGTGTAGATCGTTGATCATGTGCTCCATGGGTCTTGCCCCCTTGTGTATTTTGCGCTCGTTGTCGCGTCCTGCGGGGATTGCGTAGGCACCGGGTGCTGCACCCCCGCGTGATCGATCCAAGTTTCACCCGTTAGTAGAATCTCCGATACAGGGATGATCCGATACCCCGCATCGCGGTATGTTTTCAGAATCGTCGGCAAAGCGTCGAGTATGTATCTCGAATCATTGTGAAAAAGCACGATATCGCCGGGCTGTATGTTCTTGGTGCATTGCCGGATCATGTCCTGTACGCCGCGATTCTTCCAATCCAGCGAATCGACATTCCATTGAACGCACTCGTAGCCTTCCTCGCGGCTCACGCGTACCACCGCATCGTTGTACTCGCCGTAGGGCGGGCGAAAGAGCGTGGTTGGCTTGCCAGTAATGTGCTCAACCTTCTCGCTGACAATGCGCAGTTCTTCACGGATTTTTCCCTCGGATAGCTGCGCCATATGTGGATGCGTCGCCGAGTGATTGCCAATCTCGTGCCCTCGGCGCACCATCTCCGCCACCATCTCCGGGTATTTCTCCACCCAGAACCCTACCAGAAAAAAGGTGGTCTTAACCTCGTAGTCATCGAGGATATCGAGTATCTCCTCGGTCTGCGCGCTTCCCCATGCCGCGTCAAAGCTGATGGAGAGCACCTTTTCCTTCTGTTCGACGTTGTAGACCGGCAGCACCCGCTTACGCGCCGCCACCATCAGATCGCCGGAATCGATCAGCCCCGCGTAGGCCAACGAAAGCGCCGCCAAGCAGAGCACCACCATCACCTGCCGCATCCAGCCTTGCCTGCTCCCCCGGAAAACCACCGGCATCGCCTCCGTTCGCTGCGCACGCTCCACGCCTAAGCCTATGCGAAACGCCACATGAATAGAACCTTTGCGCAAAGCCTTTGGCACAGCGAACAGCAAAAGCCGGAACATCACCCGAAATCCGCCAAAATCTCTTGAAATTACCCGAAATAGCAAGCAAAGGTTGATCAATGCAAACCTCCCATGCTATACTAACGATTGTAATCGCGAGCATACTGCACGCCGCGCACCTTGCAGCGCCAATTGCTCTCGCAAAAGTCCGCAGACAAGGATGTGACCGATATGGAAAACAACGAGGTCGCCGCAACCAACAAAGCGCCCAAAATTGCCCTCATCACCGACAGTGCCAGCGATTTGACCGATGCACAGCGCGCGCAGTACAACATCTTTTCCGTGCCGTTGCGCTTGGTGTACAAAAATAAGGAATACCGCGACCGGGTGGATATCACACCCTCCGAAGTGTATGCGCGCATGCCCGGCGAAGTGCCCAGCACCTCACTGCCGCTGCCCAACGATGTAACCACGCTGTACGATCGGCTGGCCGATGAGGGCTACACGCACGCGCTGCACATTTGCATTTCCTCCGGCCTTTCCGGTACGTACAATATGGTGCGCATGGTGGCGGCGGAGCATGCGCGGCTCACCGTCGAGGTGGTCGATAGCAAGATTCTCGCCATTGGCGAAGGCTTTCTGGTGCTGGAGTGCGGCAAAGTGCTGCAAGAGACCGGCAGCATTCCCCAGGCGGTGGAGCGCTTGCACCAATTGCGCGAAACGATGCTGGGCGTATTCATCATCCGCACGCTTGAATATCTGCGCAAGGGCGGCCGGATTGGTTTGGTGGAATCGGTGTTGGGCAACATGCTCAACCTTAAGCCGGTGATATTCGTCAACGACGACGGCATCTATCAGACGTTGGCCAAGGCGCGCGGGTTCAACGGCGCGCAAGCCACCCTGCTGGAGGAGGTCAAGCGCCGCTACCAGGATCGCCCGGTGCACATCGCCGTGGTGCACGGCGAATCGCCCGACGACGCGGAGACGCTGCTTGCCCAGGCCAGGCAAGCGCTCAATGTGGTCAACGAAGGGTTCGTTTCCCAGGTCAGCCCGGTGCTCGGCGCACACACCGGCCCCAGCCTGTTGGGCCTTATCGTGTACGAGGCGTAGGAACTGCAAACAAAACGCCGCCCATGCGAACTGTTGCATGAGCGGCGTTTTTCGTTTGATTTTCGGGAATTCGTGGTGGTGGCAGCCTTATTCCTTACAGGCAAACACGGTTGCAAAAGCCTTGTGCGTCATGTAGAGGTCGAGCTTGGAAACCACCTCGAAAGGCGCATGCATGGAGAGCACCGGAACGCCGATGTCCACCGTGTCAATGTTCTTGTTGGCGATGTAAACACCGATGGTGCCGCCGCCGCCCATGTCGATCTTGCCCAGCTCGGCCATCTGCCAAACGACGTTGTTCCCATCCAATACGCGACGCAGGAACGCGATGGTTTCGGCGCTGGCATCCGAGCAGCCCGATTTTCCGCCCACGCCCAGGTATTTGCCCACACCCGGGCCGTAGTTCATGAACGCGGCATTGCGCTTTTCGTATACTTCGGCGAAGGTTGGGTCAAAGGCAGCAGTAACGTCGGCGGAGAGACAGAATGCGTTCACGTAGCAAGCGCGGCGCGCCACGCCCTGGGCTTCGCACAAATCCTGCATGAAATCATCGAACGCGCTGCTGCACATGCCGGTCACGCCGTTGGAGCCCACTTCCTCCTTGTCGACCAGCGCGGTCACGCAGGTCTTGGCCGGGTTCTTCGCCTCAAAAAGCGCGGTTAGCGCGGGATAAGCGCAAACGCGGTCGTCGTGGCCAAAGGCACCCACCATGCTGCGATCCAAGCCGATGTCGCACGCATTGAACGCGGGCACCGCCGCCAACTCCGCGCTGAGGAAATCCTCTTCGGTGATGCCATACTTCTCGTTCAGAATAACCAGCAGCGCCAGCTTCACGCGATCCTTGCCGTCGTCGCTCGCCTGGGGACGGCTGCCGAACAGCAGGTTGAGCTGCTCGCCCTCGATGGCCTTATCCAGCGGCTTTACGCGCTGATCCGCCGCCAGGTGCGGCAGAAGATCGGTCATGGTAAAGAGCGGATCGCCCGGATCCTGGCCAATGCTCACGCGTACGCACTTGCCATCGCGCAACACCACCACGCCGCGCAGCTCCAGCGGAATAGTTACCCACTGGTACTTGCGCACACCGCCGTAGTAATGCGTCTTGAGGTAGCCCATCTCGCTCTCCTCGTAGAGCGGATTGGGCTTTATGTGCATGTGCGGCGCGTCGATGTGCGCCGCCGCCAGGAAGAAGCCGTGCTCCAGCGTCTGTTGGCCGATGACGGCCAGGTAGAGCGCCTTGTCCCGATTGTTGAAGTAAATCTTGTCGCCGGGCTTCAGACTTTGCCCGCGCCGATAAGGCGCGAAACCCTGCGCCTCGGCCAGCTTAATGGAGTAGGCGACCGCGTCGCGCTCCACCTTGCCCTCGTCCATGTAGGTCTTGTAACCCTCGGCATACGCGTAGGCGGCATCGATCTCCTTGGCATCCACGCGGTCAAAACCGTTCTTGTTGGTGTGCAGCAGTTTTTCCCTCAAATCGCTCATGGGTATCCTCCTCGTATTGCTCTCTATGGGATCGGCTTCTATGGGATCGGCTTCTATGGGATCGACACATTGGGCTTCTATTGATTTCTGGCACCGCATGCGGTAAACTCTTGCATACAGTACCCTACCGCAAATCATAGCGCAGATATTCACCCCCGTCAACAGTTGGCCTGTGCGCGCCCACATATTTATTTCGCAATCACTAAGGAGGATGGATTCATGGATTCACCCGCGATCGGAACAGCAAGTAAAAAGACCAGCCCTTTGCGCTACGCCATTGGCATGTTTGGCACCTCGATCCCTATCAACATGTTCAAAACCTTTGCCGTGGTGCTCTACGTCGATACATTGGGCGTGACGGCGGAGCAATTCGCGCTCGTTGTGTTCCTCTATACGTTCCTGGACGCGCTAGACAACCCGGTTTATGGCTTTCTTTCTGATCGAACGCGCACCCGCTGGGGGCGGCGGCGGCCTTGGCTGGTCATCGGCGCGCCGCTGCTGGTGCTCTCGTTTGTTCTTTTTTTTAATCCGATCACCCTCGCAGGGCCGAATGTGCTGTTTATCCACCTACTGCTCACCTACATGCTGACCGGAACGTTGGATTCGCTCATCAATGCCAGCTATGGCGCGCTGTTCCCCGAGCTCTTCCGCACTGAGGCGGAGCGCACCAAGACCAATGCGATCCGCCAGGCGTTTCAGCTCGCCGCCATGATCATCGGCGTCGCGCTCACACCCATCGTGGCCAACGCGCTGGGTTACGCCCTTACCTCCGTGGTATATGGTGTGCTCGCTCTGGCGGTAATCTGGTTCTGTGCATTGGGCTGTCACGAGGCCAATCCCGAGGAAATTCGCGAAAAGCCGAAGCTTTTCCCATCGCTCAAGGCCATATTGACCAATCCGAAATTCTGGATTTTCGGCGCGGCCAATGCGTTCTACTCTGCGGCATTCGCGCTGGTAATGCCCTCTCTCCCCCTGTTTGTGAAATATGCGCTGCACCTGGGCAGTCGGGAATCGACCATACTGCTGGCCACCGCCTTGCTGTTCGCCATGGTAGGCGTGCTCATTTGGGGCAAACTGATCAAGCGCTTTACGCTAATGCCCGCGTGGCGCTATGCGCTGATGTTCCTGGCGCTCGCGTTCGTGCCGCTCTACTTTACGCGCGGTCTGGTCGATTCCATATTGGCGACGGTGCTGGTGGGCTTGGGTCTGGCCGGCGTGATGGTGACGATGGACATGGTGGGCGCACGCATCATGGATGAAGATACCCAGCGCTACGGTGTGCGTCGCGAGGGCCTGTACTCCAGCGTCAGCGGCTTCATGAACCGTCTGAGCGGATTGTTCGTCAGCTTGGCCTATGTGCTGGTCAAGCCGCTCTATGGCTACGTGAGCGGCGATGTACCCGGCCCGCAGCCCGACGCGGCCATGCGCTTCCTGCTCATCCTGTTCCCGTTTGCCGCGATGCTGCTGAGCGTGCTGGCTTCTCGTTTCCTGCACTTCCCCGCGCATACTGGCGCCGCCATTCCGACCGGGACCAAAACACCCGCGCCGGAGGAAGGCGCGCACGATGCATGATCGGTCGCAAACGATGCGTGATCGGTACCTGATTCTCAATGCGGATGATTTCGGCATGGCTCCGTGCGTCAACCGCGCGGTGCAAAGCCTGTTCCGCGCCGGGGCGATTACGGCGGCCTCGTTGCTGGCCCCGGCGGAGTACGCGCGGGAAGCAGCGGCGATCGCCCAAAGCGAAGGCTTGCCCGTAGGCGTGCACTGGACGCTGCACTCCGAATGGGCCGACGCGCCCTGGCCGTTGCTTTCGCAAGCGAACGGGCCTTCTGGGCATTCCTTCGCCCCCGACGGCTTGCTGCCAAAGAGCGCGCAGGCCGTGGCGCAGCAGGGCAGGGCTCGCGACGTGCGGCGCGAGATGGAGGCGCAGTACGAGCGTTTGCTTTCCTACGGAATCCGGCCCAGCCATGCCGATTGCCACGGCGATACGCTCTACGGCACCAACGGGCGCTTCTTCTTCCTTACAGCATTCGATCTCTGCCGCCGTTACCGTCTGCCGTTCCGGTTCCCTTCGCGAAGCGGCTTCCTGGCCCGTCAATTGGGGCATACGCCCTCCTCCTTGCTGCGGGCGGCACACCGGACGGTTGCGCTCACCGGACGCGCATTTGGGGTCGCACTGCCCCACGAATTCCTGACCAACCCACTGGCGGTAGCGCAAATCCCCGAATACAACGCATTGCGAACCTACTACCTGGAGCAACTCGCCGCCCTAAGCGTCGGCAATGAAGGCGGCATCGTGGAGCTATTCATGCATCCCTCCGAACCGGACGAGGCGATGCTGGCGCGCACGCCAGAATGGCAAAAGCGCGTGTGGGAATACGAATTTTTGAAAAGCGGCGAGCTGCAGCAGCGCGCCAAGGAGTTGGGCTTCGTGCTGACCTCCTGGGCCGATCCGCGCCTCGCCAAAGGAGGAGCCCGATGAGCAACACCCTGACACTGCGCACGCTTGTGCGAAAGAGCGAGGAGCGCCGCTACCTGCCGGTACGTTTCGAGGTGCCCGAGGGCATCGAGAGACTCGACATCCGCTACACCTATCCGCGCATGTCCGCGCGGGAAGAGGCCGGTTTCACCCTGCTGCAAGAGGAGAGCTGCATCGATCTGGCGGTGTTCTCACCGGGCGGAGACTTGGTGGGCGCATCGGGCTCCAACCGCGATCACGTGTGGATTTCCGTGCTCGATAGCTCGGAGGGTTTCGATCGCCGCCCCATTTGCGCGGGTGCTTGGGAGATCGTGCTCGGCGCATACCGCGTGCCCGAGCAGGGCGTGGAGGTCGTGTACGATATCACCCTGACCGAGAAGCGCCGCCGGTTGTTCCGCGGCGATACGCATTCGCACACCACCGCTTCCGATGGAAGAGGCTCCGCCGCCGATTCCCTGGCTTTGGCGCGCCAGCTGGGTCTGGATTTCCTCTTTGTGACAGATCACAACAGCTACGCGCAAAACGATGCCCTGCCCCGCCCCGCCGATATCACGTTGCTGCCCGGCTGCGAATGGACGCACTACAAGGGGCATGCGGGCATGTTGGGCATAGCCCGGCCTTTCACCGACCGCTACTGCACCGAATCGCTGCCCGAAACACAGGCCTTGCTGCGGCAGGCCCAGGAGCGCGGCGCTTTCGTGGTGCTCAACCACCCGTTTTGCCCGCTGGTGCCGTGGGAATGGGGGTTCGAGCTACCCTTCGACGGCGTGGAGGTCTGGAATGGCGTGATGTCGGAGCGCAACATGCGTGCCATTGGTTGGTGGCACATGCAGCTTTGCCAGGGAGCGCGCTTGCCCATCACCGGCGGCAGCGATTACCACGCACCCGGCCTGCTGGGCAGCTTGGCCATGCCCTGCCACTACGTGTACGCCCCCTCGCGTGAGCCGAACGACCTGCTGGCCGCGATTCGTGCCGGGCACGGTTTTATATCGTACCTACCCGAGGGCCCGGTGCTCGATATCGCCTGCGAAGCGACTCCGGGTGAGGTATTGGGCGAAGTCTTGCCCACCGCCAGCACGCTGGATTTCTACTTCTCCCGCCTGCAGGGCGGTGACGTGATACGCCTGCTAACCGCCCAGGCCGCCGAGGAAATCGTCTGCCCGCCCCAGGCTTCGGAATTGCACCTAAACCGCTCGTTCCGCGATGCACCCTTCGTGCGCGTGGAGATCGACCGGGTGTACGCGCCGGGTCTGCCGCCCATGAAGGCGCTGGTTTCCAATCCTGTCTACTTCCGATAAGCCTGTCGATTTACCCGTTCATGCCGATCGCCGTTCATGCCGGTCAAAAAGGCTCCGCATCGCTGCGAAGCCTTTCGTTTGTTCCATATGATCCGTATGATTTGCCTCAATCGAGCGTGACTCGGAACACCACCGGCTTGTCGCTCACCACGCCGCAGGTCTGTATCTCCAGTCCGTTTTCCGTGCGCTTCCACTGCGGTTTTTCATCGAACCCCAGCACGTCCACCTCGCGCACGATTCCGTGGAAAACCGGTTTGTGCGAAGCGTCGGCGATGGCCAGGGAACGGATGCACACCTTGCCATCCTCCGGGTAATGGAGCACGGTGGCGTACAGCTTGTCGCCCTTCACGGTGAAACGAATATCCTCGGCGGTGAACACCTTGTCCTTGCTGTCGGTAAACTGTCCTTCTTCGATGAGCGTCGGGCCCTCCGCCGCCTTGCGCCAGATGGAGGTATCGTAGATCGCCTCTCCGTTGGCGCGGAGCCATGCGCCTATCTCGCGCAGGATGGCGGCATCCTCCGCGGGAATGGTACCATCGGCCTTCGGGCCAATATTGAGCAGCAGCGTGCCGTTTTTGCTTACGATGTCCACCAGATCACACAGGATCCCCTTGGCGCTCTTGTAATCGTTGCCCTCGGTGTAGCACCAGCTGTTCTTGGCCACGGCAGTATCGGTCTGCCAGAAGTAAGGCTTGATTTCGGCGAACTGACCGCGTTCCACGTCGGGCACCGCGCAGCCGAACATAAAAGCCTCGTGCTTGTAGTTGATGGCGACCTCTATGCCCCATTCCGCCGCGCGATTGTAGTAATACGCGGCAAATCTCTTGAGGTAGGGCTTGGCGGCCTGGTGCTGAATCCACCAATCGAAGTATACGATGCGCGGGCGGTATCGGTCCACGATCTCGCAGCAACGCATCAGCCAATCCTCCAGATATTCCTGCGAGGGTGCGGGCTCGCTATTGATATCCGCCTGGTTTGCCTCCGGCATGGCCGGCCAATACAGGTCGCCCGGCTGGAGCGGATCGTGTATATCGCTATCGAACTCCTTGCCATGCCCCATAAAGAACCAATGCTCAATGCGATGGGAAGAGGCACACAGCACAATGCCGTGGCGCTCGGCTGCTTCCCGCAGCTCGCCCACCACGTCGCGGCAGGGCCCCATTTCCGCCGCGTTCCAATGGCTGAGTTCGCTCTTGTACATCTGGAAACCGTCGTGATGCTCGGCGACGGGCACCACGTAGCGCGCCCCTGCTTCCTGGAAGAGGCTCATCCAAGCCTCCGCGTCGAATTTCTCCGCCCGAAACATCGGAATGAAATCCTTGTAGCCGAAATCCTTGTGCGGGCCGTAGGTTTCCACGTGGTGCTGAAACTCCGGCTTGCCTTGAATGTACATATTGCGGGGATACCACTCGTTGGCAAATGCGGGCACCGCATAGGCTCCCCAGTGAATGAAGATGCCGAACTTCGCGTTGCGATACCATTGCGGCACGCGGAACCCGGCCAGTGAATTCCAATTATCCGCAAAGGGGCCCTGGGCTATCACTGAATCGATCTCCTGCAAATATTTCTGCTTATCCAACATGCAATCACCCTCCACATTTCACTTTCTTTTTCCGTGCGCATCATGGTTGCCGTTTATGATATAGTTTCGCATAATTTTGCCGGATGCGCAAGCCGGAGAGCACGTATTTTCAAAGCGCTTTTACTACACTTTTATGGCATTTGGGGTGGAAAACCAGCTGCAATATGCTATAATAACAGAAACATACTTCCTATCGATTTTGTGGAATTCTGAAGGAGGATGCCGATGAGCCAAGCCGTACAAGATGCCCGCAAACGCATTCAGCAGGTGCGCACCCAGGAAGTGGTGTTGCGCGTGCTGCGCAATGGGCAACCCGTCGAAAACGCAAGGGTCGCCCTGCGCATGCGGAATCATCAGTTCCTGTTTGGCGCGGTTTGCTACATGTATGGCAAGTACGCCGAACCCGAGATGAACGAGCGCTTCACGCGCGAGTTCACCAAGCTTTTCAATTACACTATGGTGCCCTACCATTGGAATTGGTACGAACCCCAGCGCCACGAGTATGCCGAACCGTACACCGGCAACCTGGTGCGATGGGCCGCCGAAAATCAACTGAAAAAGAAGCTGCACGCGCTCATCTGGCACGAGTGCTGCCCGGATTGGATCGCGAACGATGCGGACATCGAAGCGCTGTACGTGGAGCGCATCACCCACCTGATGGAGCGCTATGGTTCGGATTTCGATTTTTTCGATGTGATCAACGAGATCACGGTCAATGGCCGCTTTGATAACCCCATCTCCCGCTGGGAGCGCGAAGTGGGCTCCATCCGCGTAATGAAGTTTGGCGTAGAGCTGGCGCGCTCCTTCCAGCCCAACGCCCGGCTGATTTACGGCGATTGGAACGTGCACGAGGAAGAGTATTACGCCCTGCTGCAGCAGATGCGCGATCACGACGTGGGCATTGATCTGTTGGGCATGCAAAGCCACATGCACAAGGATCGCTGGACCGAGGAGGAAACGCTGCGCGTGATGGACAAGGCCGCGGCGTTCGGCTGGCCCATCCACTTTCCGGAATGCTCCATTTGCAGCGGCACGCCCATTGGCGAGATGAGCTTTGGCGCGGGCGCGATCAACCAATTCACCGAAACGGAGGACGATCTTTACTCGCAGGCCGAGTTCGCCAAGGATTTTTACACCCTGGTGTTCAGCCATCCGGCGGTCGAAGCGCTTTCCTGGTTCGATTTTACGGATCACCGCTGGCTCAACGCCCCTGCGGGCGTGGTGACCGACGACCTGCGCCCCAAGCCTGTCTACCAAGCGCTGTACGACCTGATCCACCGCGAATGGCATACCGATGCGGACTGTGTGACCAACGGTGATGGGTTGTGCCGCTCGCGGCTCTTCTTTGGCAACTACGATGTGGTGGTGAATATCGACGGGCAAGAGCGCACCTTTACTCGCGATATCCTGCGGCCCAGCTTTTACGCTGGCGGCGGCGAGCCCTGCCGCATCGACCTCGAAACATAACCGAAGGTGCGAACACGCCCCGAAACGGCTTTCCGTTTCGGGGCGTGTTTGTTCGCTTCAAGGCTTCATTTCTGCTCAGTATCCCAGCACGTCGTGCAGGTAGCGTCGCGAAATCATAGCGGACTTATAGTTGCATACGGTGCGGCGATCCAACTCCACGCAGAGCACGCCATCATAGCCGCCCTGCTTAAGCGCATTGTGCAGGCCGCGGAAATCCACGGTGCCCACGCCCAACTCGCAGAAGCGGTTCATGGGCCACGCCGGATCGAAATCCGGATCCGGGATCACATCCTTTAGGTGAATGTAGCTTAGGCGCGGCAGGTACTTTGTGAACGCGGCCACCACGTCCATACCGGCCAGCGTGGTGTGCGCGGTGTCCAGGCAGAGCGTCACCAGCTCCGCATCGGTGTTGGCCAGGAGCAAATCGATCTGCTCTTCGGTATACACCGCCGTATTGGCATGGGGATGGAAGCAGGCCACGCAGCCGTTCTCGCGGCAGAGCTTGCCAATGCGGTTGCAGACCTCGGCATACCGCTTGATGTACGCCGCATCCGTCGGGCGATCGAGCGGTGCTTCGTTCCACATCACCGCCTGAAGGTTCAGATATTTCGCGCCAATTTTCTTCATGAAATCGACGTAGTGTACGGCGCTCCGATAATCGGCCTCATCATCGTCGGTCAAGTGCTCGTAGAGGTTGGCCATCTCCAGATTATACTTGGTTAGCAGGGCGTTGACCTCATCGGCATTGTCATCGAAAAAGCGGGTGATGAACGCGAAATTCTCCACTGCCTGATAGCCCAGATCGGCCAACTCGCGCAGGAATTGCTCGAATTCCCATTTCTGGTTGTCCTCATGGTTGACATGCCAAGTCCAGCCTGTGTATGCAATCTTCATGGGTGTCTCCTCCATGCCGGGCGCATTACGCCTTTTGATCCTTCATGATTTCGCTCTTCTTGGGGCTACTGCGCCCGGCCAGATTGGGCGCACGGCGCTCCAGTGCGGCCAGCGCGATCTCCACGTCCTCGTGAATTTCCTCGGGCGTAAAGCAGCCCACGGTTACCATATCGCAGGGGCGCAGCGTGGCATAGCTGAACGTGAGGCCCACAAACGGTGAAACGCGGCCGGCGGCCATGGATTTGATGGTCATCACCGGCTTCTTCGCGTTGTGGATCACGCCGTGAATGTACTCGACCTCCACCTGCATCAGGAAGCCCATGCAGTTGTAAAGCTGGATGTAGGTCTCCACGTCGTATTCGTTCGCGTCGGAGTACACCACCAGCTCGGGCATGTGGGCCGATAGGCCAGGTATCATGCCTTCCTCGCGGATCATGGCAAGGTAATCGGGCAGGCGGGTGATGCTGCGCTCGTTCTTGTTCACCAGCTGTTCGCCGCACACGTGGTGCGGGAAGCAGAAGGTCGCGCCCAGCTCCTTCGAGTGGTGGATCGTCTTGCGCGCTTCGGCGCGGGCCTGTGCGCTGTTGTCGACGTTCAGTATGGGTGTATCGATGACGATTAGCCTCTTGCCGGTGCGCTCTTGCGCCAGCTGAATGCCCTCGGCCAGCACCGGCGTGCTCTCCAAAAGGCCCATCACCGCGTCGATGCCGTACTCCAAGTATATCTCGATCATGTCCGCCACCGCCTCTTTCGAAGCAAAGCGGTTCTTGATCATGTTGTCGGCGGCGACGGTGGTGTGGCTATATCCGGCCATCCAGTTTGAACCAATAATCATGCGCGGCAGCGAGAGGCCGCCCACCATGGTGCGGGGGAACATTGTTTGCATACCCATTTTCCTTTCTGTATGGCCATTCGCGATGCCGTGCTTTGCAGGCGATTCCCGCCGTTGCGTTATTCCTATTCCTTGATTGCGCCTACCATGATGCCATGCACAAAGTATTTTTGCAGGAACGGGTACACGCACAGGATCGGGACCGTCGCAACCATGACCGCCGCCATCTTGAGGCTTTGCGAAGGGATAGCCTGGTTGGTCACCGCGCGCAGGTCGATCGCGCCGCGGCTGTTGAGCGAGGAGCTGGAAACCAGTATCTCGCGCAGCAGATACTGCAGCGTATACAGCTCGGTGTGCCGCACGACGAAAAGCAGCGCGGCATACCATTCGTTCCAGTACCCGACCGCCAAGTATACCACCATCGTGGCCATGATGGGCATGGAAATGGGCAAAATGATACGGAAATAGACCGTGAAATCGCCCGCGCCATCGATCTTGGCGGATTCTTCGAGCGATTCGGGCAGGCTCATGAAATAATTGCGCATCACGATGAGGTTCCAGGCCTGGATGGTGCCCGGCACAAACAGCGCAAAGAAGGTATCCACCATGCCCAGGCTGCGCACCGTCATATACCAGGGAATCAGGCCGCCGCTGATCAGCATGGTCAAGAACACGTAGAACACCAACGCACGGCGGTACGGCAGATACTTCCTCGAGAGCGCATACGCGCCCAGCGAGGTAAAGAACAGCGAATTGAGCGTTCCCACGATGGTTAGCATCGTGGTGGTGCGCAGCGCCCGCATAAAACGCTCGCTAGAGCCGAACAGGTATTGGTAGTTGTACAGCGTCAGCGACGAGGGAAAGAACTGGAATCCCTTCGCGCTGATCTCGGTTTCGGGGGTCAGCGAGGCGATGGCCACCAGCAAAAACGGCGCGAGAAACAGTGCGGCCAACACGATCATGAGCCCCATATTGAACGCCCGGAACGGAAGCGGCGCGGCGGTGGGCTCCACCCAGCGGCGCTTTTTGCTTGTTACCATACGCCCATGTCACCTACCTTATTGGCTACCATGTTGGTGAGGGCCACCAACAGGAAGCTGACCAGCGATTGGATCATACCCAGCGCGGTGGCCACCGAGTAGTTTGCATCGCCCAAGCCCAGGCGATAGACCTTGTAGTCCAGCACATCCACCGTGGAGTATAGCGGCATGTTGGTTCCCACCAGCGAAAAGAGCTGCTGGAAGTTGCCGCTCATCATGTTGCCCATGTTCATAATGAACATGACCACGATGGTGGGCAGCAGGCAGGGCAAGGTGATGTAGCGTATCTGCTTGAAGCGGCTGGCGCCGTCGATAACCGCCGCCTCGTACATTTCTGCATTGATGTTGGAGATGGCCGCCAAGTACAGGATGGAGCCGAAGCCCACGCCCTTCCAGATGTCGGTAAACACCAGCAAACCGCGCCACAGGTCGGGGCGCACGTACCACTTGGGCGGAACGAATCCGAGGGTTTTTATGAAGGTGTTGACCATACCGTAGCTGCTGTTGATCAGCGCGTACAGAATGCCGCTGATGATCATCCACGAAACGAAGTGAGGCAGGTAAGAGATGGTCTGTATCACACGCTTGACCCGCCGGCCGCGTATCTCGTTGAGCAGCAGCGCGAACAGGATCGGCATCGGAAAAGCAAAGATCAGCTTGTATACATTGATAATGATGGTATTAAACAGCACCTGCTTGAAATCCGGCATGCGAATCAGCATTTGGAAGTTCGCCCAGCCGACGAACGTCGCCTTGGCCCAGCCCTGCGCCGGTTTAAAATTGTAGAAGGCCATCCGAAGGCCCCAAAGCGGAACATAGTTAAAAATCGCCAAACCCAGCACGGTGGGCAACACCATGAGGTATAGCAGCTTGTACTTCGAAAGGTTCTGGAAAAAGCCTTTTTTTGCGTTGCTTTTCTGAATGCCTTTTTTTCCGCCCAGCAAAGGGCTGCTCGCTTGCGCCAAGAAGACCACCATCCCTTCGCTCCGGTATGTCAAAAGCCCCGTGTACATGCGAGAAAAGCAAAGGAAGCGGGGCGCACGCCGCGAATGCGCGCGCCCCGCGTCCCGGGGGTGTTAGCGGGGGGGACGCCTTTCGGCGCGCGCTTGCCAGCGGG
>JAVBLJ010000002.1:0-19638 GCA_031553615.1 Eubacteriales bacterium
GCTGACCGGGGTGCTAATCAGCCGGGGTGCGAGTTTTGTGCATGATTTGTGGGCGAAAATTACAGAGTACAAAGGGATTTCATACGAGCATGCGACCGAAATTACGGCTGACGATGGGATGATTGCGGAGCTTGCCGAGAGGGTGGCAGAAGAGATCAAGCGGCAGGAGGAGCTGCCGAGGCGTGTGCCGCCCGAGGATCCGGACAACCCGGAAGCGTGATGAGATGATGATTGCCCACCAGCCGATGGCCGGTGGGCTTTTTTGCATGCCGCTTATTACCAATGACACGCGGCGTTCCTATTGCTACACTGTATTCAAGATCACATGTATGGGGGGAGCCTCATGCTTATTCTGCTGCCCTTGGCGATCACGCGGATCGAGAGCGACGACGACCGCGCCTTTGTGGAGGGGCTGTACGTCGCGTACCGCGTGCTGATGTATCGCCAGGCATACAGCATCCTGTACCATAAGGAGGGGGCAGAGGATGCCTTGACGGACTGCTGGATCGCGCTGTGCGACCACATCCCCAGGCTGCGCGAGCTGGCAGGGCGCGACGGGGAGCTGCGGCGCTATGTGGTGCGATGCGCACGCAACCAGGCGATCCATGCGAAACGCGCCAACGCCCGCGAGGCGCCCGTAGGCAGCTATGAGGATATCCTGAGCGCCGCGAAAGGCGTGTTGCTGGCGAGCGCACGCGCGGAGGCGTGGGACATGCAGGAGGGACTCCGCGCTGCGCTGCGCGCCCTCCCGCCGACCTATTATGACGTGCTGCAGATGGCTTACACCGACGGCATGAAAGCGCGGGAAATCGGCAGAACCATGCGGCTCAAGGAGAGCAGCGTCTGGGTTTACCTATCCAGGGCGCGGAAGCTGGCGTTGAGTCTTTGGGCAAAGGAGCGTGCGCGGTATGCCTAGGCGGGACGCGCGGCTGGGGGATATGATGGAGGAGCGCTGGGACGCTATGCTGCGCCGTGCGCTGCTGGAGATGGCCGACGAGGATATCGATGCGCTGGAGGAGATGCGGCACGAGCCCGAGGCGATGGAGCGCGCCGAAGCGTTTTATGCGCTGCGAGACGCGCTCTTCCGGCAGCTGATCGGGCGCGGGGTGCGCAGGGCGCATGTCCGCCGGCGCGCGCGGCAGGTGGGCAAGGTAGTAGCCATCGTGCTCGCGGCGGGGATCGTTGGGCTGGCGACGCTGATGGCGGCGGTACCCGAGGTGCGGGCGAGGGTGTTTGAGTATGTATTACAGCACCAGGTCAACGAGAGGTATGTGGAGCTTGAGGTGCTGCGGGAGGATGAGGTGGGGATTGAGGAGACGGGGGTTGGGGAGTAGGAGGATTGCTTTCTAGTAATGGGTTAATAAGTGGGTTATGTACAAAAAGAAAACCCTCACGGACGCTTGATCCGTAAGGGAATCACCATGGTCTGGGTGAGAGGATTCGAACCTCCGGCCTCTTGAACCCCATTCAAGCACGCTACCAAACTGCGCCACACCCAGTCAACCAGCGAGAATCAGTATAGCGCATCTCGCATGGTTTTGCAAGGGGTAAATTACGCGACGGCTGGGAAATGTTGCGAGTTTCTGCCGTTTCCAACCGTCGCTAGAACGCTACCGTCTCAAAGTACAGGTAAGCCGCGATAGCCGCAAGCGTAATAACGAGGCCAAGCGGCACCAAGATGCGGAACTTCGTATGCTGTGTCTTGTGGCGGAACGTACGCATTCCCGCAAAGCCGCCGATGCCGCCAAGCAGCAGCGTACAGACAAGCAATGCTTTTTCGGAGATGCGCCATCGGCCTTTCTTTGCCTTGCGCTTGTCTACTCCATACAGGACAAAAACGAACAGGTTCCATGTCAGCAAGGTGGAGAAAACGGCGATTGTCATTGGTGTATGGCCCCTTCGTGTGTTCAGTAAGATGTTATGCTATACATATTTTGGCGGAAATTCGCTTACGGAATTGCGAGCGATTGGTCAGCGCTTGTGCAGGAAGGGCGAGAGCCGCTTGTAGACCAGTAGTGTTAGTCCGCTGAGCACCGCGCCCTTAAACAGGTTGAAGGGCAACGTAATATAGATTACCAGCTTTTCGAAGGTGTCTATGCTGGGGATCACGGCCTGCGCCATGCCGAGGATGGCTTCCTTGGGCAGGTTCATGAGGAGCATGTAGGCGGGAATGAGCAAGAAGTAGTTGGTGAGCGCGCCCGCGATGCCCATGCAGACGATACCGATGCCCAGGCCGATTAGCGCGCTACGCTGCGATTTCTGGCGCAAATACAGGAAGCTGACGGGCAGGACAAGCGCGCTGGACATCAGCAGGTCCGCCAGCTCACCGACACCCTGCGTGGAGGAGAGGAACAGATGCAGCATGTTTTTGATCAGCAGCACCAGGAAGCCCGCGAGCGGGCCCATGGAGAATCCGGCAAGAATGGCGGGAAAGGTGCTCAAATCCAGCTTGTAAAAGGCCACGATGGGTATTTCGAGCATGTAGAGCACAAAGGCGGCGGCGGAGAGCAGACCGATCCGGGTGAGTTTCCAGGTTTGGGTGCGCATGGGGGAATCCTCCTTTATTGTAGCGAGCGTCTTTCGGGGATACTTCTGCAGCGGGCGCGTCGCCGGTGGACACAAAAGGCCCCGAACGTTGCTGCGTTCAGGGCCGAAAAAAACGATCCAATCGTTTTCGGTCTTCTTTCGTCCAGACTGTACTGTCGGCTCCGGAATGACACCGGATCTGCCTTTCGGCTCGCGGGCTTTACCGCCGGTGGGGAATCGCACCCCGCCCTGAAGACGCGCTATATGCTGTTGAAATAATTATACTGCGCAGTGCGCGGTGCGTCAAGTCCGGCTTTCGCCTTTTATCGGCGCGGACTTTCGGCCTTTGGAGGCGAGAAGGGCCACGCTTCCCGAACCCGCAA
The DNA here is from genome assembly GCA_031553615.1 of Eubacteriales bacterium. Classification (GTDB taxonomy): domain Bacteria; phylum Bacillota; class Clostridia; order Christensenellales; family Aristaeellaceae; genus WQXF01. Next base: position 2,910 of record JAVBLJ010000002.1, read on the forward strand.
GGGCGGGGGGATTTGTTGCTGCTTGATTTGGGGTTGCTTGATTTGGGGTTGTTCCGTCCAGCGTGCATGTGTTAATATAGAAGGAGCATCGCTTCGGTGCTGTTTATTGTGCACTTATTTTTGCACGCATTTTATTTACAAAGAAGGTCTAAAAACATGAGGTGCGACGGAAAACGCCTGCGGATGCCCCCGTACAGCCAGATCATTCCTTACTTGGAGACGCGCCGCTGCGATTCGCAGAACAACGTCAAGGTCGAGTTCGACATCGACCCCATCTCGGAGTACATCGCCTCCCTCCCGCCCGATGCGCCGACGGTGTCGTACATGTCGTTGGTGGTAGCAGCCTATGTGCGCGCGCTGCGCAAGTTCCCGCAGATCAACCGCTTCATCAAGGGCAGGCACTTCTACCAGCGCAAGGACATCACGGTTTCGTTCGTGGTGCTCAAGAGCCGCGAGAGCGATGGCTCGTTCGAGGAAACCGTGCTCAAGCTCAAGATCGATCCGAACGCCACCCTCTTCGACGTTTGCAACCAGATCAACACCGCCGTGGAGGAAAACCGCACCATGGCGCACGAAAACAGCACCGACAAGCTGCTTTCTTTCGTCATGCGGTTCGGGCCGCTGGTTTCGCTGGTGGCCGGCTTGGTCAAAGTGCTGGATTACTACGGGCTCGCGCCGCGCGCCATCGTGGACAACAGCCCGTTCCACACCGGCCTGTTCGTCACCAACCTCATGTCTATCCGTACCAACTACGTATACCATCACCTGTATGAGTTCGGCAACACCAGCCTGTTTGCCGCTATGGGCAATTGCCAAAAGAAGCTGGAGATGCAGGGGGACAAGGTGGTGGAAAAGCGCTACATGCCGCTGGGCGTGTGCGTGGACGAGCGGGTGTGTTCCGGCTTTGAGTTTGCCTGCTTCTTCCGCGAGTTTGAAGCCTACATGCGCAAACCGAAGCGCTTGGAAACGCTGGAGTAAGCTGCTTTACAGAGCACAACATTTTATGCAACCATAAGGACGGGAGTGGCTGGATTGGCGGATAAAACGGATGTGGTCATCGTCGGTTGCGGCGTGATCGGCGCGGGCATCGCGTACGAGCTATCGCGAACCAGGGCGAGCGTGATGGTGCTGGAGAAGGAAAACGACGTATGCTGTGGCACCAGCAAGGCCAATAGTGCCATCGTGCATGCGGGGTACGACCCGGTGCCCGGTTCGCTGATGGCTCGGTACAACGTCTGGGGGAGCCGGTTGATGCCTGCGCTCTGCGAGCGTCTCGACATCGCCTTTCGCCAGAACGGTTCGTTGGTTGTCGCATTTTCCCAGGAGGAAAGGCCCGCGCTGGAAGCCCTGCTCGCGCGCGGGCAGCAAAATGGCGTGCATGGGCTGCGCATCCTCAGCGGCGACGAGGCGCGTGCCTTGGAGCCGAGCCTTTCCCCGGCAATCGCCTGGGCGCTGGAGGTGCCGACGGGGGGCATTATCGATCCCTGGGAACTGACCACCGCCATGGCCGAGACTGCCGCGCGCAACGGCGCGGACATCCGGCGCGACGCTGAGGTGCTGGGCATCGAGGATGCAGGCGATCATTACACCGTGCACACCAACTGCGGGGCAATTGAGGCTCGCTTTGTGGTAAACGCGGCGGGCCTGTATGCCGACCGGGTGCACGCCATGGTGACCGAGCCCGATTTTGCTATCGCCCCGGTGCGCGGCGAATACCTGCTGCTGGACAAGGCGCAGGGCGCGCTGGTGGGCCGCACCGTGTTCCAATGCCCCACCCCGGCAGGCAAGGGCGTGCTGGTATCGCCCACGGTACACGGCAACCTGATTACCGGGCCCACCTCCGAGCCCTCCGAGAGCCGCGAGGATCTAGCCACCACCGCGCGCGGCATGGATCGGGTGCGTGCACTGAGCGCCAAGTCGGTGCCGGGCGTAGATTTTCGCAGCGTGATCCGCAATTTTGCTGGGCTGCGCGCCACCAATGCCGCCGCTCACGATTTTGCGATCGGCTTTGCGCAGGGACACCCGCGCTTTTTGAGCGTCGCGGCCATCCAATCGCCCGGATTGACCAGCGCTCCGGCCATCGCGGTGGACGCGGTGCGCATGCTGCGGGAGGCCGGATTGGAGGCTGTGCCGCGCGAGGACTTTGTCGATGAGCGTCGACACGTCCGGTTCCGCGAGCTTTCCATGGAAGCAAAGAACGCGCTGATCGCGCAAGACCCGCGCTATGGCCGGGTGATCTGCCGCTGCGAAACCATTACCGAGGGGGAGATCGTGGATGCGATCCATCGTCCCGTTGGCCCGTGCAGTTTGGACGCGGTCAAGCGCCGCTGCAACGCGGGCATGGGCCGCTGCCAGGGCGGATTTTGCGGCCCCCGCGTGCTCGAAATCCTGGCCCGGGAGCTGGGCCTGAATCCGCTGGAGATTCCCCAGGATCGTGCCGGCACCTGCCAGCTAACCGGCGAAACCAAGGGCGGAGGTGAGCGGGCATGAGCGGCCAACCGAATCCCGGGCCTTCTTCCGGGCTGTACGACGTGATTGTGGTGGGCGGTGGCCCCGCCGGATTGGCGGCGGCCTGTGCTGCGGCCGAGGCTGGAGCGGAACATGTGCTCATCGTGGAGCGTGACCGCGAGCTGGGTGGCATCCTGAATCAGTGCATCCACAACGGCTTTGGTCTGCACCATTTTAAGGAGGAGCTGACCGGGCCCGAGTATGCGCAGCGCTTCGTCGAAATGTTGCGCGGCACCCAGGTGCGCGTGATGCTCGATACGATGGCGCTGGCGATTACACCCGACCGCCATGTGCACGTGATGAGCCCAGCGGGCGGTTACCAGGTGCTGGCCGCCAAGGCCATCGTGCTGGCCATGGGCTGCCGCGAGCGCACGCGTGGGGCCATTTCCATCCCTGGAACGCGGCCTGCGGGGGTGCTCACCGCGGGCGCGGCGCAGAAATACATCAACATGGAAGGCTATAGCGTCGGCAAGCGGGTGGTGATTCTCGGCTCGGGCGATATCGGGCTGATCATGGCGCGCCGCATGACGCTGGAGGGTGCGCAGGTGTTGGCCTGCGTGGAAGTGATGCCCCATCCCGGCGGGCTGACGCGCAACATCGTGCAGTGCCTGCAGGATTACGGCATCCCGCTGTACCTATCGCACACCATTGTGGATATCCGGGGCGAAAAGCGCGTCGAGGGCGTGACCATCGCCCAGGTCGATGGGCGGATGCAGCCCATCCCCGGCACCGAGCGTGACATCGCGTGCGACACCGTGCTGCTGTCGGTGGGCCTGATTCCGGAGAACGAGCTGACCACGGCGGCGGGCATCCCCATCGATGCGAGGACGCGCGGAGCTTGTGTATACGAAAACAACGAGACCGAAGTGCCCGGCATATTTGCCGCCGGGAACGTGCTTCACGTGCACGATTTGGTGGATTTTGTGACGGCGGAGAGCATGCGTGCAGGCCGCGCCGCCGCCCGTTTTGCGCAGGAGGCCGGCGAACCGGCTTGCGAAAATGCTTTGGAATCCATAAACATCGTGCCTGGAGAAGGCGTGGGCTACGCCGTGCCCCAGCATGCGCGAGCCGCCAACGTGGAGAAGGCGTTGGAGGTGTTCTTCCGGGTGCGCGAGGTGCAGCGCGAGGGCACCATTGAGGTGCTGCTGGGCGATGCCGATGCGCCGGTCGCGCACACCTTCAAGCGCGAGCACATGGCCCCGGCGGAAATGGAGCGCATCGTGATTCCCAAGGCGACGCTGGAAAAAGCGAGCGGTCGCCTAACGATCCGTGTGCGAGGAGGAGAGCGGCATGGCTGAGATCATCTGCATCGTGTGCCCCAAGGGTTGCCACCTGACCGTGAGCGAGGGCGACGGCAGCGTGACGGGCAACCAGTGCACGCGCGGTGAAGCCTACGGGCGCAAGGAGCTGCAAAACCCTACGAGGGTGCTCACCTCCACGGTGCGCATCGAGCATGCGCGCTACCCGCGCCTGCCGGTCAAGACCGATTGCGACATCCCCAAAGCGCTGCTTTTCGATGCGATGCGCGCGCTGGAGAACGTGGTGGCGCAGGCCCCGGTGCGGCGCGGCGACGTGCTGCTGCCCCACGTGTGCGGCACTGAGGCCAACATCGTCGCCACCCGCGACCTGCCCCGCGAATAGCGGCGATCGGAGGCTTTTCATGCAACTAGCAAATCCCATGCGGCCCTTCGCAGAAATCCCCGCCGAGCAGGCGCGCGGGCTGCGGTACGTGCTTCACGATATCGACGATACCATCACCGATGAAGGCAAGCTGCTGCCCCAGGCCTACGAGGCGCTATGGCGGCTGCACGAGGCGGGCATCCGCGTTGTGCCCGTGACGGGCCGTCCGGCGGGCTGGTGCGACATGATCATCCGCCAATGGCCGGTGGACGCGGTGGTGGGCGAGAACGGGGCGTTCGCCTGCTATTTGGATGCGCAGGGTCAGCCCCAGGTGCTCACCCATCCTTCGGTGGCCGCGCCGGAAGCCCGTGTCGGGCTGGAAGCCGTGCGCGAGGCTTGCCTGCGCGGGGTGCACGGTTGCCGCGTCGCGCGGGATCAGTTCTCGCGCCGGTATGACCTGGCGATCGATTTTTGCGAGGATCCGCCGCTGCTCACCCTGGACGATGCGCAGCGCATTCGCGATATCGCCGTGGGCATGGGCGCGCAGGCCAAGATCAGCTCGATCCATGTGAACATCTGGTTTGGCGCGTACGACAAGCTTGCCATGGTTCAGCTGCTTTTCGGGCAGGTTTGGCAGGCGAAGGATCTGTTTGACTCCGGCATCTTCTTCGGCGATTCCCCCAACGACGAGCCCATGTTCGCCGCCTTTCCGGTCAGCTGCGCCGTTGCCAACATCCGCCCCTTCGTGCCTTCGCTGCGGCATCTGCCCACGTACGTGACCGAGCAGCGCGGGGGGATCGGCTTCGCGGCGGCGGTGGATCACCTGCTGCGCCTGCGTGCTTTCCAAAGCGAGTAGGGGTTGAGGTGGCCTTGCGCTGCGTTGACACGCTTGGCCGACGGCGGTATAATAACCGAAAATAATACCCTCCAAATAACCTGAAATAACCTGAAAAGGTACGGAGCGAAACATGCCGCAAACCGATGCACATTGGCAATATAGCACACGATCCGAAATCGAAACGCACCGTTTGGGCGAACGCCTGGGCGGGCGTTTGTGCGCGGGCGATGTCGTGCTGCTCAGCGGCGAGCTGGGCGCGGGCAAGAGCGTGCTGGCGCGCGGCATTGCGCGGGGCATGGGGGTGACAGGGGCGGTGCCCAGCCCCACCTTTACGCTGATGACGGTGCACCGCGCCGCGCGCTGCCCGCTCTATCACATGGATTTGTACCGCCTGGAGGATGAATACGCGCTGTGGGAAAGCGGGCTGGAGGAGTACATCGGCGGCGAGGGCGTGGCGCTGATTGAATGGCCGGAGCGCGCGATGGAAGCGATGCCGCAGCGCCGCCTGGAGATTCGGCTGGAGTACGGGGTCGATGCGGAAAATGCGCTGCCAGACGATTCGATGGACGGGCAGGAAGATCAGGCGGCGCAGTACCGCATGGTTACGCTGCGCGCGTGCGGTGGGTATCCGGCGCAGATGCTTTGCGGCCTGGAGATGGGGGAGGAGACGCCGTGAGAATACTGGCGATCGATACGTCCGGGGCCTCGGTGGGCGTGGCGCTGCTGGAGGAGGATCGGCTGCTGTTTGAATGCACGCTGACGCACAAGCGCACCCACTCGCAATGGGTGATGCCCGCTGTGGAGCAGGCATTGGCCCAAACAGAGCGGTGCATGGCGGATATCGATCTGTTTGCCGCGGTGGTGGGGCCGGGCTCGTTCACTGGGGTGCGCATCGGCGTGACCACGGTCAAGAGCTTGGCGCAGGCAGCAGATAAGCCTTGCATAGGCATCAACGCGCTGGAGGCGCTCGCCCTGGGCGCGGGGGATTTTGCCGGCGCGGTGTGCCCGGTGCTCGATGCGAGGGCGGGGCAGGTATACGGCGCGGCATTCGCACCGGGGCTGCCGCCGCGCAGGCTGCTGCCCGACGATGCGCTGGCGCTTTCCGATTATCTGGACAAGCTGGAGGCCTTGGGGCAATCGCTGCTCTTCGTGGGGGAAGGCGCGCCGGCGTTTGCCCCGGCGATCGCGCAGCGCTTTGGCAGGGCGGCGCGCATTGCGCCCGCGCACCTGGGCGGATTGCGAGCGGGCGCGGCAGCGGTGCTGGCGGCGCAAGCGGCGGAACAGGCCGTGGCCTATACCGAACTGCAGCCGCTGTATCTGCGTGCGCCCCAGGCGGAGCGCGAGCGCGCGGCCAAGCTGGCCGCCCGGCAGGCGGAGGAGGTGCGCCATGAAGGTTGAAACCGGGGTGATCCGGCCCATGGTGATGGACGACATCGAAGCGATCGCCGCCATGGAACAGCAGATTTTTTCCATGCCCTGGTCGCGCGACGCATTCAAGCGCGAGCTGGAGGAGAACATTGTGGCCCGATATCTGGTGCTGGAGGAGGAGGGGCGGGTGGTGGCCTATGGCGGCATCTGGCTGGTGATCGACGAGGCGCACGTCACCAACATCGCCGTGCATCCCGATGCGCGCGGCAAGGGCTACGGAGAACGCATCACGCGTGCGCTGATGAAGTTGGCCGCCGATACCTGCATGGGCATGATCACGCTGGAGGTACGGCGCACCAATGCCGTCGCGCAGGCGCTCTACCACAAGGTCGGCTTTCTGGATGTGGGCTATCGAAAGCGATATTACGAGGACAACCAGGAGGATGCGCTGATCATGTATGCGCCGCTGCCCTTGCCTGCGGAAGGGTGAGGCGGCCGCCCTCTCTCGGTCGCGCGTGGGCGTGCAGCCCAGTTTCTGCATTCAAATGCAATCGCCCTGCTGGTTCCGCATTCGCCTTTCTTTTTTGGAAACGATAGGGTAGAATAGAGATTGATCGGCGCGGGCCGTGCGGCATAGTTTGCGCGGGAAATACGTAAACTGTGCGGGAATCCTGCGGTTTTGAATCCTACAATACATTGGCGGAGGTTCCATGGAGCTGCGAATCGACGGTGTGCGCGTGTACTACGAACAGCATGGCCAGGGCAGGGATGTCCTGCTTTTGCATGGCTGGATGTGTTCTACCGAGCTGTGGAAGCCCATTGTGGATGCGCTTGCGCCCAAGGCGCGCGTGACCGTGCTGGATTTCCCTGGCCATGGCAGGAGCGATCGCCCACCGGAGCCTTGGAGCGTTACCGAATATGCGCGCTGGACCGAGCGGTTCGTGCGCGAGTTGGGCATCGAGGGCTGCGCGGCAGTGGCCCATTCCTTCGGCGGTCGCGTGGCGCTCTACTTGGGCGCGGAAAGTCCGGGGCTCTTCCGAAAGCTGGTGCTGACCGGCTGCGCGGGGCTGCGGCCCCTGCCCACGGCGCGCTCCAAGCGGCGCTCTGCGGTCTATAAAGCGTTGCGTGCCTGCTGCGATGGCCTGCAAGCGATACGCATATTCGGTGATCTGCCGGAAAAGGGGCGCGAGCGGCTTCGCAAGCGCTTCGGCTCGGCGGATTACAACGCGCTCGACGAGCAGATGCGCCAAACCTTCGTGCGCGTGGTCAACCAGGATTTGCGGGATTGCCTGCCTCGCATCCAAGCGCCGACGTTGCTTTACTGGGGCGAGGACGACACCGACACCCCCCTGTGGATGGGGCGCGAGATGGAGCGCGAGATTCCGGATGCCGGGCTCATCACGGTGCCGGGCGCGGGGCATTACGCCTACTTGGAGCATGCGCGGGAGTTTGCCCGCATACTCGAGAATTTTTTGCTGGAGGGGAATGCATGATAGCGTGGGCCACCTTGTCGGTCTATAGTCTGGCGGTCGCAGTGCTGGCGACCATGCTGTGTGTGCGGCCCTTCCTGCATCTGCTCCAGTTGGAGAGCTACCAGCTTCCCGGCTATTGGCGCGCGGTGCGCCGCGTAGGCATCAAGGAGCTGGCGCCGGGGGCGCTGCTGGCGCTGGTCAACGTGGCGCTGGTGTTTGGCTTGGGCTGGGGCCTGTTGCGCGGGCTGGATACCGGGAACTGGCTGATGATACCTGTGGTGCTGGCGGCGGCGGCGGTGGCGGTTTGGGTGCACCTGCGCCTGAAGAATCGCCCGGCGAAAAAGAAGCTGGTGTTCACACCGCGCCTGACCCGGCTGATGTGGGCGGTGCTGGTGGTGTGCGTGCTGGGTGCACTCATCGCGTGCATGCTGCACCCGGTGCTGGCGCTGATTTGGCCGGTGTGCGCGCCTGTTTGGGTGGCGCTGTCCGCCGTGGTGGTCTCGCCGCTGGAGGCCCGCGTGAATCGCGGATTCTTCCGCGATGCGCAGCGGGTGTTGCGCGGCAGGCCCGGGCTGATTCGCATCGGCATCACGGGCAGCTACGGCAAGACCAGCACCAAGTTCCTGCTCGCCACCCTGCTTTCTGAAAAATATACCGTGCTGGCCACTCCGGCCAGCTTCAACACGCCCATGGGCGTGACCCGCGTGATTCGCGAGCAGCTCAAGCCCGAGCATCAAGTCTTTATTGCGGAAATGGGTGCGCGGCACGTGGGCGACATTCGCGAGATGTGCGAGCTCGTTAGCCCGAAGATCGGCCTATTGACCTCGGTCGGGCCGCAGCACCTTGAAACCTTTGGTACGATCGAGCGCGTAGCCGAGACCAAGTACGAGCTCATTCAAGCGCTGCCCAACGAGGGCGCGGCCTTCTTTGCGCGCGATGGCGCGATCTGCGATCGCCTCTTTGAGCGCTGTGCGCTGCCCGTGAAGCACTTTGCGGGCGAAAACCTGCGCGCCGAGGCCATCGAGGTGGGGCCCTTCGGCAGCCGCTTTGCGCTGGCGGATGGCCAGGGGAATCGCGCCGATTGTCAGACCAAGCTACTGGGGGCGCACAACATCGACAATCTTTTGCTTTGCGCGGAGGTGGCGCTCTACCTGGGCCTTTCGCTGGAGCAGCTGGCGGCCGGCATCGCTAAGCTGCAGCCGGTAGAGCACCGCCTGCAATTGCTGGATACCGGCAATGGCGTCACGGTGATTGACGATGCGTTTAACAGCAACCCCTCGGGCGCGAAGGCCGCCCTCGACGTGCTGCGCGGTTTTCCGGGCCGCCGCATTGTGATTACCCCCGGCATGGTGGAGCTGGGCGCGCAGCAGGATGCGCTCAACGAGGCGTTCGGGCGGCAGATGGCCGAAAGCGCCGATATCGCGATTCTCATCGGCGCGCGGCGCTCCGAACCCATTGCCCGCGGTTTGACCCAGGGCGGGTTTGATCCGGCCAAGCTGCACGTGGTATCCAATTTGGAGGAAAGCACGGCGCTGCTCGCCACCCTGGTGCGCGCGGGCGATACCGTGCTCTACGAGAACGATTTGCCGGAGAATTATGCGGAGTGAGCCCTGCTTCTCTTGCGGGAGGGGAAGGGCAAGGATCGCGAGGTTTGGTGAGGAGGATTCTGCATGGCGCAATTGACGATGGCGGTAATCTACGGTAGCCGTAGCTGCGAGCACGATGTGTCGGTGGTTTCGGCGCTGCAGTTTATGGATGCGGCGCAAAAGGGCGGCTACAGCGTGGTGCCGGTCTACATCGCGCGCGATGGCAAGTGGTATAGCGGGGAGGCGCTGCGCGATGTGGCGTGCTACCAGCATTTTGATCCGGCGGCGAGCGGGCTCAAGCGCGCGCAGATCGACGTCAACGCGGGCAGCGGCGAGCTGATGCTGTGGCCGCTTGTGAAGGCCAAGAAGCTATTCGGCGGCGAGGAGAAGCCTGCCTCGCTGCACATCGACGTGGCCGCACCGGTGTTCCACGGCCTTCATGGCGAGGATGGAACGGTACAGGGCCTGCTGGAGCTGGCCGACATCCCCTACACCTCGGCGGGGGTGATGGGCTCGGCGGTGGGCATGGACAAGATCGCCATGAAGCTGCTGTTCCTCGGCGCGGGGTTGCCCGTGCGGCCCTACACCTGGTTTTTGCGCGATGCGTGGGAGCACGACCCGGAGGCGGTGCTGGCCCGGGTGGAAAAGGCGCTGGCCTACCCGGTGTTCGTCAAGCCCGCCAACCTGGGTTCTTCCATCGGCATTGGGCGCGCGGTCGATCGCGATTCGCTGCGCGAGGCTATCGCGGTGGCGGCGTCGTTCGATCGGCGCATTTTGGTGGAGGCGGGCGTGAATAAGCCCACCGAGGTGAACTGTTCGGTGCTCGGCTATGCCGAGGAGGTGCGCGCCTCGGTCTGCGAGATGCCGGTTTCGACCGAGGAATTTCTCACCTATCAGGATAAGTACCTGCGCAGCGGCGGCAAGAGCGAAGGCTCGGAAGGCATGCAATCGCTGGCCCGCCGTGTGCCCGCACCCATCGGCGAGGAGATGACGGCCCGCGCGAAGCAGCTGGCCTGCGACGCGTTCCGCATGCTGGATTGCAAGGGTGTGGTGCGCGTCGATCTGATGCTTTCGAGCGAGGGCGAGCTTTACATCAACGAGATCAACACCATCCCTGGCTCGCTGGCGTTCTACCTTTGGGCCGAGGAGGGGATGAGCTACCCCGAGCTCATTGAGCACATGGTGGAGTACGCTTTCCGCGCGCAGGCACAAAAAAAGACCAACGTATTTGCTTACGATTCGAGCATTCTCCAAGCCTATCAGCAGGGGAAGAGCGCCGCGAAGGGCGCGAAATCAAAGGGATGACGGGCAGCGGAGATTCCATTTGCGAAGGAGGAGACACGGATGAACAACCGTGATCCGTACGGTTACCGTCCCCGGCCCGATAACCAGAACCAGGGCTGGCAGAACGAGAACTGGCAGGAGGGCGAGGGGCAACAGGAGGCGTATGCCGACCCGTACGCCGGGCAATATACCGAGCAGTACGAAGGGCAGTACAAAGAACAGAACGAAGCGCAACACGAACAGCAATACGGAGGGCAATACGAAGAGCAGCAGTACGCCGAGCAATATGAGGATGCGAATCAGCAGCCCTACGCCGATCCGTACTCCGGGCAGCGTGCGCGCTCCGGAAACCCAGCCTCCGAACCGGCATACGATCCACATGCGTATGGGCAGCAGGAATACGAAGACTACGAGGAGCCGGTTCGGCCGGCGCGTGCTCCGCGCGCAAAGCCCAAGCCCACCGTGATCTCGACCAACGCCACCATCAACCTCACCAGCACGATCGGCGCGTTCTCCGGGCTGTTCGGCCTGTTTTTGTACTTCGCGGACAAGAAAAGCCGCGCGGTGCGCCGGTTTGCGGTGCAGTCTGCAGGGCTGTTTTGCATTACGGCATTCGTAACCATTGCGCTGGCGCTGCTGGCCGCGCTCTTTGGGTTCATACCGCTGATCGGTCTCGTGCTGGGCGGGCTGATCTGGGTCGCGGTGCTGGCGCTGCTGAGCTGGTCGCTGTACCAGCGTGTGCAGCTGATGCTGCATGCGTACCGGGGCGAGGCATACGTAGTGCCGGTTATCGGCAGGCACTTCCGTCAGTTCGAGTAGGCTGGCAACTGGCGGAGTATACAAAAACACCGGCGCGATCGGGCCGGTGCGCAGCGTATTCTTGAGGGTGTTGGTTGTGGAGAGACACGTCGGCTCGGAACTTTTACAGGGCGGAGAGGGCCTTCGCCCTGCTTTTATGTCCATCGATAGGAATGCGGACGCTGGCCTCGAACACCTTCTCGCCGGGATGGAGCGTCAGCTCGCCCTCCAGAGAATCTAGTATTTGCTTGACTCGCGCCAAGCCGATGCCGTGGTTGGAATCATCCTTGCGCGAAGCCAGACGCGCACCCTGGTAGCGGTATTGTCCATCGCAGCTGTTGGTGATACGAACCTCGACCGCATCGTCAAAAGTCTTGGCGGTGACGCGGATCCAGGGTGCGCTTCCCGTCGGCAAGCGTCCCGTCGCGTCGAGCGCATTGTCCACCAGGTTGCCCAGCAGCACGCAGAAGGATACATCGTCGATGGGCAGGCGCTCGGGCAGGTTGGCCTCGACTTGCAGATCGATGCCTTGCTGCAGAGCCAGCACCATCTTGGTGTTGATGAGCGCGTTGAACACCGCGTTGCGCGTGCTTACGGATACCTGCAGCATGGAAAACTGCTGGTCGAGCTCGCCCAAGTATTCGGTGAGGCTAGGGACGTCCGATTGCTCGATGTAGTACTTCATGATTTGCAGGTGGTTGTGGTAATCGTGCCGCCAGGCGCGCAATGCGAAATAGCTGCTCTGCATGTCCGCGAGGTGGGTGCGCTCGCTTGCGATCCGCTGCAAATCCTGCTCCAGTAGCCGTTGGCGCGAGTAGGCGCGCGAGATGAGGTGCAGCCAAATGATCAGAAACACAAAGCATGAGCTCGACACCATGAGGTAGGCGACGAAGTTGGAATGCTGGGTCACCAGCGGATCGATGCTCATTTCTTGGACGAGTGCGCTTTGCAGGATGCACACCAGGAACGAGGCGATGAATAGCAGCGATTCGCGCTCGGGGATGTCAAGACCGCGCTTGCGAATGCGCAATGCGTATGCATAGATAATGATGTTGATGATCAGGTAACAGGTCTGCGCTATGAAGTACAGGGTGTGCACATCGCCGCCCGAGGTGAGCGATTGGAAGGCCGATATCCCCGAAACGGTGGCAATCATGAGCAACACAAGGTTGTTGCAGACCGATGCGATCAATAGGCTGACGCAGCCATAGGCGATGCGTGCCGACAGTTTGCCTTGAAAGAAGCAGATGACGAACAGCATGTCTACCAGCGTAAACAGGGGCAGCTGCAGCGTGAAGGGGAGCGAGGATTGGTTGAGCACATAGACCAGCACGGTGACCGGTAGGTAGGATACGGCAGGCAACCACTTTTGCCGACAGCGAATACCCAGGCTGCGGTAGAGAAATAGCACAAAAAGCGCGCCTTCCACGAGGTTGACAAACAATTCCCACGCAACCCAAATCATGGATATCCCTCTTTTCCCATTGGCACCTACGTGCCCGCACAGTGCGTTGCCTGATGTGTACCAAGGAACCCGCCCCTAGTATATAACGACGAGCGGACGTAAATCAACATGAAAAAACAGACTAAAAGCCAAAAATGTGAAAAGGTGGCAAATCAGTGCGAACTTTGGCATGCCTTTTCATGTAGATTGCTTTATGCGGCGAAAAAGGGCGAAAAAAGAAATCCGGGATGTGAAGATACATTCACACCCCGGATTGCTGCTAACAGTCTGCCATCCAAAGCCCGTGCAGGTTGCAGTAAGCGTACACCGCTATCGGGCGATCCTCACCCGCGAGGAGGAAAGTTGCCCCGGCTTCGCCAGGCACTGTCAGTTTCTTGCGCTGTCCTCCTTGGGAGGTTTGCAGATAAATCCAAGCAATGTGATGCTCTGCTAACATGGGATGTGCGACCGAACCGACCTCGACGGTTACCTCGTTGCCCGATACACGCACCACGGGCACGTGCTTTTCCTTGGCCGCATCCACGGTGTTGGGCACCAACTCGGCCATAGCCTCGCCGCAGCAGAGGATGGGCACCCCTGCGTTTTCCAGCATGCCGATCAGGTTCCTGCAATGCCTGCATACATAAAACTTCTGTTGGTTCATATCGTTGCCTTCTTTCTGTGCTTTGTTCTGTGCTTTTTTCTGCGCTTCTTTCCGCGCATCTCGTTTTCTGTTCCGTTTTGTTTCATGCTCTAGTAAGATAGGAATTGCTACTGTTTATATAGTGTACCTCGTAACGGGCCGTTCGTCAAGATGAAGAATGCGGGAAAGAGGGATGGATTCATTGAAAGAATCGTCAAGGGAATCACTAGGAGAATCGTTGAATGAATCGCTAAATAAATCGTTAAGTGAATCGCTAATGAAATCGCGGAGAGAGCCGGCCAAGGAATCGCTGAGCGAGGAGCCGTTTGTGCGCAGCGAGATGCTGTGGGGAAAGAAGGCAGTGTGCTCGCTGAGGGCTGCGCATGTGGCGGTTTTTGGCGTGGGCGGCGTGGGCAGCTTTGCCGCTGAAGCGCTAGCGAGGGCCGGGGTGGGTACGCTCACCCTGGTGGATCACGATACGGTGAGCGCGAGCAACCTAAACCGGCAGCTCATTGCGCTGCACAGCACCCTGGGCAGGCCCAAGGTGGAGGTGATGCGCGAACGTATACTGGATATCAATCCGCAGGCCACGGTGCATGCCCTGCCGATTTTTTACCCCCAGGAGAGCGCGGCAGCCTTCGATAAGACGGCCTTTGATGGCGCGGGCTTCGATAGGCCTGCTTTTCACATGGCCGCTTTCGATTTCGTGATCGACGCCATCGACACGGTTTCCTCCAAAATCGCGCTCATCGTGGCAGCGCAGGCGGCGGGCGTGCCCATCGTGAGCTGCATGGGGGCGGGCAACCGGCTCGATCCCACAAAAATCGTGGTGGTCGATCTGTGGAGCACCAGCGGGTGTCCGTTGGCCCGCGTGCTGCGCAAGGAGCTGCGCACCCGAGGCGTGGAACGGCTGACGGTGGTGCACTCCACCGAGCCGCCGCTCAAGCCGCTGTTTGCCATTGAGGATGCGCAGCGGCGCTCCACGCCGGGGAGCGTGCCCTTCGTGCCCCCGGTGGCGGGTATGACGGCGGCGAGTGTGGCGGTGCGCGCGTTGATCGACAAAATGGGGGACACGGTGGATTTGGACCCAAACTAGGCAAAATGATGCGGAAAGGTTTGACGAACAGTGCCGCGTTCGTTTATAATAAACTGTTTTCCGTCTCAAAGCAGCAAGCAGTTTTTGAAAAAGGCTTTCGCTTTCAAACAGTTTTCGTTTTTTGTCAATGCAAGCCCAGAGGAGGCCTTTCGCCATGCAACAGGAACCCACCGCGCTGCCGCGCGACACCGCCGCGGAGATTGCGCGCCGCCGCACGTTTGCCATCATATCCCACCCGGACGCGGGCAAAACCACGCTGACCGAGAAGCTGCTGCTGTACGGCGGGGCGATTCGTCAGGCGGGGTCTGTCAAGGCGCGCAAGGCCGAACGGCACGCCACCAGCGACTGGATGGAGATAGAGAAGCAGCGCGGCATCTCGGTCACTTCCTCGGCCATGCAGTTTGAGTATGAAGGCTTTCGCATCAATATACTCGACACCCCCGGCCACCAAGATTTCTCCGAGGACACCTACCGTGTGCTCGTGGCGGCGGACAGCGCCGTGATGCTCATCGACGCGGCCAAGGGCGTGGAGGAGCAGACCATCAAGTTGTTCAAAGTCTGCCGTTTGCGCAACATCCCCATCTTCACGTTCGTCAATAAGATGGATCGCGCGGCTAAGGACCCTTACTCGCTGATGGAGGAGCTTGAGCAGGTGCTGGGCATCCGCGCCTGTCCCATCAATTGGCCCATCGGCACCGATGGCGATTTTCGCGGCGTGTTCCATCGCGATTCGCGCGAGGTGGAGCTCTACGAATCCGGCGACCACGGCAAGAGCCGCGTACAGAAGCGCGTGCTGTCGCTGGGCGATCCGCAGCTGCCCGACGTGTTGGGCGAGCCGTACTACAGCCGCCTGCTGAACGAGATTGAGCTATTGGACGTGGCGGGCGACGCCTTCGAGTTGGATAAGGTGCGCTCCGGCGAGCTGACGCCCCTGTTCTTCGGCTCGGCCATCACCAATTTCGGCGTGGAGCCGTTCCTGGCCCGCTTCCTTTCGTACACGCCGCCGCCGCTCTCGCGCCACACCAGCACGGGGGAGATTGGCCCCGAATATCCGCACTTCACCGGGTTCATATTCAAGATTCAGGCCAACATGAACCCCGCCCACCGCGATCGGCTGGCCTTCCTGCGCGTGGTTTCGGGCGTGTTCGAAAAGGGCATGTTCGTCTACCACGACCGCCAGGCCAAGGAGATGCAGCTCAAGCAGCCGCAGCAGTTCATGGCCGATGAGCGCGAGGTGGTGGAGCGCGCGTACCCCGGCGACATCATCGGGCTGTTTGACCCTGGGGTGTTCGGGCTGGGCGACACGCTCTGCACCGGCCCCAGGGTGCAATTCGAGGGCATCCCCGTATTTGCGCCCGAGCACTTCGCGCGCGTGAGCAGCTTCGATAGCATGAAGCGCAAGCAGTTCGTCAAGGGCGTGCTGCAGCTTTCGGAGGAGGGCGCGATTCAGACGTTCAAGCGCCCCGGCATCGGCTTTGAGGAGCTGATCGTCGGCGTGGTGGGTGTGCTACAGTTCGACGTGCTGGAGCACCGGCTGCGCGGCGAATATGGCGCGCAGATTCGCCGCGAAACGTTAAGCTACCGCTACGTTCGCTGGGTGGCGAAAACGCCCAAGCCAACGAATCAGCTCAAGCTGACTTCGACCACCGCGCCCGCCGTCGACCGATCCGAGCGCGACGTGCTGCTCTTTGAAAACGAATGGTCGATTCGCTGGGCGCTGGACAACAACCCGGGCCTGGAGCTGACCGAGACCGCCGCCCGCGCTGACGCAGCTTCCGAGTAAATGGCCGCAAGCCGTTATCGCGAGGATACCGCAGCCCGATATTGGGCCGAAAACAGACTGTAAACAGAGCCGAAAACAGAAAGAGGGAAAGCCTTTGCAAACGATCCGTGAAAACATCCGCAACATCGCCATTATCGCCCACGTAGACCACGGTAAGACCACCTTGGTCGACGAAATGCTCAAGCAGGGCGGTGTATTTCGCGATAACCAGCACACCGAGGAGCGCATGATGGACTCCAACGATTTGGAGCGTGAGCGCGGCATTACCAGCCTGGCCAAGAATACGGCG
>JAVBLJ010000037.1:0-68436 GCA_031553615.1 Eubacteriales bacterium
TATGGCGGAATGAACACAAGCGACGCAAAGCGGATGAAGGAATTGGAAAAAGAGAATGCACGCCTGAAGAAGCTGGTAGCGGATCAGGCGTTGGACATAGCGATCTTGAAGGATGTCAACTCAAAAAACTTCTGAGCCCGGTCAAGCGAAAAGCGGTAGTCGACTACGTCATCAAGGAGCACGAGGTGACGCAGCGGCGAGCTTGCCGGGTGTTGTCGGTTCATCGAACCGCTTACCGATACGAAGCGGTCAAACTGCCAGATGAAGATGAACTGCGTACAGAGATCATAGAACTGGTCAGCAACTATGGCCGAGTGGGCTACCGTATGGTGACGGCGATGCTACACAACCAAGGAAGGCATGTCAATCACAAGCGGGTGGAGCGGATCTGGCGGGAAGAAGGGCTGAAATTGCCCCAAAAGCAGCCGAAGCGTCGCCGTTTATGGCTAACGGATGGCAGTTGCATCCGGCTGCGTCCAGAGCACCGCAACCATGTCTGGAGCTACGACTTTGTGGAAGAAAAGACCCTGGGCGGGCGCAGGTTCCGTATCCTAAACATCCTTGATGAATATACCCATGAATGCATAGCCTCGGTGCCGCGCCGCAGCTGGCGCAACAAAGACCTGATTGAGACGTTGGCGGATCTGATGCTGTTGTGAGGTGTGCCGGAATACCTGCGCAGTGATAACGGCAGCGAGTTCACGGCCAAGAAAGTTCGCCGATGGTTGCAGCACGCGGGCGTGATTACAGCCTACATTGAGCCGGGCAGCCCCTGGGAAAACGGTTATATCGAGAGCTTCAACGGCCGGATGTGGGACGAGTTCCTCAACGGGGAGCTGTTTGGCAGCATGTATGAAGCTCAGGTGCTTATCGCTCGTTGGGTGCAGTACTACAACACGATTCGTCCGCACTCCAGCCTGGGCGGTAGACCACCGGCCCTACAAACGCTCATCCCCCTGTCTGCCTGATCGAGGGTACGGTTTTCCCGGCTGGTTGTCAAGGGTCATGATGAACGGCTTCGCCGCCCTTGACGACCACCCGGCAAAACCGTCTATCGCATCCAAGCAGACATGGGATTTCCCTGTCGGTTCTCGAACTCGACTAACACTGATCCTGGACATGTTTTCGGGGGCATATCAGTCGACTACCGCTTTTCGCTTGACCGGGCTCAGAAGTTTTTTGAGTTGACGTCCTTCAAGATCGCTATGTCCAACGCCTGATCCGCTACCAGCTTCTTCAGGCGTGCGTTCTCTTTTTCTAATTCCTTCATCCGCTTTGCGTCGCTTGTGTTCATTCCGCCATATTCCCTGCGCCAGCGGTAGTACGTTTGCTCGCTTACTCCCGCCTGGCGCACCGCTTCCGCTATGGTTTTCCCTTGACCACAGCTCAATTCCACCTCGCGCAGCTTAATGATAATCTGTTCCACCGTGTAATTCGGTTTCCCCATTTCTTCCAGCTCCTTTTCGTTAGTTTACCATATCCTCACTAACTTTGAAACTGGTACAACGCTCGGGGGCTGGGTCAACGGGGATCACCGGCTACCAATCTTCCAATCTTATTTGAAACGGACATTCCATTTCTTGCAGCAATGCACGCTCCTGGGCAGTAGAAACCCCTACAATCCGTAACGATGGAATGCTGCGCAGTTGTGTATAATCGGCGATCGCTGTATTTCCGATCGCTAGTTCACGCAAACGCGGTAGCGCGAATAACGGTGACAAGTCGGACACTGCGTTGTTGGCGATCACCAGCGTTTGCAGCGAAGTCATATCCTCGACGCCCACCAGCGATCGCAGTTGACCGCCGCTGACGAACAACGACCGAAGACGCGTCAGGTCATGCAATGGCTCCAGGGTACTGCTGGTAAACTCGCTCAAATCCAGAAATTCCAACTGAACCAGTTGGCCAATAGAACCGAGCGTTTTCTCCGACGCATGTCGTAATTTTAGCAATTTCAATGACGAAAACGCTTCCAGCACGGTAGCATTATCGCTGATGCTGGCATAATCCAGGCGAAGCTCATGAATGGGCAAGCCGATTAACGGCGACAAATCCCAAAGCTGCGTGTCGCAAATATTCAGGGCTTCCAGAAATGCGCACCCCGAGAGCAACGATGCATCCTTAAAACCGGTTCCCGCAACGTCTAGACAGACCAATTGGCCCAAAGAGGCAAGTGCGGAAAAATCTTCTATCTCATTATCACCTAATGCCAAATGCGTAAGTGGCATCCCTTTCAAGGCGCTAATATCCGTAATATTTTGGCTGTAAAGCGCGAGTCGCTGTAGGTTTGGCAGTTTTAACAGATCCTCTAGTGAACCGATATTGCCATGAGATAAAGAACGCACGCCTGTCTGTTGTATGTTGATGAATGTCCCGCCGCGACCAGAACACTCCACCTCTCCCCAGTGAACGAATGGCGTATTGCCACCCAAAAAAAGGGACCGCACCCGTTCTAGGTCGGCTGTCGTAATAGTTCCCGGCGGAATCCCAAGCCGATCTGCGATCGCGCGCTCAATGAGCGGCTCTGCAAAAAGAACGACTTTTTTCGCGTTTTCCGCTGCTTGCATTACCTTTTGGTGGTCTATTGTACCCTTCACCCATATTGCGGTGCAACTCAATAGTATAGTGGCACATAGGGCGGCGTGCCATTTGCATGTGTAACGAAGTCCCTTTTGCAGTTTGGATTCAAGAGCTGAAATAGTGGGATATCGCTTGTCAGGATCGAAGCTGGTACTACGATGGATTACGCGCTTTAGCCAACGCGGCGCACTACACGCGGATAATACGCGAAGGTTAGTGTCGTTTGTCAGCAAGTACACCAACAGCATACCGATGCCATACACATCGGAACGGGTATCGCTACGCCGCGCTCCGAATTGTTCCGGCGCGGCCGTGGCGAGGGTACCTAGCAGCACCGTATCCGTAGACTTGTTGGGGTCATGTATCTGAGCTGCGCCCAAATCGATCAGCATAAGCTCTCCAGTCGGAGAAACGATAAAATTCTCCGGCTTGATATCCCGGTGTATAATTGATGGTTGCTGCTGATGCAGATAAGATACGATGCGGCATGCTTTTTGAGCCCAGTGTACGATTGTGTTTGTGGTAAAAGACTGTTCCTCCGCATAATCTGCCAGTGTTCGGCCTTGAACATATTCCCGCAAAAATAACGTGAGCGTATTCTGCTCCACACAGCAGACCGCCTTTGGTATTCCCTCATGCTCTAGCTTTTTGAAAAGTGCATATTCCGCGCGCAAAACTTCCCGGCGATAGTCCTCTGCTATCTTCAACACGAATAAACAACCTGACGCGTCCTCCACAAGCAGAACTTGATATGCCGCTTCATGACGAAAGACAGAGCAGACCCTGTAAGGCTTTCCAAGAACCAAATGCTCTTTCGCACCATGCGCTCTGTCATACGCATCTATATGCGCAAACACGTCACCCATTTGCTATCCTCACTATTCCGTGGCTGTTATCAATGGCTGCTCATGAATTGTTCGCAGGACATCATCTGCTTCCGACAATGTATAGCCATGCTGCAGCATGAAGATCAGCGCGGAATCTCTACGCACGCGCGGATATAACACACCACGTTGGGCTACCACCAGCAATCTCTGTGTTTCTTCAAGGGAAAGACCTAGCACAAATACTATCCGCAGTAGCATGTTGCGTCCTGGCTTTCGGATGCCTTCAAAAATCTGATACACATGCACTCTGCTAGCAAGCATTCTCTTTGCCAAGGTTGGTATATCCAATCCTGAGGCTTCCGACAGTTGCATCAGATATTGTTGTAGATTCGATTCAACAGTGCCTGTATTCATCGCTTGCTGCAATGTAGAAGCCTGCGCAATCCTGCGAAACAATGTTGTTGTGGGTAGGCGATTTCGCATTGCATGCCACCTGCAGTTTTTTGTTATTGGCTTCATTTTACCATCGCTTGCGTTCGCATGCAAGGTAAAAAGCAAAACCTCGGAGCGTAGTGGTTCCGCGGTTTTGCCGTGGCATATGGTCGATTTACTTTGGCCCACCCGTATAAGGTTTTAGCATCTCGATAAAGCTGAAGTCGTAGAACCAAGGTGTGTCCGCATAGGGCTTCAACGTAGCGCCGGGGCACATGGCACACTGCAGTACATTCCAGAGGCAATCCGATACCCAAGGTATTCGATTTCTTTCCAACACGCCCATAGAATCGTTCACGATGACCTTAAGCAAGTCAACCGGAAGTGTTGCCCCGATGTTGAACTCTGTGAGCATATAACTGCCGCCGTTGGTCATCACCTTGTCCCGGAAGGGCTTGATCTCAATATCATAGATCGACTGGCCGTCATACAACTTACCGGAAGCCGTTCCATTGTTGTGAATCGTAATCGTGGGCAGGTCGGTGTATCCGCTATTGTCCCGGTAAATGGAGTGCGGCACAAGACGCGCCACTTCTTGGCCCGGTACCTCCACGGTGATGAGCGCGATCGATACCTCGCCTTTGCCTGGCATGCGGAAGACGATCTCCTTTGCTGGGTTTTTTAGGGTAGCGGAGTAAGACTGTTTGCCTTCGGCCGTCCATGCCTTCAAATCTCTTTCGCGCAGAATGCGCTGGGCATCGGCGTGTATTTCCAGCGTCCCCCAGCTATCGCAAAATGCGTAAAGAGTCACCACCGTGCCCTCGGGAAACTCTCCGCTTTCGGGGAGGAGTGTTAACGGATCATGTCGGCCGGTCTGCCGGATCGCCAGCGGCAGGTAGAGCACCGGCCAGGTTATGTTCTCCGGAGGTGGAAGGTACGGCTGATGTATATACTCGTCCATGCCGATCGCCCCTGAACCACCCTGGCCAATCCAATGCGGTGTGCCAGTGTGCTGGGTTACGACGCAGCCCTCCTCTCGAATCAGGCGGGCTACATCCTTTCCGATGGGGTCGTTGAAGGCTTCTAGCGTCATCAGCATGAGGATGCGGCGGTCTTTTTTATCCTTGCCGCCCTCGGCCTCCCATATATGGTGCATGGTTTCCCGCATGACCTTATAGTATGCCCGGTTCGCCTTTTCCCAAGAAAACGAGCCCCGATACGTTGGCTCGGCAAACAACTCGAAATCAAGGTAGCGGTTTGGAATATCGGCGTACCGCCGAGCCAGTAGCATCCAGTATTGCTTGAACAGTTCCTGATCCGGTCCACCTTCGATGAGGTTCGTAGTACCCATGCCCCGTAGTGCGCTACCCAGCAATGAATTGAAGTAATTGGGCAGTCCGCTAATGGAAATTTGAATATGCACCCCATACTGCATACCCCAAGCGATGAGTTGGTCTATCTCCTCCAGCGCGCGCAGATTGACATTCTGCGGATTGCCCTGCTGGCTGATGAAAGAAAAGTCGTAGAAAGCGCGGTAGAAGTTAAAGCCATTCTCCGATAAGAACTTCAATTCATCCTCAAACCAATAGCGAACTGCAACGATTGCGCGGTCAGTACCGCCCTTGTTCTCCGCGGTCATGCCAGTCCAATAAGGAATGCTGTCGTTATGTGCGTTCGGCAGTGAACTGGGGGCTTGCAGCAGCGCATCGGTGATGATCTCCCGGTTATAGGTATATGCCACCTCCATCGGCACATAAACAGGCTTGGCCAACGCAGCTTCGCAAGGGCGCGGCCAAGGGTTAGGAGATTGTCGACGCATGCGGGTGGCCAAATCAGGCGTGCGCACTATATAGGGTTGTTCATCCATGGAAGGCTGCCATAGCACTCGTCCAGCTATATCGCAAAAGCTGGCTTCGGCAGTTTTTGGCAAGGTAACCTCGCGCAGACTTGGCAGAGAAGCCAATCCGGACACGTCGGTCATGAGACCACAGCCCAGTAATTCAAGTGTTTGTAGTTCCGTCAGGGTATCCGGCACATCAGCGATGATCAGTGGCAGACGCAACGCCGACACCCGCTCTAGTGCCGTGCACCCGCGCAGCACTTCTAAGCTATCAAATGTAGAATCTGATAAATCGAGACCCGTCAACTGTGGCAAATTCAAGCGATTCAGCTTTTCGGGATCGCAATGCCGTATATCCATGCCTCGCAGCGAAGTGATTGGTTCGATAAAGCGCAAATCCTCCTGCGAGATGTCGGTCACACAAAGATAGGTAAGACGATCCATTTTTGCCAGGAACGATAGGTCGCCCGAGAAGCCCCGTATATTCAGCCCCTCCAGGTTGAACATTCCCTGAAGCGGGGAGAGGTTCTTGAGATCGATGCAGTATTGAACATTCAGATTCGCCAAGCCCTTTAGAGAACCAATTGGCGAAAGGTCCGCAATGTTGGTATAGCCAATATCCAAGTCGAATAGTTCGTCAAGCGTGGCAATGGATTTCAAATCCGATACCGGATTTTGCGCCAAAACAAGACGACGCAGCATTCGCATGTCCGAAAGCGGCGAAACATCGGCGATGTGGTTGTAGGTTAGATTCAGTTCCTCCAAGGGCAAGCTCGCAATGCCGGAGATATCCGTGACTTGCTGGCCCGCGATGGTAAGGCGCCTGAGGTTTTTGAACTGCGCAAAATCATCCAAATTATAGAAGTCCCATCCCATCACGCGCTCTTCGGGCCTATCCTCATGAAAGAGCATGACTCCGCCCATTGGGAACTCGTTTGGCTCCACACGATCATTCGCCGCCATGGGGGTCGAACCGGCAAAGCGGATTTCTTCGATCGCGTCCAACTCCGAGCAAGGGATATCTCCATCCGGTATGCGCAGCGTTTCGCGCACCCATTTTTCCAATATAGGAACCGAAAATACTGCTGAACTGTTTGAATCCATGGGCACCTGTGATGTGACCTGCGCCATGCATGGCGCCGAGAGAAGAGTCATCGCCAGGCAAAGTAAAAAACAAAAGAAGCCTGACCTCGTAAAAAACAGTGAATGGTCTTTCATGCCCGTACCTCCCATCAATCAGTTCGAGATAAGTATAGCAGGACGGAAGAAGATTTGGTATGCAGACTGCATACTTCGTAGATGTAAAGATGGATGTAGTCGCTGTCTGGGCACTCTCACATCCGGTGCTTGCTGTTCTCTCCGATACAGGCGATGAAAGTACTCCTTTATTTGCATCCGCTCATATCCCAGTTGTTCCCCAATCTTTCGATGTGTCAGCCCTTCCGCTCACAACCGCTCAATCTCCGCTTTCTCCCGATTCGTGAAATGTTTTCCATACCAAAACCTCCCATCGTAGCTATTGTCCTACGACGGGAGGTTTTTTCTCATGTCCGTTTTCATGGATGCAGTTCAAAGCGATATCGTAGTTCGAAACGAAACACAGCGGGGTCAAAGACGGAAAGGGAAGCGTCCAACGGTCTGCTCTACCATCCTTGCTTCCCGCAACAGCATTTTCGCCGATTGGCATAGCAGTAGGTCATCAGCAGAACGAACCCCAGAATCAACGCGAGGAGGAGCACCCAGAGCCATGCGAGGCCAGCATTCCATTGCGCATACAACGTCAAGTTGTGATTGAGCACCATGGTATCCCCCGGCCGATACGACTGTCCGCTACCGTCCGGCTCGGTATTCCAGCCGGAAAACACGAAGCCGTTTCGCGTAATGCCGACTTCCTCCGCAGATCGTATCCTCACGGTATGCGAAGGCGCGGTAGGCGATCCGACATAGTGCCCCTCACCGCCGTTGTTTTCGCAAGTCACATCGAACAAGAGTACTTCGGAATCGGTGAAGTTGATGTCATAATGATTGAGCGGATGATCCGCGATGCTGGTGGACGCAAACCGGATATGTGGATACAGCGCCAGTGCGTCCTCCGGCGGCGTATACGCCACAGAGGCCCTGTTGCCATAGAACCACGTGCCGTTATCTGTGGATAGGTTTGTAAAATCCGGGGAGATTTCCGAATAGATGCCGCCGCCATTGCCGTTTGGGGCAAGATTGTTGGTCACAGCGGCTGCAGAAATCGCGGCGATGCCTTCGCCTGTGAGATAGACTCCGCCCCCGTTGCCGTTTACTGTTCGGTTACCGTCCGCGACGCCGCCCGAAATCGTTGCCTTGCCGCAGATGTAGACGCCGCCGCCGTCGAGATTGGCCACATTGTCGCGAACGGCGCCGCCGCTCATTTGCATTTCGGTTTCAACGTGCAGAAAGATACCCGCCCCATATGCGGCTTTGTTGTCATATACCGCAGCAGCATCCGCGATTGTCAGCAAGGAGGGTGTGCTTTGCAAATAAATGCCGCCGCCTCTGCCGTCATCCGCCATTACAGCGTTTCCGAAGACGGCGGCGTTGTCTGTCAAATGGACTGTGGAGCGGGTTGCAAAGATACCGCCGCCCACGCCTTGGCGGCTTGTATTGCCGCTTACCCTTGCGTTGCCATGCATGGTAAGGGTGGACCTGTTCAGCAAAACACCGCCGCCCATGGTTTCCGCAGTGTTGTTCGAGATCCAAGCGCTAGCCCCCACATTGAGCGAGCTCTGGTCCAAATGGAGGCCTCCGCCATAGTTGGAGGTGGAGGTATTGCCGGAGATGTGGGGTGTGTCGCCCTCATACAGACCCATGTTGATGACGCTTTTTGCGCCGGCCAGCACGCCTGCGCCTGTTCTGGAGGTTGTATTGTTTGAGATGGCTGCGTTTCCGGTCATGTTCAAGGCTGCACCAATCATGCTAATAGCCGGTGCCTCATTCTCCGAAATCGATGCGTTACCACTCATGTTGATTGTTCCGTAATAG
This sequence comes from Eubacteriales bacterium, assembly GCA_031553615.1. Taxonomy (GTDB): domain Bacteria; phylum Bacillota; class Clostridia; order Christensenellales; family Aristaeellaceae; genus WQXF01. Next base: position 8,692 of record JAVBLJ010000037.1, read on the forward strand.
CATAACACCGGGGAATCAATACTCACGCCGGTGATAAGTCCACCATTCATGTTAAACGTGCCGCCAACCTCGGGCGCGAGGCCATCTCCGATGAGAACGGCTTTACCGGCAGAGCTGCCCAGCACATTTTTCAGTACAGTTCCGTCATTCATTGAAAATGTTGCGCCATAAACTTTTACAAGGATCACATAGATCCCGTTGCCATCGAGTGCAATGTCCTCGAGTGTGAAATGGACATTGTTTTCTACTGTAAACGTTTTAGTATATGGCGTGCCGCCCCAAGTTAGGGTTGCGCCTGATGATGACTTAATTGTCAAGTCCCGCGTGATCTGGTATTCCCTCGTTAAGGTAATGTCATTGGCGACTACAATCACCGTTTCGGTCGAGTTGATGGCATTGATAAAGCCCTGTTCGTCGGTAACAACGGTCTCTGCTTTTGCGACCGAAGCGCCGCACATTAAGATGCATATGCATATAGCCAGCGCGAAGCGACCCAAAGCGCTCCGGCTGCCGCCAGAAGTCTTCAACATAATTGCCCTCCTACGTGTAAGGATTCACTGCATATTATGTTGTCTGCAAACAAAATGTGCCGCGGCTGTTATAAGGAGCAAAGAAAACGCTGGTCGGCGGATGCGATCAGCGTGCAATCCTTCTCGCCCCGGTACACCGCCGCTTTATGGGCGATTCCGCTCGCGGTAAGGTGCGCCTTGATCATCTCAACGGTTTTTTGCTCGCCGCTCCGGTGCGTGTCATCCAGGAGGATTGCGAATGATGGCGCGAGGCATCCGGGGAGCAGGTCGAGCACATCCACGCGTGAGGCCACCCCAGCTTCGGCCGCGCCATAAGGGCCGTCAATCAGGATGAGATCAAACACCTGTCCGTGAAGACGCCGCCCGAAATCCTCATATGCCGGGATGGCACATGATTCCTGCGCTTCGAGAGCGGCCGTGCGCGTCAGCTTCATTCGCAGCAGCGTGCTTTGACTGGAGAGCGAAAAATTTCTGAAAAAAAAGGCGATCCAATCGTCATCGTGCTCTACCACAACATGGGCACAGCCTACATGGTGCGCGGCGTATTGCCCGATCATGCGCGTGGTCTGGCCCATGCCCAGTTCCAGTATGCGGCGCGGCGCGGCATCCGAAAGCGTACGAAATAGCGCATACAGCAACGGATAACCGGCCACCCAGCGCCCCGGAGAAAATGCTTTTGAAGGGAGCCAGGTGCAATCGGCGATGCTGTCGCGAAAGACCTGGCTCCACAATAGCTCCCGGAGCATAGCGTCGCTGCGCCGCAGGTTTTTTTCCAGCGTCTGCATCTGCGTGTGAAGCTGTAGAAACGCTTGGGAATGCGGCGCTGCGTACTGCGCGGACATCACGGCGCGGGGATCAAGATTCGGGGGCATCGGTTACCTCCTTGCCGCGCACCGGCTTGCTCGCATCATTTGGCTTGGGTGGCGCAACTCGCTAAAGGCTTGGAATCGTTTCGGTGATGATGCCGCCTTGTAGAACGCATACGCCGTCTGCCGGGAAGGGGCCGCAAGAAACCAGCGGCGTGACCAGCGTTTGCGCGGCATGGTTGCGCATGATGGTGATACTGCCGGTGATGCTGACGACGCTGACCACGAGTGCGGTACCCGTGAAGATCGGCTGCGAAGTGTTGATGACCCGAAGATCCGCGTACACCACTTCATCCGGCCCCAGCGTCGGGCCGGCGAGGCTGAGCGATCCGATGATGAAAACGCTTTGCACAAAGGGCGTGCCGGTCACATCGACGTAGCGCAACAGCGCCGGGAAAGAGAGCTGCATGTCGATTCCTTCAAACGCGTTTGCCGCAATAAGCACATTCGGCAGTGTCGGCAGGATCTCTAAGGAGATTGAACTGAAGGGAGGCGTGCCGATCCTTTGGAAGGGAACGATCCCCGCAAAGAACGCTCCTGGGCCCACGTTGCAAAAGCTACGAAGCCCAACCATGCTGACACACAGGGTGGGATAACTGACGGGCGGGGCTTCGCAGCTATAATCGGGGAGCACTGCGAAGTGCTGAGGTTGATTGGCAAAGCCCAGAATATCCATTATGAAATCGGCGGTAAAGGACAGCGTGTTTCCGGAAACCGTCAGGCCGGTGATCGCGCCGCTCTGTAGCGAGATAAAGAAATCAAAGCCGTCCGGCGCGGCGGGTCTGGGGAAACTTTGGCTGACCGCGACCGGGAAATAGATGAATTTCGAGCGCGTAGCGCCCGTGCCATCCCGGTATAGCAGCATGACCGTAGGCCGGATCTCCCCACGCATTTGATACGGCGCGGGCGGTATGTCGATCACTTCCAAATTGAAAATCGCCTGCTGGTTGCCGAGAATAAATTCCGCGCTCAATGCGGTGTACGGGGGTGGCCCGTCGTTGAGATTGAAGGCGTTCACCAGGTTGACCGGCAAGTTGGACACGGCCTGGGACGCGTCCAGGAAACCCGGCAACCCTCCGGTGCAGGCAACGGCGGGGTTTTCAGGCGTCGGACAAGGCGGGCACGGCGGGAAGATAGGACAGGGCGGGCATGGGGAGCAAGGCGGGCAGGGAGGGCCGCCGGCAGGGGGGCAACAAGGTCTGCACGCATTGCAGATCCGGTACGTCGGGGCAGGCGGAGGCAGGAAGTTGGCGGGGCCACACCTGCCAAACGACCGGCAGGCCCTTGGGCAACAGGAACTGCAAGCGCCAAAGCCACCAACTGCGGGTCTGTTATCCATGTTATCCACTCCTATCGCATGCAGCGCAAAATTTACTCCACCCTATGCGACAAAACCTGGAAAGATTCAAAGCAGGACACATATGCTTACGTGGGAGGTGAAGCCATGCCGCTGGTATCCATCGTCATCGCCACCTACAATGACGCGCCCGTATTAAGCGCATGTCTGCGCACGGCGCTGACCCAATCGCTGGAGGATATAGAAGTTATTTGCGTAGACGACGCTTCCGAGGACCAAACGCCGTCCCTCCTCGCGGATTTTGCCGCGCGGGATCGGCGCCTGCGTGTGGTGCGGCTGGCGCGGCGATCATCGGCGGCCACGGCGCGCGTGGAGGGCGCGCGGCTGGCCACGGCGCCCTACATCCTGTTTGTCGATTCCGATGATGAGATGACGGAACGTGCCTGCGAAATCGCCCGGGAGCGCGTCCTCGGAGAAGGCGCAGACATACTGCAATTCACGGTGGAGATTACCGACGACAGCGGCCGGGTGCGGCTCTTGGAACACGAAGCGTGCTATGATTCCACGCAGTCGCTGCTAGACGCATGCTATACGCAAGGGTTTCCGGCGAGCAACGTGCTCTGGAACCGCATGTTTGAAACAGAGCTGGTCCGGCGTGCGTTTGCTTGGGCCAGGCCTGCGTTTGTGCCTGCCGCCAACGATCTGTACTTGTTCTTTCTCATTGCTACCCACGCCCGGCGTTATCGCGCCATCATCACGCCGCCGCTATACCGGCATTTTATTGGCCGAAGCGTTGGTGACCGTCAGGGCTCGCCGGTGGCGCTCTTGCAGCACACTTGCGGCAAGGCGCGCGCGCTCGCGCTCATCGAGGCTTACATCGCGGACCGACAGCTTGCCGTGGATGAGCAAATCGTAAAAAAACTTCGCGATACCTTTGAACGGGGGAGCGCGTCCGCCTATCGCTTGCTGCCGCCGAACATGCAAGCTCAGTGCTTGGCAATGCTGCTTTCCTACTGGGATGCCGACGCGGCGCAGCGCATTACGGACTTGGCCCAAAGGCTGGGAAAGAAAACATAAGGAGAGCGTGATATGCCCAGCAAAGCGTCGATTATCATCGCCAGCCGGAATGAAGGCCCCATGCTGAAGCAAACCATTGACTTTATCCGGCGAGCGCCAACGCATATGCCCTATGAGATCATCGCGGTAGACGACGCATCTACGGACGACAGCTTCGCGTGGATACGAACTGCCGATGCCCCGCAACTCCGGTCGGCGCAAACAGCCAGCCGTGGCATTGTGGCGGCGCGCAACCTGGGCGCAAGCCTGGCCACCGGCGATATGCTGGTGTTTTGCGATGCGCATATCGATGTGGAACCATATTGGTTGGATGAGCTTGCGCGGGTGATGGATGTCTGCAGTGCGGCCGCGGTCACACCGGCCTTCAAGAACCTGGATCACGATAATCCAATCCATCAGCGCATGTTGCTGTACGCTGCGGCGCGCTCCGCGAATATCCAGTATCGGATGTGCGGCAGAACCTTTGACAAGCTCAGCACCCTGGCATGGATGCCTCGGAACGATGCGCCCTTTGAAACGCCGGTGGTTGCCGGCGGTTGCTGGGCGGTGCGCGCCGAGGTGTTCCGGGCGGTGGGAGGCTATGAGGCAGCGTTTCGCGGTTACGGTGGGGAGGAAGAGGAAATCTCTTTGAAGCTGTGGTTGCGCGGCTATACGCTATACGCGACCCCGCTGACCTGCGTGGCGCACCAATTCCGGTTTTCGGCGCCCTATACAATCCAAATGACCGATGTTCTCCACAACCGGCTGTATACCGCGCTGTGCCACTATAAGAACGAACGCGTGTCGCGCCTGATGGAAGAGCAAAAGCATCTGGAGCTCGCCAAGGCCGCCTATGATACGGTGTTTACACCGGAGAACATCGAAAAGATTCGTCACGACCGCTTCGCCCGGCGCGTTCGGGATGACGATTGGTTCTTCGCGCACTTCGGATTGGATTTGTAGCACATGCGGGAGAGTTCACGGCCGAGAAACAACCCAATCCTGATGCAAACACCCTATTTCTAAACAGAGTGAGCGAACTGCTCACTCTGTTTTGTTGCGTCATCAATTATTTCACGATCCCCACAAATCGTTGAACGTATGCGAGCTTCGATCCTTGAGCACATTCAAAGACAACTTTGATACAAAGAGAGTCGTTCGATTGCGCCAGCGCGAAGCGAGCATGTGGGATAAAACGAAGGCTTGGCTTGATGAGTCGAAAGACAACAGACCGCTAAGAATGCAGAAAAATGTGTTATACTGAAGAAAGCCGAACAAAGGGGGGCGAGTTAGCTGTACCGAATCTTTGTGTGCGAAGACGATCAGGCGCTCAGAGAAGAACTAAAAGCGCTGCTTGGCCGCTGGGAATATGACGCAACGTGGTGCGAGGACTTTTCGGACGTAGCGGGGGCGTGCCTGATGGAAAATCCGCATTTGGTCATCATGGACGTGAACCTGCCGATGTTGGACGGGTTTGCTTGGTGCGCCCGCATTCGCCAAGTATCCAGCGTACCGGTGCTGTTCTTGTCGGCCAGGGATACGTCGTCCGACGCGATCCGCGCCATGGAAGGCGGGGGAGACGACTATTTAACCAAGCCCTTCGCCCCTCATTTGCTCATATCGAAGATTGGTGCGCTGCTCCGGCGTACATATGAATACGTCCCGCCTGCCCAAGGGCTGCTCAGCTGCGGAGGCGCTTCGCTGGACATGGCCAACGCTGTACTGCTCATTGGGGATGCGCGGTTGGCGCTTACCAAAAACGAGCAAAAGCTGCTGGCGCGTTTGATGGAACACAAAGGCCAACTGGTGCCACGGGCGCAGCTGATGCGGCTGCTCTGGGACGATGACGTATATGTAAATGAAAATTCTCTTACGGTCAATATGAACCGCCTTCGGCGGCGCATTGCAGAGGCGGGCCTCCCGGATCTGATCACAACGGGGAAAGGGGTCGGGTATGGGATCCTTTTTTAGTAGCTATTGGCGCGCTACCTGGCGTAGTGTTTGCTGCTTTGCGCTCCTCATGGGCGTGCTCCACGGTGTGCTGTACGTAAGCGTGCCGCTCAGGGCGGCTTGGAATGAAGTGGCATACCTGGATTTGCTGTTGGTGCTACCTGCACTGGCCTGCTACGGGTATGGATTCTGGCGGTATCGCTCGCGCTATAGGCAAATAGGACAAGCCCTTTTAGAGGATATCGATCCGCAGACCGCTCCGTCGCTCACCTCGTCTGGGGAGGATGTGCGTATTCTGGCGCTGTGCTTGCATGCCCAGACGCACCGTAATGAGTCGGAGCGCGGCGCGCTTCAATGCGAATTGCGGGAGCAGCGCGATTTGTTAGCCTCCTGGGCCCATGAGGTCAAGACACCACTATCTGTGTGTCAGCTGATTCTGTCCCGAAACGAAGCGGAGCCAGTCCGCTCGCAACTGTTGGAGCAGTTAGAGCGCATAGAGAGCCAGATCAGAATCCTGCTACATGTTGAGCGCCTTCGGCATCTGGATCAGTCGCTGATCATGCAGCGCTTGGCTGTGCCGGATGTACTACGCGCTGCCATTGCCCGCAGCGCACCGATGATGCAAGCCCGAGGGCTGGAGCTGGAGCTGGATGCGCCGCCGGTGGAGGCCATGGGAGACGAGCAATGTGTGGATTATATTCTGGATCAGCTGCTGACCAACGTCGCCAAGTATGCACCGGAGGGCAGCTCAATTGGCCTGCGGGCGCAGCAATCGGAAAAGACTGCGCTGCTGAGTGTCGCTAACGCTGGCGAAATCCCCCAGCAGCATATCCTGCGTGTGTTTGATAAAGGATTTTCCGGCGCGCGCAGCGATGCCCGCTCCAGCGGCATGGGACTGTACTATGCGCAGCAGACCGCTCTGGCCCAGGGCGGATGCATTCGCGTGACATCCGAGGCCGGGCAAACCATCTTTACGCTGGAGTTGCCAAGGTTTCAAAGCTACCTTCGTCCAGCTTTGCAGGCATGAGGGATGCCGGGGTGACAAAAGTGTCACACTGGGCGTTGTTTTGTCACCGTCAAACCGGCGACCAACGGATGCATTCGTGCTATGCTTGGCTAACTGGGAAGAATAGTTCCTGGTCACTCTAAGCAAAAGAGGTTTATCGCAATGGAAAAAGCGGACTATATCATCCAGGCCACCGCGTTGAGCAAAAAATACAGCGGTTCAGGGAGCGGCACCACGGCGCTCAGCGGCATCGACTTGAGCGTTCGTCGCGGCGAGTTCCTGGGTGTGATGGGACCCAGCGGGTCGGGCAAGACCACCCTGCTTAACGTGCTTTCTACCATCGATATCCCCACTTCCGGGACGATTGTGGTGGATGGGCAGCCACTGTCGGAGATGAATGACGCTGCGCTAGCGGTGTTCCGCCGCGGAACCATGGGGTTTGTGTTTCAAGAATATAACCTGCTGGACAACCTACTGGTGCGGGATAACATCGCCCTACCCCTTGTGCTTACCGGCGTAGCGTCCAAGGAAATATCTCGTCGGGTGGAAGAGATGGCGGATTTTTTCGCCATTGGTGAACAGTTGGACAAGCCGCCGTATCAGCTATCAGGAGGACAGCGCCAGCGAGTCGCCGCGGCGCGGGCCATGATTTCCTCGCCCAAGGTGCTGTTTGCGGACGAACCCACCGGTGCGTTGGATTCCAAGGCGGCCCAGGATTTGTTGACCGCGTTTGTGAATCTGCACCAGCAGTACGGGGTGACCATCGTCATGGTGACCCATGACGCGTTTGCCGCCAGCTACTGCGACCGCGTGCTGTTTTTGAAGGATGGGCAGCTCTATGGCCGACTGGACAAGCAGGGCATGCGCCAAGTGTTCTTCCAGTCTATTCTGGATATGCTGGGCTCGATGGGCGGTGTGAACCAATGAGCTCGGTTCAACTGATGTTCAAGCTGTTTCGCCATAATTTAAAAGCCACCGGCGCGTATCTGTTTACACTCATGTTGGCGGTGGCGATGTATTATGACTTTACGATTCTCAAATACAGCCCCGAAATGCTGGGGTCACCTTCCTTGGGCACAACGGTACTGGTGTGCGTTTTGCTGATGAGTATAGTAATGGCAGTGGTGATGGCTGCGTTTGTGTGGTCCAGTAGCCGTTTTTTTCTCATGCAGCGCAGGAAAGAAATTGGCTTATACGCGCTTTGTGGCGTGCCTATAAAACGCGTGGGGCGTGTGTTTCTGTGGGACGCGCTGCTCACCGGTGTCTGCGCCCTCATGGGTGGATTGCTGCTTGGCATGGTGTTAACCAAGCTGTTTTTGATGGGCGCAGCGCTGATGATCCAGGTGGAAAAGCCCATGACCTTCATTCTCCCTTTGCCGGCTGTGCTGGAGACCGGCATTCTTACTGTAGCGATGTTTACGGCGGTGGCGCTGCGAAACACCTGGATCGTGCGCCGCAGCCGGTTGATCGACCTGCTGCAAGGGATGCGCGCGGCGGAGACACCCCCCAAGCGCCGCGTGCTGCTGGCCGTGCTGGCGGTGTTGTCATTGGCCGCCGGCTATGCCATGAGCGTTTGGGCCGTTAGTCCTTCCCACATGGAAATGATCGTTTTTTTGTGTATTCCGATCCTGGTGCTGGTGATCTTGGGCAGCTATTGGGCGTTCCAGGCGCTGCTGCCCGGAGTGCTATCCCGGTTGGCCGCGAACAAAGACCTTTTTTATCGGGGGATGCGGATGGTGGGCATCTCTAACCTGTGGTATCGGCTTCGGAGCAACTACCGAAACCTGGCGCTAACCTCTGTGCTGAGCGCCACCGCTATCGTGACGCTTTGTACCGCCCTGACCATGTCGGACTATGTAGGTGCCCGAGAGGGGAAGCAAGCTCAGCGCTTGGTTCGTTCATATTCCTTCACCGCTTGGATGGATCCGGAAGAGACCCGATGGATGCAGGAACAACTAGACGAGCAGGGTATCGAGGCATCTTGCGCGTTCTGGATCCCGGTGGTGCGGGTGGATGCGGGGGAGCGGCTTCCGAGCGTGATGGTGCTGGAAAGCAGCCAGATACGCCAAGTGGCCGCCCGGCTTATGTTCGCACTTAACCTACCGGTGCCCGAGATCCAGGTGCCCGATGGCCAAGCGGTCGTGGTGAGCAACCCGAACAGCCTGCGGATGGATAGGAAGGAGGGCACGGAGCTAGACGCGCAGATCGGCGAACAAGTCTTGCCGGCCACCGCGAACGATGAACTATGGTTATGGGGCGGAAGCAGCTACCTCTACGAGGCCTGCATCGTGCCAGATGGATACCTTGCCCTACTGACCGAGGAAACGCAAACAACCAGGATGTTCCTAGGACTTCAGATTCCGGATGAGCAGGCCCGGGTGCTGGTACAGGCTGTCGCCCAATCCGGGCGGGCTATAACAGCGGAGCAGAACAAGCAGCTAACCACCGGTGCACGGCTGCTCTTTGGTACCCTTGGGTATCTGGGGCTGATCATGTTTGGGGTGTTTTCATTGCTCACCGGATGCGCGTTGCTGTTTAAGCAGCTTTCGGAAGCAGCTGCCGATCGGCTGAAGTATCAGGCCATGATCCACATCGGCGCGACGCGCGCCGAGCTTCGCCAGGCTGTGGGATGGCAGGTGGGGTTATCGTTGTTGATTCCCATGTTGCTGGGATTTGTGCATGCGTTGTTCGCCGTGCGAGTGATGGGCGCGTTGTTCAACTTGCCGACCATGGCCTACCTGCTAATTTCCTTGGGGGTATATGGTGCATTGGTGCTGGTCTTGTATATCTTCACCGTTCACCGGTTTTTACGGATTGTGACATAAAGTCTCGAAGAATTGCTGGCCTTAACAGAAGTTTGCTCCGTTAAGGGGGTGTCGCGTTTTTTTGCGCGACACCCCTACTATTATGTTGCGGCAAAGAACGGGAGATATCATCGTAACGAAGTGCCAGAATCCTCCTTCGTCTGCTCAAATTCATACCCGATCTCACAGGTATTGTTGTAGAGCGTTATCTCCGACGTAAGAGCGCCTGTTTCGCAATCAATCGCCTGCCGAACTACGTCTACGGACTCATAGGCTTTCCCGGCGCGCTTTGTGTAGTGAAGGTTGTGATTGACAACGGCATATCGTCTTTTGGGTATATTGTGTGCCAAAATCCTCCCATAATAATAGGTATCATCCATTGAAAGCGCAATCTGCATGGCCTCCGCCGTGTCGTTACGCACCCGCAAATCGAGCCAGCCCTCGAGGATTGTAGCATCCACGCCGCAGAGGTCGTTTGGTGAAGGATTGGGAAACACCTTCACCTTGTGCGTGTGTCGCTCAATAATCGTCAGCGGCGTGTGCAAGAATAGCCCAAAGAGCATATTGCTCAGCTGGCAAAGGCCGCCGCCATAGACGGCGACCAGCTTTCCGTTATTCACGCACAGTCCGTCTTTATATGCCTCCCGTCTATCGGCATGGCGAACCAGCCGCCAGAGGGAAAACGTCTCCCCAGGACGGATGACAACACGCGACACGGCCTCTGAAGCAAGCCGCAGATTGTGCACCTTGTTGTATTGATATTGGATGTCCGCGCCTGTGTGCTTGTTGATCAGAAGCGATTGTTCACGAACCAACTCGTGGGGAAACAGCGGCTCTTTGTGTGATGCATATCGGTTTCCATCAAAGCGCATCTTCAGATAAAACCATTTTTTGCGCTGCCATTGGCGCATCGGCATCAGAAAGGGACATAGTTGGGTCAACAATTTTCTAGACATATCAAGCCCTCCTGCATCGAATCTGCGTAAAACGCTAACAGAAGGCGTGCTCGCGGTGTTTAAGCGCGTCCGCAGAAAACCTTAGGTTTTTCTGAAGGCGCGCCGTCATCAGAAATTCTTAAGAATTGTCTAAGGCAAATCCTCCGAACAGCGCTCCTCCAGCATGGTTTAATGTCGGCATAGGAGGTGCGCTATGATGGATAAAATGCTAACTGTCTTTGGGTGCGAACAGGGAGAGCAGCGGCTATTTGAACAATACAAGTACCGTCTCGGTATGGAGATTCATTGTGTGGAAGCTCCGCTGGGGGTGCGGAATGCCCGTAGCATTCCGCTTGAAAGCGCAATCAGCGTAAATCATAAGTCGCCGATCGATGCCCGATCGATTCGGATGTTGCAGGGCCGTGGCGTACACTACCTCTCCTCCCGCAGCATCGGGCTGGACCACATCGACCGCGAAGCGGCAAAAGCGGCGGGGATTCATGTAGAGAACGTGACGTACTCCCCGGAAAGCGTGGCCGAACATACGATCATGCTGATGCTGATGGCCCTGAGGAACGCGGGCGCCATCCTGCGTCGCGTGAACAATCACGATTTTCGCTTGGAAGAAAAGCATGGGCGTGAGTTGCGGGACATGACGGTCGGCGTGGTGGGAACGGGGCGAATCGGCAAGGCTGTCATTGCGTTGTTGGAGGGTTTTGGATGCACCGTGCTTGCCTACGATCCCCATCCATCCGCCAAAGCGACCTATGTTGGCCTGGATGTGCTTGCGCGCGAGAGCGACATCGTGACGCTGCACATGCCGTTGACCAGCGACACTTGGCACCTCTGGGATCATGCGCGCATGGCAAAAATGCGGGAGAGAGCGATCCTCATCAACACCGCACGCGGCGCACTGGTGGATGTAGCTGCCCTGACGGATGCGCTTGCGCACGGCGACATGGCCTTTGCAGCCATGGACGTGGTCGAAGGAGAAGACGGCTTTTTCTATCAGGATTGCTCCGCGCTTGCACCGCCACCGTTTGCGCGCTTGCTGGCGCTGCCCAATGCCATCGTTACCCCGCACACCGCGTTTTATACCGATCATGCTCTTTGTGACATTGTGAAGAACACGGTGCAAGGCTTTTTGCACTACACGGGAGGCGCAAAGAGATGGGTCGGTTGAGCGTGATGATCCTGTACGGCGGGATGTCCGAGGAGCATTCCGTATCCGTAAAATCGGCAAGGGAGCTTGCCCAAAATCTTGATGTGGCGAAGTACGATCCCCTCTATGTGTGTATCGGGCAGGATGGTCTTTGGCGGCGGGTGGACTCCCCGGAGGAGTCCCCTGGACAAGGCGTGCGGGTCGTACCCTCCATCGGCCAGGAGAACAAGGGGCTGGTCGTGCTACAAGGCGGATTGTATGAAGATCTGCCCGTGGATGTCGCTTTTCCTATGCTGCATGGCAGATACGGCGAGGATGGCACCATCCAAGGATTGCTGGAGATGTGCGGCATCCCGTATGTCGGGTGCGGGGTGGCCGCGTCCGCCCTTTGCATAGACAAGGCGTTGACCTATCTGGTGGCAGCGGCGGCAGACGTACGCGTGCCTCGTCACAGGGTGCTTTTTGCGGATGAGAAAATTACGTCAGACGAGTTGCAATACCCGCTCTTCGTCAAGCCTGCGCGCTCCGGGTCCTCGTTCGGCGTAAGCAAGGTGCTTGATCCGGCGGCGCTTGCGTCTGCCGTGCGGGTCGCCAGACGCTACGATAGCAAGGTGCTGCTGGAGGAGGCTGTCGTTGGAAGCGAAGTCGGGTGCGCGGTGTTGGGAAATCGAGGCGCGTTGCGTACCGGGGTCCTCGATCAAATCGTACTCTTGGACGGCTTCTTTCGAATCCATCAGGAAGCGTGCCCGGAGCAGGGCTCGGAAAACGCAACGCTCCGTGTGCCCGCTCCCATTTCGGAAGAAGCGCGCATCCGCGCAGTAAAAACCGCAGAGGTGGTGTATCGCGCACTTGGCTGTCAGGGGCTGGCGCGGGTGGATATGTTTCTCACATCGGCTGGACAGGTGGTGCTCAATGAGGTCAACAGCATGCCCGGCCTCACGTCATACAGCCGCTATCCGCGCATGATGGAGGCTGCGGGCATTCCCATGGACAAAGTGGTCGATCAACTGATTCATTTGGCGTTGGAACAAGGAGGGAACAGAACGTGAAAATTCATTTCAGAAAATTGGTATGCGGTGCGATGGCCGCGCTTTTGCTGGCAACGAACGGCGGTAGCTTCGCCCCATCCATGCAAATTGCCCATGCGGAGGACGCCTCTGAGAGCGTGCTGCTGGTGAACGCGCAGCGCCCATTGCCGGATTTCTATGCCGTGGACGACCTTGTGAATCTGTATGGGGAGAAGCGATACTTTAAGCTGGCATCCAGTGATATTTGCCTGGCCCGAGAGGTGTTCGAAGCGGCCAACGCGATGTTTCAGCAGGCAAAGCGGGATGGCGTCGAGGGATTTACCATCACCAGCGGATACCGCTCAGAAGAAAAGCAGCGGACGCTGTACGAGAATGATACGAAGGGACTGGCGGCGGCACCCGGCACGAGTGAGCACCAGAGCGGGCTTGCATTTGACGTGACAACGCGCTACGATAGCGGAGGCTTCGAGAATACCGAGCAGTTCCGCTGGCTGAGCGAAAACTGCTGGGATTTCGGGTTTATCCTTCGGTTTCCAGAAGACGGGGAGGAGATCACAGGCATTCCTTACGAGCCATGGCATTATCGGTATGTAGGCGTGGAAATTGCCAGAGAAATCTATGAAAACGGCTGGACGCTGGAAGAATACTGCGAAAGCAAAGGGATTTAGTATGATGAACGGTTTTGTGTACCTGGACGAGGTTTTGCCTGGTGTGTTTTGGGAGGCGAAATACGCTTTCGCAGACAACTTCACCGGCGCTGTGGTGGATGGTTATCGGGCCAATCGCATAGTCGGTACGCGGGAGCTGGCCGGGGCGCTGCTTAGGGCGCTACCCCTTGCGGCGGCGCAGGGATTCAGTCTGCTGCTTTGGGATGCATATCGGCCGCAGCGTGCAGTGGACTGCTTCCTGCGTTGGGCAGACGCTCCCGAGGATGGGAAAACGAAGGCGAGGTATTATCCAAACATAGACAAATGGCAGATCGTTGCGCTGGGATATGTCATGCCCAAATCCGGGCATAGCTGGGGCAGCGCGATCGACCTGACCCTCTGCGATATCCAAAGCGGTAGCGCGGCGGAGATGGGCGGTGGATTTGATCTGATGGATGCCCGTTCGCATCATGGCGCGGCAGGCCTGCCCGAGATTGCGAGTCAAAATCGGGAAACGCTGCGCAGGATCATGGAGTCTTGTGGCTTTTGTGCTTTCACGCAGGAATGGTGGCATTATTCCCTGGAGCAGGAACCTTATCCGGATCGGTTTTTTGATTTCCCCATCGAATAGCGCAACCCTGCATTGACAAGCCATAGGCATCCTCCTATGATGTGTATGGCGGTGGAGGGGAACCAAAGATTCCCACTGCGGCGGTGATGATAAAATGAATGAGAAGATACTGATTGTGGATGATGAGTGCGAGATCGCTGATCTCGTGGAGTTTTATTTGAAAAACGAGGGCTATGACGTTTCCAAGTTCTATAATGGAACCGATACCCTGCGGTGCGTGCGGGAGCAGCAGCTTGATTTGGCCATATTGGACATCATGCTCCCGGACGTGGACGGCTATGAGCTCTGCCGTTCCATTCGCGAATCGTACACCTATCCGATCCTCATGCTAACCGCAAAGGAAGAGGAGATCGACAAGATCACCGGCCTTGCGCTCGGTGCGGACGACTATGTCACAAAACCGTTTCGCCCGCTGGAGTTGGTGGCCCGGGTCAAAGCGCAGCTTCGGCGCTATACTCGCTACAACGATGGGCAAAGCGATCGCCGCGAGAATGTGTTGGCGGTGCGCGGGCTTACGCTCAACCTCGATACCCACGAATGCACGCTGGACGAAAAACCGCTGCAATTGACGCCGCTGGAATTCTCGATCTTGTGGCTCTTATGCGAATCGCCGGGCAAAGTTCTCCCGGCCGAAGAGATATTTGAGCGCGTGTGGGGCGAGAAGTATTTGAACAACGCGAATAACACGGTCATGGTGCATATTCGGCATCTGCGGGAGAAACTGCATGATTCACCCGAGCGGCCAAAGTACATTCGAACCGTATGGGGAGTGGGATATAAACTTGAAAAATGATGAAGGAAGATTTCTGCGCAAATGCTTGCTGACCGCCTTTCTCATCATCGCGGCGGTTTTGATTGTGATATGGGTGTTCGATACCATGTTCAACGGTGCGCTGTTGGATTTCTTTGCGATTTCCGTCGCTGGCTTATTCTATAGACCTACCCGAAGCGGATTGCTAGGCATCGGCCTCATCGTGATGCTGCTCATCGCCTTGGTTGGCATTCTGGCTGCGTACAGAACCTACTTGACGGAGCATACGCTATGTCTGGAAGCAAGAGCAGAGGCGGAGCGCGCAAAAGCATTGGCGGAAACGGAAATGCAGCGCAAAAGCGATCTGATTACCTACCTGGCGCACGACCTTAAGACCCCGCTCGCGTCTGTCATCGCCTACATGAATCTGCTTGAAGAATCGCCGGAACTAACGCAGGATCAACGCGCGAAATATGTCGGCATTGCGCTAGATAAGGCGTATAGGCTGGAACAGCTCATCGGAGAGTTGTTCGAGATTATCCGTTTCAACCTCCAAACAATTACAATCAGTCAGGAGCCGATCAAACTAAAGTTCATGCTGGAGCAATTGGCGGACGAGTTCTATCCGATTCTGCTGCCGCAGGGCAAAAGCATCTCCATCCTATGTGGGGATGACTACGTGTTGCATGGTGATCCGGACAAGCTGGCTCGCGTATTCAACAATATCCTTAAAAACGCTACTGCCTACAGTGATAAAGATACGGAGATCACAGTCTCTGTGCGGCGCAGCCAAGAAGGAACCGAAATCCAATTCGAGAATCACGGGACGCCAATTCCGAAGCAGAAGCAGGAGGTTATCTTCGAGAAGTTCTATCGGTTGGATGCATCCCGCGCCACAAAGACCGGCGGTGCAGGGCTGGGGCTGGCAATTGCCAAGGAAATTGTCGAAGCGCACGGTGGCACCATAGCGGTTAGAAGCGATCCCATTGCCACAGTTTTTTTCGTGGTTATTCCTCTCTTGCCATTTGGTGATAAGTCAAATGCACAATGTTAGGCTAACACTTAATGAAATGAATATGCTATGCAACCTGACAGCGATTTCACCCCATATCGCTAACTGTATGAAAGCTGTACTCCTTGGAAATTCAAAGATACATACTTTAAGTGTCAGTTTCCTAAGGTATGGTAGGATGCACGGTATCTCTTGCATATGTTGTCTGCTTGCATTGCGCTGCCATCTCTGATAAAATGCAAAGAGTATATTGCTTTCACAAATCTTTCTAACTTAGACGAGGATAACGGATGAGAATTGTACTGGATGCCATGGGCGGCGATGCCGGCACTGAAATCAACGTGCGGGGCGCGCTAGAAGCGTTGCGCACATATGGCGATCTGGAGATCACGCTGGTGGGCCGCGAGGAGGACATACGCAAGCACCTGGCGGCGGCCCAAGCCGAGAAACCCGAAAGCGAAGCGGTGTTGAGCCGCCTCGCCCTGCTGCATGCTCCCGATGTGATCGACATGCACGAAGCGCCGGTGCTCGCCATTCGCCGAAAGCCGCAGTCTTCCATCGTGATGGGGTTGATGCTGGTGAAGAACGGCGTGGCCGATGCGTTCGTATCGGCGGGTTCGACGGGCGCGGTGCTGGCGGGCGGCATGTTCAAAGTGGGCAGAATCGAAGGGATTGAGCGTCCCGCACTGGCCGCGCTGTTTCCAATGCACCATCGCCAATCGCTCATCGTGGATATCGGTGCAAACACCGATTGTCAGCCCGAGTGGCTGGCGCAGTTCGCCGTGATGGGCTCCATTTACATGCGCCGCGTGCTGGGCATCGAGAGGCCCGAGGTGGCGGTGGTCAATATCGGCGCTGAGGAAGAGAAGGGTAACGATACCGTCAAGCGCGCGCACCAGCTGCTCAAGCAACAGGAGGGCATCCATTTCATCGGCAATGCCGAGGCGCGTGACCTGCCCGAGGGCGTCGCCGACGTGCTGGTATGCGATGGCTTTGTGGGCAATGTGATCCTCAAATTCATGGAGGGCACCGTCAAAACGATATTTTCAATCGTGAAGGAAGGCCTGAAGAGCACTCCCCGCGGCATGATCGCGGGCGCGCTAGCGAAACCTTCCTTCAAGAAGATCATGCATCTCATGGACGCGACCGAGGTAGGCGGTACGCCCTTCTTGGGCGTGGATGGCGTAGTGATCAAGGCGCACGGCAATTCGAACGCCCGCGCCATCTTCTGCGCCATCCGGCAGGCGCGCATCATGGTGGAAAACCAAGTCGTGGACATCATCCGGGAGGAGATTCAACGCATGGGCGCAACTGGCAAGGAGCAAGTGTAACCGTTGCCAGCATCATATAGCGTCATTTTTCTGAAATGGTTTTATTGGAATGATAGGAGGTCTTTCAATGGTTTACGAAAAAGTGGCCGCCATGGTGGCAAAGCAGATGCGGGTTCCGCTCGAGAATATCCAGCCGGAATCCCGACTGCTCGAGGATTTGAAGGCTGATTCCGCCAACGTGATGATGCTGGTGATGGATTTGGAGCTGGAGTTCGACGTGATGGTGGAGGACGATGCACTGATGACCGTCAAAACCATCGGCGATTTGGTGCGCTATATCGAGCAGAAGAAGAACGCCTGACCAGGCTTGGCTGGATGGCGAAGAAACACGATCGACCCCTATATGTGGTGTGCGCTATTCTTGCGAGCGCCATATATAGGGGGAGATTCTGTGTTTGCGGAGGATGGTCCGCATGCCGCGAATAAGAGGGGAGGAATCGTATGGACCGTTCGGCAGAAAAGAAACCGCTCCACGCGCTGGAAAAAGCGCTGGACTATCGCTTTGCCGATGTGTCTCGGCTCCAGCTGGCGCTCACGCATCCTTCCTATGCGCTGCAACAGGGCCTGCAGGATAATCAACGTTTGGAATACCTGGGTGATGCGGTGCTGCAGCTCTGCGTGTCTCGTCGATTGTTCGATACGTTTCCCGGCCTTTCCGAAGGGCAACTGACCCGCAGGCGCGCGCTGCTTGTGTGCGAGGCATCGCTCTGCGAGGCCGCTCAGCGTTATGGCTTAGGCGAAGCGCTGCTACTCGATCGCGGTGAGATGCAGACCGGAGGCCGCAGCAAGCCCTCCGTGCTCGCCGATGCGATGGAGGCAGTAATCGCCGCCGTGTTCCTGGATGGCGGGCTGGAAGCTACCGCCGCGCTCATCGACCGAATGATGGGCAGCTACGACCGGGGCGATGCCCTGCGCACCGATTACAAGACCACCCTGCAGGAGATATTGCAGGCCCAAGGCCATCCCGCGCCCGAATACCGCACCGTGGGCGAGGAAGGGCCGCCCCATGCGCGAACCTTCACGGTTCACGTGCTGCTGGGCGAACGTTTGGCTGGCGAGGGCCAGGGGAACAGTAAAAAGCAAGCGCAGCAGCAGGCTGCTCAGCGCGCCATCGAACGGGTCCATCAGGAAGACAATTTGCCCGAAAGTTAACCATTTCCCATGCATCTGCGCCGAAAAGCCCATCAAGAGGAGTGTATACGTTGCGCCTAAAGAAGCTGGAGATATACGGGTTCAAATCCTTTGCCGAACGCACGGAGATCGTGTTTGAGCAAGGGATTACCGGCATTGTCGGTCCCAACGGCAGCGGAAAATCCAATATTTCCGATGCGGTTCGTTGGGTGCTCGGCGAGCAGAACGCGCGCAGTCTCCGGGGCGGCAAAATGGAGGACATCATATTTAACGGCACCGAGAAGCGCAAGCGATTGGGCTACTGCGAGGTGTCGCTGGTTTTTGATAATGCCGATCAGGCGCTGGCTTCGGATTACGCCGAGGTGCAGGTTACGCGCCGCGTCTATCGCAGCGGGGAGAGCGAGTATTCGCTCAACAAAACCCCCTGTCGGCTCAAGGACATCATCGACCTGTTCCGCGATACCGGCATTGGCAAGGAAGGCTATTCGCTCATCGGTCAGGGTCGTATCGACGAGATTCTATCCGTAAAAAGCGAGGATCGCCGCCAGGTTTTCGAGGAAGCTGCGGGCATCGTCAAGTATAAATCGCGCAAGGAGGAAGCCGAGAGGCGCATGGAGAACACGCGCCAGAACCTCACGCGCGTCGAGGATATCATCGACGAACTGGGCAACCAGCTCGAGCCCCTTGCGCAGCAGAGCGAGACAGCCCGAAAGTACCTGACGCTGCGCGAGCAGCTTCGCGGACTGGAGCTCAACGCGTTCATACTGCGCAGCGACCGTATTCAGGATCGCGTTGGCTCCATCGGCCAAACCATCGAGGGATTGACCGAAGCCATCACCCAGGCCGAGGAGCGCGCGAAGGAGCAGGGCGCGCGGCGTATGGAAATCGAAGAGGCGATTGTCGCGCAGGATCGCCTGGTTTCCGAGGCGCATGAGCGCGTGCTGGAGCTCAGCCGCGCTTTGGAGGCGCATGAGGGAGCCAATAACGTGCTGCGTGCCGATATCATGCACACCACACAGGATGAGAAGCGCCTGCAGACCGAGCGCGAAGAATCCCAGCAGCGTTTGCACACCCTGGAAGAACTGCAGGCTAGCGCGACCGGCGATCAAACCCAGCAGCACTCGCTGCTCGATGCGCAACGCAAGGAGCTCGACCACGTTGACGAACTTCAGCGGCTGGCGCAGGCCGATGCCGACGAGAAGGAGCATGCGCTCGATGCGCACAAGACCGCCATCATGGAGGCGATGAACCGCCTCTCCGACGTGCGCAGCTCGCAGATGCGCCTCACCACCATGCGCCAATCGCTGGAGAAGCGCTTGGAGGAAGTCCGCGAGGCCGAGAAGGGCATGGATGCCGATGAAGCGCGATTGGCCGAAGCTGTACAAACCGCCCGCGTCGCGCAGCAGAGCGTGGGTGCGCAGATGGAGAAGCTTGCGCAAGAAGCCGCGCAGCTTGATATACAAGTGCGTGCCACCGCGCTCCAGGCCGAATCGCTCAGCGAGCAGCTGGCGGCGCACAGCGGGCAGCAGCAGGCGCTCTCTTCGCGGCTGCGCGTGCTGCGCGAAATGGAGCGCGACTACGAGGGCTACCAGCATGCGGTCAAGCAGGTGCTGTTGCGAGCCAAGGAAGAGAAGGGCGTGCACGGCGTGGTCGCCACCCTGCTGCGCGTGCCTAAAGAATACGAAAAGCCGGTAGAAGCTGTGCTGGGTGCGGCGCTGCAGCACGTGGTCACTTCCGATGAATACGTGGCCAAGCGCATGATCGATTACCTACGCCAGCGCCAGTATGGCCGCGCTACCTTTCTGCCCCTGACATCGGTTCAGGGCCGCACGCTTTCGCAGCAGGAGCGGCAGTTTTTGGATATGCCCGGGTGCCTGGGCTTGGCGAGCGAGCTGGTCAGCTTTGATCCGCAGTACCGGGGCATCATCGAAAGCCTGTTGGGCCGCACAGTGATCGCCAAGGATTTGGACTCGGGCATCGAAATCATGCGGCGCGGCCGCTACGCGTTCCGGCTGGTGACGCTAGAGGGCGACGTGATGCACTCCGGCGGCTCCATGACGGGCGGCAGCGCGCAATCACGCATGACCAGCCTGCTTTCGCGTGAGCGCGAGATTGCCGAACACGAGAAGGCGCTGCTGGATTTGAGCGCCAAAGCAACCCAGGCCAAGGCCGAGCTGGCCGCGCTGGAAAGCCGTCGTACGGAAGAAAAGCGGCTGCGCGGCGAACTGTATGCCGGCCTGCACCAGGAAGAGATCGCCGTCGCGCGTGAGCAGGAGCGCTTTTCTCGCGCACAGGATGAGTACGACGCGCACGGCGAAAAGCGCGCACAGCAGCGTTTGATGTGCGAGCAGATCGAGGATAACCTGCGCGATATCGCCGAGCAGATGGGCGAGATCAACGCGCACCAGGATGGCGCTGAGCAGGACACCGCCAGCATGCATCAGCAGACCCAGGTGCTGCAAGCAGCGTTGGCGCAGGCGCGCGAAAAAGCGAACGAAGCGCGGGAGCAGGCGACCGCCTGGCGCGTGTCGATGGCCGCGCTGGAACGCGAGGTCGAATCGTTGCGCCGCGATTCTGTGCGCTTGGAGAGCGAGCAACAGGCGTTGCGCCAGCGGTTGGAGCAACACCAAGGGCTGCTCGCCCGCTGCCAGGAGACCGCCCGTGAGTACTCCCGGCAGTTGGAGGCAGGGGAGGCCCAGCAGCGCGAATGCCAGCAGCAACTACAGGCGGCAAGCGAAGCCTTGGCTGCGCTGCAGCGCAAGCGCGCCGAGCAGCAGACCGCCCTGCATCAGCAAGGGCAGGAAATGGACGCGCTGCGCGAGCGGCTCAACGCCGACGTGGATAAGCACCACCGCGCCGAGCTGCAGCTCACCCGACTGGAAGGCGACCTCAAGCAATTGCAGGATCGCATCTGGGATGAGTACGAGCTCACCTACGCGGGAGCGAAGCAGTATCAGGAAGAGGGCTTTGAGCTGGGCCCCGCCGAAAAGCAGATCGAGGCCATCCGCGCGCAGATTCGCGAAATGGGCACGGTCAACGTCAACGCCATCGAGGATTACCATAATTGCCGCACGCGGTACGACGACCTGTGCTCTCAGAGGGAGGATTTGACCCGCGCGGAAGAGGATTTGCACGGCATCATCGATGGCTTGCTCGTCAAAATGGAAAAGCAGTTCCGCGAGCAGTTCGCGCTTCTTGGCGGGTATTTTTCCGAAACATTCGCCAGGCTATTTGGCGGCGGGCAGGCCGAGCTCAAGCTGCTCGATCCTTCCGACGTGCTCAACTGCGGAATCGAGATCGTGGCGCAGCCGCCGGGCAAGAAGCTGCAGATGCTCACCCTGCTTTCGGGCGGCGAGCGCGCGCTGACCGCCATCGCCATCCTGTTTGCAATGCTGCGGCTCAAGCCCACGCCGTTCTGTATTCTCGACGAGATCGAAGCCGCGCTTGATGATGCCAACATCAACCACTTCGCGGATTTCCTTTCGGAGTTTTCGCAGGACACGCAGTTTGTGGTGGTCACCCACCGCAAGGGCACCATGGAGCGCTGCGATGCGCTCTACGGCGTGGCGATGGAAGAAAAGGGTGTTTCGCGCATGGTTAGCGTGCAGCTGACCGATCATGTGGCGAGCTAGAATATCCCGGGCGGAGCGCGCAGTGTGCGCGAAAGGAGCAGAGCATGGCGGAAGAGAAAAAGGGGCTGTTTAGCAGGCTGCGGCAGGGGCTCACCAAGTCGCGCGCCTCGCTGGCCGGTCGCGTAGACGATTTGGTTCAATCCACGCGCACCATCGATGAAGATTTTTACGAGGAATTGACCGATATCCTCATCGTGGCCGACCTTGGCGTGCGCGTAGTGGATGAACTCATCGCGCAACTCAAGGCCAAGGTGGCCGCCGAAAAGACGCGCGACGCCAATCGTGCCCACGAACTGCTGAAGGAGCTGTTGAAGGAGCGCATGCGCATGCCGCGTGCGCCGCTCAAGTGGCCCATGGTGATGCTGATCGTGGGCGTGAACGGCGTGGGCAAGACCACCACCATCGGCAAGCTGGCGCTGCGCTTTAAGGAAGCACAGCACACGGTGATGCTGGCGGCAGCGGATACCTTCCGCGCGGCGGCGGCCGATCAGCTGGCGGTGTGGTCGGAGCGCGCGGGCGTGCCGCTGGTGCGCATGGCCGAGAGCACCGACCCCGCCGCGGTGGTGTTTGACGCGGTGCAGACGTTCAAGGCCAAGGAGGCCGATCTGCTGATTGTGGACACTGCGGGCAGGTTGCACAACAAAAAACACCTGATGGAAGAGCTTCGCAAGATGTCGAAGATCATCTCCCGCGAGTATCCGGCAGCCGAGGTGCGCACCCTGTTGGTGCTCGATGCGACCACCGGACAAAATGGGCTGGTGCAGGCCAAGGAATTCAAGGAAGTAAGCGAACTGAACGGCATCGTGCTTACCAAGCTCGATGGCACGGCCAAGGGCGGCATTGCGTTCGCCATTCGCAGCGAGCTCAACGTGCCGGTGCTCTACGTGGGCGTGGGGGAAGGCATCGAGGATTTGCAGGCCTTTGATGCGGATAGTTTCGTGGATGCTATCTTCTAAAACAGTATTATGATGGACCTATATTGTGCAACAAAATTCTCCTATAGCACTCCAAACATGACAAGCAAAAACCCTTGACAGGCACCTGATTTCGTGTATAATAGATCAGGCGTCAAGGTTTTTTTCTTGACACTGCTCGGGAGGGCCCATGGAGAAACGCATCGAAACCGGCTGGCTGTTGGATTTCTATGGCCCCTTGCTCACTGCACGGCAGCAAGCGCTGCTGCGTCTGTACTGTGAGGAGGACCTTTCCTTGGCCGAAATCGCGGCGCAAGAAGGCGTATCGCGCCAGGCGGTGCACGATGCGGTGCGACGCGGAGCCGCTCAACTACACGATTTCGAAGCGCAGCTAGGGCTGCTCAGCCGATATCGGCGGTTGTACGATGCATTGCGCCAATGCCAAGCGGTGCTCACCCAAATGGAGAGCGCGGATCGCATAGAGACCGATGAAAGCGCAGAAACTGCGCGCGGTTTTTCCCGGGAATTACAGCAAGCTCAGCGAAAAGCACTGCGCGAAACGCTGACGCGCTTGGCGGATGAGGAGGGGTTCGATGGCATTTGAGGGCTTGTCCGAAAAGCTGCAAAACGCCTTTAAGAAGATCGCCAGCCGTGGCAAGCTGACCGAAGCCGACGTGAAGCTGGTGAT
The DNA here is from genome assembly GCA_031553615.1 of Eubacteriales bacterium. Taxonomy (GTDB): domain Bacteria; phylum Bacillota; class Clostridia; order Christensenellales; family Aristaeellaceae; genus WQXF01. The sequence goes on from JAVBLJ010000037.1 coordinate 32,063, forward strand.
GCGCGATGTGCGCATGGCGCTGCTGGAAGCCGACGTCAACTACAAGGTCGTCAAGGATTTTATTCAAAAAACCACCGAACGCTGCGTGGGTACGGCGGTGCTCGATAGCCTCACCCCACAGCAGCAGATCATCAAGACCGTCAACGAGGAGCTCACCCAGCTCATGGGCGGCTCCAACGCCAAGCTCACCTTTTCCTCTTCGCCTATTACGGTGTACATGCTGTGCGGCCTGCAGGGCGCGGGCAAAACCACCATGGCCGCCAAGCTGGGCGGCTGGCTGAGCAAGCAGGGCAAGAAACCGCTGCTCGTGGCCTGCGATATCTATCGCCCCGCTGCCATTCAGCAGCTCATGGTTGTGGGCCAACAGGTAGGCGTTCCGGTGTTCGAGCGCGGCCAGCAGGATCCGGTCAAGACCGCGAAGGAAGCTATCGAGTGCGCGCAATACTACGGAAACGACGTAGTGATACTCGATACCGCCGGTCGCCTGCATATTGATGAAGAGCTCATGCAAGAGCTGCGCCGCGTGCGCGATGCCGTCAAGCCGCAGGAAATCCTGCTGGTTGTGGACGCCATGACCGGTCAGGATGCCGTACAGGTCGCCCAATCGTTCCACGACCAGCTCGATCTGGCGGGCGTGATCCTCACCAAGCTCGATGGCGACACCCGTGGCGGCGCGGCGCTTTCGGTGCGCGCAGTCACGGGTAAGCCCATCAAGTTCGCGGGCACCGGGGAAAAGCTGCAGGACATCGAACCCTTCCACCCCGAGCGCATGGCCTCGCGCATCCTGGGCATGGGCGATATGCTCTCGCTGATCGAAAAGGCGCAGGAAGCCTTCGACGATCACGATACCGAAGCCCTGGCCCGCAAGGCCCGCACCGCCGATTTTACGCTTGAGGATTTCCTGGATCAAATGCAGCAGCTCAAAAAGATGGGCCCCCTCTCCAACGTGCTGGGCATGCTGCCCGGCGTGGGCAACAAGCTCAAGGATGTTCAGGTGGATGACAACGCGATGAAGAAGCCCGAGGCCATCATCCGCTCCATGACCCCCAGAGAGCGTGCGAAGCCCGATATCCTCAACGCCAGCCGCCGCCGCCGCATCGCTGCCGGTTCGGGCACCACGGTGCAGGACGTCAACCAGCTCATCAAGCAATTCGAATCCTCAAAGCAAATGATGAAGCAAATGATGAGCATGCGCCACGGGAAAAAGGGCCGGGGAAGAATGCCCTTCTAAAAAAGCCCTTCTAAAAAAGCCCTTCTAGCATCAAGGAGGCAAGTCGTCCAAGCGGCGATTGTCCATAGAGCCTAAACAGGCATCATTTTTTCATCGAAAGAGGAGGAATCCCCATGGCCGTCAAAATCCGTCTCCGCCGTATGGGCATGAAAAAGCATCCGTTCTATCGCATCGTCGTCGCCGATGAGCGCTCCCCCCGCGATGGCCGCTGCATCGAAGAGATTGGATACTACAACCCCATGACGCAGCCCGCCGACGTGAAGATCGACAACGATCGGGCGACCTATTGGCTCCAGAGCGGCGCACAGCCTACCGATACCGTGCGTGTGTTGCTCAAAAAGACCGGCGCGATCGAGAAGTAATCGCTTCTGCGCCAGAATGCGAGGGAACACATGGGTGAATTGGTAGCTTTTGTGGCCCGAAGCCTGGTGGAAAACCCGGATGCGGTGAACGTTCGCGAGGTGGAAGGCCCCGAGTCGATCATTGTGGAGCTACGGGTTGCTCCCGAGGACATGGGCAAGGTCATCGGCAAACAAGGGCGCATCGCCAAAGCCATCCGCGCGGTGGTCAAGGCGGCAACGCCCAAGGATAGCAAGCCGGTGTTTTTGGAGATCGTGTAATGTTGCAAGCATACCTGACCATTGGTCAAGTGCTAAAGCCTCAAGGCGTTCGCGGGGAAGTGAAGGTCAAACCCATGACCGACGACCCGCAACGCTTTTTGGCGCTTGATCGCGTTTATTTGCGCAAGAATGAGGCATACGAACCGCATGCCGTGCAGTGCACCCGCGTGCACGATGGCTTCGCATACCTGCTTTTCGATGGCATGACCGATCGGGAGACCGCCGAGACGTTGCGCGAAACACTGCTGTACGTGGATCGTGCGCACGCCGTGGAACTGCCCGACGACGCTAATTTCATCACCGATCTCATCGGCTGCGAAGCGTTTGACCTGCAAGGCCAGCGCATCGGCACGTTGATCGACGTGCTGCAGCCCGGCGCAAACGACGTGTACGTGTTCGAAACGCCGAAGGGCGAGCTGATGGTGCCCGCACTCAAGCGGGTGGTGCCGCAGGTTGACGTGATCACGCGCCGCATCACCATTGATGAGCGCACCTTGGATGAGGTAGCCGTCTATAACGATTGATACGACTCCTCGCTAGATTTCACGCAAAACTTTTCCCTCGCGCCCAGTTGGGCGCTTTTTTGTTGCTGGGAAGGATTGGGGCTTGGCACGCGTTGTATGGGTAGTACGCGCAGGCTGCGGTGTTTCAAGAGTGCTTTGGTGTTAATACCCATTCCAACTACGTTTTGCCACAATCCAGCGGATCTTTATCCGATCGGCGTTGTCGTACCTCGGTCGGCATAGCTGCTGGCTACGCCTCCTTCGGACTCCTAGCCGAACGTAAAAATCTCTCGCTGGGTTATTGGCAAAACCTAATTGGAATTAGTATAACGCCAGTAGGGATTGCGAAAGGAGAGTGACCATGGTGCGGAAACTGTTTGCGCTCGTGCTTGTGCTGGGGTTATGCATCGTTCCGGTGGGCAGGGCGGAGGATTGGAATGAAAAGCAGGGGACGATGCTGGTATCCTCCTGCTGGGCTTACGCGGAGCCGAGCCCAGCGGCCCAAGCCCTGCAACAACTTCACATGGGATTGAACTACGAAATCCACGAAATCAAAAATGGCTGGAGCAAGGTGCAGCTCACCGATGGCAGCTTTGGATGGGTGCCTGAGACTGCGATCGATTACGTCGATGCGCTGCCTCCGGAAATCGATGTCTCGAACCTGCGCAGGGCGGTGGTGATCTGCGAGGGGCTCTCGTTGCGTGAATTGCCGAAGGCGAGCGAAAAGCGGCTTGCACTCATGCCCAATGGTTCACACGGCTACATTTTGGGCGAACAGGACGGCTGGCTGCAACTGCGCTACCTCCATCGCGAGAAAAATCAACCTCCGGAAGTATGCGTCGGCTGGGTGCAGAAGGAATACACGGTGGAGAATCCGCTGTACATCCACCTCAAGCAGCGTACCAACGTGCTTGCTTTCGATTCGCAGGAAGCGCCGGTGGTCGGGCAGACCAGCGCAAACGCGAGGTTGGCGGTGATTGGCAATGTGGGCGATTACTACGTGGTAAACCTGCGCAGTGCCAGCGGCTTCGTTCACAAAGCCGAACAGGCGTGGACGGAGTACGACGTAATACACGGCGAATAATTTTTCTATCGCGCTCCACTATGCAAAAAAGCCCGCCCAGGGGAGCGCTCCCCCGGCGGGCCTTTATTCTATCTTCTATTCCTTCAGCGCATGCCGAACATTTCTTGCTTGAGATCCAGGTAGTAGAGGTAATCCTGCGGGTCGACATTCGGCGGGCAGCGGTGATCGCAAAAGGGAATGTAGCCGCCGCGCGCCACGTATTTTTCAAGCGATTGCAGGTAGGCTTTGATCGCGGGCCGCCCAGCGCCCAGCTGGATTTTGTCCACACCGCCCATGATGCGCAGCTGCCCATCGTAACGGTCGAGCAACTCACCCGGGTGTGCGCAGCCGTTCACCTCGAAGGGGAAGAGGCAGTTGATGCCGCCCTCCAGCAGATAGGGCAGTATGGGGCGTACGTCACCATCGCAATCCGTGTACCAAAGGTCGATGCCGTGCTGCTGCAGGCGCTTGTGGATGCGCTTGTATCGCGGCATCACAATATCGCGGAAGAAGGGCACCGAAACGATGGGCCCATTTTTGAAGCAGATATCCTCCCAGCCCGAAGCGTAATCGAACTGAAAATGCGGCAGCAGTTGATCGAGGGAGTGCTCCACCAGCTGGCAATAGGTCTCCACCATATCCTCCACCATCTCAGGGTAATCGTAGACCGCGTAGGCCAAGCCTTCAAAGGTGAGCAGGTCGCGCACGCGCCCGATCATCGAGCCGCAATCCACGCCCAGCGGGTAATCGCGATCCGCAGGGTGCTGGGCAAGGAGCGCTGCGATATCGTGCGTGCGCGCCGGGTCGTCTACCTGGAAGCGCTCCTCCTTCACGCGCGCCCACTCCTCGGGCGTGGTGATGGAGGATTGGATGTAGTGGGGGATGGTGCTGTGCCCATCGAGGGGCACTTCGGCTAGCAGACCGTCACGGTTCTGCAGGATGCGCTTGGTGCTCGTGCGACTCACTTCCGCCACTGGGAAGCCGGGCTGAATGTCGCAGCGCCCCCAAATGCTCTGAATGGTATCGAAGCTGAAGAAACGATCGGCGTCCTCGTTGCTCCGAATACCATTTTTTGTGAAAATATCCCACAGCTCGAAATTGTCGTCCCAGTAGCCAAACTCCATGTTGAAGCAACGATCGACGCTCTGGTAGTGCATCTGGCGGTTGAAGCGCTCGCGATCGGTCATGGTGCCCTTCCAACGCGGACGAATCGGGCGGATAGCTTGAATATCGTTCGAAGTATCGGCCATATGGATGCTCTCCCTTCGGTGTGGCAATTTCGGTTGACGTGGGGGTTAGACGATCTCCGGCTCCAGCGCGACGGGCGGCGGCGCTTCGCTCGGCATGTCCAGCGGAACGGGGTCATCCTTGAGCGCTTTGAGCTCGCGCAGCATGCTCAGCGAGAGGGGCACGGCCAGCAGGATAAACAGCACATCGGCGGTAGGCTGCGACGCGATGATGCCATCGAGTCCGAAAAAGATTGGCAGGAGGATAATGCTCGCCATCAGGAACAGCCCTTGGCGGCCCAAACTGAGTATGGTCGCCTGTAGGCCGCGCCCCAGCGATTCAAACAGCATGTTGATCAGCAGGCCCCAACCCACCAGCGGATAGGTGATCGCCTGTGCGCGCATGACCCGTGCGCCGATTTCGGATACTGCCGGGTCGCTGTGCAGCACGCCGGCGATTGGCACGGCAAAAATGAACAGCAGAATACCGCTGATCGTCATGAAGGGGATGCTTACCCGCAACGCAAACGAGTAGGCTTCCCGTACGCGGGAGTAGCGGCGTGCGCCGTAGTTGTAACCCGAAACCGGCATGTATGCCATGGCAAAGCCGAGCAGAATGGAGAACACCACCCAGGCAAAGCGTCCGACGATGCCCAGCCCGGCGATCGCGGCGTCACCATACGCGCGGGCTGCATAGTTCACCAATATGCCCGAGACCGCGCCCAGCAGGTTGCGCAACAGAGTGGGAATGCCAATCTTGAGCACCTGGCCGTACAGCCCCGCCTTGGGCGCAAAATAGCGAATCGCAATGGAAAGATGGCTGCGCTTGCGCAGGTAGAACGACATCAGGATGAACATGCTGACGGCCTGGCTAATCACCGTGGCGATGGCAGCGCCGCGAACGCCCCAGCCCAGCACCGAGATGAAGATGGGGTCGAGCACGATGTTCAGCAGCGCGCCGGATACCATGCCCACCGTGGAGAATACTGCGTTGCCTTCGGCGCGCAGGCCGTTGTTCATCACGAAGCACATGGCCATGATCGGCGCGCCCAGCAGCATCACTGAGGCATACTCCACGGCAAGGTTGAGCGCGGTGTCGGTAGCGCCCAGCAGGCGAACCAGCGGGGTCATGAAGGCTTCGCCAAGGAGCATCAGCGCTACGCAAAACAAAAACGCGGTATACAGGCAGGTCGAGAGCACGCGTTTGGCCTCGCGCTCTTGCCCCTGACCTAGAAGGCGGGAGATGTAGCTGCTGCCGCCCAAGCCGAACGCAAGCCCCACCGCTTGCACCAAAATGAACAGCGGACCTACCAGGGTGACCGCCGCGGTCGATTCTTTGGCAATAAGCGGAATCTGACCTACAAAATAGGTATCGGCCATGCTGTAAATCGATTGGACGAGCATGGAAACGATGGAGGGAATGGCCATGGACATGATGACCTTCGGAACGGGCCACAAGGCCATTCTTTCGAACGATATCTTGCCTTTGGATTTCTTGGCTTTTTCTGCCATTTGGTTCACATCCTTGCGTATGGTAAGCGTTTATTCAGGCCCGGATCGTAGTCTGCATCTTCTCAGTATGATGTTTCGCGTTGGGCTTGTCAATAGCTTGGGCACAAAAACACAAGTGCATCCGGGTAACGGTTCACATTCGTTTTATATTCGATTCACATGCGCGCAATTTGCATGCGATTTGCATACGACGTACACAGAGAGATTGACTTTTATGCCTATACTTTTTATACTATATAAGATAGCCGCATGGGCTTCACGCGAAGCATGGATTGCCATCGAGCAAAAGAGTGCGGACATAGAAAGGAAATCGATATGCTGTTAGGAGCTTTGGAAGCGGGCGGCACCAAGATGATTTGCCTCCTTGGCGACGAGAACGGGCAAATCCACGAGCGTGCATCCTTCCCGACGCTTACGCCGGAGGAAACCATGCCCGAGCTCATTGCGTATTTTCGTCCCCATGCCATCGCAGCGCTGGGCATCGGCGGATTCGGCCCGTTGGAGCTCGATCGCAATAGTCCTCGCTGGGGCTTCATCACCAGCACGCCCAAGCTGGATTGGCGCAACTTCGATTTGGCCGGAACGATGCAGCGCGCGCTCAATGTTCCGGTTGGTTTGGATACCGATGTGAACGCGGCGGCATTGGCCGAGGCGCGGCTGGGCGCAGCGCGCGGATTGGAAAGCTGCGTGTACTTCACCGTGGGCACGGGCATCGGCGCGGGCGTGTACATCGATGGCAAGCCGCTGCACGGGCTGGTGCACCCCGAGCTGGGGCACATTCCGCTGCGCGCGCATCCGGATGATCCAACGCCCGATGGATTCTGCCCCTACCACACCGGCTGCTTGGAAGGCTTGGCGACCGGCCCTTCTATTCAAAAGCGCTGGGGGAAGCCGGGCAGCGAATTGCCCATCGATCACCCGGCCTGGGTCTTGGAAGCCCACTACCTGGCGCAGGCGTGCGTCACCGCCATCTTGGCGTACAGTCCGCACCGCATCGTGATGGGCGGCGGCGTGATGCACCAGCTGCAGCTTTTCCCCATGATTCATAAAGAGGTGATGCGCCTGCTGGGCGGCTATGTACAGCATGAGCGCATCCTGGAAGGCATGGCGGAATACATCGTGCCCCCGGGCTTGGGCGACAACGCGGGCGGCACCGGCTCGCTGCTGCTGGGGCTGGAGTGCCTCCAATCCAAATAGAAATACCGGAGGAATATCCGATGGATACCAAGCAACCCTCGCTGTGGAATAAGCTCAAGGCGCTCTACAGCAAGCATGAACAGATCATACGGTATCTGGTGGTGGGCGGACTTACGACTGTGATAAGCTACGCGGTGTATGCGCTGTGCCTGCTGCTGATTGATGGAACACCCTACGATTACGAGATTTCTACCGCGGTTTCATTCGTAGCTGCTGTCATTTTCGCCTACTTTGCCAATAAGCACGCGGTGTTCAAGAGCGAAACAAAGGACAGGCGCGACGCGATGCGCGAAGTGGGTTCGTTCTTCCTGATGCGTGCCATCTCCTTTGCGTTTGAGCTTGGCATGATGAAGCTCGCCGTGGACGTGCTGCACATCAACAAGTGGATCGCCAAACTCCCGGTCAACGTGGTCATCGTGCTGGTCAACTACATGTTTAGCAAGCTGTTCATATTCCGAAAATCAAGCAATCCCGAGCAATAGGCGTTTGAATTCGATCATTTAAGGAGGCAATGCGAAGAATGAAATGTGTTAAAGGGGTCGCCTGGGTTCTGGCAATCATGCTGGCGGCGATGTCATGCATGCCTGCCGCGCTGGCGGCGAATGAACTGCAGGTGAAAGTTACAAACAAAGAGCTCTCCATCCAGGAAGGCCTTTCGAAGGATATCCGCAACATCGCAGTGCTGGTTACCGATCCGCAGGGCGAGGAGAGCCGTTATGCGCCCACGGGCACCATGATGATCGCCAGCATCAACTCGCGCAACGGGGATGCTTACATGACCGTGCTGCAGCCCAACCTGCTGGTGGAGATGCCGCTGGTGGGGAAGCAAACGCTGGCCCAGGCGTATGCGCTGGGCGGCGAAAACTTGGTGATGAAGACGCTCAACGAGCTGTTGGGGCTCAACATTCGCGATTTTGTATGCATCGATCTGCGCCGCTTTTCCCAGGTGGTGGAGCTGGTGGGTGGCATCAACATGAAGCTGAGCGCAGAGGAAGCCGCCGCGCTGAACCTGCCCGCCGACGAGTATGTAAAAATGGATCTCGAGCAAACGCTGGCGTTCATGCGCTTGCCCAAGGACAACCCTGGCCAGGATCGCCAGTACGATGTGGTGATCCAAGCGCTTTATCAAGCCACGCGCGAGCGGAACATAATCAAGCTGACCGGATTGCTGCAAAAGGGCTTGGGAAGCCTCGATACCAACGTGGGAATGTTTGACATGGTGGGTTTGGGCACCAAGGTGATCGGCGGCAAGAACCGCAAGGACATGCTGCTACCCGCAGTGGAAAATTTGGTGCTGGCCAGCGATGCTCAGCCACCGCTCTACACTACCGACATGGAAGCGCTCAAGGCCGCCGTCCACGCGTTTCTATACGAATAGGGTGAGCGAAGCTTGATACCCATTCCAACTACGTTTAGCCACAATCCAGCGGATCTTTATCCGATCGGCGTTGTCGTGCCTCGGTCAGCGTAGCTGCTGGCTACGCCTCCTTCGAACTCCTAGCCGAACAAAAAACCTCTCGCTGGCTTATTGGCAAAACCTAATTGGAATTGGTATGAGGCGGAAAGGCCAAGTTTCACGTTTTTGGGAGCATGCGCAAAGCCGCATGCTCCCTTTCTTTTTGGGGAAGGCTTCGGACGAGCAAAGCGGAGGATTGAGGTGGCGCAAATGCGCGAAAGACGTAGAAAATGCATGCCAATAGGGTGGGGAATTGCCGGAATAATAGCGCTGGCCGTGGTGGCGGTCGCGATCGTCGTAAAGCCTTGGAGCTGGGGGGTGCAGCCCAATGAGGCACCGAAGACGGTGCCCGATGCGCCGCAAATCGCCGCAGAGAACGTTACGGAAAGCCTCTCACAGAGCGAGCGGCTGGAAAACGGAGCGGTTTTTTCCCAAACGCTGACCTACCTGCCCTGCACGCACGTGGTGCAGCGCCGCATCGATGCGCCGCAGACCCTGCTGGGGCTGGATCGCACAGGGCTGGAAAAAGCGCTACCCGACTACCGCATCACTGCCTTCGGCAGCAAAGAGGTGGTCATGCAGCGCGAGATGTCCATGTTTTGTCCGGATCACTGGGTGCTCATGCCCGATGAACAGGGCGAACTGTGCATTTGGCAAAACCTGATGGGGGAGGAAATGGTGCGCGTGCGGGCTCTGGGCTTAGGCGCGGAGGATGTGCCGGAGAGCGAGCAGAACGCGGTGCGCGCAGGCAAGCCATTCGAGAGCTCGGAAGAGCTAGAGGGCTGGCTCGAAAGCATCGATAGTTGAGCGGGCGAGCAGCGCGCGTCCGGCATCGATCGAGGCCTGTACCGCCTCAGGCGCAGGCCCGCCCGGAACCCGGCGCAGCGCGACGCAGCTCTCGATGGCGAGGGCTTCGAACACGTCGGCTTCAAACAACTGCGAAAAGCTATGGAGCTCCTCTAGCGAAAGATCGAGCAGCGCCTTGCCCTCGCGCAGACAGTGCAGCACCAGCTTGCCGATCACCTCGTGGGCCAGACGGAAGGGCATGTTCTTGCCCACCAGGTAGTCGGCCGCATCGGTGGCGTTGGTGAAGCCGCCGGCTGCGCCTCGCGCCATCACATCGGTGCGGAAGCTCGTCGCGCCCAGCATGCGCGTGAAAATGGGCAGCGCCTGCGCTAGCGTGTCCCTCGCGTCAAACAGGGCTTCCTTATCCTCCTGCATATCCTTGTTGTAGGCGAGCGGGAGGCCCTTCATGGTGGTCAGCAGCGCCAGCAGATCGCCGTATACCCGCCCGGTCTTGCCGCGAATGAGCTCGGCAACGTCCGGGTTTTTCTTTTGCGGCATGATGCTCGAGCCCGTCGAGAAGGCGTCGTCCATCTCCACAAAGCGAAATTCATTGCTAGACCACAGGATGAGCTCCTCGCAAAAGCGGGAGAGGTGCATCATCGTAACCGAAGCTGCGCTCAAGTAATCGATCACGAAATCCCGGTCGCTCACCGCGTCCAGGCTGTTTTGCGTGAGGGCTGAAAAGCCCAGCAGGTCGGCCACGCGCTGCCGATTGAGCGGATAGGTGGTGCCCGCCAGCGCCCCGGAACCGAGCGGCATCACGTCGGCACGGCGGTGCGCATCGCAGAAGCGATCCATGTCCCGCGAAAACATTTGGAAATAGGCCATCAGGTGGTGGGCCAGGCTGATGGGCTGCGCCTTTTGCAGATGGGTGTAGCCGGGCATCACGGTGTGCAGGTGCGCGCCCGCCAGCTCGAGCAGCAGAGCGCACAGCACTTTGAGCGAATCGTGGGCCTCCTTGGCGATCTGCTTGACGTACAGGTGCGCATCCAGCGCCACCTGGTCGTTGCGGCTGCGCCCGGTGTGCAGGCGCTTGCCCGCCTCGCCGATGCGCGCAATCAGCAGCGTTTCCACGTTCATGTGAATGTCCTCGGCGACCACGTCAAAGGCCACGTTTCCCGCCTCGATATCCGCCAGCAGGCCTCGCAGCCCCTGCACGATTTGTGCAGCGTCAGCGGCGGGAATAATGCCCTGCTCGCCCAGCATGGTTGCGTGGGCGATGGAGCCGGCGATATCCTGCCGGTACAGCCGCTGATCAAACCGGATGGAGGAGTGAAAATCGTCCACGGCGCTGTCGGTGGCCTTTTCAAAGCGACCGCCCCACAATTTGGGGGCGGCGCTGAGGGGAGAGTGTTCGTTGCTTTGGAGGAAATCCTTGGCCTTATCCATTGTGCTTCTCCTGCAGAAGCGCTGTGACCTTAAGCGGCAGGCCGAACAGGTTGATGAAGCCTTCGGCATCCTTGTGGTGGTAGAGCTCCGCTGAATCGCCAAAGGTGGCGATGGCCTCGGAATAGAGCGAGAACGGCGAGCGAACCCCGGCGGGCAACACGTTGCCCTTGTAGAGCTTGAGCTTTACCTTGCCGGTGACGGTGGTTTGCGTGCTATCCACGAAGGCGGAGAGCGCTTCGCGCAGCGGGGTGTACCAGCAGCCGTCGTACACCAGCTCGGCAAAGCGAACCGCCAATTGCTCCTTACAGTGTGCGGTGGCGCGGTCGATCGTGATGGACTCCAGCTCGTGGTGTGCGGCAAAAAGGATGGTACCGCCGGGCGTCTCGTATACGCCCCGGGACTTCATGCCCACCAAGCGGTTTTCCACCATGTCAGCGATGCCCACGCCATTGCGCGCGCCAATGGCGTTCAGCTCGGTGATCAGTGCGACCGGATCGAGCGCCTGACCGTTGACTGAGGTGGGAATGCCCTCTACAAAGTCGATCTCGACGTACTCGGGCTTGTCCGGTGCATCTTCGGGATGCTTACAGATCAGCGTAAGGTCGTGCGGCGGCTCGTTGGCAGGATCCTCGAGATCCGCGCCCTCGTGGCTCAGGTGCCATAGATTACGATCCATGGAATAGGGGCGCTTCTTGCTTACCGGCACCGGGATATTGCGCGCGTTGGCGTAATCGATGGCCTCCTCGCGGCTCTTGATATCCCAAATGCGCCAGGGCGCGATGATCTCCATGTGCGGGTCGAAGGCCTTGATGGTCAGCTCAAAACGCACTTGATCGTTGCCCTTGCCCGTGGCGCCGTGGCAGATAGCGGTGCAGTTTTCGGCATGAGCGACCTCGACCAGCCGCTTGGCGATGAGCGGGCGCGCAAAGGAGGTGCCCAGCAGGTACTTGCCCTCGTACACCGCGCCAGCCTTGAGCGTGGGCCAAATAAAATCCACGACGAATTCGTGCGTGAGATCCTCGATGTATAGTTTTTCCGCGCCGGATTTCGCGGCCTTTTCGTGCAGCGGATCGAGCTCCTCGCCCTGGCCCACGTCCGCGGCCATGCACACCACGACGCAATCGTAATTCTCTTTGAGCCAGGAGATGATGATCGAGGTATCCAGGCCGCCGGAGTAGGCCAGCAGCACGCGCTTTTTCGCGGCAGATTTCTGGGTTGACATGGGGATAATTCCTCCTTGCGCTATCGTTGGAAAATAGTATACACGAATATGCGAAAAAAGGCAACCATATTTGCATAAAAATTCATCCAGATTTCCGAGTTTAGGCGAATGCACTTTCGCTTTTACTTGACAGAACCTATCCAAACCCATCATAATAACACCATATGCACTTCCGCAATGCACGCGGGGAAAAGAGGAGCCTTTGACGATACTGGGTATCGATCCCGGCTTGGCGACGTTGGGCTGGGGCGTGATTCGCAAGGAAGGGCCCAAATTGAAGCTGGTGCAATACGGCACGCTGGGCACGCCGCCCGGCGGAACCCTGCCGCACCGGCTGCGCAGCATATTCATAGGCATACAGCAGCTGATGACCACCTTCGAGCCCGATGAAGTCGCCTTCGAAGAGCTGTTTTTTTCCAAGAATGTCACTACCGGCATGATGGTCAGCGCGGCGCGCGGCGCGGCGTTGGTGGCGGTTTCGGAAAAGAACGAGAACGTATTCGAGTACACGCCCATGCAGGTGAAGCAGGCGGTGGTAGGCTACGGCAAGGCAGATAAGCAGCAGGTGCAGAACATGGTGCGCATGCTGCTGGGTCTAAACGAGATACCCAAGCCCGACGATGCCGCAGACGCGCTGGCCGTGGCCATCACCCATGCGCACACCGGGGTGGCGACCTCGCAGTTTAAGATGAGGTAGCTTTGATGAAGTAGCTTAGATGATGTAGCTTCGATAAAGCAGCTTGGATGATGTACGATCAGGAGGAACCCGAATGTATGCATTTATTGAAGGCCGCGTTGCGGAAAAGCGGCAAGGGGAGTTGGTAATCGAGGCCGGAGGCGTCGGGTATCAGTTGGTTTGCTCGGCAAACACTGTGGGCGCTGCACCCGCCGCCGGGGAGAAGTTCCGCTGTTTCACGCATCTTTCGGTGCGCGAGGACGCCATGGAGCTCTTCGGCTTTGCCACCCGCGAGGAGCGCAGCATGTTCCTGAAGCTGTGCGGCATCAGCGGCATCGGCCCGCGCACTGCGCTGGGCATCCTCTCGGTGCTGCCGCTGCGCGATCTGACGCTGGCCATCGCCATGGGCGATGAAGCGGCGCTGGCCCGCGCGCCCGGCATCGGCAAAAAGACGGCACAGCGCATCGTGCTGGAGCTCAAGGACAAGATGGACCCCGGCGACGTGCCCACCTCCGCGCAGGCCTCCCCGGTCGCCATGGAGCTGGGCGCGCAACAGGAAGCAGTGCAAGCCCTGCTCGCCCTGGGCTACAGCAGCGCCGAGGCCGCGCGCGCCATCAACCAGGTGCGCGATCAGGGGCAGAACACCAACCAGCTCATTGTGCTTGCGCTTCGCCTGCTCGGCGATCAATAGCATCTGCGGCCAACGTATTCGCCTGCAAAATCGGGCCTGCATACGAAGGATTCCTAAGACCGGCGATTGGAAGGCCCCTAGGTCGCCTCGCAAGGGCGAAACACTCCCCAAGCGAAGATTTCGCTCCTGATGGAGCGACCGGAGGGCTTTCCGGTCGCCCTCCGGCCACCTTTGGAGCACAGCCGCTAAGTTTTCGGTTGGTAAGCGTTGACCCCGCAATAAAACCGCCAAAGGAGCGACACCATGCAGCAGGATGACCGTCTGATCATGTCCGGCTTTCGCGAGGAAGATGAGGAGATCGAGCAATCCCTCCGCCCCAAAACCCTGCGAGGCTACATCGGCCAGAAACCCATCAAAGATAGCCTGAACATCTACATTGAGGCCGCGCGCCAACGCAAGGACGCGCTGGATCACATCCTGCTCTATGGCCCGCCCGGCCTGGGCAAGACCACGCTGGCCTGCATCGTGGCCGCCGAGATGGGGCAGAACATCCGCATCACTTCGGGTCCGGCCATCGAGCGACCCGGCGATCTTGCGTCGATCCTCACCAACCTCTCGGCAGGCGATGTGCTGTTCATCGATGAGATTCACCGTCTCTCCCGCTCGGTGGAGGAGGTGCTCTACCCCGCCATGGAGGATTACGCGCTGGATATCATGATCGGAAAAGGCCCCAGCGCGCGCTCAATTCGGCTAGATTTGCCGCGCTTCACGTTGGTGGGCGCGACCACGCGCGCCGGGCAGCTCTCCGCGCCGCTGCGCGACCGTTTCGGCATCCTTTTCCGCCTGGAGCTCTACACCGTCGACGAGCTCTCTCAGATCGCGGGCAACTCGGCCGACGTGCTGCGCATTCAGCACGAGCCCGATGGTATCCGCGAAATCGCGCGACGCTCGCGCGGCACCCCGCGCATCGTCAACCGCATGCTCAAGCGGGTTCGCGATTACGCGCAGGTGCGCGCGGAGGGCCGCATCACCTACGAGGTGGCCCGCGATGCGCTCAATATGCTGGCTGTGGACCCACTGGGCTTGGACCGCGTGGACCGCGCGGTGCTGACCACCATGATGCAAAAGTTCGGCGGGGGGCCTGTGGGGCTGGACACACTGGCCGCCACCACCGGCGAGGATGCGGTGACCATCGAGGACGTGTACGAGCCCTACCTGCTGCAGTTGGGCTTCATCATGCGCACGCCCCGCGGACGCATTTGCATGCCCGCCGCCTATGAGCACATGAAGATTCCCATGCCGGCCAAGGCGGAGAGCAACAGCGGCCAAATGAACATGCTGGATGAGTGACCTAAATAACGACGCATCGGAGAATCGAACGTGCTGACATCCGATTTTTACTACGATTTGCCCGAGGAACTGATCGCTCAACGGCCCGTGGAGCCGCGCGATTCCAGCCGCATGTTGGTTTGCCACCGCGATACCGGCGCCATAGAGCACCGGGTGTTTCGCGAGGTGGTGGAGTACCTGCGCCCTGGCGACGTGCTGGTGATCAACGATACCCGGGTCATTCCTGCCCGGCTCTATGGAAACAAGGCGGGGAGCGGGGGAGCCATCGAGTTTTTGCTGCTCAAGCGGCTGGAGCAGGATACGTGGGAGATCATCCTGCGCCCGGGCCGCAAGGCCAAGCCAGGCACGGAATTCGAGTTCGGTGGAGGCAAACTTCGCGCCACAGTGCTGGAATCCACGCCCGCAGGCGGACGCTTGGTGCGCTTCGCTTATGAGGGCGTGTTTGAGCAGGTGCTCGATGAGCTAGGGCAGATGCCGCTGCCCCCTTACATTCATGAGCCTTTGCAGGATCGCACGCGCTATCAGACCGTCTATGCTGCGCACGATGGCTCCGCCGCCGCGCCCACCGCTGGCCTGCATTTTACGCCCGAGCTGCTCCGGCACATTACCGGAATGGGGGTTGACATCGTGCCAGTGCTGCTGCACGTGGGGCTGGGCACCTTCCGCCCGGTAAAGGAGCGCGACGTGGCCGATCACCCCATGCACAGCGAGCATTACGAAGTAACGCCCGAAGCAGCGGAACGCATCAACGCTGCCCGGGCGCGCGGAGGCCGCATCGTGTGCGTGGGCACCACCTCGGTGCGCACGCTGGAGAGCGTGGCGGACGAGGCGGGCCGAGTGCACGCAGGTTGCGGCGATACTTCGATTTTTATTACGCCCGGGGTGCCGATTCGGGCGGTCGATGCGCTGATTACCAACTTTCACCTGCCCGAATCCACGCTGCTGATGCTCATCAGCGCCATCATGGGGCGGGAGGAAGCGCTGGCCGCGTACGCCGAGGCAGTGCGTGAGCGCTATCGCTTCTTCTCGTTCGGCGATGCGATGCTTATTTTATAAAGGCAGCAGATGCAGATAAAGGAATCGATGCGCTATTCGACGGCCTTCTTCGGCTTCTTGAGCCGGAAGATGACGAACTTGCACAGCGCAAAATCCAAGAAGAAGTTTAGGACCATCTTGGTGGCCTTGGCCAGCGATTCGTTCCAGCCCTGCTTCACCAGCCACACGATGAACTCCGCGCCCACCGGGGTGGCGACCGCGTAATACAGCCCGTAGATGAGCATGCCTAGCAGCAAATTGTTTGAAGCGCCGAACGTGTACTTGCGGTTGATGGTGTAGTTAAACAGGCAGGAGAGCACCACAGAGATCACTTCACAGGCAACCAGCGCGCCTGCAGCAGGGAAGGCGAGCCGCAGCAGCGTAAACGTGCCAAACTCAATGATGCCCGCACCCAGGCTGAAGCAAACGAACTTTATGAACTGGAGCACATGATCCTTCCAAGTGAGGGGCCTCGCAAGGGGGTGGGAGAGGGGTTTGCTGTGGTTTTCCGCCATGCATGTATCATTCCTTCATACCAAATAATGATGCCAATCCAATAACGATGCCAAACAATTCTTTGGGCTTGAACAATATCCGTAGTGTATACCGATTCGCAATTCAATGCAAGTGCGCGGTTCACAATATAGCTTAATACTCCTCTGTTTTCAAAAATTATGATTGTTTTGATTTCGTTAAAAACAGGGATGCCCAAAAGCAAATGCTCTAATCGTCATAAAAATGGCCAGCGCGCTTTTTTGCGGCTAGAATTTACGGTTTCAGATGATGTATACTGTACGGGAATCGCAAAAGCTAGGATTTCAAAGGCGGTGTTGGTATGCACTGGGTAACCCCCTACTGGCGCAAGTATCGCAAACTGTGCGCCGCTTCCATGCTGTGCGTGGGCATGGAGGCCTTTTGCGACCTGCTACAGCCGCAGATCATGTCGCGCCTGATCGATAACGGTGTGCGCAAGCTGGACATGGGCTTCGTGGTGCACATGGGGCTGATCATGCTGGGCATCACCGCCATCGGCGCGCTGTTTGCTTGCGCGCGCAATGTGCTCTCCAGCCGTGCTTCCCAGCGCTTTGGCGCCGAGCTGCGGCGCGATCTTTTTGTGAAGGTTCAGCGGCTTTCCATCGCCGATGCCGAACTATTTGACGGCGGATCGTTGGTGACCCGCATGACCAACGATAGCTCGCAAATGACCAACTTCGTGAACGGCCTCATGCGCATTTCGTTCAAGGCCCCGGTCGTCTGCATCGGCAGCGTGATCATGGCGACCGCGCTCAATCCGCGTACCGCGCTCATCGTGCTGGGCATCGTGGCGGTGGCGCTGTCCTGCATCGCGCTGAGCATGAAGCTCTCCTACCCGCTGTTTGCGCGCGTACAGGTCGCCATCGATAAGCTCAACACCACGGTGCGCGAATATCTGATGGGCATCCGCCTGGTGAAGGCGTTCAGCCGCTACGCTTTTGAGGGGGAGCGCTTTGCCAAGGCCAACGACGCGCTGGCCGATAGCTCGCGCCATGCCAACCGCGTGTTGGGCGTGTTTTCGCCGCTGACCGGATTGGCTACCAACACGGGCATCGCGCTGATCCTGTTGCTCGGCTCGCGCTGGGTGGGCCAGGGCGAGATGCAGGTGGGCCAAATCGTCGCCTTTGTATCATACATGACGCAAATCTTCATGTCGCTGAACATGATCAACAATCTGCTCAATATGTTCGTGCGCACCAAAGCCTCGTATGCCCGCGTTGACGAGGTGATGACGCTGCCGGATTCCGAGCCAACGCTTTCCGATGCGGGGGAGAGTCCCAAACGGCTGGTGCACAGGGGCGCGCGCGTGGAGTTTGCCGATGTTTCGTTTCAGTATCCGCAATCGACGGGAGAGCTAGCGCTGCAGTCCATCGATTTTTCGCTGGAATCCGGCCAAACGTTGGGGGTTATCGGCCCTACTGGGTCGGGTAAGAGCACGCTAGCCACGCTGCTCTTGCGCTTCTATGCGCCCAGCGAGGGCCAAGTGCGCATCGACGGCGTGGACGTGGCGCGCGTGCCCGTGGAAACCCTGCGCCGCCGCGTCGCCATCGTGCCCCAGACTCCCACGCTTTTTACCGGCACCATTCGGGAAAATCTGCGCTGGGGCGACGCCCAGGCGACCGATGAGGCAATCTACGAGGCGGCGCGCGCCGTCCAGGCGGATGCCTTCATTCGCGCCACGCCCAGCGGCTACGAAACCGAGCTGGGCCAGCACGGCACCAACCTCTCCGGCGGCCAGAAGCAGCGCATCTCCATTGCGCGGGCGTTGCTGCGCGATCCGGATTTGCTGATACTCGACGATTGCACCAGCGCGCTCGATGCGCTGACCGAGGCCTCGGTGCTGCATGCCTTGCGGGAGCGCACTAGCGGCATGTCCTGCATCCTCATCTCGCAACGCATCAGCTCGGTGATGCGTGCGGATAAAATCCTGGTGCTCGAGGACGGGCGGCAGGCCGGGTGCGGCACCCATGCCGAATTGATGGATCAATGTGCTATTTATCGGGATATCTGTGCTTCGCAGTTGGGGAAGGAGGGGGCGTAAGTGAACAATCGATCCAAGACCTCGGCCACCTCCGATGCAGGATTGCCTCCCAGCAGGTTTGGCGGAGCGGGCATGCATCGCTTTGCGCCCACGGCGCGCGCACGCGATGTGCGCAGCACGCTGCGTCGGCTGCTCGAAGTATACTTGCTGGAAAAGCGCACGCTCTTCGCGGTGTTCGCGCTGCTGCTGGGCTCCAACGCGGTGCTGCTCATCGCGCCACGCCTCATCGGCCAGGCGGTGGATGCCATCGGCGCGCTGGACCCCGCCGCGCCCGATTACGGCTGGATTACCACCCTGGGTTTTGCTGTGCTGGCCGGGTACCTGATCGATTGGGCGCTCAACACCGCCCAGACCTGGATCATGCACGGCACTTCGCAGCGTATCGTGCGCAGGCTGCGCGCCACGCTCTTTGATAAGCTGCAAAAACTGCCGCTCACCTATCTCGATGGGCGCACCCATGGCGAGCTCATGAGCCGACTGACCAACGATATCGACAACATATCGAGCACCATCGCTTCCTCGACCAGCCAACTGATGAACGCGGTGGTGATGGTGGCCGGGTCGCTGATTCTCATGCTGACGCTCAGCCTTCGGCTCTCAGCGGTCACGCTGATCACCATGCCGCTGGTCATTTTGCTCACCCGATGGATTTCCAAGCGCTCGCGCAAGCAATTCGTGGGCCAGCAACGCTCCCTGGGCGAAATGGGCGGCGTGATCGAAGAGACGATTTCTGGCCTGCGCATGGTCAAGGCGTTCCACCAAGAGCAGCGCATCGTCGATCAATTCTCGCGCACAAACGAGCAACTGCTCAGCTTTTCCACCAGCGCACAGATTCTTTCTGGTTTCTTGATGCCCATGATGAACGTAATCACCAACATCGGCTACGCGTTCATCGCCGGTGTGGGCGGGGTCATGGCGGTAAATGGGGCCCTCGCGGTGGGCACCATCACAAGCTTTATCGCCTATTCGCGCATGTTCGTGCGGCCTCTCAACGAGATCGCGGGCACGTTTAACACCATCCAATCGGCGCTGGCCGGAGCGGAGCGGGTGTTCGACGTGCTGAACGAGCCGCAGGAGGTGCCCGATGCGCCCGATGCCATCGAGCTGAACGATCCGGAGGGGTGCGTAAGTTTCCGAAACGTCAGCTTCGCGTACACGCCGGGCAAGGACGTGCTTAAGCAGGTGTCCTTTGACGTTGAAAAGGGGCAGACCATCGCGCTGGTGGGCAAGACCGGCGCGGGCAAAACCACCATCGTCAACCTGCTCACCCGGTTTTATGATGTGACCGGCGGGCAAATTCTGATCGACGGGCGGGACATTCGCGATTACACACGGGACAGCCTGCGCCGCGCGTTCACCGTGGTGCTGCAGGATACCTGCCTGTTTACCGGCACCATACTCGATAACATCCGCTACGGCAAGCCCGAGGCTACCGAGGAAGAGGTGATGGCCGCGGCCAAGGCCGCCAACGCAGATCCGTTCATTCGCCGCCTGCCCAAGGGTTATCAAACCCCGGTTTCCGGCACGGTGGATTCGCTCTCGCAAGGGCAGCGGCAGTTGATCGCTATCGCGCGCGCAGTGCTCGGCTCGGCGCCCATCCTCATATTGGATGAAGCGACCTCCAGCGTGGACACCAAGACCGAGCTGCGCATCCAGGAGGCATTGCTGCGCTTTGCCGCCGGGCGTACCAGCTTTGTGATCGCGCACCGTCTCTCCACCATCCGCAATGCGGACCGTATCTTTGTGCTGGACGATGGGCGCATCGCGGAGAGCGGCACCCACGCCGAGCTGCTCGCCCTGGGCGGGCACTATGCCAGCATGTACAATAGTCAGATCGCTTCGTAGCCCAATCCTGCGCATTCCATCGAATAAATCATCATAAAGAGTAAGGAAGGCCTGCATGTCCGAAGCATTTTCGTTCGATCTCCACAAAACCTGTGCGCGCTCCAAAGCGCGCCGGGGCACGGTTCACACCCCGCACGGCGATATTCGTACCCCCGTGTTCATGCCGGTGGGCACGCTGGCCACGGTTAAGGCCATGACGCCCAATGAGCTCGAGGACCTGGGAGCAGACATCATCCTCTCAAACACCTACCACCTGCACCTGCGCCCGGGCGAGGATCTGGTGCGCGAGGCGGGTGGTCTGCACCGCTTCATGGCTTGGCCGCATCCCATCCTCACCGACAGCGGCGGGTTTCAGGTGTTCTCGTTGGCCGGGCTGCGCAAGATCAAGGAGGAGGGCGTGGCCTTCCAATCGCACCTGGATGGAAGCAAGCGCTTCATATCGCCCGAAATTTCCATGGCGATTCAGCAAGCGTTGGGCGCGGACATCGTGATGGCGTTCGACGTCTGTTCACCCTACCCGTGTGACCACGCGACCGCCAAGACCGCCATGGAGCGCACCCACCGCTGGGCCGCGCGCTGCAAAACAGCCATGGCGGAGGTCGAGAACCAAGCGCTGTTTGGCATCGTGCAGGGCGCATTTTACGCCGATCTGCGCATCGAGAGCGCCAAGGTGCTGGCCGACATGGATTTCCCGGGGTATGGCATCGGCGGGCTGAGCGTGGGGGAGCCCAAGCCCATCATGTACGACATGCTGGAGCAGATTATGCCCCACATGCCGGTGGATAAACCCCACTACCTCATGGGGGTGGGCAGCCCGGATTGCCTGGTGGAGGGCGTGCTGCGCGGCGTGGACATGTTCGATTGCGTGCTGGCCACCCGGGTGGCGCGCAACGGCACGGTGTTCACCGACCGGGGGCGCATGGTGATCAAGAATGCGCAGTACGCGCGGGATTTTGAGCCCATCGACGCCAATTGCGATTGCTACGCATGCCGCAACTTCTCCCGCGCCTACATCCGCCATCTTTTCAAGGCGCAGGAGATCACCGGCGCACGGCTGGCAACCATCCACAATTTGCGCTACCTGACCCGCCTGATGGAGCGCATCCGCGCCGCTATCGACGAGGATCGTTACCCGGAATTCCACCGCGATTTCATGAACGGTTACGATACAACGCGCAATTTTTAGCGCAATCTATTGCATCGGATATCCAAAACAGCTATAATCAGAATACTTATGAAAGGCGGTGTCTCACAACTATGTGGAACCATTTGACGACAACTCTCCTCACTGCTGCCGGCGATGCAGGTGCGGCTACTGATCCGAACGCGCTGCCCGCCGAAGCTGGCCTTGCCCAAATGCTCCAGATGTTCGTGCCCATGATCCTGATCTTCGCGGTGCTCTATTTCCTGATGATCCGCCCGCAGCGCAAAAAGGAAAAGGCCGCCAAGGAAATGCTCAAGCAGCTCAAAGTGGGCGATCGCGTGTGCACCATCGGCGGCGTGTACGGCACCATCGATTCCATCAAGGACGACGTGCTGACCCTGGCTGTGGGCAACGACAAGGTGAAGCTCGTGTTTGCCCGCTGGGCGATTCGCAACGTGGAGGAAGTTTCCATCTCCAACGATGCCGAAACGCTCATCTAGCGCGCAATCGCTGTATAAGTCCTCCTGTCCGTGCATAGGCTGAAATAGGATGCGGACGGGAGGATTTTTTATGCGGAGTCAAGATTTATTTCCAGGCTACCGGGCTACCAGCCGGGGCGGTACGCCCATTACCCGCGGCCTGCTCAAGGGCTTGCTGACGGCGGTTGTGCTGACGATTGCGTGTATCGTTGTGTTTGCGCTGCTGATGCGCACCCTCAAGCCGAGCGATACCGTGGTCTCCGTGTTTAACCAACTGCTGAAGCTGATAGCGATTCTGGTGGGCGTAGGCGTCAGCGTGGGCAAAGGCGGCGTTCACGGGGCTTCGCGCGGCGCGCTGTTGGGGCTTTTGTACATGGCGCTGGGCGTGGGTCTGTACGCTCTGCTCAGCGATCAGCAGCTCTCCTGGTTGGCCTACGCCGCCGATATCGGCATGGGCATTGCGACCGGCGGACTCTGCGGCATGATTTTTTCCAACCTTCCCACCAAGTGATCTGAGAGATCAAGTGATCCATATACGTGATCAGTAAGCGATCAGTAGGAGATCGCATGAAAATGATTGCATCCGGTGCAAAGATCGTGTATAATTTACGTTTGTAGATGATCATGCTTTGCATGCAAATGTTTGGAGGGTATCACATGAAGCACATTCAAACCATACAGAAGTCCTGCCTGCAAGTGAGCCGCGAAGGCCTGAACAAGGGCGGCTGCGGCGAGTGCCAGGCTTCCTGCCAATCGGCTTGCAAGACCTCTTGCACCGTGGCCAATCAGTCCTGCCAGCAGAAGAACCAGAAATAAACGCTCCACCAAAGAATCGATTTGAGCCGATTTAGACCGATTTCGGACTGTTTTCGAATTGCTTACGCGCGATGCCCGGACGGCCATAACCGTCCGGGATTTTCCTGTGTTTAGGAGGAACGAGCTTGGTACATACTTTTCATTCCTGTGGATACAATCTGGCGATGGACGTGGGCAGCGGCGCGCTGCACGCGCTGGATGCCGTGGCCTGGGAGGCGCTGCGTCTCCGGGAGCAGGGCATGCCCGATGCGGCTATCGTCGAGGCCCTTGCGCCCGCCTACCCGCGTGAAGAGGTGGCGGAGGTGCTCGCAGAGTTGGGCGAGCTCTACGAACAGGGACTGCTGGGCGCGCCGGACGATTGCAGTGGAATCGACATGGGGGAGGGCGCGGGCGTCGTCAAGGCGATGTGCCTGCATGCTGCCCACGATTGCAACCTGCGCTGCGCTTACTGCTTCGCCTCCACCGGTGATTTTCACATGCAAAGCCGCAGCCTTCTCTCTTTCGAAGTAGGCAAGGCCGCGCTGGATTGGCTGGTGGCACACAGCGGTCATCGCCACACCTTGGAGGTCGATTTCTTCGGCGGCGAGCCGCTAATGAACTTCCCGGTGATTCGCCAACTGGTGGATTACGGGCGGTCGCTCGAAGCCCAGCATGGCAAACGGTTTCTTTTCACCACCACCACCAATGGGGTGGCCCTAAACGATGAAATCATGAGTTTTCTGAACGAAGAGATGCATAACGTGGTGCTCTCCCTCGATGGCCGCCCCGAAGTGCACGACCGCATGCGTCCCACGGTCAATGGCCGCGGCTCCTACGAGCTCATCGCACCCAAGGCGCTTGAGCTGGTGCGCAGGCGGGAACAGCAGCGCTACTACGTGCGCGGCACCTACACCGCCTACAATCTCGACTTCGGCGAGGACGTGCTGGCTCTAGCCGATGCTGGGTTTGAGCAGCTCTCTATCGAGCCGGTGGTGACCGATCCCGCCAACCCGTACGCCATCACACCCGACATGATTCCTGCGCTTTCAGAGGAGTACGAGCGGCTCGCGGGCATCTACCTGGAACGCAGAGCAAAGGGCAAGTGGTTTAACTTTTTTCACTTCATGGTCGATCTTCCGGGCGGACCCTGCCTGAAAAAGCGGCTGTTGGGCTGCGGCGCGGGCAACGAATACGTGGCCGTCACCCCCGAAGGCGACCTCTACCCTTGCCACCAGTTCGTGGGCCGTGAGGGCTACCGCATGGGCAGCGTGATGGATGGTAGCTTCGATGGCGAGATGCAGCGCGTATTTGCTGGCAACCATGTGCTTACCAAGCCGAAGTGCAGCACCTGCTGGGCGAAGTTCTTTTGCAGCGGAGGCTGTGCGGCCAACGCACAGGCCTTCCACGGCGACATTCATCAGCCCTACGAAATGGAATGTGCCTTGCAGAAAAAGCGACTGGAATGTGCCATGGCGATCTGGGTGGCCGAACGCTCGGCGCAGAAAAGCAATGCTTGACGGTTTCCTGGAAAATGCGTATAATTCTTTTGTTATGCTGGATGCATGATAATGAGCCCAGTATCCAGTGAACCCATGAAAAATCACGCCGCGAAAGGAGTGAGGGGACATGCCCCTTCGACGCACTCTCCTTTTTGCGGCGTTTTTTTATGCGGCATTCTTTGCATTTGCGGTGTACATAGGCGGTGATCGCCTGTTAGCGACCGAGGGGCTTGAATCACATGTGCCTTTGCGGCAGGAAACCGAACGCACGCCCTGCCTTCCGGTCCTTGCGGGCGCATTCGAAGTAGCCCCGGCCGCGCAGCATGGCGAGAGCTCCGCTCCGCGCACCGCTCTGAACCGTCGCGGTGGACAAGCCCTCGACCGCACTGTGCGGCAGGGTGAAAGCGTGCGCTGTGCAGACGCTTCCCCAACCTGCGATTCAAATGGAAACGTGATCCTGCGGCAAAGCTACATGCAGGCTGTATATTGTGCCTTTGTGCTGGGGGATGTGGGCGGTTAGTCGCCGCGATCTCGAACTTTACCCCTAAACACAGATACAACCCCATGCACAACCTGCAGGGGAGTAGGAGGAAGGAACCAATATGGCAAATAACAAAAAGCGCGGTAAGGGCACCTCTCGTACCCGCGCCGCAATCATCCTGGGCGTACTGGTGCTGGTCATCGCGGTGGCGGCGTGCTTGGCGCTGAACGGCTTTGGGCAGGGCACCATGGTGCGCTACATGAAGCCATGGGCACAGGCGATTCCCCAAGGCATTGATCTGCGCGGCGGCGCAAGCGCTACCTATCAGGCCGATAAGGCCAGCGCCAACGGCAACGATTTTGCCACCCTGCTTACCGACACCGTCGGCAGGCTGGAGAACCGCATTGCCAACAAGGGCTACACCGAAGCGAAGGTCGCCAAGGTGGGAACCCAGGGCATCCGCATGGAAATCCCCGGCGTTCAGGAAGCTGAAAGCATGCTGAACCTGCTGGGCAAGCCTGGTGCTCTCGAAATTCAGACCCCCGATGGTCTGACGCTGTTGACCAGCGATGCTTTCTCCGCCGCTTCGGTTGAGGATGGGGGCGTTTCCTTCACGCTGACCTCGGAGAGTGCCACCATCTACGAACAGGCGACCACCGCCAACGTGGGCGGTGCGCTGCTCGTCGCCCTCGATGGCGAAACCATCGCCACCCTGCCTGTGGAGGCGGCGGTCACCGATGGCAAGGGCATCATTAAGGGCGAGACCATGACCGCCGAGGATGCCAGCAATCTGGCCATTCTGATCCAGTCGGGCACGCTTCCGCTGACTCTGACCCAACAGGATGCGAATGTATTCACTGCCGAAGAGGGCACGAAGGCTGCGAATGGCGCGGTGCTGGCGGGCTTCATCGGCTTTGCCTTGATTGCGCTGCTGCTGCTCGTTCGCTATCGCTTGGCCGGCGTGGCCGCCATCCTTTCGCTGATCGTGCATGCGTTGCTGGTCGTCTTCCTGCTGGCCGTGTTCGGCGCGCAGATGACGATTCCCGGCCTGGTCGCATTCCTGGCAGGCCTGGGCATTGCGACGGGCGCGAACATGCTCTTCCTGGAGCGCTTCCGCACGGAGCTCATCGGCGGCCGCCAACTGCGCGCCGCATACAACACGAGCTATCGCCGCGCGCTGTCGACCATCGTGAACGCAAGCTTTGTTTTCGTCATCGTGGCGGTCATGCTGCTGCAGTTTGGCACCTCTGCGGTAAACGGCTTTGCAGTGACGCTGCTCATCAGTGCTTTGGTGTGGGTGTTCACCTCGGTGTTCGTTACCCGCCTGCTGATGAGCCAGTGTATCGATTTGAACATCAAAAACCCCAAGTGCTACGTGGGTTAGGAGGGAAGGCACGATGAAAAACCCTGCGAAGATTTGTTTGATCCTATCGGCTGCGATCATCGTCATTGCGCTGTGCATGACGATAATGGGTAGCGGACTCAATCTGGGCAACGATTTCAATGGCGGTTTCGGCAATGCGGCCCTATGCATAGTGCTCACGCTGGCGCTGGTGCTGGTGTTCCTCATCATCCGCTTCGATTTTGCGGGAACAATGGCCGCGGCGGTCTGTGTGGCGCACGATGTGCTGCTGGTGTTCGCCTTCTCGGTCATCCTGCGCTCTTTGGTGGTGGTGAACTTCCCGTTCGTGGCAGTGCTGCTGCTCTGTGCGGCCTACTCGGCCTTCAACGTCATCTCCCTGTTAAACCAGGCCCGCGAACAGGGCCGCAGCGCGAAGGATACCCCCGATACGATCGCGACCCGCGCGGTGCAAGCCGCACGTCCCCGCATCTTCCTTTTCGCGCTGACCTCGCTGGCGACGTTGGTTCTGCTTTGCATCTTGGGCGGAAACGCCGTTCTGTCGATCACTTTGCCGCTGATCATCGGTGTGTGCGCCAGCGCGTACAGTTCTACCATGATCTTGGGTTCCGTGTGGACGACCCTGCAAGGCAAAAAGGCAAACGCATAAAACCACGCGGACGCTAAGCGTCCAGGGACACAGGAGCTTTTCTGAAAGGAAAGGCTCCTGTGCCGATTTTTGCTCTTTTCTTTTGAGAATATGGAGGATACCGCATGATGCGCTTTGTGGAAAAAAAGATGGAGGAACCATCGGCGGCGTTGCTGGAATTGGGGTTGCACCCGCGCATGGCCCAATTGCTCGCAGCGCGCGGGATTGAAAGCCCGGAAGCCGCCAAAGCCTTTCTTTCGCCGACCCTCGCCGATCTGCACGATCCCTTCCTGATGCAGGACATGCGGGCCGCCGTCGAATGTGTGGAAGAAGCGCTTGCGGAACACAAACGCATCACCATCTACGGGGATTACGATGTGGACGGCGTGACGGCGACCGCCCTCTTGCTCACCTATCTGCGCAAGCGCGGCGGGCAGGTCTCCTTCTATATCCCTGCGCGCCATGGGGAAGGCTACGGCCTGAACCTGGGGGCGGTGGAAAAGCTTTCTGCAACGACCGATCTGCTCATCACTGTGGATTGCGGCATCACCTCGGCCAAGGAGGTAGCGCGCGCCAAGGAGCTGGGCATGTGCGTCATCGTGACCGATCACCACCAGATCGGCGAGGCGCCTGTGCTGTGCGAGGCGGTGCTCAATCCGCTGCTGGGGAGTTACCCGTTTCCGAAGCTGTGCGGCGCAGGGGTGGCTCTCAAGCTGGTGCAGGCCATGGGCGGGCCCGACGCGATTGCGCCGTTGCTGGATTTGGCCGCGCTGGCCACGGTGGCGGATCTCGTGCCGATGGTGGGCGAGAATCGCGTGTTGGTGACAGCGGGATTGCAGGTACTGCGCACGGCACAGCGCCCGGGCCTGCGCGCGCTAATGGAGGTATCCGGCCTGAAGGCCGAGGAGTTGAGCGCGGGCCAGGTGGGCTTTCAAATCGCGCCGCGCATCAACGCGGGCGGGCGGTTGGCCGATGCCTCCCAGGGTGTGGAGCTGCTCACCACTCGCGATATGCAGGCAGCACAGCGCATTGCGCAGGCGCTCGATGCGGAGAACAAGGAGCGCCAGCTGGTCGAACAGCATATTCTGGAGGAAGCCGAGGCGATGATCCCGGAGCATATCGATTTTCTGCGCGACCGCGCGATCGTGCTCTGCGGCGAAGCCTGGAATCCGGGTGTAATCGGTCTGGCCGCGTCGCGGCTGGTGGAACGCTACCGCTGGCCCACCATTCTGCTGGCGCGCGAGGGTGACCTGTGCGTCGGCTCGGCGCGATCCATTCCCGGCATCAACATTCACGCCGCGCTTTGGGGCTGCCGCGACCTGTTTCTGCGCTTCGGCGGCCACGCACAGGCAGCCGGGCTTACCATGTCCGTTTCCGCGATTCCGGCGTTGCGCAAGCACCTGAACGCGGCCATCGCGGCACAGGCGCAACCCGATACCTTCATTCCCACCGAACACTACGATTTTGAGCTCTCGCTGGCCGAGGTGCAGGAGAGCTTGGTGACACAGCTCGAGCAGCTGCAGCCCACCGGCATCGGCAACCCCTCGCCGCAGTTCTGCGTGCGCGGAGCCGCTCCCATGGAGGCGCGCACCGTGGGCCGGGAGGGCGCGCACTTAAAGCTATACTTGGCGCAGGATGGAGAGGTGCGCGAAGGTATCGCCTTCCGCATGGGGCCAATAGCCGATTCGCTGCCCGAGCGCGTCGATGCACTGTTTTCCGCCAGCCTCAACGTGTGGCAGGGGAGGCGTACCGTGCAGTGCGAGGTGCGGCATCTGCTGCCGCATACGGTCGCACGCGACTTCCTGGCGGTCTGCGCTCGCAGTGAGAACGGTTTTTTTCGTGCAATTTGCGAGCAACTCCTGTATAATAGTTCCGTTAACCATTCCACAGCACTCGATTTTACGGCTCCGGAGCCGATCGAGCTAGGCACGGATGCGCTGGATTCGGCGATACGCGCTACGGTGGAAGCCGATGCACAGGGCACCCTGCTTGTGGTACACACGCTTTCTGCCCTGCGCAAGTGGACGGTGCGGCTAGCGCTGATGCAGGCCGAATTCCAGTATTCCTTTGGTCTGCCGACCGATTGCCGCGCATTCAACACGGTGTGCGCCGCACCTTCGTTCGCCGCTTTTGCCTTGGCAAAGGCTGCTCCGGTGCAGTACGCCCGGGTCATGCTGCTGGATGGCGCGTTGAGCGAAGGCGAGCTCTCCGCCTGGCGATCGCTTTACCCCGACGCGGAGATTGCGCATGCCAAGGATGCCGCGCTGCAGCTTCGTATGTCGCTCGCGCCTCACGTGCCCGATGACGATGCGATGCGCGCGGTGTACAAAGCGTTACGCAGCGCACCGACCAGCCTTTCCTCTCTGGCTGCGCAAATCCAGGGCACCGAACCCCTGGCCTGTATCGCGCTTCACGTGCTGCAGGAGCTGGAGCTGGTGGAATGCGAGTTTTCGCCCTGGCAGGTAAGTTTGACCGCACCGCGCAAAAGCAACTTGGAGGACAGCACGCTGCTCTGCGCGCTGCGAGCCCTTGTTGCCAGCGCTTAGCATAGCAGGTTTTATGTCCGGTATACCAATACGGGCGCAGCCCAGCCATTGCGCCTGGGCACATGCAACCATGCGGGAAAGCCGCCAGGCCGGTCGCTGATAGAATCAGACATCGGTCGGAGAGGAGGAGTTTGCTTGAAGCACGAGGATACCATGGTAAGCGCGGAAGAACTCCTCGCCAGGGTGGCAAAGTTTCATCCGCAAGATAGCCTGGACTTGGTAACCAAGGCCTATGAGTTCGCCCAAAATGCGCATGCGCCGCAGCGCAGGAAATCGGGCGAACCCTATTTCATGCATCCCTCCATCGTGGCGGGCATCCTCGCTGATCTCATGCTGGATGGCGCGACCATAGCGGCCGGGCTGCTGCACGATACCGTGGAGGATTGCGAGGGCGTAACCCCCCAGGTAATCGAAAAGGAGTTTGGCGCGGAGGTCGCCCAGCTCGTGGATGGCGTAACAAAGCTGGGGCGGCTCGAGTTCACCTCGCGCGAGGAACAGCAGGCCGAATCGCTGCGCAAGATGATCTTGGCCATGTCCAAGGACATCCGCGTGGTGCTTATCAAGCTGGCGGATCGCCTGCACAACATGCGCACGTTGCGCTTCCAATCGCCCGATCGCCAGCAGGCAATCGCAAAAGAAACGCTGGATATCTACGCGCCGCTGGCACACCGGCTGGGCGTGTACAAGATCAAGCAGGAGCTCGAGGATCTTTGCCTGCGCTACCTCGATCCCGAAGGGTACAAGGATATCGTAAGCAAGGTGGGCATGCGGCGCGCCGAGCGCGAGGAATCCATCCGCATGGTCATCCATCAGCTGGGCAAAAAGATCGAAGAATTGGGCATCCGATATGATATCGATGGTAGGCCGAAGCATTTTTATAGCATCTACAAAAAGATGGTGCTACAAAATAAATCCTTCGACCAAATCTTCGATCTCATCGCCATTCGGGTGCTGGTGGATACCATCCCCGATTGTTATGCAGTGTTGGGCATCGTGCACACGCTCTGGAAGCAGATTCCCAACCGGTTCAAGGATTATATCTCCACGCCGAAATCGAACATGTACCAATCGCTGCACACCACCGTGGTGGGTCAGAATGGCATGCCCTTCGAGGTGCAAATTCGCACCTGGGATATGCACCGCATGGCTGAGTTCGGCATTGCCGCCCATTGGCGTTACAAAGAGGGAAAGCAGAATTCCGATGAGCTCGATCAAAAGCTCTATTGGCTCCGCCAAATCCTCGATTGGCAGAACGATACCCGCGATTCCAAGGAGTTTATTGATTCGCTGAAGGTCGATCTGTTCAGCGAGGAAGTGTTTGTGTTTACGCCAAAGGGCGATATCATCGATTTGCCGCGCGGCTCGACGCCCATCGACTTCGCGTACCGCATTCACAGCGCGGTGGGCAATAAGTGTGTGGGAGCCAAGATCAACGGTCGAATCGTGACCATCGATACCGAGCTGAATACTGGCGATTTCTGCGAGGTGCTCACCCAAAACAACGCGAAGGGCCCGAGCATGGATTGGCTTAAGATCGCCAAGACTTCACAGGCCAAATCGAAGATACGCGCGTTTTTTAAGCGCGAGCTCAAAGAAGAAAACGTATCGAAGGGTCGCTCCATGCTGGAGCACGAGGCCAAGCGCATCCCGGTCAACCTGCCTTCGCTGCTCAAGCCCGATTATATCGAGCCTCTGTTGCGCAAATACGCATTTTACGATATCGACGATATCTACGCGGCGGTGGGCTTCGGCGCGCTGGCTTCGAGCCACGTGGTTGCCCGGCTCATGGAGGAGCAGCGCCGCCACGAAAAGCCGATCGCCCCGCCGCCCGAGACCGCTCCGGAAACCGCCCCCGTTTCCCGCCCCGCGACGGATAGCGGCAAGGGCATCTTCGTGCGCGGCGAGCCGGGTATGCTGATCCGCTTCGCCAAGTGCTGCAGCCCGCTGCCGGGCGATGAAATCGCGGGCTACATCACGCGCGGACGCGGCGTGACCGTCCACAAGGCCGATTGTATCAACATCGTTTCGGAGCAGGACATCGAGCGGCTGGTCGAGGTCTCTTGGGATAACAATGCCAAATCCTCGTTCAGCGGTACGATCCAGATCATCGCATACGACCGTTCGGGCGTGCTGGCCGACCTGATGCTGGCGCTGGGCAGCCTCAAGGTGACGATATCCGCGCTGAACGCCAAGGCAAACAAGAACCAAACCTGCTCGATTTCCGCCACGTTGGAGGTCGAAAACCGGTTGGAGCTTGACCGCATCATCAAGCAGTTGGCCAAGCGCACCGACATTATCGAAGTCTATCGCATAAGCACCTGAGCCTCTCGCTCTGGGAGTGAAGGCCCTACAAAGGGGAAGGAATCATGCGTTGCGTTATTCAAAGGGTAGCCTCCGCCGAGGTGCGCGTGGAGGAGCGGGTCTGCGGCCAAATCGGCCCAGGCCTGCTTGCGCTCTTGGGGGTGGAGGAGGGCGACACCGAGGCGGACCTGCGCTATTGCATCGAAAAGACCGCCAACCTCCGCATCTTCGAGGATGAGCAGGGCAAGATGAATCGCTCTGTGCTCGATGAAGGTGGCGCTGTGCTGGCGGTTTCCCAGTTCACGCTGCATGGCGATGTACGGAAGGGCCTGCGCCCCAGCTTCATTCGCGCCGCCCGGCCCGAGCAGGCGGTGGCGCTCTATGCCGCCTATTGCGCCGGGTTGCACGCCGCCGGACTAACCGTCGCGGAGGGTGAATTTCAGGCGCACATGCGGGTTTCGCTGATCAACGATGGGCCGGTGACCATACTGCTGGACAGCAGGAGGGCTTTTTGATTCATGCACATCGCGCTTCGCACCGACATCCCCGGCTTTTTTGCCGATATCGCCGATGTGCTCCGCATTTTCTGGGGCGAGGCGCAGGTGGTTTTGCCGGATAGCGGCCAACCCGTGGAGGCCTTGCTAGTGCACGAGCACGCTGAGCAGGAAGGCCTATGGATCGATACCTTCACCTGGCAAATGGAGGGCCGACGCGAGACTCGCACCGAGCGCAGACCGGTGGTGGAGGGCCAATGGGCCGGCAAGCGCATGCGCAAGCGCGCGCTAAAAACCTGTTGCTACGCGCTCATGAAGCAAGTGACCGGCGTGCAGCCGCCCTGGGGGGCTCTCACCGGCATCCGGCCCACCCGGCTCTACTACGAGCAATTGGCCCTGGGCGCAAGCGCGGAGCAGGCCGAGGCCAATTTGGTATCCCTGTTCGATTTGGCACCTGAGAAGGCTGCGCTGCTGGGTGAAGCGGTGGAAAGCCAGCGCGGGCTCATGGAGATCGCAGACGGTGTGCTCGATGTGTACCTGGGCATTCCGTTTTGCCCCACGCGTTGCGATTACTGCTCGTTTTCCTCGGGGGCGGTAGGCAATGGCCGCCAGGTGCCCGCCTACCTCGATGCGCTGCACGCCGAGATCGATGCAATGGGCAAGCTGGTGCGGCAGCGCGGCCTGCGCACCCGCGCAATCTACGTGGGCGGCGGCACACCCACGACGCTGAACATCGATCAACTATCGCGCATGCTGGACGCGCTGGGGAGTGCCTTCCCGGATGCCGCCGAATGGACGGTGGAGGCGGGCAGGCCGGACACCCTGGATGCGGACAAGCTGCGCAGGCTGCGCGAATATCCAATAACCCGCATCAGCATCAACCCGCAGACCCTGCAAAACGATACGCTGATCCGGATCGGCCGAGCGCACACCGCGGAGCAGACCGTGGAGGCCTACGCCTTGGCGCGCGCTGCGGGTTTTGACAACATCAATATGGACTTGATTTGCGCACTGCCCGGTGAGGATGAGCATGCCTTCGCCAATACCCTGGAGCAGGCTGCGGACCTGCATCCTGAAAGCCTGACGGTGCACACCCTGGCGATCAAGCGCGCTTCCAAGCTGCGCGACATGGAGCACCAGCTCTGCGATGCCGATGCGGCAGCCCGCATGGTGGAGAGGGGCCACGCGGCGGCCCGGGCCATGGGCATGCGTGCTTACTACCTCTATCGGCAAAAGTACATGGCCGGTAATCTCGAAAATGTCGGCTATGCAAAGCCTGGCCGCGCCTGCCGTTACAACATCGATATCATGGAGGAAACCACTTCGATTATTGCCCTGGGTGCAGGGGGTATCTCCAAGCGGGTGTTTGGCGCGGAGGCGCGCATCGAGCGCGCTCCCAATGTAACGAACGTGGAGCACTACATAGCGCGCGTGCACGAGATGATCGAGCGCAAGCGCGCGCTTTGGAAACCGTGACATAGCAAAAGCGAAGCTACGCTTCTACGATGGTGCGATAAGCCCGAAAGGAGGTCGCTGGGTTGCTAAAAAAACTCCTAACTGTCACGCTGCTTGCGCTGATCGCATGGAACCGTGCGCTCCCTTCGGCCTGGGGCGGGGCGGGGCCGCGCGACGAAGCGTATTGCACAGCGGTCTCACGCGCAGCCGAGGAAGCCGCCACCTTTTCCGCTGGGGAGATGCACGCGATAGCGCTCCACGCCGATGGCACGGTGCGTGCCGCCGGGCGCAACACGGAAAACCAATGTGAGGTGTCCTCTTGGAGCGGCATCGTGCAGGTGGCTGCGGGCGGGACACACACTGTGGGGCTGCGCGCCGATGGCACCGTGGTGGCGGTGGGCAGCAACACCACGCCTTCCCTCGAGTTGCCCGAAGAGCTTGCGTACGGCGGGCAGCTCGACGTGGCCGATTGGCATGACATCGTGCAGGTGGCGGCAGGATACAACCTGACCGTGGGTCTTACCGGAGAAGGCACGGTGCTCGCCACCGGCGACAACACCTGCGGACAATGCGAGGTATCGGACTGGACGGATGTAGTGCAGATTGCGGCGGGCGATTTTTTTACCGTAGGACTGCGATCCGACGGCACCTGCATGATTGCCGGGGATGTGGCCGACGAATCGGTGTTTGATTGGGTAGACCTGATCCAGGTCCGCGCCGAGGATACGCGGATATTCGGCTTCCATGCCGATGGCAGCGTGTCCATGGCCGACAACGCGGGCTTCTTCCTGCCCGAAGAGGGCATCGAGTACCCGGCTTGGCGCAATGTGGTGCAAATTGCGGGCAACCATGCGCACTTCGCCGGACTCATGGCGGATGGCACGGTGGCCTTCATCAACACGGTTTCGGAGGGCCTGTACCCGCAGCCGGAGTGGACGAATATCGTAGCCATATCGGTAGGCGATGGCTACACCATCGGCAAAAAAGCCGATGGGAGCTTGGTCAGTGCGCGCCAGATCGATATCGAAGAGAAGCGACTGTTTGCGGAAGGGCCACCGTGCGCGATGGCGAGCGGCGATGAAGTCCAGGTCGTGCTTGGGCAGGATGGCGGCATCGATGTGGCCGGATACGATGTTTTCTCGGATTCGCCCTTTGTTGCACCGGAAGAAGTTGCGGACTGGCACGATGTGACCCAGGTAGCGGCGGGCGGATACCACATCGCCGCACTGCTGGCCGATGGCACTGTGCGCGCCGCGCCGGGCGACAGCTATGGCTCCACCGAGGTAGCCGAATGGAAGGATATCGTACAGATCGCCGCCGGAACCTTCTTCACACTGGGGCTTCGCGAGGATGGCACGGTGATCGCCGCAGGATGCAATCCGCGCTATTCTTCCTTCGATCCGGAGGATGTAGAGGATTGGCAGGATATCGTACAAATCGCGGCCTGCGACACGCTGATCGCTGCGCTCCGCGACAATGGCACCTTGCGCCTCATCGATGAAACGCAGGAAACCCGCGCGGCTCGTCAGTGGCGCAATATTGCGCAGGTAGCCGTAGGGGATCATCACGTGGTGGCGCTCCATACCGACGGCACCGTGGCGGCAGCGGGCGAAAACACGAGCGGCGAATGTAACGTAGCAGGCTGGACGGACGTCGTCTCTGTGACTGCGGTCTACGGGCGCACCTTTGGCCTGCGCGCGGATGGCACCGTGCTCGCCGCAGGCGACAACAGCTACGCTCAGTGCGAAGTAGCGGGCTGGCGCGATGTCTCTGCTCTATGGACGAGCGATCACTATACCGTAGGCCTGACCCGAGAGGGCAAGGTTCTGCTGGCCGGGTGGGGCGATTTCGGCCAGGGAAGCATTGCGGGACCGCCGCAATGAAGCCATGTTGAGCGACATGTCAAAATGAAGAACGCGTCCTAGAGCCGTGCTCCGGGACGCGTTTGGTTATTTGTAAGCAGGTGTATGAAAAGGCTAGTCCAACGGAATATAGTAATCCAGTATGATTTGCCCGTTTTCATCCGGGGTGGTGAAGCGCGGGCAATTGTAGAGCTCCATGCACCATTGCATGCGCTCGCAGGTATGGCCCGCTTCCTGCAACGCTTTTTGCGTCAGTTCGTGTGCAGCCGAGCAAACATCTCCCGTGTCGTTGCCTTGAATCCAGCTGACGGCCACCTTGCAGGGCTCCAAAGTGCGCGAAACGTAGCTCTCAGGCACGGTTGCACCTTCCTTCAGGAGCATGCCTACGATGTAGGTGAAGTTGCCATCGCCGAGACCGAAATCGAGCATGATGCCGATGTACGCGTCGTCGATTATAAAGTCCGCCTGCGCTTCAAGCGGAGCAAAGGCATTTTCCGCAAAGCACTTGTCCCAGAGCGCGGGCAGCAGGTTGTTGCCCTTGGCTTGCTCTTCCATGCTGGCACGAATCTCTTTGCCGACTACCAGGGCTCGGGGCTGATCCTGCACCTCAAAACGAACGAGTTTTCCCATGCGCATCCTCCTCATCGGTATCCGGTATTTGCATGAAGTCATCAGATTCGGCATCTTATTGCGCTTATTCTACTGGATGCGTGAAGCCGTGTCAATGCGGATGAAAAATTGCAGGGCCAGCGCATTTACATCCCAAAACATGGCAGATGCGCAGAGAAGGAGTCCAGGGGGCGAGCGATAAGCCCCCTGGTCGCTCCCGCAGGAGCGAAACGCCTACCTTTTGGGAGGGTGTTTCGCCCTCACGGTCGACCAGAGGGCTTTGCGGTCGCCCTCTGGACTCCTTCGCAGCACAACTCCCAGTTTCTGTATCCAAATGCGTTCGC
>JAVBLJ010000035.1:0-61321 GCA_031553615.1 Eubacteriales bacterium
CACAATCCAGCGGATCTTTATCCGATCGGCGTTGTCGTGCCTCGGTCAGCGTAGCTGCTGGCTACGCCTCCTTCGGACTCCTAGCCGAACGTAAAAATCTCTCGCTGGCTTATTGGCAAAACCTAATTGGAATTGGTATAAGAAAGGAACCCCCGCAGTGAAAACGCGAGGGCTGCTGACCCGGTTGGTCGTCCGCTTCGGCCGGTATTACACGACGCTTTGCAGAAGTCCGAAAGGGCTTCTTGTATGTTTCGAGAGGATGTCGCATTGGAAAATGATCCCTGCCGAAAGGAGTACTTTGCTGGGGTGTTACGTTCTATGTGTATCTTCGGCAGGAGGGTTACGATGAAAAAGGCGTTGGTGCTCATCTTGGCGATCATCTCGTTCGCAGCTCCTTCTTCAGCTTGCCATTCGAAGGCTGCGGCAACGCCGCTTCTCCCTTCAATATCGCTTGCTACGCAATATGCCACGCTGCCCACCTCGTCCTGCCCAGTGCCCGCACGAGCGGACGAGATGCTTGCGGAGGAAACGTTGCAGGGGGAGTGGATCGGCGCTTTCCACGGGAGGGGTCGACGGGGTTTCGGGGATTATACAGTTTACATAAAACTCGTTTTTGACCCAAAACAACCGGGAGCGTGTAACTTCGTTCTTTGCAGTGAGCAGCAGGACTCGCTTGATCTTCCGAGCATCATCCAGGCAGGCGCGAAAGCACAGTATAGAATCGTTTCGCCATCGCAAATGTCTGTGACGTTCGATTCTTGGCGTTATTACGAAAATCGTGAAGTTTCCGGCATAGGCGAGGAATTGCTATACGGCGATGATTTCGCGGTTGGAAATGGTGGTTGGCGGCTCGATCTGCGCTATAGGCAGGAGCCCGACGAGGAAGCGAATGGGATTTTTACCGAAGAAGAGCGGGAAAGGTACTTTTATTGGTCGCCTGTTCGCCTTTCATCCTACCCGGCCGATTTTCTGTATGGCGCAATCTTGGATGCGGATGGGCGTATCATGATGGAGGGCAGCTTTGTCCATGTCATGCCCGACGGAGTTCCTGAAAAGACCGACTTTTCAAGCGAAGGCAGCAATCTGCTTCGTTGCTATACTTTTGGTGATCGTCCAGCCGATTGCGATCTATACGATTTTTTATTTTCGTATCTCGATACAAACGGCGAGGAACGCCTAAGCGCATTTTATATTGATTTGGAATTTAGCGACACAGAAAAAGGCGAGCGCCTTTTTGTGCAGCTCAGCGCCATGTTCGATTTGGGTACGGACATGGCGCACATGCCGTGGTGGCCGCGGTATTTTCGCTTTGACAGTACGCGCTGCGCGTTTGTCGATGCTGGAATCGAAAATGGTTGTTACGCTTCACCATTGCGGCTATTCGAAATAGACTACTCGCAACGTACCGAAAAAGGCGAAGAAGAAAAGAACTCCTACGAGCAACAGGAGATCGACGAAAAGGTGATTTTTGCTTTGCAGGCGATCATCGATGGCAGGCTGAAAAGAAGCGATCTAAGCAGCGTTTATTCCTATATCGAAGAGCACTACCAAAGCGGCAGCATTCACATTGCGCCCGTCGACTATGTGCATGATCCCAATGCTTTGGAAATACTTGCGGATCTCGACGAGGATGGCACAGAGGAGAGAGTCGAAGCCTATTTCTATAGCAGCGACCCGCTGAACGTGACGTATTACGATCACGTGGGGTATAAAACGAATGGGGAAGATTTCATGACCCTTTGGGGCACTCGCATTGAAAAGGCGATATACATTGTGGATGTAGACAAAAACGACGGCGTAAAGGAATTGGCTTTTCAATTCTTTGATGGCGAGGGCAACCCATGTATCTCGATTTACCGCGAGTACAAGGGCATTGGTATGTTCGTCAATGGCGGTGTTATTATTCGGGGAACTTTGGGGGAAAGCGGAAGCATCGTGTTTCATGGCGACGGTCGCGTGTCGAGCTTTGACGAGAACGGAGCCCCGGCACAGTTCGAGGCCGAAGGAGTTCGTGGTTTTTTGGTGCGTGTGCTTGACGAATAAGCGCGTCTTCGGCATATCTGCACGAGCGGAAGGTTCGCAGGCCTATTATCACAATTGTTTTCCGTGTCTTTTTGATTTCGGAATTGACAAAGACGTGCTCACATGCTAAGATAGTGGACGTCGCAAGACGTGGTCTGTTGGCTCAGTTGGTAGAGCACATCGTTCACATCGATGGGGTCACTGGTTCGAGTCCAGTACAGACCACCAAAACTCACTCGAAAGAGTGAGTTTTTTGTTGGGTTCGATTGCAAATAGTTCGATTGCAAATAGGGAGATTAGAGGAAAATATATGACGGCATTTACCCAGATGAAATTGATTGAGCCCCTGCTGCGCGCAGTGCGGGCTTCCGGCTACGAGGAACCGACGCCTATACAGAAGCAAACCATTCCCTTGGTGCTTGCGGGCAGGGATGTGCTCGGTTGCGCGCAAACAGGCACCGGAAAGACCGCCGCCTTCGCGCTGCCCATACTGCAGCTGCTGGCGACGAATCCGCGGCAGCCGAGCGGTCGCCGACCGATTCGCGCGCTGATCTTGACGCCAACGCGCGAGCTCGCGATGCAAATTTACGAAAACTTCCGGCAATATGGTGCGCGCATGAGCCTAACGGCCTGCGTTATCTTTGGCGGCGTGCAGCAAAGGGCGCAGACCGACCGGCTGGCGCGCGGCGTAGATATTCTGATCGCAACGCCGGGCCGCCTGAACGATCTCATCGGCCAGGGCTTTATCAAGCTGCAGGAGCTGGAGATATTTGTGCTCGACGAGGCCGACCGCATGCTCGACATGGGCTTTATCCACGATGTCCGACGTGTCATCGCGTTGCTGCCCAGCAAGCGCCAAACGCTGTTCTTTTCTGCGACCATGCCTGGCGAGGTGGAGACGCTGGCGCTGAGCATATTGCACGACCCGGTGACGGTGAAGGTGGATCCGGTGACCAGCACGGTCGATAGCATCCACCAATCGCTCTATATGGTGGATAAGGAGAACAAAAAGCTGCTGCTCGCGCACCTGATCCGGCAGGCGCAGGTTGTCAATGCGCTGGTGTTTGTGAGAACCCGCCACGGCGCGGATCGCGTGCAGCGCGAGTTGGACAAGGTGGGCATCGAGTCGCGTGCCATCCACGGGGATAAGTCCCAGAGTGCGCGGCAGGAAGCGCTGGCGCTCTTCAAGTCCGGCAAGATCGGCGTGTTGGTGGCTACGGACATCGCCGCGCGGGGCATTGACATCGCCGGCCTTTCCCACGTGATCAATTTCGATTTGCCCAATGAACCGGAGGCGTACATTCACCGCATTGGCCGCACGGGGCGTGCGGGGCTGGCCGGTGATGCGATCAGCTTTTGCTGCATCGACGAGATAAAGGATCTGCACGCCATCGAAAAGCTGATCGGCAAACGCATCCCCCGCGAGGAGTGCCCTTGGCCGATGGAGGTGCTTACGCCCTCGGTGCCCAAGCCGCGAGGCCCAAGGCCCTCGAAGCTTGGCATGGACGGCCAGGCACTGCGGCAACCGCGCGACCGGTTTTCGGGGCATCATCAAGGCTCCACGAACTCGCAGGGCAGCGCGTATTCTGCGGAGAAGGAAAGAACGCCTCCGCGCCGAAGGGGACGCTGATCTTCGCGGATGCTGGGCGATACCGCTGCCAGCTTCTGCCCGCAGGGGGTTCTCCGTAACGGGTGTGGATAGCAACAGCGCTGATTGCGCCGAACGCTTCTTTCCCTCGACGCACTGGGAGAAAATCGTCTCCACGTTTGCCAGTTTTACGAACCAGACATACTCCAGTAAGGAAATACAATGGAACGTATACGCCGTGAAGCAATGATCCATGACGGGAGGCGTCTTTGATGAAGGCGATTGCAACGCGCCCTTTCGTGTTTCTTCTTGCCACCGGTTTCGTGCTTCTGCTTCTGTTTAGCCTTACTTCCACGGCCTGTGCGCCGGAGCTGGGAACGGTGATCATCGGAAGCGAGACCGTGGCGTTGGACACCGAGTCGCTGGACATACCGTTCGATGATACCGTCGATCTCGCTGCGCTGGCTCGGCTGCACAACCTCAAGGACCTTGGGCTTTTGTCCGAGTACAGTAGCGGGGCGGTGCTCGATCTATCCTTGCTGCCGCCCCTGCCGAAGCTGACCCGCTTGGCGATCATCGCCCTTGGCGTCAGCGATATTTCCCCGCTGGCGAAGTGCACGCAATTAACCGAGCTTTCCCTTGTAGACAATGAAATCACCGACATTTCGGTGTTGGCGGAGCTCACCCATCTGGAGGACCTTCGCCTTGTGGAAAAGCAGGTTGCGGACATTGCGCCGCTGGCCGGGTTGACCCGCTTGCATACGCTCTACCTGTATCACACGCAGATCGACGACATCACGCTTCTTTCGGGGCTGCATCGGTTGCAGAGCCTCCAGGTATGTGGCACCCAGGTCAGCGATGTTTCCCCATTGGCCGGTTTGACGGAGCTCAGCGACCTGAGCCTGAGCACCAATCGGGTGTCCGACATCACACCATTGGCCGGGCTGACCACGCTCACAGCCCTCTGCATCGATGAAAACAGCATCACCGATATTGGCCCATTGGCGGGCCTGACGGAGCTCATTTCGCTATCGATCGATGGGAACCACATCGCCGATCTTTCCGCGTTGACCGGAATGCACAAGCTGGAGAGAGTCTGGGCATCCGGCAACCAGATCGCCGACCTTACGCCCCTGACAGACAAGGTTTCCTTGCAAATTCTCGACATGAAGCGCAATCGCATCGCGGATATTTCGCCCCTGACGGCTCTTACCGCGATCTATTGCCTCGACCTTAGCCACAACCCGGTCGCCGACTTTGCGCCGCTTGCTGGCCTCACTGCCTTGAGCGAGGTAGATTTATCCTATACGCGAGCCACGGATTACACGCCGCTGACGGCATTGCCTAGGCTTAGCTTCCTCGAATTGAGCGGCAACGAGATTGCGGACCTTTCGGCGTTTGCTGAAATGCCTGCGATCCGCTCGCTGCGGCTGGCGGATAACCGCATCACCGATCTTTCGCCGTTGGCTGGAGTGGTCTCGCTCAACGATCTCTATCTGGACAACAATCGCATTACTGATGTGAGCCCCCTTGCAGGGCTGCCGGATTTGTCGGAGCTCGAGCTGCCGGGCAATCCGCTTGGCGATCTGTCCCCGCTTTTTGCCCTGCCCAACCTGGAGCACCTCAGTATCGCCGATTGCAACCTCACCTCCGTAGAGGGGCTGGAGAATATCGGCGGGCTACGATACCTGGAGCTTTCCCTCAATCCCGCGCTTTCGCAGGAGCAGGTGGAAGCGCTCAAAGAGAAGCTCCCCCAATGCGTTGTTGAGTAAAGCGCGCGACGACGACCCGGATGGAGGCGCTCCGCGAAAAGCGCTTCACCGATTCGCTACGCAGGCGCTTCGCCGCACAGCTGAACGATCTGCTGACCAATTGCGCTCAACGGTTCCTGGCCGCTTTGGATGTGCAGATCGTGCCTCTCGGCGTCGAACATGCCGTGCTTTTTTTCCAGCATGGCGGCGACTGGCGCGGGCAATTGACCGTGCATGCGCTGGGCAAAGCGCTCACGGATTACGGCGAGATCGGCGGTGACCAGGACGCGCACGGCCTTTTCCGGCAGCAGGCGCAGCTCTTCCTTCTCGCTGATAACGTAGACGAGCATCTCGGGGGATGCTTCGCCGCTCTGCAGGAGCTGGGCAAAGGCTTGCGCGGCCTCGGCTTCGCTTTTGGCGAGCCTTAGATATCCTTTTCCGGTGTATACGGTGGCATGATACCGCTGCGCCAGTTCGTTCGCGATGGTGGATTTCCCCGTGCAACTTTCCCCAAACAGGCCGATAATCATGCCCGTCACTCCTTTTCGTACCGTTGATGCGCTGGCTTCGGGGCGCTAGACGAATGCGTCCCCATTGCTCTGCAGCGCCGCTTGCATGTAGAAATTCGTGGCGCGCTCGGCGGCGATCGTGGATTCCTCGCCGTGGCCGGACAGCATGCGCAGCTCGCCGGGCAGGTTCGCCAATCGGCAGAGGGAGGCCATCATTTGCGCGACGTTCCCGGTGGGCAGGGACATGGTGCCGCAGCCGCCGCGCATCAGCGTATCGCCGGTGAACAACAAACCATCAATGCGGAAGCACACCGAGCCCTCGGTGTGGCCGGGGGTGTGCAGCACGTCGATCGCGCGGCCCGCAAAAGGCAGGGCTTGGCCTTCCTCCAGCAATAGACCCGCTTCTGCGGCAGGAAGCTCCACCCCGAACCGGGCCGCGAGGGAGCTTTGCGCATCGGAAAGGCCGCACGCTTCCAGCGCATGGGCGGCGATGGGCGCGCCGGTCTCCACGTGCAGCGCCTTTGCGCCCAGCAAGTGATCGAAGTGCCGATGGGTGACGAGTATGTACTTCACGTACAGCGGTTCGCAAGCGCGCAGCAGCGCCGCATCGGGCTCGCCGGGATCAATCACCAGCGACTCCTTCGTCACCGGATCGGTTACGATGTAGCAATTGCTGTGGGCCACGCCCAGCACCAGCTTCCGAATGTTCATGGGTATCCCTATGCTCATGTTCATCCCCCCGTCTTTCCGGCTCTGTTCGCTTGGATTCGCTGCGGGCGGCGCTTCCTCCTGCCCGGGCCGCCCGGAACGTGAAGTTTTGCTTGAGTTTTCGTGGGTTCGAAAGTAGAATAGAAGCTGGAACGCAAGCCTTGCATTGCCTCGTGCAAAAGGAGATGACGCCATGATGACCCCACGCGAAAACCTGATATCCCTACTGCGGCGCAAGGGCTACGAGCAGGCGCCGGTGGATTTGATGCTTTGCCCCTCGCTGATCGAGGATTACCGCAGGGAGACTGGCAGCGAGCTGCCCTACGAGGAGTATTTCGGCGCGCCCTGGCGGCGGGTATCCGGGCCCAGGCCTGCCGATGAAACCACCACCCGCTTCGAGCGCTACCACCCCAACCTCAAGCCCGGCGGGGTGATCGATACCTTTGGCGTCGCCCACGAGCCGGGCAGCGAGGCGGCCAAGCACATGACTTACATGCGCTGCCCGCTGCGCGATATCGACAGCGTGGAGCAGGTGCTGGAGTACCCCTTCCCGGATTATAGCGCCGCCGATAACGTAAAAATCAAGGCCGATGCGCAAGCGCTCCGCGCGCGGGGGCTGGCTTCGGTGGGCAATATGCAAATGACCATTTGGGAGCAAGCCTGGTGCATTCGCGGCATGGAGAACCTGATGATGGACATGCTCTCCGACGATCCCATCGCCGAAGCGCTGCTCGAAGCGGTCACCGCGCAGGCCATTCGCCGCGCGTGTCTGTACGTGGATGCCGGCGTGGATATCCTGTTCATCGGCGACGATATCGGTATGCAATCCACGCTGCTGATGAGCGAATCGCTCTACGTGGAGTGGATCAAGCCGCGCCTGACCCGCCTGATCGCCGAGGTGCGCAAGATCAATCCGAACGTGTTGGTGTTCTACCATTCCTGCGGATTCGTCACCCCGCTGATCCCGCACCTGATCGAGG
Source organism: Eubacteriales bacterium (assembly GCA_031553615.1). Lineage (GTDB taxonomy): Bacteria > Bacillota > Clostridia > Christensenellales > Aristaeellaceae > WQXF01. The sequence continues at coordinate 7,559 of JAVBLJ010000035.1, forward strand.
CGGGGATCGACGTGCTCAACCCCATCCAGCCCGAGTGCATGGATTTTGCCAAGATTTGCGCGCTATATCAAGGCGCGGTCTCGTTTCATGGCACCATTGGCACCCAGCGGGTGATGCCCTTTGGCACGCCCGAGGAGGTGCGGCGCGAGGTGTTCCGCAACCTGGATATCGCGGGGCCGAAGGGCGGCCTGTTCGCCGCGCCCACCCATCTGCTGGAGCCCGAGGTGCCGTGGCAGAACATCGAGGCCTACGTGCAGGCCTGCCGCGATTATTGCAAATAGGCAGCATAAAGGAGGAACCACCATGGCGGAAAAGGCGGTTATCAACCGGGAGCAATTGGTGATGCAGAGCGTGATGGGGGCCATCCATCACCCGCTGGCGGCGCAGCCCTATCGCATGGATACCGAGGGGCGTGGACACGTGCTGCCCGCCACCGGCGCCATCACCTACAACGTGAAGATTGGCGATAGCGTGTACGCCATGGCCTGCGATCACGTAGAGCCCGGCGTTTCCATACAGAACCCCGATAGCAACGAGAATGCCGCGCTCAACGCGCTGGCCTGCATCGGCAATGTGGCCACGGTGGTAACCGGCGACGCTAAGGGCGAAAAGGGCTTCGTGACCGGCACCCATGGCGGCATCGAGCACGTGCTGGTATACTTCGCCGCGGATACGCTGGAGAAGCTGGTGATCGGCGACAAGATACAGATACGCGCCCAGGGCCAGGGCATGCGCGTGCAGGGCTTTGAGGATGCGGTGTTCGCCATGAGCCTTTCCCCGGAGCTATTTGACCGCATGAACATCACCATGGAGGGCGGCAAGCTGCGCGTCCCGGTGGCGGCCAAGGTTCCGGCCTATCTCATGGGCTCGGGCATCGGCTCGCCCTCGGCCTACAGCGGCGATTACGATATCATGACCGCCGATCGCGCCGAGATCGCCCGCCTGGGGCTCGATAAACTGCGCTACGGTGACATCGTGCTGCTGCAGGATTGCGACACCTCCTTTGGGCGCGGATACCTGGGCGGCGCGGTGACCATCGGCGTGGTGGTGCACAGCGATTGCATCATCACCGGCCACGGGCCGGGCGTGGCAACCCTGCTCGCCGCGCGCACCCCGGTTATCGAGGGTGTGATGGATTCGCGCGCCAACCTGGCGGATTACATGGGCGTATAGGCACAAGGATGCTCTGGGAGCCGGGCGACCGGCTCTTTTTCACGCGAGGGGCCAGAAAAGTTACGTGTAACGTTACCGTGAATTGTCTGTAAAATCAAATTCCAGTTACTTGTTTTTGCGTGTTTATTCAAATGTGACTTCATAATTTGCAGAATATGTTGCTTGAAACGGAAATATATGCTATATTCTTCGGGAGAAGACGATGGTTACACGAACGCATGGTGTGGTAACATGGAAGGCGGACACAGATGAAAAAGCAGACGCGAACGAAAAAGCAAACGAAGCAGTGGATTGCAGGTGCGATGGCCCTCGCGCTCGTTTTGGGCGGGGTTCTTACGGTGGTGCTGGTGCGGGAGCCTTCAAGGCGCGCCACCAGCGGGGTGTTGGGCGCTAGCGATGAGGAGACCGGGGGCGGCGAAACACAGCTCGAGCCCCAACCGGAACCCAAGCCTGAGCCCAAGCCTGAGCCCAAGCCTGAGCCCAAGCCCGAACCCAAGCCTGAGCCTGAGCCCAAGCCTGAGCCCGAGCCCAAGCCTGAACCCGCTCCGGAGCCGAAGCACGAAGAGTCAGGTGCGGAGAAGGGTGGCACAACGCAGGGCGAGGGTGCAGCGCAAGCGGGAGGAGAGGCCCCCGCAGCCGAGGAATCCACCGAGGAGCCCGCTGAAGAACCTTCGGAAGAGTCTACGGAAGAACCCACGGAAGAACCCACGGAAGAGCCGGTGATCCAGCGCAAAGTGACCATCACCAGCACGTTGGATGCGAGCACCGCCATGGGAGATGCCTTCGAGCTGTGCGCCGTGCTGGAGGGATTCGAGGGCGTGAACGTTAAGCTGCAGTGGCAGTACAACGATGGCACTGACGCGGGCTGGCAGGACGTGGAGGACGCCACCGACTATACGCTCATCCTGGAGGCGAGCGCCGAGACGATTCAGAACATGTGGCGCGTCCGCGTAACCGTCGAATAACCGCAAGGCTAGCAAGAGCCGCATTCAAGCAGGATGCGGCTCTTTTTGTGCTTATACCAATTCCAACTACGTTTTGCCACAATCCAGCGGATCTATTTCCGATCGGCGTCGTCGTGCCTCGGTCAGCGTAGCTGCTGGCTACGCCTCCTTCGGACTCCTAGCCGAACGTAAAAATCTCTCGCTGGCTTATTGGCAAATCCTAATTGGAATTGGTATAAGGCGACATCGGCGGCTATGGTGAAAATGCAAGGAAACATGCGGTTGCAGCAACGGGATGAAGGAGTATCTTCAAAAGTGTCGTATTATATAAGGATAAGTATTCCTGAAAGCATCCTCGAAAGGTGGACATAACGATGGATCGGCACGACGCGCTGCATGCCTTTTTGATGGAAAAAGGGGTGTTCTGCCAGCTTTTCGATTACTACAGGCTGGTTGATACCACAAAGGGAATGATGGTGGAGCTCGATGCCGACGGCACTCTCCGCGATACCGCCACGTTCTGCACTTCGCCCTTCCGCGCCGATGGCCGCTGCAAAAACTGCATTTCGCAGCGCGCGGCGGAAACCGGCGCGCCGACCTTTAAGCTGGAATACCTGGGCGGAGAGTTCCTGATGATGTTTTCGCTGCCCATCGAGCACCTGGGCCGCAAGCTGGTCGTCGAGCTGGTGCGCAACGTTTCGGAGAGCATGACCGTCGATCAGCGCGATACCTTCCGCCAAGACGAGGTCAACAACCTGGTGCACGATCTGAATCGCATCGCGACCACCGATGCGCTGACCGGCCTATTCAACCGCCGCTTCATCGATACCAACCTGCCGTCCACCATCGCCAACTGCCATCGCTACGGCCCCGCGCTGTGCGTCGCCATGCTCGATTTGGATAACTTCAAGCAGGTTAATGACAATTACTTTCACCAGGGCGGCGATGATGCCCTGGCTGGCCTGGGCGAAAAGATTACCCAGCACGTGCGCCGCAGCTCAGACTGGGCGGCGCGCTACGGCGGCGATGAGTTCTTGATCTGCCTGCTGGGCGCTGGGCTGGAAAAGTCGGTGGAAATCATCGATCGCCTGCGGCAGTCGGTCGCCTCCGAGCCCATCGTGGCGGGGAAGCACCACATTCCGGTGACGATCAGCTGCGGCGTGTGCATGCTCAAGCCCGGGGAGGAGATGAAGAGCCTGTTGAACCGCTGCGATCAGTTGCTCTATCAGGCAAAGGCTAAGGGCAGGAACCGGGTTGAGTTCGTGCTCGAGGAGAAATAGCGCAACGCTTCGCATGGGGCCGTTTGCGCCGCTCGGCGCGCGGCCCTCTTTTTGCGCAGTCTGCCCATATGGGATTGGTTTGGCGGCAGCGCATATGCTAATACTACTCCCCGATAGATTTCCCGCATATCTCGCGGATCTTTTCCCGAATGGCGTTGTCGCGCTTCAGTCAGCGTAGCTGCTGGCTACGCCTCCCTCAGGCTCCTAGCCATTCGCGAAAATCTTCCGCGATCTATTGCGTGAAATCTAACGTGGAATAGTATAATACTCCTCCCCGATAGATTTCCCGCATATCTCGCGGATCTTTTCCCGAATGGCGTTGTCGCGCTTCAGTCAGCGTAGCTGCCGGCTACGCCTCCCTCAGGCTCCTAGCCCTCCGCAAAAATTTTCCGCGATCTATTGCCGGAAATCTACCGTGGAATAGTAGAAGCGAAAAGCATAAAAGGGAGCGAACGAATGAGCAGCTTTCTGTACCGCGTTCTCTGCGGATTCTTCCTGGGCATCAGCATCTTCGCGCCGGGCGTGAGCGGCAGCGTCATAGCGGTCATGATGGGCATCTATACCCGCCTGCTCGACGTGGTGGCCGATCCGCTCAAGGATATCAAGAAGAACCTGCGCTACCTATTCCCCATGGGCATCGGCGCGGTGATCAGCCTAGTCCTCTTTGTGCTGGTGTTCAGCTATCTGTTTGAGACCTACGCCAAAGCGACCCTGCTGCTGTTTATAGGCCTCATTGCCGGAAACCTGCCGGTGGTGTTCAAGGATGCCGTCGCCGAAGGGTTCAAGAAGCGCTACTTGGTGGGCACGGTCGCCGCCTTCGCTTTCGCGCTTGCGGTGGGCATACTGGGCCTGGCTGGCGCGCAAACGGGCGAGAGCTTCGTCGCCATCACGGTCCCGCACATCGCTGCGGGCGGTGCGGTGGCCGGTGCGTGCAGCATGATGCCCGGCATGAGCGTATCGATGATGCTGATGCTGGTGGGAGTGTACGAGCCGGTGCTGCAGGGCGCAAAGGCGCTATTGAGCCTGGATATGACCGTGCTGACCAAGCTGCTGGTGTTTGTGGGCTGCTTCCTGGTGGCGCTGATCGCGTTTTCGCGCCTTACGAAGTGGGTATTCAAGAAGGTTCGCGCGCTGGCGTATTGCTTCGTTTTCGGCTTCATGTGCGGTTCGCTGATTGGTATCTTCTTGAAAATGCTTCGCGCAGCGGGCTCCATCCACTGGGCTGTCGGCGCGCTGATGGTGATAATCGGTTTGGGCATCTCGCTGCTGTTTATGAGGCTGAGCGAGCGGTTTCACATGGAGGATTGATGGCGTTCGAAGGTGATTAGATGCCGTGCGTCGCGAAGGGGGGAGCATCGTTTTTGCAAAACAAGCAGGAAAGCATGGGGGAGAGCATAACGGAAAGCATAACGGAAATTTCCCGGATTTGCCCCGGCGTTTATCGCTTTGAAGATGATACGCAGTCCACGTTTTACCTCATCCTGGGCCGGAGCAAGGCGCTAGCCATCGATACCGGCACCGGGCACGCGCCGGTGTTGCCCGCCATGCGCGCGCTTACCGATTTGCCCATCGAGTTGGCGGTGACTCATGCGCACGGCGACCACTTCGGCTCGGCCTACGAGTTCGATACCGTGTACATGCATCCGGCGGACATCGCGCTGCTGCCCGAAATGCAGGAGCGCTTTCGCGCGATGATGGGCGTGCGGCCCGTGCGCCCCGCAACCCTGCGGCCCCGGAGCGGGGGCGAAACCCTCGACCTGGGCGGGGTGGAGGTGCTGGCGCTGGAGATCGGCGGCCACACGCCCGGCTCGCTCGCATTTATCGATTTGACGCACCGCTGCGTGTTCACTGGCGATGCGATCGGCTCCGGGGTGGGCGTTTGGATGCAGGTGTTTCATGCGCTGCCCATCGCCGCCTACCGCGCAAACCTCGCCGGGTTCCGTGCCGCCGCCGAAGCCTATGCCGGTTTTGACTTCCAGGGTGGGCATTATACGCAGGCGGGCCAGTCGGGCAGCGATGCGTACAATCCGCCCTCGATGGCCATGGTGGACGATATGATAGCGCTCTGCGACCGAATCTTGGCGGGCACCGCCGAGTATTCCGAATCGAAGGAGGTATCCTTCACCCCGGAGCCGGCGCGCATCGCCCGGCACGGACGCGCGAAGATTGTGTATATGCAGAGCAACCTGCGATAGGGGTTGTGGTGGTTCTGCCCTTGCGAAGGGGGCGGGGTTTTGTTGACTTCGCGCCCTCGAGGCGGTATACTTTTCCTATGCCACACCATCCCGGCGGGGCACCGTCCCGTCACAATACGAAGGAGGATTCCTATGTTCATTGGCTCTATTGCGCGCCGCGCGGTCGCCCCGCTTCTGGCGCTGTGCCTCTTGCTTTCGCCGTTGGCCGCGTTTGCCGTGGGCAACACCGTCACCATCGCGGATCGCGATATCCCCATCGATACCGCCGAGTTGGAGCTGACCGGCATGGCGCTCACCGACATCGGCCCCATCGCCGAGCTGACCGAGCTGGAGACCCTGGTGCTAAGCGAAAACGCCATCACCGATCTTTCGCCCTTGGCGGGGCTGACCAACCTGATGGTGCTTGAGCTGAGCGCCAACCAGATCACCGATCTCTCGCCGCTGGCGGGGCTGACCAACCTGCAGGTGCTGGTGATGCGCGACAACCGGGCGACCGATCTTTCCCCGCTGAGCGCGTTGACCGGCCTGGAGCTGTTGGACGTGGGCCAGAACCAGATCGTCGACCTCTCTCCGATCCAGGGTATGACGCGCATGATGAGCTTCAACGCCGATGCGAACCAGATCGAGGATGTCTCGGCGGTTTCGGCCATGCTGGAGCTCAAGACGCTAAGCCTGGAAAACAACCTGATCGCCGACCTTACGCCGATCTCCGGCCTGCCGATGCTGGATACGCTCTTCCTTAGCGGTAACCAGATCAAGGACATCGCCGCCCTGGGCCGCCTGCCCATGTTGGACGTGCTACACCTCTCCAGCAACGCGCTGACCGATATCCAGGCGCTGGCTACGCTGAACAGGCTTTCCCTGTTGGCGGTGTGGGACAACGCCAACCTCGATCCAGAGCAGGTGGACGCGCTGCAGGAATCGCTCCCGACTTGCGAGATCATCAACTAACGAATCCCCTAACGCATCCCCTAACGCATCAACTTAACGCTGCCCCAGAAACAAGGCGCATTCCAAGGCCCCGGTGCGATCAAACTCGCCCGGGGCCTTTGCTGGTTGCTTTTATACCCATTCCAACTACGTTTTGCCACAATCCAGCGGATTTTTTTCCGATCGGCGTTGTCGTGCCTCGGTCAGCGTAGCTGCTGGCTACGCCTCCTTCGGACTCCTAGCCGAACGAAAAATCTCTCGCTGGCTTATTGGTAAAACCCAATTGGAATTGGTATTATCTGCTTTTTTGCCGATGCTACAGGTGCTCCTTCGAAAATGCTTGGTAATCCTCCCATGCGGTGCGCAGCAGGCGCGGTATTTCCAGCCCATACGGGCAACGGGTCATGCACAGCCCACAGCCGGTGCAATCCTCGATACGCCGCATCTCGCGCTGCCATTCCGGGGTCAGGAAGCTTTGATACACCGCGCGCCGCAGCAGTAAGGGCATGCGCGCGCAGGTATTGATTTGGATACCGGCAGCGCAGGGCATGCAGTACCCGCAGCCCCGGCAGAAATCACCGGCCAGCTCGGCGCGGTACTGTTCGATGCGGGCCAGCATCGCCTCGTCCAGGGCCGGGGGATTCTGCTCCAGCGCCAGCACTTCGTCCAGCTCGCTATCGCGCTGGAAGCCCCAAATGGGCACCACGTACGGCATGCCGCGCAGATAGGCCATTGAGGGTGCGGCGCTGGGCAACAGCCCGCCGCAGAGCGCCTTCATGGCGATCACGCCGATGCCGCGTTCGCCGCATTCGACCGCAAAATCGATCTCGGCCTGGGAAGAAAGCGCGCTGAGCGGGTACTGGATCGTTTCATAAAGCCCGCTCTCCATGGCGATTCGTGCGTTGGCGAGCAGGTGGCAGGTGATGCCGATGTGGCGTACCTTGCCCTGCTCGCGGGCCTCCAGCATGCAGCGGTACATCGGCGAATCGGCCAACGGTACCGCTGCGGGGTTGTGGAATTGGTAGATGTCGACGTAGCCGGTTTGCAGCGTGCGCAGGCTGCACTCCAGGTGCTCCCAGAAAACTTCGGGAGCGCTGGAGCCGGTCTTGGTGGCGATCACGATCCGTTCCCGCACATCGGCAAGCCCTCGTGCCATTTTCTGCTCGCTATCGGAGTAGGCGCGCGCGGTATCGAAGAAGTTGATGCCGCTCTCGTACGCGCGCCGCAACAGCGCCGCCGCCTCGTCTATCGGGAGCCGCTGGATGGGCAGCGCGCCGAATGCGCTACGCGAAACCGCCAGCCCGGTGTTGCCCAACAGGATCGTTTGCATGCTCGTCCTCCCTTGCAAAATGTCTCGCGGACTTCTTCGCAGTAGCCCACATATTGCCCTATTATAGCACGCCCGCGTGGGCAGCAAAAGCCGCCCTGCCAAAAAGATGGCAGGGCGGCGGGCATTATCTGTAGTTCGAGCAACCCGATGGGCGCGGGAGCCGGGCGCAGGCGCGCGAGCAGTCCGGGGGTAGGCAGACCTGCCGCACGGTCGGCGTGCAGGCGGAGGGGCAGACTTCCGAGATGCAGGGCCCGATTCGGCAGCACACCGGCTTCGGCTCAGGCGGGGTTGGCCTGGGCGGCGCTGGCGGTCCCGGCGGACAGGGCGGGTTCGGTGGCTCGGGCGGGCAGGGAAGCCCCGGAGGATAGGAGGGCAGCGCCGAGGTGGCGGGCAGGGTCTTCTTATACCCATTCCAACTACGTTTTGCCACAATCCAGCGGATCTTTTTCCGATCGGCGTTGTCGTGCCTCGGCCAGCGTAGCTGTTGGCTACGCCTCCCTCAGACTCCTAGCCATCCCCAAAAATCTTCCGCGATCTATTGCGTGAAATCGAACGAGGAATAGTATTGTCAACACAATTGTGAAGAGCGCGGCTACTCCCATTGTTCCATCCACTGCTCGAATGCCTCGGAATCCTGCCCGTCGGCCAGGTAGGCGCGCAGTACGTCCTCCAGTGCGGCCTCGGTCTCGGGGTGGTAGCGTCCTTTTTCCTCGCGCAGAATGCAGTATGCGGTTAGATAATGCTGCAGCGCTTGGGCGCGGTCGGCGGTGCGCTCGTTCATGCGCGCGATGGCGCTGTGCGTCGCGGCAGCTTCTTCGGCCGCTTCGCCGTAGATCGCCTGCTCGGCCTCGAGCGCTTCGGTGTACTTCGCGCAGGCTTGCTGCCAGCTGCCTTGTTGCTCGAGCAGCGCGCCTAAGGCGTTGAGCGTTTCGGCCTCCTGCGCGCTGGGGCTGCCGAAGGAAAGCGCTGCGCAGGCACGGGCTGCGGAGAGATGCTGGTGCGCCTCGCGCAGCTCCTGGCGCTGAATGTATAGCGCGCTCAGCTCCTGGTGCAGCTCGTAGGCGCGGTCGGCCTGATCCTCGTCCAGTGCGGCGATAGCGGCCTGCAGCGCGCGCGTCGCCTCCTCGTGACGGTCGGCGGCCGAGAACTTCCACGAAAGCTCCTGCCAGGTCTGCGTATCGCGCTCTTCGGCCCAGTCCACATCGTCGAGCGGATCGCGCAGCCATTCGGGCTCTTCGTGCTCCTCATCGCCCTCCTCATCGCCCTCTTCCACGTCCTCTTTTTTGTCCTCGATCGCGTTCTTGCCCGCATCCTTTTCCCCGTCCGCATGCTCTTGGGCGCGGTCGGAATCAGAAGCGGAGGCGTCCTCCTCATCAGCCGAGCCTTCCTTCGAGGAGGGCGCGGATGAGCTGGAGACTGCCTCGGAAGCTCCGGTATCCATGGCTTGGGGGGAAGCATCCTCCCCCGGACGCTGTGTGCCGGAGGTTCGCGTGCGCTGGATCATGATCAGTGCAAAGATCACCAGACCTATGAAGAGGAGCAATGCCACGGCTTGGTTGCGCGAGATCGCGAGTGCGGCGGCTGCGGTAAGCGTACAAAGCATGGTGCTTCATCCTTTCGTAAGGCGGGCCTGGCGGCGATCCACCGGCCCATGCATAGAGTAGGATAGCACAAATGAGCGCCAGGGGCAAGGTGCGGATACGCTGGAGAACCTTCGTTTTTCCGAAGGAAAAAGAAGGCCCCCTTCCTGACAGGCAGGAAGAGGGCGTGAATCTTGTTGGATTAGTAGTTGGTGCCGTAGAACTTGTTCTGCGTCTGCTTGCCCGCGATGCCATCCACCACCAGGCCCTGCGCGCGCTGGAACTTCTTGACGGCGGCATAGGTCTGATCGTAGTATTGGCCATCGATCGCGCCGTTGTAGTAGCCCGCGTTCTTCAGCGCGGTCTGCAGGCGGGTGACCGCCGCGCCACGGCTGCCGTAGTGCAGGTACACATAGCCGCTGCTCACGTCACTGTTGGCCAGCGCGGACGAGCTGAACACGGCGGTCTGGGTCGCGGAATCGGCCACGCCGGTCACCGCCAGGTTGTTGCGGCTCTGGAAGTTGCGCACAGCGGCTTCGGACTGGCTGCCGAAGATGCCGTCGATGGAGCCATAGTAGTAGCGCAGGTTGGCCAAGCGGGTTTGCAGGGTGCGCACCGCGGTGCCGCGGCTGCCGAAGCGGAGAGTGCCGTAATCGCCGGTGCCGCTGTTGTTGCCACCGATGCCGATGGCCGTGCCGCTGTAGAGCTTCTTCTGCGTCGCGTCGTCGGCGATGCCGGTGGCGGGCAGGTTGTTCATGATCTGGAAGTTGCGCACCGCAGTCTGCGTGCCCACACCGAAGATGCCGTCAACGCGGATGGTGTAGTAGCCCAGGCTCTGCAGGTACTGCTGCAGGGTGGTGACGTAGCTATTGATGTCGCCGCGCTGCAGGGTGGGGTAGGAGCCGCCGGTCGGGTTGGTGGTGGGGGGCGGGGTGGTGCCGTCCGGCACGACGATCTTGTCCGGGAGGCTGGCGTTGTTGCCGTTGGAGGGATCGTCGTACTTCACTTCGACGCCGGTGTAGGTGCCAGCCGGAAGCGTGATGGTGATGCTGTAGTTGCCGTTCGCATCGGCCTTCTTGCCGCCGTTGTAGCTGCCGATGAAGGCGGTGACGTAGCTGTTGGGCTTGGCCTTGCCCGTTACGGTTACGGTGCCGACGCCGACGGTGGGCTTGGCGTTGATGGTGATGTCGGTATCGGTTTGATCCTTCACGACCCAGGGGCCGCCGGTGGTGTACACGATGGGGTAGGTGCCGCTCTTATCGTAGGCGGTGCTATCGCCGTAATAGGAGGCGGTCACTTGGGCGTAGGTGCCCTCGGGGATGCTCGTGATGATCTCATCGTACTTGCCATCGGAACCGATGGTGATGTTCTTCGAGGGGCCATTGAGCAGATCGAGGCGCACGAGGCCGCCGGGCGCGCCGGTGCCGATGACGCGAATCTGATCGCGGCCTGCCAAGCTCACCTTGGTGATGGTCAGCTTGTAGGTCTTGCCGGTGATATCGACGTTGCCGCTGGTCGCGGTCACGGTCGAATCGGTGGCGAACACGGCCTTCACCTTATAGGTGCCGGTGGGCAGATCGGTGAAGGTGTATTCCAGCACGCCGTTGGTGCCGACGGACAGATTGTTGATGGTCTTCTTAACCGTGCTGCCGAGCAGCACGGAGAGGTTCACCTTCGCGCTCGCGGTGCCTTCCAGGCGCGCGTAGAGATCGCCTAAGGTGGCAGTTCCGTTCGCGTGGGTGAAGTTCAGCTTGCCCGGTGCAGTCGAAGCGCCGGTGACATCCACGTTGCCGGTGACGTCCGAGATGGAGGTATCGCTCACATACGTGGCCTTCACCTTGTAGGTGCCGGTGATGAGATTGGTGAAGGTGTATTCCAGCGCGCCGCCCGCGCCGATCGCCGTCGAGGCGATGACCTGCTTCTCGGTGCCGTCCGACAGCTGGAGGCTGAGCTTCACGTTCTGGCTGGCGGTGCCCTCCAAGCGCACGTAGAGCTGGCCCGCGACGTTTGAATGGCCGTGCGTGAAGTGGAGGGGAGCCAGCACCGGCGCGGCACCGCCGACATTGATATCACCGGTGATGTCGGAGACGCTGCCGAAGTTGTCGTATACTGCGCGAACCTTGTACGTGCCCGCAGCTAGGCCAGAGAAGGTATGCTCCAGCGTGGTGCCCGAAGAAACCTTGCCCGCAGCGGTGGCCTTCACAACGCCGCCCACTTCGGCGGTCAAGGTGACGGGCTCGCCGCGCGCGACGTTGAGCTTGACATAGGCTTCGCCTGCGGTGCTCGTGGGATTGCCGTTGGTGAACAGCAACGCGGGCGCGTCGCCCGTCACCGAGAAGGTACCGCCGGTATCAATCGAAGCGCTATTGCACGTTGCAAAGCCCTTGTAATTGCCGGACGGCAGCCCGGTGAAGGTGATGTCCGCAAAGCCGCCCGAAATGGTGGACGAGCCGGTTCGCACAGTGTTTCCATCCTTTTTCAAGGTAAAGGAAACGCTGTCGCCCTCTGCGGCGGCATCGGCGTCCGCTGTGACGTCCACGCGCAGATAGCCCGTTCCATGCGTGCTGCGGTCGTCGCCGTTCACAAACGTGATGGGGGCGGCGTGTGCGCTCGGCGCGACCAGGAAGGTTGCGCACAGGCAGGTCAACAGAAGTAGTGCTAGGATTTTCCTCTTAAGCATCGGGGGGAAACCTCCTTTTGATCTTTTCCACAAACGGTCGGCTTTTCTTTCGCGTATCCACCGTCCATCTTTTTTACCGATCCAGCGAATGTGTAAGCGCGCGGGTTCAGCGGTTGCCTACCCGTGTGTTTTAGCGCTTTCAAAAATGAAACGAATCAACCCACGGTTTCATTCCCATTTCCTAAAATATTTGGGATTATTCTTTTGCATGTGGGTTAAAATACCTATGCATTATAGCATACACATCCAGCGCCGTATAGGTGTTTGGTTATATTGCGGTACTTTTTCGCGATTTTGGCGCAAAAAGAGCTACTTTTTGCTGGAAATGCGGTTGGAAGCGTGCTATACTAAGCGTATACAAAAGACAAAGGGGCCTTCTCGCCCAAGCGAGCGGGTCTCTTCTTTTTTGTTTCCATCGTTCTTTTGCGTGTGTGTTAGGAGGGTTTGCGGGGGCTGCGCGTGGTAACGGTTACGCCGGTGCCATCGCTTACCGCCTGGACTTCGCCATCGCCGGTGACGTACACCTTCGAGCCCGCTTGCTCCAGCGCGTGTACCACGGCGGGCTCGGGCAGATCATCCTCGGTGCCGCGCTCGCAGGGAATAATGGCGAATTCGGCTCCTACGGCCTCGAAAAAGGCGGCGGAGGTGTCCTCAAGCCTCCCGTGGTGCGGCACCTTGAGCACTTGGGCGGCCAGGTTTTGCTTCGCGCCGGGCGCGGCGAGCATCTCGGCCAGCGAAAGCTTCTCCGCATCCCCGGCAAATAGGAAGCTGGTGGAGCCAAACTGGACGCGGAGCACCAGCGAGGTGTCGTTTTCCTCGCGAAGGCCGCCGCCCACCGGGCCGATCACGGTGACCTGCGCCAGACCGAGCGTGAAGTGGTCGCCCACCTTGAGCGAGGCCGCCTTCATGCCCTTCTCCCCCAGCGCGTCGTCAAATTGCTGCAGCTGTTTGCTCGATTCGCCGATCTCGCCCATGTAGATACGTTCGACATCCAGCGCGCGCAGCACGTGATCCGCGCCGCCCACGTGATCCTTGTCCTCGTGGGTAATCAGCAGCACATCCAGGCGATCCACCTTTTCCTCCTCAAGCCGGGCCAGCACGTGAGAGCCCATCTTGTCGGTGGCGGTGTCGATGAGCATGGTGTGCGCTCCCTGGCGGAGCAGTATGCTATCGGCCTTGCCGCAATCGAAGTAGAATACCTCCAGGGTTTCGCCGCTGGCGATGGGCGCAAGGCGCGTCGAATCCTCGTGCGGCGCGGCGGAACATCCGGTTAAGCAGGCGGTGAACAGCAGGGTCAGCTTGATCCAAAGTTTTCGGCCCATTTTGCGCCTCCCTTCGTTTCGGGGAAATCGCCCTCGATACATAGGCCATCATACAGGGAAAAACGGTGGAATGCAATAAAATTACTGAGTATGGTAAGGATATGGTAAGGATAGAGTCATGGCATGAAGCAATCTTTAAGGTCGGGAACCTTTGAATTGAGATTCGCTTCATAGTTGCTTGCGGTATAATACTGTTACCCTTTTTCCGGAAGGATATTGATGATGCGCAAATGCTTGCCCAGTCTCCTCGTGCTGCTCGCGACCCTTTGCCTGCTTGCGCCCGCGGCTTTGGCCGAAAACCCTGTGACGGATTTGACCTCGCGCTGTGAGTTCTCCGTGAGCGCCAGCGCCGAGAATATCCGCAACATGGTGGACGACGATCCCGCCACGCTGTGGATTGGCGAAGAGGGTGCGGAGCAGTTCGTGGAAATACGGTTGCCGCCTACTCCGGCCACGATCAGCGTGGTTTGGGGTGGGTCTATTCACCGTTTGGCGCTGCAGCAGCATACCGAAACCGGCTGGGAAACCCTCATCGCTCTCTTTGCGCCCAACGAAGCGGTCTCGACGCTGCTGGTACCCAACCCCACCGAGCGGGTTCGACTGGTATGCGAGGATACGATGAGCATCGCGGAGCTGCGCGTGACGCAGGGGGAGACGGACAACTATTTCGCGGGCCACACTTTCCGCAACAACGCGGTGGCGACGGCGACCCGCTACATTCAGCCGCTGCAGACCATCGCCCAGGGCATGACCGGCAGGACGGTGCAGACGCTGCAGAAGCGGCTGCGCGAATTAGGATATGCGATCCCCGAGGGGGATGATACCTTTTCCCAGCGCACGCGCCGCGAGCTTTTGAAATTTCAGCGCAAGAACGAGCTGGCGGAGACTGGCGCGCTCGATTCCGATACCCGCGACGCGCTGTATGGCTCCGCGCCCGTCGCAGCCACGCCCGTGCCCCACGATTCCACGCAGGATTACCCGCGCACCGCCAGCGCGCTGGTGCAGTTCGTCAACGAGAAGGTGGGCAAGGGCTACATCTACGGCAGCAGCGGTGAGCTGTGCTCGAAGTATTTCCGTCAGCAAAACGCTAAGCTATACCCGCAATATGAGGACACGCTCACGAGCCTGGCCAAGAAGTGGGATGGCGACGAGGTGTTTGATTGCATCGGCCTGTTCAAGGCCTTTCTATCCCGCTCCGAGGGCGAGTTCCCGGCGGCTTGGAACACCAACGTGGTGGGCGCGGCCAAAAAATGGATGATCGAGATGGGCACCATCGATACCATGCCCAAGCAGCCGGGCATCCTGCTGCTGCAGAAGGATCCGCAGAGCAAATCGTTCTCCCACATCGGCGTGTACACCGGGGAAGGCTGGTGCGTGCATGCCCGAGGCCACGTGTACGGCGTGGTCGAGGAGGTCATGCCGCAGCTTTGGACCCATTGGGCGCGGCCCGTGTGGCTGGATTTCGATGTGCCCGAGGAGGATGCGGCCCCTTGGAAGCCCTACCTGGCGGCCGGGGATGTGGCGCTGGTGGATACCTCCTTCGGCGGCGATCTGCCGCTGTACGATCAGCCCAGCAGCACCACAGGGCGGCTGCTCGGTGTGCGCGCGCCCAACCATACCTACGTCACGATCGACGCCGTTCCCGAGGATCCGAAAGCCTCATTCTGGCGGCAGATAACCATCACCACCGCCGCAGGCAAAACGGTGACGGGCTACGTGTACGCCAAGGACCTCACTTACGAACCGGAGGGCGCTATGCAACGCTCGACCGCCTTTGCAAGCAGCACGGGCGGAAAATAACGGCCCGCGTGCTCATGAATCCTTTTACGAAAAAAGCGAACCCCGCCGAAGCAACGGCGGGGTTTGGTTTTGGGGAAAAACGATGCATCGCCTAAGCGAGAAAGGTATCCCAGTACACCCCAAAGGGGTGGTTTGATTTCGCGGGTGGTTTTTGAATTGTACGAGATAGTCACGGTGGCGGGGAGGATTTCGAGGTGGCGGGGTCGTGGGGGTTGCGGGGCTGCGCGGGGCAGGGCCGACGGGGCGCAAAGAGGATCAGGGAGGGGTTTCGATCCCCCTCCCTAGATCCTCTCTGCACTCTCCAGTACCCTCCCTCAACCGACCAGGGCCTCGGGCCCTGGACCCAGGGGATCGCTGCGGCGGGAGGGGTGTTTCGTCCTCACGGCCGACCATCTCCCCACAAAGTCCCCGCGTGTCCAGCGGCAAGCGCAGCGAGCCGCCCCGGGGAGCTCGAGGGGCCGCAGCCCTTCGAATTCATTCGTATCGCACGGCTTTGCCGGGCGGGCGGGGAGTTTTCCGTAGACGAGGGCGAGCGAAGCGAAGCCGTAGCCCCGCAGGGCCGAGCGGAGGAAAACATTCCTCTCTCCCCGACCAGCGGGAGGCCGCGCCTCAGCGCGTACCAACCCCACCGAACGTGAACGCCTCAGCGTTTGCGTTCGAGCGCGCCAGCGCTATCCGATTATCGCCTTGATGCGGCGCACGCCCGCCGACGAGGATTCTTCCTTCTGAATCTTGAAGGACACCAGGTCGCCGGTGTTGGAGGCGTGGGGGCCGCCGCAAATTTCCTTGGAGAACGGGCCCATGGTGTACACGCGCACCCGTTCGCCGTACTTGCTTTCAAACAGGCCGATCGCGCCCTGCGCCTTGGCCTCATCCACCGTCATTTCGGCTACTTCGATGGGGGTCTTGGCGGCAATGGCTTCGTTGACCAGCTTTTCTACCTGGGCGATCTCCTCCTCGGTCATCTTGCGGCCAAAGGAGAAATCGAAGCGCAGGCGCTCGGCGGTGATGTTGGAGCCCTTCTGCGCGACCTCGTCGCCCAGCACCTTGCGCAGCGCGGTATGCATCAGGTGGGTGGCGGAATGCAGGCGGGCGGTCTGCTCGCCGTTGTCGGCCAAGCCGCCTTTGAAGCGTTGCTCGGCACCGGCCTGCGAGGTCAACTGATGCTGCTTGAAGCGCTCATGGAAGCCTTCCACGTCCACCTCGAGCCCGTGCTCCTGCGCCAGTTCCATGGTCATCTCGATGGGGAAGCCGTAGGTGTCGTAGAGCTTGAAAGCGCTTGAACCGCGAATGATGCGGGTCTGCGGATCGATGTGCGTAAGCATCTTCTCGAACTCGCGCTCACCCTGCTGCAGCGTGCGGGCAAAGCGGGCCTCTTCGGCGGAGAGCTGATCGATCACGAAGGATTGATTCTGCTTGAGCTCGGGGTACACGGCCTCGTACTTGGCGATGATGGTGGCGGCGATCTCGGTGGTGAATCCGGCTTGCATGCCCAGCTGCATGCCGAAGCGAACCGCGCGGCGGATTAGGCGGCGCAACACGTAGCCCTGATCGACATTGGCCGGGCCCACACCGCGCGGATCGCCCAGGATGAAGGTGGCGGTGCGCATGTGGTCGGCAACGATGCGGAACGCGCGGGTGGTTTGCTCATCGCTGCCGTAAACCTTGCCCGAAAGCTCGGCGATGCGCGCCAGTATGTCGGTAAACGCATCGGTCTCGTACACCGATTTCTGGCCGTTGAGCACGCAGATGGTGCGCTCCAGGCCCATGCCGGTGTCGACGTTCTTCTTGGCCAGCGGCACCAGTGTGCCGTCGATGCCCTTGTTGTACTGCATGAACACGTCGTTCCAGATTTCCAGGTAGTGCCCGCAGGAGCAGGCGGGCGAACAATCCGGCCCGCAGGCGGGCTTATCGGTGATGATGAACATCTCGGTATCGGGGCCGCAGGGGCCGGTCTGGCCGGCGGGGCCCCACCAGTTGTTCTCACGCGGCAGGTAGAAGATGCGCTCGGGCTTCACGCCCACCTTGCGCCAAATCTCGGCGGCCTCATCGTCGCGCGGCACGCCCTCCTCGCCCGCGAACACCGAGAACGCAAGGCGCTCGGGATCCAACCCCAGCCAATCCTTGCTGGTCAGAAACTCCCAGGACCAGGCGATGGCATCCTCCTTAAAGTAATCGCCCAACGACCAGTTGCCCAGCATCTCAAAGAAGGTGAGGTGCGAAGCATCGCCCACCTCGTCGATGTCGGCGGTGCGGATGCACTTTTGTACGTCGGTCAGGCGCACACCGGCCGGATGAGGCTGACCCAGCAGGTAGGGTACCAGCGGGTGCATGCCCGCAGTGGTGAACAGCACGGTGGGATCATTTTCGGGGATGAGCGAGGCGCTGTGGATCACCGCGTGACCCTTTTCCTGAAAAAACTTCAAAAACAACGCACGGAGTTCGTTGGAAGTTGTAGACCGCATGGGGATTCCTCCTAAATTCTCATTCCATATCTCATTGTATATGTGTACGGCGTGGGTATTTTGCCGCTTTGGGCAGTTGATTATAAGCGGTTTCGATCTTGGCTGTCAATCCCGCGCCCCGGCTGCGGCTAGCGCCGTGCGCGCAGAGCGCCTACCAGGCAGTAGCCGGTCAGGCAACTCTCGGCGAACATCAGCTGCCCGGAGGCGGGGTATAGCCACGCAAGCCAGGGAATATACACGCCCAGGAACCTGGTGGCGTATTGATACGCCAGCACCGCGAGGAGCAGCACGAAACCGAACCAGCGCTGGGCCGCGTAGTGCTCGCGCGATCCGCCATTATATAGGATGGGCAAAAGGGCCAGTACGCAACCCAATGCTGCGCCTAGCATCACCACCCATAGGAAAGCGCCCGTTTCGCCTGGGAACGGCGACCACGTGCTGCCCATGGTGAATACGATGATCACCAATACGAGCAGCGGCGCGAACATCGCCTTGCATTGTTTCCAGAACAATCGATCACCCCGTTTACTTTTATCCAGATTGTTTCATCTGTGCGATTGTATCATCGTTTTTGTGGAAACACAAGGTGGTTTCTTGCGAAGAGAGGCCCAGTGTTGCTGCGAAAAGCTGCGAAAAGCTGCGAAAAGAGGCCCGGCGCGTTTTTGCACCGGGCCTCCAACTGCTTGTTCGAGTATGCTTACAGCTTGCTCTTGGCTGCGGCGTAGGCTTCGGCGACGCACTTCTGATGATCCGAATCCTCCACGCCTCCGACGTGCGTCTTGCTGTGCAGCAGATGCACGCAGAATTGTCCAGAGTAGTTGTTGCCGGATACGGTATCCTCGCCGTGGGCCACGGCGTAGATGGAGCCTGCGAAGGTGCGGCCATCCACCGTGAGCCAGACCGGCCTGCGCACGTAGGTGATGTTGCCGTTGTAGATGCCGGTCAGCACAGCGGTGTCGGCAGAGGTGGCGGGTTCCGCATCCAGATGGTAGCCTGCCGACTGCTTGATGATCTTGAAGGATTTGCCGGAACGCACGTCGGTCAGCGTGGCCGCGCCTCCGTTCGGGAACTTGATGGTGCCCTTGGTCACCTGCGATTTGAAATCATCCCAGGGGATGTTCTCCACGCCGTTGATGGTCGGCTTGGTGGTGCTGTTGCCGCCGTCGGTGCCGGCGGTGCCGTACAGCCTGGCCTGCGTATTCGGTCCCGCGATGCCGTCCACGTAAAGGCCCACTGCCTTTTGGAACTTCTTGACGGCTTCCTTGGTCAGCGAACCAAAGCTGCCGGACACGTTACCCTTGTAGTAACCCAAATCCGTGAGCTTTTGCTGCAGGGCTTTGACGTCGTTGCCCGAGCTGCCCTCCTTGAGCGTGCGGTAGGTGGTGGGCGGGGTCACGGTGCTGCCGCCGCTGTTATCGGTACTTCCGCCGCTCGAACCGAGGTAGGTGGCCACTTCCGCAGCGGTCATCACGTGAACGAAATCGTAGCGCACATAGCCGGAGAGGCCGGAGCGCGATAGCTGATACCAAAGCTCGCCCGCGTCGTTGATAACGCTGGTGGTGATGGTGAACACGTCGCCCTTTTTCACGCGGCCCAGGGAGGAGAAGCGGGTGCCCGCGTTGCCGCGGATGTTGACCTCGCTGGCGGTGATGCTGGCGTACCCGGAGGTGGCCGCCGAGTTGCTGGGCGCGGGGGTGGCGGTGGAGCCGGGCTTGGGAGTGCTCTGATCGATGGGCGAGGAGCCCTGGCGATAGGCCGCAGCCTCGGCGGCGGTCATCACGCGCAGCATATCGGAGCGAATGTAGCCCTTGGAGCTGTCGATGGAAACATAGTACCAAATATCGCTGCCCCGGTAGGAGTGGCTGATGATGGTGAACACCGTGCCCCGGGCCAGCAGCGATTTGGATTCGGCGCTGGTGCTGGCTTCGCGGCGCAGGTTGACCTTGTCGAAGGTGGTCAGGCCCAGGTCGCTGGAGTCGCTGACGCTGTTGCTGCCGCCGGAGGAGCTGCCGCCGGAGGAGCTTGTGCCATCGAAAAGCTTGGCCTGGGTGCTCGGCCCGGCGACGCCGTCCACGTAGAGACCGGCTTTGCGCTGGTAGGCCTTCACGGCGTCCTGCGTCTTTTCGCCAAAGGAGCCGCTCACGTCGCCGCTGTACAGTTTCATGTCTTTGAGCTTTTGCTGCAGCCGCTTCACCGCGTCGCCCTTGCTGCCCAGCTTGAGGTAGCCGTAGGACGAGGAGGAGCTGGAGCTGCTCGAGCTCGAACCGCTCGAACTCGAGCTGCCGGAGGAGCTGCCCGTATTGCTGCTGCTGCCGGTGATGCCCGGAAGCTCGCCGTTTTTGTAGGAAAGGCTGCGCATCTCGCTGTCGGTAAATTTATGGAAATAGACGGAGCTTCCGCTCTTGTACGCTACCCAACCGCTTTTCCGGTTGTTGTTTTCATCGACGTACTCGATCTCCAGGTAGGTGATGCCGCCGTTGCTGGTCTCATCGATCACCCACACCAAATCTTTGTTCATCAGGTGGCCTTCGATGGTGCCTGATGTGCCCGCTTTGGAGCGGATGCGCAGGTTGTTGGTGTTGCAGCGCGCGTAAAGAGGCTCGAACGCAGCCGAGGCAGCGCAAGCCCACAGGAGCGCAATCATGCAGACTGTAGCGGCAATGATCCTCCGGATGGAACGGCTTGAGCGATCGTTCACGTGTTTATCCCCCTGTCTGGATGTCGTACAGTAATATGTACAAGCGCAGGCGCTGTTTTCGGGCAGACACCTTTGGATTGGGCGGCCCAAACGGAGCGCTTTTGAAAGAGCGACCCGCAAACCGTTTCAGCTTTTGAATGGGTTTCAGCTTTTGTATCAAGGCTATTGTATTAAGAAATTGTTACTTTGTCAACCTGTTTCGTCACATTTTTTTCTTTTTTTCGCCATTTTAAGGGCGGTTTCAGGATTCGGGCTGCCCAGCCTCCCGGGGCAGGAAGCCTTCAAAGGCGGTGCGGCTTTCATCGGATCGGGCGCTGATGTCGCCATGGTGCTGCTGCATCACGTCGCGCACGATGTGCAGGCCCATGCCCTGGCCGTGCTCCTTGGTGGTGAATCCGGCGGTGAAGATTCGCGCCAGCACCGCAGGGGGGATCGGGCCGCCGTTGTTTTCCACGCGGAAGCGGTAGCCCTTTTCATCTTCAAATAGAACGATGGTCAAGCAGGGATTCTTGCATCCCTCCAGCGCATCCATCGAATTATCGATGAGATTGCCGAGCACGCGGCACATTTCCCAGCCGGGCACGGGCAGCTTCTCCCAGCGCGAGGAGACCGAGAGCGTCACCTCGATGCCGCGCTGTTCGCAATCCGCGATTTTGGCCTGGAGTAGCGCGTTGACCGCTGGGCTGGCAGTGCGCATCACGCGGCTGACGAGCTGCAGATCGCCGTGCACGCGCTCGATGTAGTTGAGCGCCTCGCGATCCTCGCGCATTTCGATGAGGCTGTAGACTACCTGCAGGTGATTCATGAAATCGTGCCGCTGTGCGCGCAGGGTCTGGTTGAGATCCTCGAGACGATCGTAGGCCTGGCGCAGCGCCTCGGCCTGCTCCTGCCTGCGCATCATGGCGCGCGCTTCGTGGATATCCACCACCGCGCCCCAGCACACCAGCGCCACCAGGGCGATCATCACCGCACGCGGCAGCCACACGCTGTCCCCAATCCGATTTCCAGCCAACAAAAGCGCCAGCATGGCCACCACGCCGACGATCTGCACCGCGTTGAGCACGATGGAGTAGTACGCAGCTTTGCGTATGTTGACGCGCTCGCGCATGGGGGCCTCCTTGGCGAGCATATACTGCCCATTTTCTATATTCATCATACCATATGGAGTGCATTTACTGCAATATGGAGTGATTCCCGATGTTAATTTCCAGCCTCGCTGTTTGACAAGTGGTTTGCTTTGGGCTAGAATGGGGAAAACTTGCGCGTAGAGGGCTACGATTCAGGCCATTCAGCGTTTGGGAGGAAAGGATCATGGGCAAACTGCGCTACTTTTTCCGGCGGCTCAAGCGGATGGATTTCGGGGCCATGCTGCGCACGGCAAGCATGCTGCACCACAAGACCGGCAAATCGCGGCTTTGGCTGCTGATGGACATGGTGCGTTGTGCCATGCGCTACAATGCCGGGTACATCGATTACAAGATCGCCGAGTTCTATCGCCTCACGCCCGCCCAGCGCGCTACCCAGATCACGCGGGGCATATCCAACGGTATCGTGGCGCGCATGAACGACAAGGCGTACTGGCATTTTTTTGATAACAAGGCCGAGTTCAACGCGCTCTTTGCCGCGCAGGTGAAGCGCGCATGGATCGATTTGACTCAGGCGGACGCCGATGCGTTTGCCGACTTCCTGCGCGGGAAAGGGCCGCTCATCTGCAAGCCCATCGACGGCTCCAGCGGCCAGGGTATCCAGAAGGTGATGCCCGATGCGTTCAGCGATCCGGCGTCGTTGTACGCGCGGCTGCTCGCCGAGGGTGTCGGCATCGTGGAAGAGTGCGTGGTGCAGCATCCTGCGCTGGCCGCGCTTTGCCCTACCTCGGTCAACACGCTGCGCGTGGCCACGCTGTTGGGCGATAAGAAGGAAGGGATCGTCTACGCCTATCTGCGCATCGGCAACGGCAAGGTGATGGACAACGTGGATTGCGGTGGTATGGCGGCCCCGGTGGATTTGGATACCGGTGTGCTGTGCGGCGTGGGTGCGGACAAGCAGGGCAACGCCTACGAGCATCACCCCATGACCGGCGCGCGCATTCCCGGCACGGCGCTTCCTTATTGGAAGGAAACGGTTGAGACCTGCTTGGCCGCCGCCAAGGTGGTGCCACAGGTGCGCTTCGTGGCCTGGGATGTGGCCATCACCGCCGAGGGCCCGGTGTTTATCGAGGGAAACAGCTTCCCCAGCCACGCGATTCCGCAGTTCGCGGCCCACTTTCCAGACGGCATCGGCATTTTACCTCGGTTTTCGCAATTTATCGACCTGTGACTTGCAATCCGCATATCCTTTCTTGTACAATAGCAGAGGCGAAGGATCGCAGAGGCGAAGGCTCGCCTCTTTTTTGCATACCGCTTGCCGTCGTTCCGTCCCGGCCGTTCCAAACCCAGCGTTCCAAACCCAGCGTTTCAAGCCCGGTGGTTCAAGCGCAGGATTTCATGTAAACAGTATTTTATGTAAAAGGAAGGGATTTTTTTATGCACATCATCGTTCGGGAAAACGCCCAGGAAATTTGCGAGGTAGCGGCGGCCCTGGTTCGCGCGCAGCTGCTGCGCAAGCCCAATTGCGTGCTCGGCCTGCCCACCGGTTCTACGCCCCTGCCGCTGTACGCGGAGCTCGCGCGCCTGGCTGCGGCGGGCCAAGCGGATTTTTCCCAGGTGACCACCTTCAACCTGGACGAGTACGTGGGCCTGCCCCGTGAGCATGAGCAGAGCTACCACAACTTCATGTGGACCAACCTTTTCTCCAAGATCGGCGTGCGGCCCGAGCAGGTGAACCTGCCCAGCGGCATCGCGACCGATACCGCCGCCGAGTGCGCGCGCTACGAAGCCGCCATTGACGCGGCGGGCGGCGTGGATCTGCAGGTGCTGGGCATCGGCCACAATGGACATATCGGCTTCAACGAGCCCGCCGAAGCATTCTCCGAGCAGACCTGCATGGTTGAGCTCACCCCCAGCACCATCCAAGCCAACCGCCGCTTTTTCGAAACCGAAGCCGATGTGCCGCGCCGCGCGTTGACCATGGGTATCCGCACCATCTTCCGCGCGAAAGAGATTCTGCTGATCGCGTACGGCGCGGCCAAGGCCGACATTATCCGCCAGACCGTGTGCGGTCCCATCCAGCCGGGCGTGCCCTCCAGCGTGCTGCAGCTGCACAGCAATGTGCACCTGCTGCTCGATCGCGAAGCCGCCGCTGCGCTCTCGCTGTGAGCCTTGACCCCGAGCGGCGCGGCCAAGGCGACGCGATTCGCCAGGCTGATGCGCGCTTGAGGGAGGCCATGGCGGCTTGCACCCTCTGCCCCCGGCGCTGCGGCGTGCCGCGCACCGGGCAGGGCGGCGCGGGCGTGTGCCGCATGGGCGCGCTGCCGGTGCTGGGCCGCGCCGCGCTCCACCATTGGGAGGAGCCTTGTATCAGCGGCACCCGCGGCAGCGGCACGGTGTTTTTCAGCGGCTGCGGCCTGCGCTGCAGCTTTTGCCAGAACGCGGCGCTTAGCCACGAGGGTCGCGGCGCGGCGGTGAGCGTCGACCGGCTGGCCGACATCTTCCGCGAGCTGGAGGCCCAGGGCGCGCACAACATCAATCTGGTTACGCCCAGCCACTTTGCGCCGCAGATATTGGCCGCGTTGGCGCGCCACCGCCCCGGTGTTCCGGTGGTGTACAACACCAGCGGCTACGAGGCGGCGGATACGCTGCGCACGCTGGAGGGCGCAATCGACGTGTATCTGCCTGATTTGAAGTACGTCGATCCGGCGCTGGCGGCGCACTACTCGGCGGCCCCAGATTACGTGGAGCACAACCGCGCCGCGCTGATCGAGATGTGCCGCCAGACCGGTGCGCCCCGCTACGATACCGAGGGCCTGCTGGTGCGAGGCACGCTGGTGAGGCATCTGGTGTTGCCCGGCATGGCCGCGCAGAGCATGCGCGCGCTCAACTGGATCGCCGAGCATCTGCCCGAAGGCACGCCGGTCAGCCTGATGGCGCAGTACACCCCGCACGGCGCCGCGCTCTCCGATCCGTTGCTGCGCCGCACCGTGACCCGGCGCGAGTACGATTCGGTGGTGGCGCATCTGCGCGCCGTCGGCCTCACCGAGGGCTACCTGCAGCAGCTTTCCGCCCAGAGCGAGGCCTTCATCCCGCTCTTCGACGGCGAGGGCGTGCATCCCCGACCCGGAATATCCGCCGAATAACAGGCATGCATTCGCGAAAACCCAAGCATAGCAAGAAAAAGCACGAGGAGGGCGTACGGCATGGGCACGTTTACCGCAACGCAAGGAACCCTGGCCCCGCAAAACCTGGACATGTGGACATTGACCGGTGGGGAACACGAGGTGCGCATCCTGCCGCAGGCCGGGTTCAACCTGTATTATTGGACGTTCCAGGGCAAGGAAATTTTGATGGAGCCGGTGGACGTGATGCAGTTTGGCACCAAGTACGGCATTCCGCTGCTGTTTCCCACGCCCAACCGCGTGCGCGATTGCGTGTACACCTGGCGCGGCAAGCAGTATAAGCAGCGCAAGCGCGGCCAGGATGTGCCCCGCCATGGCCTGGTGATCGATGAAACCTGGGCGGTGCGCTGCTGGGCCGAGCAGGACGCGGCCTACGCCGAGGGCACCATCGCCATTTCGCCCGAAAGCCCGCTCTACGAGGCGTTTCCCTTCCCGTGCGTGCTGACCGTGACCTACACGCTGCGCGAGGACGGCCTGCGCCTGGATGTGCGCGTGGACAACACCGGCAGCGACGATCTGCCCTTCGGCTTCGCCATCCATCCCTACTTTAGCAAGCGTGGCGACGCGAACAATGTGTTCATCACCGCGCCGCTCACCCGCGTCTATGAAAACGATGAAAACCTGTTGCCTTCGGGCAAGATACTGGCCGCCGAGGGCACGCGCCTCGATATCAGCGATTGCCTGCACAGCGTGCAAAGCCTGGATTTGGACAACGTGTACACCGGCATGACGCAGGATCTCTGCGCGCAGGTGGTGTATCCCGGCTCAGCGCGGGTCACGCTGCGCGGCGACGATGCGTTCCGCCGCCTGATCGTGTTCACGCCAAAGGATCGCCCGGGCTTCTGCATCGAGCACCAGACCTGCTCCACCGATGCGCTCAACCTGCATGCGCGCGGTCTGCTCACCGAATCGGGCGTGCTGACCCTGCCCGCCGGCCAGAAATGGAACGGCTGGATCACGCTGAAAGTCGAGGCGCTGTAGACGTTGCGGGGGGTCACAGGTGCTCCCCGAAGGATTCGCAAGACCGATCGGAAAGCCCTTGAGTCGCTCCCCGAGGAGCGAAATACCCCGCGAGCCCCAAACCCGGATCGAGGAACCCCAGACGAAGAAACGAGGATAACCGCTTGATCATCATCATGAAACCCCATGCCGCGCCGGATCAGGTTTCCGCCGTGGTGGATGAGCTGCTGCGCGAGGGCATGCAGGTGCAGCGCAACGACGGCGTGGATTGTACGGTGCTGGGCGTGATAGGCGACGTGGCCCGGCTGGACTACGAGGCCTTCCTGCTGCGCGAGGGTGTGGAGCGCGTGATGCCGGTTTCCGAGCCCTTCAAAAAGGTCAACCGCAAATTCCACCCCGCAAATAGCGTGATCGATTGCGGCGGCGTGCCGGTGGGCGGCGGCAAACTTTGCCTGGTGGCCGGGCCCTGCTCGGTGGAATCCGAGCCGCAGATCACCGGCATTGCCCGCGCGGTGCAGCAGAGCGGCGCATCCCTGTTGCGCGGAGGTGCGTACAAGCCGCGCACCTCGCCTTATGCCTTCCAGGGCCTGGAGACCACCGGCCTGGATTTGCTGGACAAGGCGCGCGCCCAGACCGGCATGCCCATCGTTACCGAGATCATGTCGCCCAAGCTGGTGGAGCTGTTCGAGGATCGCGTGGACGTGATCCAGGTGGGCGCGCGGAACATGCAGAATTTCGATTTGCTCAAGGAATTGGGCCGCTCGCGCAAGCCGGTGCTGCTCAAGCGCGGGCTTTCGGCCACCATCGAGGAATGGCTGATGAGCGCCGAGTACATCATGGCCGGGGGCAACCCCAACGTGGTGCTCTGCGAGCGCGGCATCCGCACGTTTGAAACCTACACGCGCAATACCCTCGATCTTTCGGCCATCCCGGCGGTCAAGCAGCTCAGCCACCTGCCGGTGGTGGTCGATCCCTCGCATGCCACGGGCAAATCGTGGATGGTGGAGACCCTTTCGCTCGCCGCTATCGCCGCCGGGGCCGATGGGCTGATCATCGAGGTGCACAACGATCCTGCGCACGCGCTTTGCGATGGCGCGCAGTCCATTACGCCGGATGCATTTGGCGCGCTGGTGGACAAGGTGCGCGCACTTGCGCCCATAGTGGGCAGGGCGGTTTAGTCTGCTATTTCAGCTGCGAGGGGGGGCAAGCACATGCGCATCGGCATCATTGGGCTGGGGTTGATTGGCGGAAGCTTCGCGATGGCGCTGCGTGCCGCGCCCGGCTCCGAGGCAAGCGCAGCGGGCGAGCGCATTTGGGCGGTGGATCGCGATCCCACCACCTGCGAGGATGCGCTGGAAGCGGGCGTGATCGATGAAGCCTTCGCCGACGCGGATCAGGCGCCCCTCGAGCACACCGATCTGGTGATGCTCTGCCTGCACCCGCAGGCGTGCGTGGACGTGCTGCGGCGCATCGCGCCCCGGCTCAAGCGCGGCGCGGTGGTCAGCGACGTGTGCGGCATCAAGCGGCCCATCGCCGCATGCGCTCGCGAGGTGTTGCCCGAAGGCGTGGCCTTCGTGGGCGGGCACCCGATGGCGGGCAAGGAGCAGGGCGGCTTTGCCCACGCTTCGCCCACGCTGTTCCAGCGCGCGCACTACCTGCTCTGCCCCGGCGATGCGCCGAGCGAGGCAGTGGCGCTGCTGCGCACCCTGGTGCGGCGCATCGGCTGTCAGGATGCGATCCTCACCGATCCGGAGACCCACGACGCCAACATCGCCTACACCAGCCAGATGATGCACGTGCTGGCGCTGGCCATCTGCGAGCAGGCCCCGTTTGAGGGCAGCAAGGGCTACGAGGGCGGCAGCTTTCGCGGCGCGACGAGGGTTGCGGCGCTCGATGCGGCGCTGTGGACGCAGCTTTTCTGGGATAACCGCGATGCGCTGGCGGCGGTGGTGGAGGAGCTGGAGGGCAAGCTGGGCGAATACCGCGCCCTATTGAATGGAAACGACCGGGATGCGCTGGCCCGCAGGCTGCGGGAAACCTCGGCAAGGAAGGAGGCGGCTAACCGTGCCCAACGAGAAAACCACCCGGAACGATAGACTCGTCCCAGTGGAGGCTGCGGGCGAGCGATACGACATCGTGATCGCTCCCGGCGCGCTAAAGGAGCCCGGCGTATGGTTGGATCGCCTCGCGCCTTGGCGGGGCAGGCGCGCCGCCGTGGTGGCTGATTCGAACACCGCGCCGCTTTTTGGCGCGAATGTGCTGGCGGCGCTGGCGCAGGCGGGCATCGAGGGCCAGCTGTTCACCGTGCCCGCCGGGGAGGCCAGCAAGTGTCACGAGCGGCTGCTTTCCCTCTACGATGCCTTCCTGGATATACCGCTGACCCGCGCCGATTTGGTAATCGCGCTGGGCGGCGGGGTGGTGGGCGATTTGGCGGGCTATGCCGCCGCCACCTATCAGCGCGGCGTGCAATTGGTGCAAATTCCTACCACGCTGCTGGCGCAGGTGGATTCCTCGGTGGGCGGCAAGGTGGCGGTCAACCTACCGCGCGGCAAAAACCTGATCGGCGCGTTTTGCCAGCCTTCGCTGGTGATCGCCGATCCGGACGCGCTCGAAACACTCGATGAGCGGCAGCTGGGTGCGGGGTTGGGCGAGGCGATCAAGTACGGCTGCATCGCCGATGCGGCGCTGTTTGAGCGGCTCGAAAGCTTCCCGAACCGGCGTGCGCTGATGCCTGCGCTACCCGGGATCATCGCCCGCTGCTGCGAGCTCAAGGCCGACTACGTGCGCCGCGATCCGCACGATCATGGCGTGCGCATGGAGCTCAACTTTGGGCACACCCTGGGCCATGCGCTGGAAAACGCGCTGGGCTATGGCGCGCTGCTGCACGGCGAGGCGGTGTGCGTGGGCATGGTGGCGGCGGCACGCTGGGGAGAGACGCTGGTCGTGACGCCGCGCGGCGTTCCGGAGCGGATCGAGGCCATGCTGGTGCGCTATGGCCTGCCGGTTACGGTGGCGGAGGAGAAGGTTTCCGCCGCGGTGCTGCTGCGCGCTATGGCGCTGGATAAGAAGGCTGCTGGGAGCACGGTGCGCATCGTGCTGCTGGAGGAGATAGGCCGGGCGACGGTGCGCGCTGTGGAGCGCGACGAGCTGGCCGCGCTGCTGGCCGGGAGTGCCGGAGGTGCGCAGGGATGAGGACGATCGTGCCTCGCTCTTTATCCGGATCGTTGCGCGTGATGCCCAGCAAGAGCGCATCGCATCGGGCTTTGCTCTGCGCCGCACTGGCGCGGGGGGAGAGCGCGGTGGCTCCGTTGCAGCTTTCGCAGGATGTGGAGGCTACGCTGGCCTGCGTGCAGGGCATGGGGTTGGCGGAGGTTTTGGGGATGGATGCGCTGGGCGATGCGCCCGGGTTTATGCGGTGCCGCGTTCTGGGGAAGGGGTGTTTCGCGCCTGCGGGCGCGACCAAAGGGCTTTCCGGTCGCCCTTTGGAAACCTTCGGGGAACCTTCGGGGGTGGGGGGGCGAGAGGGAGAGCCTACGCGCCTCGCACCCTGCGGCGAATCGGGCTCTACGCTTCGTTTCTTGATGCCTTTGGCGCTGGACGGCGGCTCGCCGGTGCGCTTTGAGGGCAAGGGGCGGCTGCTGGAGCGGCCGCTGGACGTGTACCGCCAACTGTTCGCCGCGCATGCCGAGGGGCTTGAATGGATCGACGAGCCGGGCGCGATCACCCTTCGCGGCACGCTGCGCGCCGGGGAGTACGTGCTGCCCGGCGATGTATCGAGCCAATTCGTGAGCGGGCTGCTCTTCGCTCTGCCGCGCTTGGCGGGCGATTCCACGATACGCCTGACCGGCGCGGTGGAATCGCGGGCGTACATCGATTTGACCCTGGCCGCCCTGGCGCGTAGCGGCATCGAAGCCGAATGGCTGGAGGAACGCACGCTGCGCGTTCCGGGCGGGCAGAGCGGGAGCGCAGACGCCTACGCCGTGGAGGGCGATTGGTCGCACGCCGGGTTTTACCTGGTGGCGGGGCTGATGGGCGGGCCGGTGCGGCTCACGGGACTGGACGCGCAGAGCCTGCAGGGCGACCGTGCAGCGGTCGAGGTGCTGCGGCGCATGGGCGGCGAC
Source organism: Eubacteriales bacterium (assembly GCA_031553615.1). Taxonomy (GTDB): domain Bacteria; phylum Bacillota; class Clostridia; order Christensenellales; family Aristaeellaceae; genus WQXF01. The sequence continues at coordinate 37,307 of JAVBLJ010000035.1, forward strand.
ATCGTGCGCGAGGGCGATGCCTGGATCGCGAAGCCCTCGGCGTTGCACGGCACCGTTATCGATGCTTCGCAGATACCCGATCTGGTGCCGCCGCTGGCCATCGCGGCCTGCGCGGCGCACGGGCGCACCGAGATTCGCCATGCGGAGCGGTTGCGCATCAAGGAATGCGATCGGCTGGCCGCGCTGGACGCTGAGCTGACTGCGCTGGGCGCTTCCATCACCGAATTGCCCGACGGGCTGATCATCGAGGGCGGATCGCCCTTGCGCGGCGGGGCGGCGCAAAGCCACAACGATCATCGCATCGCCATGGCGCTGGCCATCGCGGCGACCCTCTGTGAATCCCCCATCGAATTAACCGGGGACGAGGCGGTGCGCAAATCCGCCCCGGCCTTTTGGCAGGAATACGCATCATTGGGAGGCGAAGCACATGCGCGGACAATGGGGTGAAAAGCTGCAGCTCAGCCTGTTTGGCGAATCACACGGCGAGGCTGTGGGCATCGTGATCGACGGGCTTCCGGCGGGCATCGAACTGGATATGGAAGCTATCGCGTTTGATCTGGCGCGGCGTTCGCCGGGGCGCGATCCCACCGCCACCCAGCGCCGCGAGCCCGATGCGGTGCGCATCCTTTCCGGCATGTACCGGGGCTTGACCACCGGTGCTCCGCTTTGCGGCATGATCGAAAACGTGAACGTGCGCTCGACCGATTACGATGCGCTGCTGGGCACCATGCGGCCCGGCCACGCCGACTACACGGGCTGGGTGAAGTTTCGTGGCTTCAACGATCCGCGGGGGGGCGGGCATTTCTCCGGCCGACTGACCGCGCCGCTGGTGTTCGCCGGGGCCATCGCCCGGCAGGTGCTGGCGCTCAACGGCATCACCGTGGGCGCGCACATCCAGAGCATCCACACCGTGCGCGATGCCCTGATGGACGACGCGACCGTCACCCCGGAAATATTGAACCTGCTGCGCTCGCGGCCCTTCCCGCTGCTCGATCCGGAGATGGAGCTGCCCATGCGCGCCGCCGTAGAGGAGGCGCGCGCCGAGGGCGATTCGGTGGGCGGCGTGGTGGCCTGCGCGGCGGTGGGCGTACCCGCCGGATGGGGCGAGCCGTTCTTTGGCTCGGTGGAGAGCGTGCTTTCTGGGCTGCTGTTCTCCATTCCGGCGGTCAAGGGCATCTCCTTTGGCGGCGGCTTCGGCCTGACCACCATGCTGGGCAGCCAGGCCAACGATCCCTTCGTGATCGAGGAGGACCGCATCCATACCCCCACCAACCACCATGGTGGCATCCTGGGCGGCATCACCAGCGGCATGCCGATTACGGTGCGCGTGGGGCTCAAGCCCACGCCCTCCATCGCGCGCACGCAGCAGACCGTGGACGTGCGCACACGCCAGCCCGTGGAGCTCAACGTGGGCGGGCGGCACGATCCGTGCATCGTGCCCCGGGCGGTGCCGGTGGTGGAGAGCGCGGTGCTGCTGGGCCTGCTATCGCTGGCGCTGGAGGTGGATGGACGATGAGCGAAACCGGCGACGAACTGCGCCCCCTGCGCGAGGGCATCGACCGGGTGGATACCGAGCTGGTACGCCTGTTTGCCGAGCGCATGGAGCTGGCCCGCCGGGTGGGTGAATACAAGCGGCAGCGCGATTTGCCCATCACCGATCCGCAGCGGGAGAAGCAGGTGATCCAGAAGCGCACCGAGCAGGCCGATCCGCGTTTGGCCGGGCCGGTCACCGAGCTTTTTGAGACGCTGATGCGCCTGAGCCGCGAGGAGCAACACCGCATCCAGTTGGCTGCCGGAGTGCAACCCGGGGGGCCTGCGGCCGATGCGCCCGCTCCAATCATCGCTTACCAGGGTGTGCCCGGCGCGTTTGGCCACCAGGCCGCGCTGCAATATGGCGGGGAGGGAGCGGCCACGCTGCCCTGCGGCACGTTCAAGGCGGTGCTGCAGGCGGTATCCGCCGGACAGGCCGCGCTGGGTGTGCTGCCCTTGGAAAACTCCAGCTCGGGCAGCATCGACGACGTATGCGATTTGCTGGGGGAATACGGCTGCGCCATTGTGGGCGAGGTGTTCACGCCGGTGGCGCACTGCCTGCTGGGTTTGCCCGGCGCGCAGCTTTCCCGGGTGGAGAGCGTGTATTCCCACGAGCAGGGCTTTTTGCAATGCCGTGCCTTCTTGGCGGAGCATCCGGGTTGGCGGCAGGTGCCGCACTTTAACACCGCCGTCAGCGCGCAGTACGTAGCCGAGCAGCGCGATCCGCGCAATGCGGCCATCGCCAGCCGCTTGGCTGCGCAGTGCTATGGGCTGAACGTGCTGGCCGAGGATATCCACACCCAGGCGGGCAACACCACCCGCTTCGTGGCTGTGGCCGCGCATCCGCAGCCGGGTGCCCAGGCCGACAAGGCCACCCTCACCTTCGTGCTGCGCCACGAGCGGGGCACGCTGCACCGCGCGCTGGCCGCGTTTGTGGCGCTGGGCATGAACCTTACGCGCATCGAATCGCGGCCCATCCCCGGCCAAAGCTGGGAGTACCGTTTCTTTGTAGATATCGAGGGCAGGCTTTCACCGGAAAAGCTGCATTTCCTCATAGAAGCGCTGGAGGCCGATTGCGTGGAATGCCGGGTGCTGGGCCACTACCCGGCGGCGCGGAGAGTACCGCATGAGCCGTGATGCGAGCCCGGACATGAGCCCCGGCATGGGCCGTGGCCTATACCTGATCGGCATGCCGGGCTGCGGCAAAACCACGCTGGGCTGTGCGCTGGCAAAGGCGTTTGGCCTGCCCTTTGTGGATGTAGATGAGCGCATCGTGGCGCTGGCGGGCATGGACATCCCGCATATATTCGCTGAGCGGGGCGAGCTGGAGTTTCGCGAGATCGAGCACCGCGCGCTGGCGGAAATCTGCGCCGGGCCCGTGCAAGTGGTGGCTACCGGCGGCGGGGCGATGCTCCGCGCCGACAACGTGGCGCTGATGCGCGAGGCGGGCACGGTGCTGTGGGTCGACCGGCCGCTGGATCACATACTGACCGACGTGCGGCAGGATACGCGGCCCCTGCTGGCGGGCGACGCCGCCGAACGGTTGCGCACGCTGCACGCGCAGCGCGAGCCCCTCTACCGCGCGGCGGCGCATCTGCGCCTGGAGAGCGCGACCACGCGATCGCAGACGCTGCAGCGCGCGCTCGAGCTGCTGGCGAGCGAAGGGTTCCGGCAGGCGGAGCCGCTCCGGCGCGCACCGGAATGATGGCTGTTGCGCTTTCTGAAAGTGCAAGCGCTTCCCTGAAAATGCAAATCTGAAAATACAAATCTGAAAATACAGATATCAAAAAAGAAAACGGATCGTTCACCCTTTCGTTGGTAGCTTCGATCGCAGAAATGGAGTTTCCCTTGCAACACATTCGTTCGCCGCGCATCCGTGCGCTTCTTCACTGGGAGCCCGAGTTCACCCGCCTGTTTTTTCGGCTGCTGATCCCCATCGCGCTGCAGAGCTTGGTGGGGGCATCGCTGCATATCGTGGATAATGTGATGGTCAGCGGGCTGGGCGAGACCGCCGCCGCCGGCGTGGCCCAGGCCAACCGCGTCACCTTCATCGCGCAGCTCTTCCTGTTTGGCGTTACCAGCGGCGCGGGCATATTCGCCGCGCAATTTTGGGGCAAGCACGATGTGGCCGGCATGCGCCGCGTGCAGGGCCTGGCGCTCCGGCTCAATGGCGTGATCGCTCTGCTCGTGGTCGCGCTGGTCTGCCTCTTTCCGCGCGTCACGCTGGGGGCGTTCCTGCCCCAAGGCCCCAGCTTCGAGGCCGGACTGCAGTATCTTGCCATCATCTTCCCCGTTTACCTGGTCTCGGCGGTGGATAGCGTATTTCAGATGATGCTCAAATCCTCGGAACGCGCGCGCATCCCCATGGCCGCCGCCATCACCGCCATACTGACCAACACGGTGCTCAACTATGGACTTATCTATGGCAAGCTGGGGCTGCCCGCCATGGGCGTGCGCGGCGCGGCGCTGGCTACGGTGATCGCGAGCACGATCAGCCTGTGCATCAACGTGGGCCTCAGCTACCGCAAGAGGCTGGCCCCCGCCGCTTCGTGGCACGATCTCAAGCTGCCGGATCGCGCGTTTCTGGCGCGCTTCTTCCGCACCATCGGCCCGGTGGTGCTCAACGAAGGCCTGTGGTCGGTGGGCACCACCATGTACAGCGTGGTCTATGGCCGCATGGGCGACAGCGCGCTGGCCACCATGAGCATCGTGGGCACCGTCGATCAGCTGGTGTTCGTGCTGGGCTGGGGCATCATGCACGCATCCTCGGTGATCGTGGGCCGCAGCATCGGCGCGGAGCGCGAGGACGAGGCCTTCCTCTACAGCAAGCGGCTGCTGTTTATATCCGTGGTCATCATGATGGCGATGGGCGTGCTGCAGATATGCCTGCGCGGCCCCATCGTGCAGATGTTCCGCTACGGCGACGAGACCCGTTCGCTGGCCATGCAGGTGCTGCTCGCGGGCTCGTTCTTCCTGTGGGTGCGCGCGTTCAACGCGGTCAACATCGTCGGCATCCTGCGCTCGGGCGGGGATACGGTGTTCAGCATGACGCTCGACTTGGGCATGCTGTGGCTGATCGGCGTACCGCTGGCGCTGGTGACCGGGTTTTTGCTGCACTGGCCGCTGCTCAGCGTGTACCTGGTTACCCAGGTCGAGGAGTGCATCAAGATGTGCATCGGCCTGCCGCGCTTTCTTTCCAAGCGCTGGATCAACAACCTGGTCAGGGATGCGGACATGGTATGAGGCCGCGTCCGCATAGGCTGATCTGCACAGGATCGCGAAAAAAGAGCGCGCAATACAAGACTGTATAACAAAAGTTCGTAAAAAAAGGAGGCTTCGCAATGCAAAACCCTCCGCATGAATATGACCTCGTGGGCAAGATTGGCTCCATGGCGCTGATTCGCCGCGAGGACAACGACATCGATTACAACATCATCGCCCGCCTGGGCGAACAGCTCCGGCCCGGTATGATCTGGGTTTCTTCGGGCGCGGCCGAAATTGGAAGGCTCGATTACCTCAAGCGCAGCGGCCGCGAGCTTACCGGCGATCCCGCCGACGTAAAGACAGATTACGCCGCCCAGGGCCAATCAATCCTGATGGCCGAATACCGCCGGTTCGTGAAGCCCGCGTACTCGGTGCGGCAGCTATTGGTGGAGCATCAGCATTTCAACGATGGGGAGAAGCGCGAGCACATTCGCCGCCTGCTGCTGCGCGCGCAGGATCAGCAGGCCATTCCCATCGTGAACTACAACGACCCGGTGAGCGACGAGGAGAACCGCAAGTGGGAGCTGGCCCACCTACGCGCCCAGCAGGACGAGGTGGTGGAGTGCGTCGACAACGACGAGACCGCCGCCGTGATCGCCGGGCTGGTGCACGCGCGCACCCTGCTCATTATGACCTCCACCGAGGGCATCTACCGGGAGGCGAAGGACCCTTCTACCCTGGTGCGCGAAGTCACCGGGCGGAATACCGACGAGGTGCTGCGCAATATCGCCATCCTGCAGCAAAGCTGCGTCGGGGCCAGCCGCCCCGGCGCGAACGGCGCGTATGCCAAGCTGGCGTTCGCGGCGGGCCCGGTTTCGCGCGGCACCACGGTGATCATCGGCCACGCGCGGCATCCGCTCAACGCGCTGCTGGACGGCACCGCGCCCGCGACGCGCATCGGGGTGCTGTAGCGCTTATAGCGGCCTGCCTCCGCCCTTCACCATGGGCGCGACGCGCCGGGCGATGGGCAGCAGCGCACAGGCCAGCGCCGCGCTGAACACCGCCTGCAGCAGGTTCATGGGTGCAGCCGCGAGCGCGGCGGCGAAGCCGAACGTGAAGGATTCGTAGATCAGGTATCCGGCCACCATGGCCAACTCGGCCACGCAAAACGTCAGCGCACAGCGCAGCAGCGCGTGCTCGCCATCCAGGCGCAGGCGGCGGCTGGCCAGGAAGCCGACCAGCGCCTTGATGCACAGCGTGGGCAGCACATAGAAGCCGTAGCCGCCGATCAAGTCGGCCATGGCGCTGCCGATGCCGCCCAGGGGCGCGGCAAACGGGCCCACCAGCATGGCGCTGAACAGGATGAGCGCATCGCCCAGGTGCACGTAGCCCTGGGTGATGGGCACAGGCAGCTTGAGCAGCAGCGTGGCCAGCGCAACCAGCGCGGCCAGCATGCCGGAAATGGCCAGGGTCGAGGTAGAAATACGGCGCATAGCAAGCGTTCCTCCCGCATTGGAGTGGGTCGAAATTGGGGCAATCAGAAATTCACTAGAGCATAGCAGAAAAAAAACGGTGCGTCAACGCCGTGTGTATGGGCGCACGGCGAACGCATTTGAATACAGAAACTGGGATTTGCGGCCGAAGGATCCCTAAGGGCGAACGGAAAGCCCTTAGGTCGCCCTCGCAAGGGCGAAATTCTCCAAAAAAGCAGGAGGTTTCGCTCCCCTGGGAGCGACCGGAGGGCTTTGCGGTCGCCCTCCGGCCACCTTCGCAGCGCATCTGCCAAGTTTTAGGATGTAAATGCGCTGGCCCTGTGTATGGGCGGCGTCGGGTTTTGGGTGCGAAGGTTTCCAAAGGGCGATCGCAAAGCCCTTTGGTCGCTCCCGAAGGAGCGAAACACCTTTTTATTGCGGAAAACACGAAGGAGGATGGACACCATGCGCGTATACGACCTGATGACCAACCGACTGGTCAATCCACTGGGGTTTTCGCTGGGGAGGCCGCGCCTGAGCTACAAGGTCGATCAAACGCAGGGCAAACGGCAGCGCTGGGCGCGCGTGCGGATCGCCGCAGGCCAGGATATGGGGGAGCTGCTCTACGATAGCGGCGCGCGCGAGGAGATCGATAGCCTGTGCTTCGTGCCCGACATCGCGCTCCGGCCGCGCACCCGCTATTGGTGGGATGTGGAGGTGGAGGCCGATAACGGCGATACCGCCCGCTCGGCCCCGGCTTTCTTTGAAACGGGAAAGATGGAGGAGCCCTGGCAGGCGCCTTGGATCACCGCGCCCATCGAGGGCAACACCGATCTGCACCGTTCGTTCGCGCTCAAGGGGCCGGTGGCGTCGGCGCGCGTGTACGCGGTGGGCCTGGGGCTTTTTGAGCTGTACGTGAACGACGGCAAGGCGGGCGATGAGCTGTTGGCCCCGTATGATAATGCATATGACCGGTGGATTCAGGTGGAGACCTTCGACGTGGGGTCAATGCTCCAGCCGGGGCAGAATCGCCTGACCGTGATGCTGGGCGACGGCTGGTACAAGGGCCGCTTCGGCTTCCGGGGTCAAAGCGGCATCTACGGCGATACCCAGGCGCTGCGCTTGGAGCTGCACGTGCAGTACCAGGACGGCTCCGGCGAGGTGCTCTGCTCCGACGAAGGCTGGGAGGCCACGGAAAGCCGCGTGCGGTTCGCCAATATCTACGATGGCGAAACGTACGATGGGAGCTTCGTGCCCGGAAAACCCGTGTCCGCCGTGATCTACCATGGGCTGGATCAGGCGAATCTGGTCGACCGGCTCTCGCCGCCGGTGCGCGTCACCGAGCGCATTGCGCCCCGCGAGCTGATCACCACCCCCGCCGGGGAAACCGTGCTCGATTTGGGCCAGGAGATCACCGGATACCTGGAGTTCCAGTGCAGAGCCGAGGCGGGCGCGCAGGTAAAGCTCTCTTACTTCGAAATATTGCAGGAGGGCAACTACTTCCGCGGGAACCTGCGCAGCGCCATGCAGGAGCAGGTGTACATTTCCAACGGAATGGGCGCGGATGGAACGCCCATAGCGGTGCGCCCGCATTTCACCTTCTTTGGCTTCCGCTACGTGAAGCTGGAAGGGTTCACCGCGCCCAAGCTGGAGGATTTCACCGGCTGCGTGGTGCATAGCGACATCGCTCGCACCGGGCGCTTTGCTTGCAGCAACGAGAAGGTCAACCGCCTGGCGGACAACGCGGTGTGGGGCCAGCGCGGAAACTTCCTGGATGTGCCCACCGATTGCCCGCAGCGCGATGAGCGCATGGGCTGGACCGGTGACGCCCAGGCGTTCTCGGGCACGGCCTGCTTCCACATGGAGTCGGCGGCGTTCTTTGCCAAGTACCTGTACGATATGCGCATGGAACAGGACAAGCGGGAGGGCGCGGTGCCCCACGTGGTGCCGATGGCGGGCTTGGAGGGCCAATCCTCGTGCGCCTGGGCCGATGCGGCAACCATCATCCCCTGGACGGTGTACCTTTTCTACGGCGACCGCGAGCTGCTGCGCGCCCAGTACAGCAGCATGCGCGATTGGGTTGAGTGGATCTACCGTACCGACGAGGCCAACGGCGGCACGCGACTTTGGCAGGTGGGCTTCCACTTCGCCGATTGGCTGGCGCTGGACACCAAGGATGGCACGGCCTTCGGCGGCACCGATCCGCACTACATCGCCTCTGCGTACTATTATTATTCCACCTCGCTGGTGCTCAAGGCGGCGCGCGTGCTGGGCTACGAGGAGGACGCGCGGCGCTACACCCAGCTGCTGGATGAAATCCTGGAGGCGCTGCACCGCGAATACTTCACCGCCACCGGGCGGCTGGCGCAGACCACGCAGACCGGCTACGTGTGCGCGCTGTTCATGGGCTTTGCGCCGCAGGAGCATCGGGAAAGGTTGGCCAAGCTGCTGGGGCTGGAGTTCCGCGCATCGTACGGGAAGCTGCGCTCCGGGTTCGTGGGCACCGCCTACCTCTGCCGCACGCTCTCCCAGTGCGGCATGGACGAGTTGGCCTACAACCTGCTGCTCAACGAGGAGTATCCGGGCTGGCTATACGAGGTCAACATGGGCGCGACCACGGTGTGGGAGCGCTGGAACTCGGTGCTGCCCGATGGCAGGCTTTCCGATTTGAACATGAACAGCCTCAACCACTACGCGTACGGCGCGGTGATGGAATGGGCTTTCCGCGACGTGGCGGGCCTCAACCCGGTGGAGGATGCGCCGGGCTTCCGCCGTGCGCTGCTGCAGCCCAGGCCCGATGCGCGCCTGACCCACGCGGGCGCGGTATACGATTCGGCGGCGGGCGAGTACGAGAGCTGCTGGACGCTGGAAAACGGCACGTTCCGCTGGACGGTGAAGGTGCCCTTCGGCGCGACGGCCACGGCGGTGTTCCCCCGTGCCGATGTGGATGCGCTGGCGGCGGCCTATCCCGCGCTCAAGGTGCGCTGCCTCGATGGGCAGGCCACGGCTGAGCTGGAGGCGGGCAAATACTGCTTCGAGTACACGCTGGGCGCGCCGGTGGGGCAGATCTATGATTGGAAGCAGCCGCAGTAATCCCACGCCCGCTATGCACCCGACATCAAGCACCTGTTATAGAACCCTTGCGGGACCGGGCGAAGCTCCGGCCCCGCATCTTTGTTCCGAGCGCGGGAGGCGGCCCGTGCGCCCCAGAGGAATTGGCTGGCAAATATGAAATGAAAAAATGAAATGAACATGAAGTCGGAGCCGAGCAGGTCACGGCGAAAGCATTTACATAAAAGCACATGAAAAGGGAAGAGGGGATGCGCAGAGAAGGATTCTCAAGGGCGATCGATAAGCCCTTGAGTCGCCCGTGAGGGGGAAATACCCTTTGATACCCATTCCAACTACGTTTAGCCACAATCCAGCGGATCTTTATCCGATCGGCGTTGTCGTGCCTCGGTCAGCGTAGCTGCTGGCTACGCCTCCTTCGGACTCCTAGCAGATCGAAAAAATCTCTCGCTGGCTTATTGGCAAAACCTAATTGGAATTGGTATGAAAGCAGGGGTTTCGTGCCTTCGGGCACGACCAAAGGGCTTTGCGGTCGCCCTTTGGAATCCTTCGCGCGCCCATCCCTGCATCAGTATTCGTAAATGCTTTTACCGTGCCGGGCGGGTTTCGCCGCATTGACAGGGCACCGCGCATCGCGTACAATACTTTATGATGCACGCTGGGGGAATGGGTGCGTTTGGAAAACGAGGTGCCCGCACCCTCGATGCATGAGAGATCATAGGCTGAAATCGGGCTACCCAAGCGGAGGCCAAAGGAGTATACATGGGCTTTTTACGGTCGAATATTCTGCGATGGAATGAAACGCGCCCCCAGGCGTCGGCGGTTGCGTTGTCAGCTTGGACGGCGGCGATGGCTGCGATCGTGATCGCTTACCGTACGTTGCCGAGCACCATGCCCATCATCGCGTTCCTGCTGGTGGGCCTTTTGCCCGCCCTGGCGTTGATGAGCCCAGCGCTGCTGGCCTATATCGCGCTACGCGCGGGCCGCGTGACGGCCATCGCTTGCGCGGCGGTGAGCGCGGCGCTCTGCGCGCTGTACATCCATCCGTACGTGGCGCTGGCCCTGGCGCTGATCCAGCTCCCGGCGGCGGTGTTCGCCGTGTACAGCTACGAAAGGGCGCGGCCCTTCTGGCCGAGCGTGGCCATATGCGTGGGCATACCGCTGGTTTCGGGCATGGCAGCGCTGATTGCGGCCAACGCGCTGGCGGGCGGCGATGCGATCGCCTGGTTGAGCGATACCCTCGATCCGCTGGTGCGCTCCTCCGCCGAGACCGATCGTTTGCTGCTCGTGCTGGCCAGCATGGGCTATGTGCGCCTGCCTGAATCGGTGGTGCCCGGTATCCAGCTGGGCAGCGCGGTGGTGCTGGATGCGCCGGTGCGCGATGAGCTGATCAAGCAATTCCTCTTCTTCGCCGAAAGCCTGCTGCGCCAAGGGCTGGCGGGCGTAATTCTCCAGAGCGCGATATTGGGCGGCTTGCTGTGCGCGGCTTGGCCGCGCCGGGTGGCGGCGCGCTATGCGACGCAGATGGCGACCGCTCCCATGCCGCCCTTCCACGAATGGTTCGTTCCCATGCAGATATTCATCCCCATGATGGGTACCGTGTTGGCGTTGGGGCTGCTCATGCTCCTTTCCGGTGCGCAGGCGATGATCGATATCTTCTACCTGTTCTGGGCGGGCGTTAGCGTGGTTATGGCGCTGCAGGGCGGCGCTCTGCTGGTGTTCATAATGCGCCGGGGCGGCGCGAAGCCCGCGACCCGCGTAAGCGCCGTGATCGCGCTCATGGTCCTGGCAAACTTTATGCTGCTGGCACTCGGCTTTGCCGATCAACTGTTCAATCTGCGCATGATGCGCAAACCCACCAACGACAAGCGTGACGAGGAGGACGACTAGATGAAAGTCATACTGCTGCAGGACATCAAGGGAACCGGGAAGAAGGATCAGATTATCGAGGTCTCCGACGGATTCGCGCGCAACTTTTTGTTCCCCAAGAAGCTGGCGCTCGAAGCCAGCGCGGCTTCGTTGAATGCCGTGCAAAAGGCAAAATCGGCCGAGGTGCACCGCGAACAGGTGCGCAAGCAGGAGGCTGAGGCGCTGGCCGCCCGGCTCAAGGGCCAGGTGATTTCGGTGCAGGCGCGCGCCGGGGAAGCGGGCAGGCTGTATGGCTCCATCACCGCCCAGGAAGTGACCGACGCGCTGGGCGCACAATACGATGTCAAGCTGGAGAAGCGCCGCGTCGAGCTGCCCGAACCGGTACGCACCGTGGGCGAGAGCGAGGTCAACGTGTGGCTGTATGCGGGCGTGACCGCCAAGATGGTGCTGCGCGTGATTGGTACCAAGTAATGTGAACATCGCAAGCGGGGGAGGGAAATGGATGCAAGCCGGATCTGTGCAAGCCGGATATGGAAGCGGAGCGCAGCGCGTGCCCCCGCACAGCCTGGAGGCCGAGCGCTCCGTGCTGGGCGCCATGATGCAGGATGCGGACGCGGCGCGCAAGTCCATCGAGCTTTTGCATGCCGACGATTTCTATCACCCCGCGCACAAGGAAATCTACGGCGCGATGCAGGTGATCACCGCCGCACGCCAGCCCATCGACCTGGTGACGGTGGACGCGGAGCTTTCGCGGCGCGGCACCCTCGACGGCGTGGGCGGCGTGGGCTACCTCATCGAAATATCGCAGTACGTGCCCACCACCGCCAATATTTCGGCCTACATCCAGATCGTGGAGGAGAAATCCACGCTGCGCAAGCTGCTGGCCGCCTCCGGCGATATCGCGCAGGATTGCTACAGCCAGCAGAAGGAGATTCCGCTCATCCTCAACGATGCGGAGAAATCCATATTCGATATCACCATGCGCAAGGGCGAGGGCAACACGCTGGTGCACGTGAGCGACCTGGTGGGCGATACGTTCCAGCGCATTCAGCGCCTGGTCGAGCTCAAGGGCCAGATCGACGGCGTGCCCATGGGCTTCCCCGATTTGGACGAGCTGCTCACTGGCTTCCACCCGGGCGAGCTGATACTGGTCGGCGCGCGACCCTCCATGGGCAAGACCAGCTTCGCCATGAACCTGGTGCAAAACGCGGGCATTCGCGCGGGCAAGACCGTTGCGGTATTCTCGCTGGAAATGCCGCGCGAACAGTTGATGATGCGTATGCTCTGCTCGGAGGCGCGCATCAATATGCAATCGGTGCGGCATGGTTCGTTGCGCTTTGAGGAATGGGAGAAGCTGGCCAAGGCCATGTCGCCGGTGGCCGCCGCCCCCATCTACCTGGACGATACCAGCGGCATCACCCCCACACAGCTGCGCTCCCGCTGCCGTCGACTCATGATGGAGCATGGCCTGGATATGATCATGATCGATTACTTGCAGCTCATGGGCGGGGATAGCCGCAACGATAGCCGCCAGCAGGAAGTCAGCGAGATTTCCCGCGCGCTCAAGGGCATCGCCCAGGAGCTACGCGTGCCGCTGGTGGCCTGCGCCCAGCTTTCGCGCGCCGCCACCCAGCGCGCCGATAAGCGACCCATGCTTTCCGATCTGCGCGATTCGGGCTCCATCGAGCAGGATGCTGACGTGGTGATGTTCCTCCACCGCGAGGAATACTACGACCAAACCACCGAGGATAAGAACATAGCCGAAGTCATCATCGCGAAGCAAAGAAACGGCCCGCTGGGCAATGTGAAGCTGGCCTGGCTGGGCGAATACACCACCTTCGCCTCGCTGGCGCAGCAGCCCCCCTCGCATTAAGGCGAGTCATCCCAGATAGGCACTCCCTAAAACGAAAGTTTTAGAAGGGAGAGCGCGAGAGGGGAACCTTTTTCAAAAGGTTCCCCTCTCGCAAAAAGGAGCTGTTTTTTCATGCCCCAAACCCTGATCATAGCCGAAAAACCCTCGGTGGCGCGCGATATTGCGCGGGTATTGGGGTGCAATCGGCGCGGCGAGGGCTCCTTGGGCGGCGGGCGGTTGCCCGAGGGCGGCGAGTGCTGCGTGAGCTGGGCGGTGGGGCATCTGGTGACGCTGATGGAGCCCGAGGAGCTCGATCCGCGCTACAAGCGTTGGAACGCGGCCGATTTGCCCATATTGCCCGTCGACATGAAGCTCAAGGTGATTTCGAAGACCAAGTCGCAATTCTCGGTGCTGCGCGCGCTGCTGCGCAGCGAGGAAGTGACCGACGTGGTGTGCGCCACCGACGCGGGGCGCGAGGGCGAGCTGATCTTCCGCTACATCTACGAGATGGCCGGGTGCAAGAAACCGGTGCGCAGGCTCTGGATATCCAGCATGACCGACGAGGCCATCCGCGAGGGGTTCGCCCAGCTCAAGCCCTCCCAGGCGTACGATGCGCTGTACCAAAGCGCGCGCTGCCGCGCCCAGGCCGATTGGCTGGTGGGCATGAACGGCAGCCGGGCTTTTACGCTGCGGTACGGCGCGCTGCTTTCGGTGGGCCGGGTGCAAACGCCTACGCTGCAAATGCTGGTGCGCCGCCGCCTGGAGATCGAGACCTTCGATGCCAAGCCCTACTGGCTGGTGCAAGCCGATTTCGGCGATTACACCGGGCTCTGGTTCGATGCGGCAGTGGGCGAGGATGCCAAGCGCATCGACGAGGACGCCAAGGCGCAGGCCATCGCCGAACGGATCAAGGGACGGGAGGCGCGGGTGGAGCGTGCCACGCGGGAGGAGAAGCGCGAGCTGCCGCCGCAGCTTTTCGATTTGACCTCGCTGCAGCGCGAGGCCAACCAGCAGCTGGGCTTTACCGCGCAACGAACGCTAACCACCGCGCAGAGCCTGTACGAGAAGCACAAGCTGATCACCTACCCGCGCACCGACAGCCGCTACCTGCCGCGCGACATGGTGGCCAAGACCCGGCAGGCGCTGTCCGCGCTGGGGGAGGCCTACGGGCCGTGGACGGGGCCGCTGCTGGAGGGCAAGCTGCCCATGAGCACCCGCGTATTCGACGACGCCAAGGTGAGCGATCACCATGCGATATTGCCCACGCCCAAGCGCGCCAACCTCGATGCGCTGCCGCCCGACGAGCGCAAGCTGTACGAGCTGATCGCGCGGCGCACGGTGGCGGCCTTTCTGCAGCCCTATCGCTACGATGCGGTGCGCATCATTACTGCAGTATTGGCGCAGGGCGGCGAGCGCACGGAACCGGCGAAGGATTGCTTCCTGAGCACGGGGCGGGTGGAGCGCGATGCGGGCTGGAAAGCGCTGTACCGCGCGCTGCAGCAGGAGAAATCCGGCAAGCGTGAAGCGCTGGAGGAGCAGGAGCAGGCGCTGCCCGCGCTGACCCAGGGCGAGGAGCGCCGCGTGGCCCGCGCCACCGTAAAGACCGAGGCGACCAAGCCGCCTGCCCCGCACACCGATTCCTCGCTGCTCTATGCCATGGAGCACGCGGGCCGCGAGGTGGAGGATGCCGAGGTGCGTGAGCGCATGAAATCGCACGGCCTGGGTACCCCGGCCACGCGTGCCGCCATTCTCGAACGGCTGATTGCTGTGGGCTATGCGCAGCGCAAGGGCAAGCAGATATGGGCCACCGACAAGGGTGTGCAGCTGATCTCGGTAGCGCCCGCCGACGTGGCCTCCCCCGAAACCACGGGCCGATGGGAGAAGGGCCTGGACGACATCGCGCACAGTGCCGCCGCGCCCGATCGCTTCATCGAGGGCATCCATCGCCTGTGCGAGCACCTGGTGCGCTACGCCGCCGGGGAAGCGCCCGAGGTGGCCTTCGCCGCCGAGGAGCGCGGCGCGGGCAAGGGAGGGAAGCGCTCGGGGGCAAAGACCAGCGCCGTGCAGGAAATGGACCTCCCGTGCCCGCTCTGTGGACAGGGCAAGCTGACCGAAAACAGCAAAGCCTTCGGCTGCTCCCGCTGGAAGCAGGGCTGCAAGTTTACGCTTTGGAAAAATGCGGTGCAGCGGCAGGGCGGGCCGGCGCTCACCGAAAAGCTGGTGCGCGCGCTGCTGCGCGAAGGCTCGGTGCGCGGCAGCACCGGCACCCTGCATTGGCAGGATAAGCAGGTGCGCTTTGCGCCCGCAGCATCCCTCGAAAGGGCCCCGAAGCCCGCAGGAAACACGGCAGGTAACCCGGATTAAGATTGCGAACAAATCATGAACTTTGCACCGGATGGCTTTCTAAAACCTGGCGTTCGGGCTATAATGACCTTAGACGAAGAGGATGAGAATAGGCGGAACAGCTTTCCGAAATATCCTTCCGAAATATCCTTCCCCAATATCCTTCCAAAATGAAAAGCGCGCGGGCTCGCCGCGCCAAAGGAGAGATTCTCCATGGAGTTTTACTCCGAACAGGATTTGCAGAAGAACGCCACCCAATTGCGGAGCACGCTGCTCGCCATCGGCGTGCCCTCGCTGCTGTTTGCCGCGGCGCTGGTCTATTCGCTGATCGTGCGCGTCGAGTGGCTTACGACGCTGGTGACCCTGCTGTGGGGCGGCCTGCTTCTCTTCCTTTGGGATATGAAGCTGGCACCGGTGCTGGCCTACCGCAAGCACCTAAACGGCATTCTGGGCGGACTCCGCCGCGAGGTCGAGGGCCGCGTGGTCTCTTTCTCCGAGGAGGGCATCTTTCAGGAGGGCGTGTTTTTCAACGAGATGATTGTCAACTGCGATCCCAACATGGACCCGGAAGGCGAGCGGCTCTTTTACGTGGATCGCTGCAAGGCTGCCCCTGCGATCGTCCCCGGAGATTGCGTGCGCGTAGCTTCCAATGGGAAGTACATGACGAGCTGGGAGAAGCGAGATGGCTAAAAGCGGGTTGCTGAAAAATGGGCTGCCTTTCGGCATGTCTTGCGTGGGAGGAAGCGTTATGGCGGAGGACCTGGCGGGAAACCAGATCAGGATTCTGGTGTGCGTGACCGGGCAAAAGACTTGCGAACGGTTGATCCAGGAGGGCGCGGCGATCGCGCGGCAACTGGAAGGCAAGGTGAGCGTGGTGCACGTGGCGGCGCAGGGCGCGGCCATCCTGGGCAATCACCGCGAGGGCGAGGCGCTGGAGTACCTCTTCCGCGCCGCCGACGAGGTGGGTGCCGATATGACGGTGCTGCGCGCCGACGATACGATGGATACCCTGGCAGCCTTTGCGCGTGAGCAGCAGGCGGATTGCATCGTGGTAGGTGGCGCACCGGGCCGGGAGGGCAGCGATTTCGCCGAGCGGCTGCGCCTGCGCCTGCCCAACGTGGAGATACGCAGCGTGTTTGCGCATTAAGCTTCGCTCCGTATGGATTCAATGCGAAAGGCGTACAAAAGCATATACATGCAAGGAGAAATACAACGATGCTGACCGTCGATACCCATTGCGATACGCTATACATGCGCGCCCTGCAACCCGAGGATAGCCCCTGCGTGACCTTCGAAAACCTGGAGAAGGGCGGAGTTTCGCTGCAAGTTTGCACGCTGTGGGCGGGGCCGGGCGGGCCCAACGAGGATCCATACGGCAAGGCAAAGGCGCAGTTATCCGCCTGGGATGCCCTGCGCGCGCAGGGGCTTATCACCCTCACCAGCCCCTTCGAGGCCAAGGATGGCCAGGTTGCAGCCATGCTCTCCATCGAGGGTGCGGAGGTATTTGAGGAGAAGCTGGAGCGCGTGCAGGAGTTTCGCGACCGGGGCGTGCGCATGGTGGCGCTGACCTGGAATCACGAAAACCGGATCGGCTCCCCGGCCAAGAACGGCGACCGCAGCGGCATCAAGCCCTTCGGCTGGGAGGTGCTGGCCGAGATGGATCGGCTGGGCATGGCCGCCGACGTATCGCACCTGAACGCGCGCGGATTTTGGGATTTGATCGATCGCTACCCGCGTCCGCCCATGGCTTCGCACTCCTGTTGCGATGCGCTGTTTGCGCACTTCCGCAACCTGACCGACGAGCAGCTTCGCGCCCTGATCGCGCGCGGCGGCTGGGTGGGCATCAACTTCTACCCCGCCTTCCTGGTGGGGGACGGCGAGGCCACCCTCGAGGATATCGTATACCAAATCGATCACATCGCGCAGCTCGGCGGCGCGGCCCACGTGGGTTTCGGCTCCGATTTCGACGGCATTGAGCGCACCCCCGTAGGCGCGGAGAACCCCTCGTGTTTCCCGGCGATACTCGAAGCGCTACGCGCGCGGGGGTATAGCGAGGACGCGGTGCGCGGCATCGCGGGCGAGAACTTCCTGCGCTATTTTCGCGGTGTGGCGGAGCGATAGGCCTTCGGGAGCCCGCGCCTCGGGGGGCTAGCTTTGCGAAGCAAACGGGTTTGAAAAAGTTGGCCGGAAAGGCTGTTCGAAAAGCTGCATTATTAAAATCCCCCCCGCTGCGCTTGACGCTTTCGCGTTTTGCGCGGGCAGGGGGATTTTTGATCCCTTTAAGATCGCGTATAGGGTTCGAGGATTACCACGCTTCTACGCCACGCAATAGCTCCAGCTCGCGCAGCACGCGCACGTCGGAGAAGGTGTCGCGCGTGAGCATCGCACCGTTGCGGAAGTAGAGGCACATGAACGGCGCATCGCTGGCGAACTGATGCTGCACCTCGCTCATGGCTTGGTTGTAGCCGCTCTCCGAGGATTGGGCGCGCAGGTTCTTGATCAGCTCGACCATGGTATCGCTGTTGTAGCGGCAGTAGTTGCTGCTAATGCGCAGGAACATGAAGCCCGGATCGGGCACTACATCCAAATTCATGCCCACCAGCGCCAAATCGAAGTTGCCCGCCTCCAAGCGCTCCTTGACCCGCGCCTGGGAGGAGGTCGTTATCGTCACATCGAAGCCTACCATCTTGAGCATTCCGGAGATGGTGGTGGCTGCATTCTGGCGCACGTTGCCGCTGGGCTCCTCGTAGGTAAGTATGTTGAGCTTGAGGGGCGTGAGCTCCCCGTCGATGATCTGCTCGCGGATGCCCGTCTGGTTGAGCTTCCAGTTGCTTTCCTCCAGCAGCGCGCGCGCCACCGATGGATCGTAGGTCTCCTGGGTGGCGGATTCATCGTAGAGCCAGGTGTCGGGCATGATCATGGTGCTTGAAGGGGTGGCCATGCCCTGGTATACTTGGCGCACCAAGGCGGCGCGGTCGATGGCCGCGATAATGGCCCGCCGCACGTTTTCGTCGCGGATGATGCCCTTCTTTTCGTTGTGATGCATCAGCAGCATTTCCAGCTGGCGGGTGTTGTAGGGCATGGAGAACGAGCGCAGACTGCCGCTGTAGCGCGTGGCCGTGATCGAGCGGGTCATGGTTACGTCGGCCTGGTTCGCGTCGAAGGCCTCCAGCGCCTTTTCGGTGTTGGGGTACAGAATGGCGACCACATTTAGCACGTTGGGCGTGGCCTTCCACCAGTTCGGCCAAGCGCTGAGCCACAGCCGGTCGCCGGATTCATATTGCGCGATTTGGTAGGGGCCGGTGCCCGATGGCAGCGGGTTGGCGACCTCCGAAGCGGGCAAAATGGGGAAGGTCATCGCGTTCAGGAAGCCGTAGTAGGGGCGCGATGCGGTGATCTGCACCGTGAGCGGGTCCAGCGCCTTCCACGAGGTGACATAGGCCTCCATGAGGTTGGCGTAGATGCCGCGCTGCTCGCGGGGCAGCTCGCTCGCCCGCTCCTCATCGTACTGGCCCAGTTCCAGGATACGGTCGAGGGTAGCCACCACGTCCGCAGAGGTCAGCGGCTGGCCGTTGTGGAAGGTGATGCCTTCGCGCAGGTGGAATATCCAGCGCTTGCTGTTGTCGCTCGGCTGCTCCCACTCGGCCAGATTGGGCACCGGATGCTCGGAATCATCCAGTGCCACCAAGCCCTCGTAGCAGAGCGCGAGAATGCTGTGCATATCGCGATCCCGCGAGGTGAGCGGCGAGAGATTATCGTCCGGCGCGGCCACGATGGCAACCGTGAGCGAGGTGAGGTTGTGCTCCACCGTGGCCGAAGCGGCCGTGGCGCACGTGGCCACCGCCAGAAGCAACAGCGCGGCCAAAGCGCGCTTGAAGGGGTTTGAACGCATGCTACCTCCTTGCCGGGCGCGAACCGCCCGACTGCTTTCTCGGGTACGCAAGGGCTTCGCCTTGCTCGGGTGGCGTGAAGAGCATTACGACTCCGTAGTGCCTTCCGACGCTTGAAAGAAGTTCTTTTGGTATACCTTGATGGCGCTCAGCACCCGCTTGGTGTAGCGCTCGGTATCCGGGTCGCCGAAGCCCTTCAGGGTGACGCCATCCGGGCTGTAGACCGGGTTGCTGAGCCAGGTGGTCACGTGGCCCTGCCCGGCATGGTAGGCGGCGATGGTCTTGGTGGGATCGTTGTCAAACATTTTGGCCAGGAATTTCAGGTACCAGCAGCCAAAGCGGATGTTCACCTCGGGCTCAAACACGCGATCGCTGGTGAAGTCCGGTTCGTTCAGCGATTCGGCGATCCATTCGGCGGTGGAGGGCATCAGCTGCATCAGGCCCTGGGCACCGTCGCCGGAGATCGAATCGGGGTTGTAGCTGGATTCGCACAGGATAATCGCGGCCACCAGCGCCGGATTGAGACCGAAATCGCTAGCGTTTTCCTCGATGATCTCGCGATAATTGAGGGGGTGATTGACCCGCTCGGTCTCCTCGGCGGCGATGCGGGCCTGCTCCGCCTGCTTCGCGCGCCAATCGTCCAGCATTTTGCGGCCAAAGAAGAACGAGACGGCCAGCACGGCGACCATCACCGCGCAGAATATAAGCGTGCCCACTAGGGGCGAGCGCTTGGCCTCGCGCGGAGGATCGACACGCACGATCCGCGAGGAGCGCGGCACTTCAGCCGGGGCGGAAGCGGCGGAGCGCGCCGAGGGCGGTGCGGCCTCGGGCCGCCGTGCGTACGGGGAATCCGCCATGCGGGAGAGCGGTGCCTTGGCCAAGGGGACGCGTGTGCTTTTCGGGTCAGGCGCGGAGTGCGAAGCCTCCCGCGCGCGTTCCTGGGTGAGCGGGCTGCGGCGCGGCGCGATCGGGTCGGCGGATTCTCGGCTCCTGCGCGGCTCGGCGGAGGAGGGCTCGTCCCACCGGCGCGCGGAGGGCGCTTCCGGTGTGGAGGGGCCAGGGATCAGCAGCACCTGCCGGGGCGCGGAACCTCGCTCCTGCGCCGAGGTTTCAGGGGCGCGCGGCGTGGGCCGCTCGTACGGCGTGGGTGCGCGCTCGGGGGACTCGTAGGGGGCCCGGCGCGGCACATCGGAGGGCACGACTGTGGACCGGAGGGAAGGGGACGCGCTCGGCGCGGCTTCTTGCACCTGTTCGGCCTCTTCGGCGCGGCGGCGGCTTCGGTATTTTCGCTCGGCGGCATCGGGGCCGCGCGGCGGCTCAGGTGGCCTTTGCAGGGAAGTCCACCACCTTTCGAATTGTCTGTTGCCAAGCGGCGTGCACCTGGGCCTTGACCTGCTCCGGCGGCACGCTGGTATCGATGCACACCTGCGCGCGCTCCCGTTTGCGCTCCAGCGGCCATTGACTGTCGATGCGCGCGTTGGCCTCGGCTTCGGTCAGCCCGTCGCGGGCCATCAGGCGGCGGTGCTGCTCCTCGCGGGGCAGCGCCGCCAGCCAGATGGCGTCGACCCGCGATTCGTATCCAATTTCAAACAGCAGCGGGATTTCCAGCACCGCGATGGGCTTCCCGGCGGCGGCCAACGAAGCGCACCGCGCATCTATCGCCGCGAGCACCAGCGGATGCAGCAGGGCGTTGAGCGCCTGCCGCGCCTGCTCATCGGCAAACACCAGCGCGCCCAGCGCGCGGCGATCGAGCTCTGCGCCCGCAAACACCCCGTCGCCGAAGCGCTCGCGGATAGCGGGCAGCGCGGCCCCGCCCGGCGCGGTCAGGCCACGGGAGAGGGCATCCGCATCGATCACCGGCGCGCCCAGCTCGTGCAGCATGGCTGCCACCGTGGATTTTCCGCAAGCGATGCCTCCGGTCAAGCCGATTCTGTACATTAAAAAATCTCCTACATAAAAAGACGCGCGACGCACGGTTTTTGTTGCAAATCGGGTTACTTGGTATCGTACCAGCTGGCACCAACGTGCACATCGGCCACCAGCGGCACATCGAGGGGAAGCGCGCCCTCCATGCATTCCCGCAGCAAAGCGGAGACCGGTTCGGCCTCGTCGGCGGGGCATTCGACGATCAATTCATCGTGCACCTGCAATATCAGCCGTGCCCTTAGCTGCGAGGCCGCCAGCCGATCGGCGACGCGTACCATGGCCAGCTTGATCACGTCGGCGGCGGTGCCTTGGACGGGCGTGTTCCTGGCGGCGCGCTCCCCGAAGTTGGCGGTGTTACGGTTGCTGGAGGAAAGCTCGGGCAGCGGTCTGCGGCGGCCCAGCAGCGTGGTGGAGATGCCCAGGGCTTTGCCCTGCGCCACCGCCGAATCCATGTAGCGGCGCACGCCCGGGTAGCGCGCGAAGTACCGATCGATGAAGTCGCCGGCCTCCTTGCGGGAGATGCCCAGGTTGCGCGCCAGTCCGAAATCGCTGATGCCGTATACGATACCGAAGTTGACCGCCTTGGAAGCGGAGCGCATCGCGGGCGTCACCTGCTCCATGGGCACGCCGTATACCTCGGCGGCGGTGCGGGTATGGATATCCTGCCCCAGCCGGAAAGCCTCGGTCATGCCCGGATCGCCGGAGAGGTGCGCCAGAATGCGCAGCTCGATCTGCGAATAGTCGGCGTCAACCAGCACCCAGCCGGACTGCGCCACGAACGCGCGGCGGATTTCGCGGCCTTGGGGCGTGCGCACCGGAATATTTTGCAGGTTGGGCTCGTTGGAGGAGATGCGGCCCGTGGAGGTGGCGGTTTGGTCGAACCAAGTATGTACCCGGCCCTTGGCATCGATTAGCTTGAACAGTCCCTCGATATAGGTGCCCTGCAGCTTGGCCAACCGCCGATACTCGAGCAGCGGCGTGATGGCCGGATGCACCCCGGCCAGCCCTTCAAGCGTTTCCGCGTCGGTGGACCAGCCGCTCTTGGTCTTGCGTCCGGCGGGCAAGCCCAGCGTATCAAAAAGCACCTCGCCCAATTGCTTGGGGCTGTTGAGGTTGAAGCCCTCCACCCCGGTGGTGCGGTAGATTTCGGCGGTCAAGCGCTGGATTTCGGCGGTAAACGCCGCGCCCATGCGGGCCAGCTCATCGCGGTTTACCGCAAACCCGGCGCGCTCCATATCGCGCAGCACGTGCAGTAGCGGCAGCTCGATATCCTCGTAGAGCGAGAGCATCTCCTGCTCGGCCAGCGATTGCCGCTGGGTGGAGATGAGCGCATGCAGCACGGCTGCGTCGATCTCTTGCCCGGGCAGCAGCGCTTCCAGCGCGTAGCTGCGCTGTAGCGGATCGAGCAGGTAGGCGGCCAGCAGGGTATCGTCGTGGATGCGCGCGCCCCGCGTATCGATGCTCGCCTGATCCAGATCGGCCAGCAGGCGCTTGCCATCGTGCACGCACAGCGCGTAGGGCGGATAGAGCAGCGGGCGCAGCGCCAGCAGCACGTCCGTGGGGTCGAGGCCGGGGGTGAGCAGATCGCCGCCGAGCTCGATGCGGTAGCGCGCGCCCGCTTCGCTCGCCAACGTTGCCCGCGCCACGCCCCGGCAGAGCGTTACCCGCCCGCCGGGAATTTCGGCGATCAGCCGGGTCAGCGTGGGTACGTCGTCTATTGCGATCTCGGGCCGCCAAGTCATGCTGGGCTGCTGCGGCTGGAGGGGCGAGGGCGTGCCGGGCGCGTGGGGCAGACGCTTGATGAGCGAGGGCGATTCGATCTCCCGAAAGAACGGGGCCGCGCTGGTCAGGTCGCCCAGCTTGCATTCCTCCCAGGTGAACTCCACCGGGGCATCGCGCACGATGGTGGCGATTTTTTTGCACATCAGCGCCAGGTCGTGGTGCTCCAGCAGGCGCTCGCGCAGCTTGCCCTTCTGATCCGCGTCGGCATGATCGAGCGCCGATTCCAGCGTGCCGTAGGTGGCCAGCAGCTTCACCGCCGTCTTTTCACCCACGCCGGGCACGCCGGGGATATTATCGGAAGAATCGCCCATCAGCCCCTTTAGGTCGGGCACCTGTGCCGGGGTTACGCCGTACTGCTCCAGCACGGTGGGCGGGTCGAACTCGGTGGTATCGGTGATACCGCGCTTGGTGTACAGCACGTGGGTGCGCTCGGTTACCAGTTGCAGCGCGTCGCGATCGCCGGTGATGAGCAGCATGCGCAGGCCCTCGGCCTCGCCGCGCGCCGCCAGCGTGCCCAGGATATCGTCGGCCTCGAAGCTGGGGCATTCGAGCTGGCGGATGCCCATGGCGTCCAGCATGCGGCGCACCAGCGGGAACTGCGGGCGCAGCGCTTCGTCGGTGGGCTTGCGGCCCGCCTTATACTCGGCGTAATCGGCGTGGCGGAACGTAGGGCCGTGCATATCGAAGGCCACGGCGCAATGGGTGGGCTGCACATCGGCCAGCACCTTGAGCAGCATGCCAGCAAAGCCGTACACGGCGTTGGTGGGCACGCCCGCCTGGGTGGTCATCTCGGGCAGCGCGTGGAATGCCCGGTGCATTAAGCTGTTGCCATCGATCACGATGCAAGTTTGCTGCATGGTGGCCCTTCCTTCGTGTGCGATTTGGGGATGCGAATTGGTTCGGGTTTTTCTTATCATACCACACGCGGCCTGGAATTACAATTTTGGGGCGTGGTGAATCAGGGCCAGCGCATTTACAACCTAAAACATGGCAGATGCGCAGAGAAGGAGTCCAGGGGGCGAGCGATAAGCCCCCTGGTCGCTCCCGCAGGAGCGAAACCGCTTGCTTTTTTGGAGAA
>JAVBLJ010000042.1:0-42479 GCA_031553615.1 Eubacteriales bacterium
AGCGCTATGTGGGGCGCGGCATGCTGTTCCTGGACCTGATCCAGGAGGGCAATCTGGGCCTCATCAAGGCGGTTGAGAAGTTCGACTATCGAAAGGGCTTCAAGTTCTCTACGTATGCCACCTGGTGGATTCGCCAGGCCATCACCCGCGCCATCGCCGACCAGGCGCGCACCATCAGAATTCCGGTGCATATGGTCGAGACCATCAACAAGCTGATTCGCGTGTCCAGGCAACTGCTGCAGGAGTATGGACGCGAGCCCACCCCGGAGGAGATCGCGGAGGAAATGGGCATCTCCGAGGACAAGGTGCGCGAGATCATCAAGATCGCGCAGGAGCCGGTGTCGCTGGAAACCCCCATCGGCGAGGAGGAGGACAGCCACCTGGGCGACTTCATCCCGGACGACGACGCGCCCGCGCCCGCCGAGGCCGCCGCGTTCACGCTGCTCAAGGAACAGCTGCTCAGCGTGCTCGATACGCTGACCCAGCGCGAGGAAAAGGTGCTGCGCCTTCGCTTCGGCCTGGACGATGGCCGCCAGCGCACGCTGGAGGAAGTGGGCAAGGAATTCAACGTCACCCGCGAGCGTATCCGCCAAATCGAGGCCAAGGCGCTGCGTAAACTTCGCCACCCAAGCCGTTCGAAGAAGCTAAAGGATTTCCTGGATTGAGCTTGTGACCCCATCCAACCCCAAACCAACACAAAGTCACAGATAAAAAACAACAAAAAGCAAGACAGTAGGTTCAACAAAACCTGCTGTTTTTCTTTTGTTTTGGCATGAAAACACTGAAGCCGAGGTGCTGGGCCGCTACTTTCATACTACGCAGGTAGAGCTGCTCGACTTGAAAGTGCCTGAAGACGATCATGCGGTGTATGAAGGGTTTGAGAGCCTGTGGCAAGAGAACAACGGGTTTGTTCACGTGCGGGTGGATGGCAAGGAGGGCTACATCCTGTCGGATCACCTGCAGCCGCTTACCCGCTTGAATCTGTCGGCTTAGTTGCCGCCCTAATAGGCTACTCGCCCCACAAATCCCGAAACCACTGCGGCCGTTGCTCTACCCAGGCGGGTAGAGCGCTTTCTTTTTCGGGGGTTACCTCTTCGCTGCAGTGGAACATCGCCTGGGCAACCTCGGGGAGGCGCTCGGCGGGATTGTAGCGCAGCAGGGTATAGGCGGTGCCGACGTGATCGCTGTGCCCCACCAGCGAGCAGTATTCCACCAGAGCGAGGGCGGATGAGGTCTCGGCAGAACCTTCGCTTGGCAGCGTGACCGGATAAAGCTCGTAGGCCGTGTCGACCATCATCTCATAAGAATAGCTCTTTGGTTTCCAGTCGGAATCATACAGGAAGGAAAGCGTCGTCTCCCGGAGCGCGAAGGCCACCGGATTGGATTGAAAGACATTGCCGACAACGGCCCGCCCCCTAGGCTGCAACACGATGCGATAGCCGGTATCCACATCGCCGCTGTCAAACAGCGGGTCGATGCCCTCGGTGCCGAGCGAGTAGACGCCCCAAGCATAGCTTCCCATCCCGCCGGATAGGCCGACACAGCTATGAAAAATCGCCTCGTCGAACCCATCGCCATTCAGGTCGGCAAAAAACAGAACGGATTCGAACCCGCCTCCGGTAAGCGGCTCGCAGAGAACCTGCTTGCCGGTATCTACCACCAGCATCGGAATGCCGAACAGGCTGCTGTCTTTATCGTGCAGTGTGATCAGGAGCACGAGGCCTTGGGTGCCATCCTCTAGGCGCACCTGCTCGCATTGCAGGGTTTGGGCGATAGGGGTCAAGTCATCACCCAAAGCCGCCTGCAGCAGCGGCTCTCCCCACGCAAGCGCTTCGTGCTCATAGGATTCATATCCAGGGAGGGGTTCCGCGTCCAGCGTGGTTTCCGCCCTTGCTGACGCGCAACAAAGGCAGAGGAGCAACAGCCCAAGCGTTCTCCCGAAACTCCGGCAATTTTTTGCAACCATTCTGGCTCTCCCTTACTCGTCTCTTTTTATTCGTTTTTCTCGCTCGTTTATTCCATGCATACCCAAAGACGGCTGCGGGATGCAAAATCATCCAGCAAGGGTGCGCACAGACAGACTTTCCGCAAGCGGTATTTCCGGGGTTGCTTCCGCGCGGCATTTCCGCGAGCAGATCATGCCTTGCGCGAGCCGTCGCGCGCATGCTATAGTAGGTAGAGTTTTACGGCGTTCGAAGAACGGGGCAGGTCGCAGCTGCCTTGGATTTCTTTGGGTGCGTGAATCAGGTCTGTTTGCTTAGGCTGAGGCGGGGAAGGGGAGCGCGGAGTGCGTCTACGGGAGGATTGGCTGGATGCGCGCTTGGGCGCGATTGCCGCGCGGGTGGAGCCGGGTGCGCGGCTCGTGGCCGATATTGGCGCGGATCATGGGCGCTTGGCCTGCGCGCTGCTTTTGGCAAGACCGGAGCTGCGCATGATCGTGGCCGACATCAGCGCGGATTCGCTGGCCAAATCGCGGCGGTTGCTGGAGGCGCGCGGCTTGAGCGCACGGGCGGATTTTCGGGTGGCCGATGGACTCTGCGCCGTGGAGACAGGGGAGCACCCCGACGCGGTCGTGTTGGCGGGAATGGGCGGAGAAACCATACGCGCTATTTTGGAAGCCCCAGGCGGGGCCGAGGCCGTCGGGGAAGCGCTGCTGATCCTGCAGCCCAATTTGGAGGCCAGCCTCCTGCGCGGCTGGCTCTGTGAGCACGGCTATCGCCTGTGTGAAGAGACGGTGGTGCGAGCTGCTCGGAGATTTTACGTGATCCTCTGCGCGCGGCGCGGCGCTGCGCAGGAGCTTACGCCAAAACAGCGCGCGCTGGGCCCCATCCTGCTTGAAATGAGGCCACCGGATTACGCGGGCTATCTGCGCTGGCGCACCGGTGTATTGCGCCGCACGCTGGCGGAGCTGCACAACGCGCGGGAGCGTGACGCGACACGGGAAGCGGCCATTGCCCAGGAAATTTCCTGGAATGAGGAGGAATACGAATGCGAGTGACAGTTGCGATGATGCGCGACCTCATCGACGGGTTTGCGCCGTTTGATACCGCCGAATCGTTCGACAACGTGGGGTTGCTGGTGGGCCGGGCCGATCAGGAGGTGCGCACCGCGCTGGTGGCGATGGATGTAACCCCGCAGGTGATTGCCGAGGCCAAGCGCGAGGGCGCGCAGCTGCTGGTAACGCACCACCCGCTGCTCTTTTCGCCCCGGCGCGATCTGCGCGAGGACGATCGGGAGGGCGAGCTGCTGGCTGCGCTGATCCGCGCCGAGCTTTCGCTCATTGCGGCGCACACCAATTTCGATAAGGCGCCGGGCGGCATCAACGATGCGCTGCTCGTCGCCCTGGGCCTGCCGACTGGGGAGGGCGAAGGGCTGACGCGCACCGTTGCTCTGCCCGAGTCGATGATGCTCGAACAGCTCGCGGAGCGGGTCACCGCGAAGCTGGGCGACGTGGTGCGCCGATTCACCGTGCAGGGCGACGCCTCGCCGGTGCGGCGGCTTACCCTCTGCGCCGGAGGTGGTGGAGATTTTTGGCAGGATTCATTGCGTGCGGGCGCGGATTGCTTCCTGACGGGGGAGTGCAAGCTCCACCATGCGCTGGAGGCGGTGCAGCGCGGAGTGCGCGTGTTGGAGGCAGGCCACGAGGCCACCGAGCGCCCTGGGGTGGCCGCAATGTGTCAAGCTTTACAAAACAGCGTGAATGCGGTACAATATCCCGTACGAATCGTGTTGTCATCGTGCGCGCCCTACGCGTAATCGGGCGTGCGTCATGGTCTGTGCGGCGTTGGCCCGCGCGGGAGGAGGTTTTTCATGGAACAGTTGGATCTTTTATGGCAGTATCAGCAGGTGGATATCGAGGTTGACCGCTTCGAGCGTGAGATGCGCGCCGATCCCAAGCGTCAGAAGCTGATCAAGGATCGGGATTTTTTGGTGGAACAACAGAACGTGATCAAGCGCATCGAGGGCGAAGTAGCCGTGATGGCTGACCGCCTGGAGGCGCTGCAGGATGAAGTCACTCGCCTGCGCGACAGCGTGGCCGATCTGAACGCCCGCTTGACCAAGCAGGAGCCCGCCGACGCGGAAGAAGCCCGGACGCATATGGCCACCGCGCAGAAGCTGATGAACAGCATCACCCGCTACGAGACCGAGCTGGGCAAGCTGCGCAAGGATGCGGACGCGCGCGATCGCCAGCAGCACGAGGTGCGCGTGCGCGCCGCCAAGGTCAAGGCGGAGTTCGATGCGCTTAAGAAGACCTACGACGAGGAATACAAGGGGCAGGCCGGTGATCTGGAGCAGTTGAAAGCGCGCGCCGCTAAAGCCTCTCAGGAGATCGAACCCGCCATGCTCGAGCGGTATAACACCATCAAGCGGCACAGCATGCCGCCCATTGCGCGCCTCAACGACGATCGGTGCGGGGGCTGCAACATGTCGCTTCCGCAGGCGGTGCTGCACAAGATTCGCGCGGGAAGCGCGGCGGTGGAATGCGAGAACTGCGGGCGAATCTTGCTGGTAAAGTAAGCGCTTGACACCGCAGGACGCACATGCTATGCTTCCCAAGGATTGCGAGGTTGTTGGACGGCCGCATGCCTCGGCATGAGGAAAGTCCGAGCTCCATAGGGCAGGGTGCCGGGTAATACCCGGTGGAGGCGACTCCAAGGAAAGTGCAACAGAAATAGACCGCTTCCCTTCGGGGATGCAAGGATGGAAAGGCGAGGTAAGAGCTCACCCGCGGCTTGGCGACTTGTCCGCGATGTAAACCCCACCCGGTGCAAGAACCAGGGAGCACATGCGGCTGCCCGTCGCGCTCCCGCAGATTCGCTGGAGCCCGTTGGTAACAGCGGGCCTAGATAGATGGCCGTTCACGACAGAACTCGGCTTACAGACAGCGCTCGCAATCCAAAGCGCAAAGCTACGCCCGCGGCAATCGCCGCGGGCGATTTTTGATGGGGATGGCTTCGGAAATGCTTTGGGAAGCGCATTTGCCTTTTTGCACCCGATTTTGCTCCCGGTTTTGCCATGAAAACAAAAGAAACTGCTTGATAGGCGCGCGCTGTTGTGCTATAGTATTACGGAAAACGCACCTCTGTGGATTCGTTGCGCTTTGCCATGCTTGCACTAAGCTTGGTTCGCGGCGAAAAGGACGCGGGGGGAGGAGAAAAAAGGAGGAGACCCAATGGCTGTTATTTCTATGAAGCAACTGCTGGAGGCCGGTGTACACTTCGGCCACCAAACCCGCCGCTGGAACCCCAAAATGGCCCCGTACATCTTCACCGAGCGCAACGGAATCTACATCATCGACCTGCAAAAGACCGTTCGCAAGATCGATGAGGCGTACATGTTCGTGCGCAACATCGCCATGGAAGGCAAGACCATCCTGTTCGTCGGCACCAAGAAGCAGGCACAGGAATCCATCGAGCAGGAAGCCAAGCGCTGCAACATGTTCTTCGTGAACAATCGTTGGCTGGGTGGCATGCTCACCAACTTCAACACCATCAAAACCCGTATTGCCCGCCTCAACCTGATCGACAACATGGAGCAGCGCGGCGATTTTGAAGTGCTGCCCAAGAAGGAAGTCATTAAGCTGGTCGCCGAGCGCGAAAAGCTGCAGGCCAACCTGGGCGGCATCCGCGAAATGAAGAAGCTGCCGGGCGCGCTGTTCGTGGTCGACCCGCGCAAGGAGCACATCGCCGTGAGCGAAGCCCGCATTCTGGGCATTCCGATCGTGGGCATCGTGGATACCAACTGCGATCCCGATGAGATCGATTACCTGATCCCCGGCAACGACGATGCCATCCGCGCCGTGAAGCTGATCGCGGGCAAGATGGCCGACGCTGTGCTCGAAGGCAAGCAGGGCGAGCAGAACGAGCCCGACGCCCCCGAAGCCGCAGCCGTGGAAGCCGAGGCATAAGCTCCATCCAATCTCGGTAAAACCGAGGGAAGGCACAGTCCTTCCCTTTTTCGGGCCAGAAAGCCCAACGATACACAGTCATCTTCACGATACAGATAAAAGGAGGCATTCTAGATGGAAATTACTTCTGCGATGGTCAAAGAGCTGCGCGAGCGCACCGGCTCGGGCATGATGGATTGCAAAAAGGCGCTGATGGAAAACGCCGGCGACGTGGATAAGGCGATCGACTTCCTGCGTGAAAAGGGCTTGGCTGCCGCCGCGAAGAAGGCCGGCCGCATCGCCGCCGAAGGCATCGTTGATTCGTACATCCACATGGGCGGCCGCATCGGCGTGCTGCTCGAGGTCAACTGCGAGACCGACTTCGTCGCCAAGACCGACAACTTCAAGGATCTGGTGCACGATATCGCTATGCACATCGCCGCCGCCAATCCGCAGTTCCTGCAGCGCGAAGAAGTGCCGACCGAGGAGCTCGATAAGGACAAGGAAGTGCTGCGCGTGCAGGCCCTGAACGAGGGCAAGCCCGAGAAGATCGTCGAGAAGATGGTCGAAGGCCGCATCGAAAAGTACTACAAAGAAGTTTGCTTGCTTGAGCAGCCCTTTGTGAAGGATCAGGATAAGACGATCAAGGACTTGATCGGCGAAGCCACCGCCGCGATTGGTGAGAAGATTTCCATCCGCCGTTTCGTCCGCTTTGAGCGCGGCGAAGGCCTAGAGAAGCGCCAAGACAACTTCGCCGAGGAAGTCATGGCCCAGGTCGGCCAGCTGTAAACCACGAATGAAGGAACACGCTCGCGTGTTCCTTTTTTAGAAGGAGGAAGCAGGATGATTTACCAACGCGTATTGCTGAAACTGAGCGGGGAAGCCTTGGGGGAGAATGGGCGGCTGTTTGACCACGCACAGATCGACCGCGTTGCCACAGTGATCGCCGAGCTGAGCCGCCAGGGAGTAGAGGTCGCCATCGTGATTGGCGCGGGCAACATTTGGCGCGGCCGACAGGGACCGGCGGCCAATATGAACGCCGTAACCGCCGATCACATGGGCATGCTGGGCACAATGATCAACTCGCTGGCCATGCAGGACGCGTTGGAGCGCCAGGGCGCGCAGACCCGGCTGCAAACCGCCATCGAGATGACTCGTTTCGCCGAGCCGTACACCTACCGCCGCGCGATCCGACACCTGGAAAAGGGGCGCATCCTGATCTTCGCCTGCGGCACGGGCAATCCGTTCTTTTCAACCGATACCGCTGCCGCCCTGCGCTCGGTAGAGATCGGCGCGGAAGCCATCCTGCTGGCCAAGAATATTGACGGCGTGTATGATTCTGACCCGAACACCAACCCGGATGCGCGCTACATAAAGGACATCACTTACAGCGAGGCGATCCAGCGCAATCTGCGCGTGATGGACCCTTCGGCGTTGACCATCTGCAACGAGAATAACGTGCCTGCCATTCGCGTGTTCGGGCTGGATCAGCCGGGAAACATACTGCGCGTGATGGAGGGTGAGGATTTGGGCACCACGGTGCATCCGTAGGGCTGCCACTGAGCCCGGTCCCAGGGTGAAAAAAGGAATGTGGGCTGCAAAATGCGGCGCACATTCCTTTTTTTGCGTTTTGGTGTAGGTAGCGAAAGGGGAGGAGCTACTTCTTGCTGCGGTAATCGCCCAGAAGAGTTGCCTCGGCCAGCACATGCCCCTCCATCGCTTTGTTCAGTTGTTTGATGGAGAAACCCTTCTTGAGCTCCAACGTGGCATCGAGCGCATATATGGTGAACTGGTAGCCGTGGATGCCGCTGGGCGGGGTGGGTCCACCATAACCGATTTTGCCGAAGCTGTTCTTCCCCTGGAGCAGGGTGTCGGCCAGATCAATGCTGGCGTTATCCGGCAGCAGGCCATCCTCCGGCCATACGACGTTGGCGGCCAGCCAGTGTACCCAATTGCCCCCATCTGGGTCGATCATTGCAATAACATAGCTAACCGTGCCTTCGGGTGGGTTGAATAGGGCAAGCGGCGGGGAAAGCGTAGGAACGCTCCCCTTTTTTTGTGTGCCGAACTTGCCATAGGCATCGCCAAGCACGCCGTCGACGATGGCGGTGCTGGTCAAGAACATGCCCTCGGGCTGCGGCGTTTCTTCGGGGAGCGACGGGGCATTCGCACCGCCCGCGAACGCGGTGGGGATCAGCAGCAGCGCCACGCAGAGCAGGCAGAGCGCGCACATCGGGGAGCGCCAAGGAAAAGAGCGACCAAGCGAGTTGTGCATTGGGACACCTCCTTTTCTGCAGTATAACACACATTGGTGTATTTGGTGCCGAAAGGGTTGGCTTTTTTGAGCGTGCGTCGGTATTGCTACATATGGTGTCACTATGTAGGATGAACTACCAAATGCTGTCGAGCTTCCACGAGCCTTCGCCGAATGGATCGCAAAGACTACGAGTGCTGGCGAATGGCACAAACTACCGCGAACATGGGTCAAGCTGTCGAACCTTCCGCTGATTTGGCCCTTTCTTTGCACCGATATTCAACATATCCGAATGCCATACCTGAATATAATGAAATGCGGAGGCGATGCGCGCATGCAGGTGCTGTTGGAAGGCTTTTTGCTGCTCAATGCTTGCATGAATGCCGCGCTGCTTTGCATCACGCTTCGGTGGTGCGGCAGGCCGGTTCAAGCCGGACGCATCGCGTTGGCGGCCGCGCTGGGTGCGGTGTACGCCGCTGGGGCCTATCTGCCGGGTATGGCGTTTTTGCGAGGCATTCCCGCAGGGGCATTGGCCAGCGCTGGTATGCTGTACGTCGCGGCACGGTGGCATAGCCTGCGGCACTTTCTCAACGCGTTGCTGCGGTTGCTTTCCGCCACGTTTCTACTGGGGGGCGCTGTGTATGCGATTTCCCAGGCGCTGGGCGGAATCGCCCTAACCTGGCGGCTGGGCGCATCGGCGGTGGTCGCTCTGGTGGTTGCGCTCTGGGGCGGCACGCGGCGCACGCACGATGCGCGGGTGAAGGTGCGCATTGATCTGGGCGAACATAGCGCGCTTTTGGAAGGGCTGATCGACACCGGGAACCTGCTGCGCGATCCGTTCAACGGCCTGCCGGTGCTGATTGCGCCCTACGCGGCGGTGCAGGCCCTACTGCCGAAAAGCTGCGACCCGCAGCGGCTCGAAACGCTGCCGCCTGGGTTTCGCCTGGTGAATGTTACCTCGACCGGCGGCAACCGCACGCTCATGTGCTTCCGTCCCGGTGCGCTCAGCGTGCAGCATGGAGACAAATGGAGGCCGGTATATGCCATGGTGGCCATTGCCCCGCAAATGCTCCCAGAAGGAGCGGTGGCGCTGGTGCCCACAGCGCTTATGACGGTCTAAGCGAGGGGGAGTACATAGGATGCACATCCAGGAGAGTGAAATAGGAAGGGGAAAAAGCATGTGGCGAGCGCAGGAAGCGTACGACCGATGGGATTTGCCGCCGAGCATCCGGCTTCGCGCATTGGCAATTATCGCAAGGGTTTCGCAGGGTAGCGTAGAGTACATTGGTGGGAGCGACGCGTTGCCGGCCCCCCTCACGCGCGAGGAGGAGGAGCGGCTGGTGGTGCGGCTTAAAGGGAACGATCCGGCGGTGCGCAGTCTGCTGATCGAGCGCAACCTGCGGCTGGTGGTGTATATCGCCCGCAAATTTGAAAACACCGGGGTGGGGATCGAGGACCTCATCTCCATCGGTACCATCGGCCTGATCAAGGCGGTGAACACCTTTGATCCCGATAAGCGCATCAAGCTGGCGACCTACGCTTCGCGCTGCATCGAGAACGAAATCCTGATGTTCCTGCGCCGCAACAGCCGCACCAAGATGGAGGTTTCCCTCGATGAGCCGCTCAACACCGATTGGGATGGTAACGAGCTGCTGCTTTCCGACATACTGGGCACCGAGGGCGACATGGTGTACAAGTCGATCGAGGAGGGCGTGGAGAAGCAGTTGCTCACTTCGGCGCTCATGCGGCTTTCTACGCGCGAAAAGAGCATTATGGAACTCCGCTTTGGGCTGCGCGGCGGTACGGAAAAGACGCAGAAGGAGGTGGCGGACATCATGGGCATATCGCAATCGTACATTTCTCGGCTTGAAAAGCGAATTCTTTGCCGCCTTCAAAAGGAGATGGATCGGCTCGGGTAACACCATCGCTTACGCTTTGCGGTATCTCTCGGTAAGCCTTCGACAAGGCCTCGACAACCGCATAAAACCCCCGTTCGGCGGCAATAATGGATGCATCCGGCGAAACGGAGGGAACAGGGAATGGCGCTTAACAAAGTGGAAATCTGCGGCGTGGATACCTCCACGCTGCCGGTCCTTTCCAACGAGCGGATGCGAGAGCTTTTTCCTTTGGTGCATGGCGGCGATGCGGTGGCTCGCGAGGAATTTATACGGGGAAACCTTCGCCTGGTGCTCAGCGTAATCCAGCGCTTCAACAATCGCGGCGAGAACGTGGACGATCTTTTTCAGGTGGGATGCATCGGACTGATCAAGGCCTTGGATAACTTCGACGTGTCGCACAACGTGCGCTTTTCTACCTATGCAGTGCCCATGATCATCGGTGAGATTCGCCGCTATCTTCGCGACAACAACGCCATTCGCGTCAGCCGTTCGCTGCGCGATATCGCCTACAAGGCGTTGCAAGCGCGCGATCGACTGGCCTCCGAGCTGGGCCGCGAGCCCGATGTAAACGAGCTGGCTCGCGCTCTGCAGCTGCCCAGCGATGAGGTCGTGTTTGCGCTGGAAGCCATTCAAGACCCGGTTTCGCTGTTTGAACCGGTGTATAGCGATGGTGGAGACGCGTTGTACATCATGGATCAGGTTAAGGATGACAAGCATGCAGACGAGCTGTGGTTGGAGGAAATCTCCATCCGCGAGGCGATGAGACGCCTGGGTGAGCGGGAGAAGCACATCCTCAAGCTGCGCTTTTTCGATGGCCGCACGCAAATGGAGGTCGCCACCGAGATCGGCATCTCCCAGGCCCAGGTATCCCGCCTAGAAAAGACCGCGCTGCAGCACATGCGCAAGTTTATGTGAGGAGCGCAGACACAGTTGCTAGTCAAAGCCAGCCCTCAACCCGCATAGGATGGCGGTAGGGGGGAGAGCAATGAGCCTTTCGGAGCTAAGGACCAAGGAAGTCATCAACGTGCCGGATGGGCGTTCGTTGGGCAAGGTGATCGATTTGGAGTTTTGCGCACAGGATGGCTGCGTGGAAGCGATCGTGGTGCCGGGGCCGTTTAGCGTGGGCAGCATTCTGAAGGGGGAGCGAACCGGGATTGTGATCCCGTGGTCGCTCATTTCAAAAATTGGCGACGATGTGGTGCTCGTCTGCCTGCCCGATGAGGAATAACGCTACATAGTCAAAAAAGAGGCCGGTCTTGCGACCGGTCTCTTCGTGCGAGATGGTTTGCTCGATGGTTTACTCGACGGTGACGTAGTTCCAGATGGTGTCGCCCGTGTCGACCATCAGCAGGTTCTTGACGTTGGGCTTGAGCATCAGCGGACGGGTGTAGTAGTACAGCGGGCAAGCGCCGCCGGACGCCATGAGCACCTTCTCGGCTTCGGCGCAGAGCGCGGCGCGCTTCGCGCTGTCGGGCTCGATGCGGATCTGCTCGATGACCTTGATGAACGCATCTTCCCAAGTCTGGTCGCCATTCACGCCCCAGTACGCGCCGGTGCCTGCATCCTTGGTCACGTCGGTAGCCTTGGCATACTGGCCGACTTCTTGGCCCAGACGGGGGTAGTTGTTGCCGGAGGTGGCGAGGAACACTTCCATGATGTTGATCGCATCGTGGAAATCGAAGATCCAGCCCATACGAGCGGCTTCAGCGACGCCATCCTTCAGCTTGGTTTGCAGGGTAGACCAAGCCTCGGTGTTGATGGTGCTGGGGATGCCGAAGGTATTCCAGGTCTCCTGGACGTACTGGATGATCAGGGCGTTCGCGCCGGCGTTGTTGAAGGAGAACTCAATGTTCTGGAAGTCGGTAAACTTAAGGTCGCCGCCCTCGATGGTGCCGGTGTAAGCATAGCCCAGATCGATCAAGGTCTGGCAAGCTTCAACCTGGTCGGCGGTGTAGTTCTCGTTGACTTCGGAGGGGGTGTTGGTGCCGGTGTACCAGGTGCCGTAGCCTTCGGCGTTACGCACGTCGGCATTGAGGCCGTCGCCGCAGTAGTAGGGGTAGAAGCCGATAGCGGGCTTCTGCTCGCCGCGGGTGACGAACTCGGTCAACTCGCCACGGTTGACCAGCTGGCCAATGGCAAAGCGGGCCTTGGATTGCTCCTGCACGGTCAGCTGCTTGCCAGCCGGGGACATATCCTTGTACACGTTGAACAGGATGTAGTAGGTGCCCAGGTACGGCGCGTAGATCAGTTCGCCCGGGTAGGTCGCGGTCAGGCGATCAAACTCGGTGGGATCGATGGAATCGATAAACTGCGCGGTGCCGTTCTCGTAGGCGGTCAGGGTGGCGACGTTGTCCTCGGAGATCAGGCAGTTCATGCCGCCCAGGGAGACCTTGTCCGCGTTCCAGTAATTCGGGTTCTTTTCGAACGCGATCACATCGTCCACGGCGTATTTCACCAGCTTGAACGGGCCCATGCCAACGTAGGTCTCGGGGGTGGTGGCCCAAACGCCCGCGGCATCAGCGATGTCGGTGCGAACGGGGTAGTACACCGGATGCGCGATCAGCTCGGGGAAGTAAGCGGTGGGGCTGATCAGGGTAACGGCCACAGTGCGCGCCGCGTCATCAGCCACGACGTTCAGGGTGCCATCTTCGTTGCGGGCAATGATATCGAGCATGTAGGCATAGTCGGCGGCCACAACCGGATCCACAACGCGGGTCCAGGAAGCGGCAACCTGGCTGGCGGAGAAGTCAGCGCCGTCCGACCACTTCAGGCCCTCGCGGAGCGTGAAGGTGTAGGTCTTGCCGTCTTCAGACAGGGTGTAGGACTCGGCCAGTTCGGGGCCGATGACCGCCACACCGTCCGCGCCAGCTTGCCAGCTCGTCAGACCGGCGTGGGCAAAGCGGATAACGGTACTGCCGTTGGTGGCAGTGTTCAGCGCGGGGTCGATGGACAGCGGCATACCACCGCTAATCATGATGGAGAGGGTTTCGCCCTCGGCCAGCGCGACCATGGAGCCGCAGACCAAGAACAGAGCCAACACGAGACTGATTACCTTTTTCATTGTACTCCTCCTTCATATTGGGCTAATTGTGTATCAAATCATGCTTTGCGCCGACGTTTCTCCCGCCTGATGTCAGAAGAAGTGCGGCCCTAGCATGATGAGATGCATGTTTCCGGGTGCGGATTACAGGTGGTGGCAGGCCACGAAGTGTCCGTCGCTCACTTCCTTGAACGCTGGACAAGATTCTGCGCAAAGTTCGGTGGCGCGGCTGCAGCGCGTGCGGAAGGAGCAGCCGGAGGGAACGCGCAGCGGGCTGGGCACATCGCCAGTGAGCATGATGCGCTTCGCGGCGCGCGCTTTTACCGGATCGGGCGGAGGCACGGCGGAAAGCAGCGAGATGGTGTACGGATGGAGCGGATTGTGGTGTAGTTCGTTGGAGCTGGCCAGCTCGACCATTTTGCCCAGGTACATCACGGCGATGCGGTTGGAAATGTGCTTGACCACCGAAAGATCGTGGGCGATAAAGAGATAGGTGAGGCCCAACTGATGCTGCAAATCCTCGAGCATGTTGATGACCTGCGCTTGGATCGATACGTCCAGCGCCGATACTGGCTCATCGCACACGACAAAATCGGGCTTGGAGGCCAGCGCGCGGGCGATGCCGATGCGTTGGCGCTGGCCGCCGCTGAATTCATGGGCATAGCGGGTGGCGTGCTCGCTGGAGAGGCCCACCATGGTGAGCAGCTCGTTGATCCGGTCGCTGCGCTCCTGCTTGGTGGCGCAAAGCTTATGCACGTCGATAGGCTCGGCCACGATATCGCCGACGGTCATGCGCGGATTCAGCGAGGAATACGGATCTTGGAACACGAGCTGCGCACGCTTGCGGAACTGGTTGAGCGCAGGGCCCTTCTCAATCTTCACGCCATCGAAGTACACTTCACCGGCGGTGGGGGTGTAGAGCTGGAGCAGGGAGCGGCCTACCGTGGTCTTGCCGCAGCCGGATTCGCCCACCAAGCCCAGCGTTTCACCCGCCTGGATTTCGAAGGAGACGTCGTCCACCGCTTTGAGCATGGTGGTTTTCATAAAGCCGGTATTGATGGGGAAGTATTGCTTGAGGCCGCGCACCTGCAGCAGGCTGGAGGAAGCGTTATTCGAAGCCTTGTTCGCAACGGGTTGGCTCATCGGGCTTCACCTGCTTCCTTTAGATTGATGCGTACAATCTCGCCGCCCTCGTCGGTCTCGATCACGCCTTGCTCCAAACCCTCCTGCACGTTGACCCAACAGGCGGAACGGTGCATGTCGTTGATCCAGACATCCTTGGGGTGCTCGGTGAGGCAAACCTTCATAGCCCGGTCGCAGCGCGGCGCAAAGGGGCAGCCGGCGGGCATGTGGAGCAAATCGAGCGGAGAGCCGGAGATGGGCACCAGGCGCTCCTTGTCGTCGGTATCGATGTTGGGTATGGAGTTGAGCAAGCCCTTGGTGTACTCGTGGCGCGGGTGGTAGAAGATTTCATCGGCGGTGCCGCGCTCGGCTGCGCGCCCTGCGTACATCACGATTACTTCATCGCACATGCTGGCAATGACGCCCAGGTCGTGCGTGATCATGATGATCGCCATGCCCAGCTGCTTTTGCAGATCGGCCATCAGCTCCAGGATTTGCGCCTGAATGGTCACGTCCAGGGCGGTGGTGGGCTCATCAGCGATGAGAATATCGGGCTCGCAGGCCAGGGCCATGGCGATCATCACGCGCTGACGCATGCCGCCGCTGAGCTCGAAAGAGTATTGGTGGATGCGCTTTTCCGGATCGTTGATGCCCACCAAGCCCAGCATCTCGATGGCACGGGCTTCGGCCTGCTTGCGATCGCGGTTGGTGTGCAGCATGATGGCTTCGATGAGTTGATTCCCGATGGTGAAAACCGGCGTGAGGCTGGTCATCGGGTCCTGGAAAATGATGCTGATGCGGTTGCCGCGAATCTTGCGCATCTGTTCGTCGCTCATGCCCACCAGTTCTTGGCCGTCCAGCTTGATGCTGCCGCTGACAATACGGCCCGGATGGGTCAGGATTTGCAGTATGGAATAAGCAGTGACGCTTTTGCCGCTGCCCGATTCGCCCACGATGCCCAGCACGGTGCCCTTGTTTAGGTCGAAGGAAACATCGTCCACCGCCTTCACTTCGCCAGAAGGGGTGAAAAATGAGGTTTTGAGGTTGCGTACTTCCAATAAAGCCATGCGTTTTCCTCCCTTATCCGCGCAGTTTGGGGTCGAACGCATCGCGCAACCCATTGCCCAACAGGTTAAACGACAATACGATCAGGAAGATGGACAGCGCCGGGAAGAATAGCAGGAATGGATAGGACTGCAGGCCGGTGCGGGCATCGGCGGCCAGCGAGCCCAGCGAAGGCATAGGCATTGAAACACCCAAGCCGAGGAACGAAAGGAAGCTTTCGGTAAAAATTGCGCTGGGGATCTGCATGGCGGCGACGATGATGATGACCGACAGGCAGTTGGGAATCATATGCTTTCGGATGATGCGCGCCGCCGAGGTGCCAATGGCGCGGGAGGCCAGGACGTACTCCTGCTCCTTAATGGATAGGATTTGGCCGCGCACCTGGCGCGCCATGCCCACCCAATAGAGCAGACCGAAAACCATGAATATGCTCACCATGCCTGCGCCCAGCTTTATCACGAGCTGATTTTTCGAGCCGGATACGACATCCTTCAGCGCGACTGACAGCAGGATCACGATCAGTACATCGGGCAACGCGTAGATGATATCCACGATGCGCATCATGATGAGATCGACCTTGCCGCCCAAGAACCCGGATATCGAGCCGTAGATGATGCCGATGATTACCACGATGATGGCCGCTATGATGCCAACAACCAGCGAGATACGGGTGCCGAAGATCACGCGGATGGCATAATCGCGACCCAGGGCATCGGTGCCCATGATGTGGGGGAACACGCTTACGCCCTTGTCGATCTTGGCCTGCTCCTTCGCCGAATACTCAAAGGGTTTAAGGTACTTTGCGGTCACGTCCTGCTTGGTGTAGGTGTAGGGGTAGAAGAAGGGCAACAGCACGGCTATCAGGGTGATTACGATGAGCGCCCACAGGCAAATCATCGCCATCCTATTTCGGCGGAGGCGGCGCAACGCATCGCGCATGAAGGATACCGATTCGCGCATGTGTACCTGCTGCGCCTTTTCTTCCTCGGTGGCCGGGTTGAACAGATTGGGATCAACCTGGAAGCTGAGCGGATTTTTCGGAGGAATCTGTTTATTCTGCATCGGCACACCTCAACCTAAATCGATTCGGGGATCGAGAATTTTGTAAACAACATCGCTGAGGAAGTTCATTAATATGATCATTATGCCCAGGAAAATCGTGACGCCCATGATCATCATGTAATCGGTGCGGAGCATGCTGTTGACAAACAGGCGGCCCAGGCCGGGTACCGAGAATATGTTTTCGACTACCATGCTGCCGGTCAGTATGAAGGCCATCATGGGGCCGGCGTAGGTGATGACCGGGCTGAGCGCGCACTTCAAGGCGTGCTTGAAGATGACTTTCGATTTCGGCAGGCCTTTGGCGCGTGCGGTGCGGATATAATCCTGACCCAACACGTCCAGCATGCTGGAGCGCTCCAAGCGCGTGATGTAGGCCATCGGATATAGGCTGAGCGAGATCACCGGCAGGATCAGCCCGCCTGGTTGGCTGCCCATGGTGGGGAACCAAGCAAGCCATAGGCCGAACACCAGTAGCAGCAGCGTCGCCATGACAAAAGATGGCATGGAGACGAGCGCTGTAGTGAGCAATTGTATGATCTTATCTGGCCATTTTCCTCGCGTCAACGCGGCGATAGCGCCAAACAATATGCCAAGCAGAATGGCTATCGCCGCGGCGCTAAAGCCGATGGTCGCCGAATAGCGAAAACTGTCGGCAATCAAGTTGAATACGGTGCTGCCCACCCAACCGGTGGAAAGCCCGAAATCAAGCACGGTGAGGTTTTTGAGGTAATTCAAATACTGCACGGTCACCGGCTTGTCGAAACCGTACTTGGCTTCCAACATGGCGATGGTCTTGTTGCTCTTCGCCTTTTCGCGGCTAAAGGGGCTAGCGGGAATTGCGTGCATAGTGAAAAAGGTGATGGTGATGACCAAAAAGATTGTCAGCAGCGCCATTCCGAATCTTTTCAAAATGTACAATGCAAACTTTGAATTCATGCGAAGCCTCCTTAAGCGCCGAAAATGTAGGTTAAGTTATATTCGATTGTACTTCATTTGCTGTCTGATGTCAAACAGATACTTGTACATTTTGCTGCCATTTGAAGCTCGAAGGGTTTCGACTTGCATTTTACCCCACGTTGGGTATGAATGTATCTCGCAAACTCAAAAAGGACTTCTTTGGCTTCCCACAACGATGGTGTTTCCACAAGCGATGGTAGCACGAACGAACTCCCTATGCCAAATATAAAAATAGGACTAGACGAAACTGGGGAAAATGGATATACTATATATTGCTTATAGTAAAAGCATACTTTTAGAACGATTGTAGGCGTGCGTGCGTTCCTAGACCCTGCGTTCCTCAATCCTGAAATGGAGGCTACCATCATGAAGTGTATGTATTGCAACTGCACCGACAGCCGCGTAGTGGATTCGCGCCCTACGGAGGAAGGCAACGCCATCCGTCGCCGCCGCGAGTGCGAAAACTGTGGACGCCGTTTCACCACCTACGAAAAGATCGACATGATCCTGCTGCTTGCCGTCAAGAAGGATAACCGGCGCGAGCCCTTCGATACCGACAAAATTCGCCGCGGCATCGTCAGGGCGTGCGAGAAGCGTCCCGTGCCGCTGGCCGAAATCGACAAGCTGGTGCGCGAGATCGAGATGCAGGCCTACAACTCGTTGGAGCAAGAGATTACCACCACGCAGATCGGCGAGATGGTTATGGAAGGCCTGCGCAAGCTGGATCAGGTCGCATACGTGCGCTTCGCATCGGTCTATCGCCAGTTCCGCGATATCCAATCCTTTATGGAAGAGCTTAAGGATTTGCTGGTGGAAGCGGAGCACGAAAAGCCTTAACGGCGCTCATCGCTTTTCCAAAGCACTGTTTTCGAGCTTCAGGAGAGTTCGCTTAAAATCAAGCATTTTCAGGCGTCGCGCAGAGCGGCGTCTTTTTTTGCGCACTTTTCAGTGCTTTTCCGCGCAATGAAAGCGAGGCACTTTCTTTTCTGCTGCTTGCAGCCTTTAACAGCATATTCGACCACCCTTTTGCGCAACATGTCTGTTAGGAAATAGGCGATGAAGGGGTCGATGGCGGCATGGCGCGCAAGGCAGCAGGACGGTTCGGCGTTAGGCAGTATATAGGAATCGTATTATCCCTGGTGGTGATCGCTATCAATTATTCGCAACCGGTGCGGCTCATGCGTTCCTTGCCCGATGTGCTGCGCATGACCCCTGGGCAGGAGCACGTGCTCAGCCTGGGTGTGCCGCTGCACGTGAGCGTGGAGGAGGACGGCGCGGCGGTGTTGGCCAGCGAGGCCCAAACGCTGAGCGATGTGCTGCAAACCTCCATCAACCTCGCGCCTAGCAGCGCGGGGGAATCGTGGCTGCACTTTTCGCTGCTGGGCTTGCTGCCGGTTAAGAACGTGCAGGTGCAGGTGCAGCCCGAACGCACGCTGATCCCCGGCGGGCAAGCGATCGGCGTGGCGCTGCACACCAACGGAGTACTGGTGGTGGGCACGTCCGACCTATCGAGCGGGCAGGATTTGAACCCGGCGCGGCAGGCGGGCATCAAGCCGGGGGACCTGATCCATACCGTCAATGGCACCGCTGTGGAAAGCGCAGCCCATCTTTCCCAGTTGGTGAACCAGAACGGTGCGCACCAGCTAAGCATTGGCGTGGAGCGGCAGGATCGCCGCCTGGACTTTCAGGTGCAGCCTGCCATGGATCGATTGGACGGGAACTACCGCCTGGGCATTTGGGTGCGCGATAGCACGGCGGGTGTAGGTACCCTTTCGTTCCTCGACCCGAAAAACGGCGCATTTGGCGCGTTGGGCCATGCCATCACCGATGTGGACACCGGCTTGGCGTTGACCGTTGCGGAGGGACAAATCCTGCAAGCGCAGGTGGTAGATGTGCAGCGCGGAGAACGCGGCGCGCCGGGCGAGCTTAAGGGTTCCTTTTTAAAGGAAAAGATCGTGTTGGGCAGCATCGTCAAGAACAATGTGTTCGGCATTTACGGCGTAATGGCTACCCCGAAGCAGGGCATTCTATACCCGAAGGGATTGCCGGTGGGGGCCCAGAGCATGGTGCATACCGGCAAGGCGAGCATTCTTTCCACTGTAGAGGGCGAAGCGGTGAAGGAATACGAGATCGAGATCGTGCGCTGCACGCCGCAAACCAAGGCCGCGCAAAAGGGCATCGTGATCCGTGTGACCGATCCCGAGCTGTTGGCCAAGACCGGGGGAATCGTGCAGGGCATGAGCGGCAGCCCGATTCTGCAGGATGGTCACATCATCGGCGCGGTCACCCACGTGTATGTAAACGATCCCACGCAGGGATATGGCATGTACATCGACTGGATGCTGGAGCAAGCTGACGAGGAGGACGCGAAGAAACCGGCAGCGTGAAAAAGGCGGCGCAATGGCGGCATAATACCAGCAGGCATGGTCCGGTGCTCCTCCAAACGAATGCGGAACATTCTTTACAAACATTCGATAGAATGGAAGGATTTGTGAGCGTTCTTGTCGAATT
This sequence comes from Eubacteriales bacterium, assembly GCA_031553615.1. GTDB lineage: Bacteria > Bacillota > Clostridia > Christensenellales > Aristaeellaceae > WQXF01. Next base: position 19,797 of record JAVBLJ010000042.1, read on the forward strand.
TACCAACAAATGCGGTCGGGAAACGTGCGCTGAGTACGATCGCGGTTGACGGAGGAGAGCATGGAGGACGCGCCTATTCGCATTCTCATCGCCGACGATAATCAACGTTTTTCCGAAATTCTGCGCAAGAGCATGGACGCAGTATCCGGATTTGAGGTAGTGGGTACGGCACACGATGGCGTAGAAGCGCTTCAGTGTGTGCAGCAGCTGCTGCCGGATTTGCTGGTGCTGGATATGATCATGCCCCACCTGGACGGACTGGGCGTGCTTGAGAAGCTGCACGAATGCCGCCTGGAGCGCATGCCCCGCGTGATCGTCCTATCCGGCATGGGGCAAGATGCCGTGGCGGCCCGCGCCCTGTCGCTGGGGGCGGATTACTACATGCTCAAGCCCTTCGACATGGACGTGCTGGTGCGGCGCGCGAAGGATCTCATGAGTGATTACATGAGCGGCATGATGCGCACCAACTATCAGCGCCGCGATGAACTGGTGGTCAACCTGCTGGGGCAGATCAATATGTCGCCCAACATCCACGGGTATCAGTACCTGCGCGAGGCGGTCAACCTGGTCAGCGTGGATATCTCGCTGCTGCGCGGGATCACCAACAAGCTGTACCCCATGCTGGCCAATACCTTTGCCTCCACGCCCAGCCGGGTCGAGCGCTCTATCCGCCACGCAATCGAGACCACGGTCAACAAGGGCAACATGGACGTGCTTTACCGCTTCTTTGGCAATACCATGGATCCGCAGAAGGGCAAGCCGACCAACGGCGAGTTCATCGCTATGCTGGCCGAGTATGTGCGCAACGGCATCCGGTAACCCGGCAGCGTATCCCGGTGGCATAGAGAACAAGTTGGGATCGATTTTTGGCTTGGCTCGGTGTACAATATGTATACCGGGCTTTCGTATGGGCGAAGGGCGGGAAAGGAGACATATGAACAAAAAGCTGGTGCTGATCGTACTGGATGGCGTGGGCATTGGCGCGCTGCCGGATGCAGAGCGCTATGGCGATTCGGGGGCGCACACGCTGGGCCACGTGCTGGCGCAGCGCGGTAGGCTGGAGAACCTTTGGAAGCTGGGCTTGCCTCAGATTGAGGGAAGCACGCTATCCGGTGTCGAAACGGTGCCGATGGCCAGCTTTGGGCGCATGCGCGAACGTTCGCCGGGCAAGGACACCACCACTGGGCATTGGGAAATGAGCGGCGCCGCGCTGGAGCAGGCGTTTCCGGTGTTTCCCGACGGATTTCCGGCGGAGTTTATGCAGCGGTTTGAGCAGGCGATTGGGCGGGAAACGCTGGGAAATTACACCTCCTCGGGCACGGAAATTTTGGAAGCGCTCGGCGCGCGCCATGTGGCGACCGGGCGGCCCATCGTATACACCTCGGCGGATAGCGTGCTGCAGATTGCCGCGCACGAGGAGGTAATCCAGCTCGAGGAGCTATACCGCATATGCACCCTTGCGCGCGAAATGCTGGCGGGTCCGCTCGCGGTGGGTCGGGTGATCGCCCGGCCCTTTGTCGGGACGCCGGGGGCGTTCGTGCGCACCGCCGCGCGGCGCGATTTTTCGCTGATGCCGCCGCCTACCATGCTCGATGCGCTCAGCGGAGCGGGGTTGACGACCTTCGGCGTGGGCAAAATCGAGGATATCTTCTGCCACCGGGGGCTCACGCGCTCCAACCACGCAGCCGGGAATGCCGCCTGTATCCAAGCTACGGTGGATGCGATGTCGGAGGGATTCGGCGGCCTGGTGTTCACCAATCTGGTCGATTATGACATGCTGTACGGCCATCGCAACGATCCGCAGGGCTTCTACGATGCGTTGGCGGCGTTCGATCGAGCGCTGCCGGAAATTCAGGCGCACATGGGGCCGCAGGATATGCTAATCCTCACCGCCGATCATGGCTGCGATCCAACCCATCCCGGCACCGACCACACGCGGGAGCATGTGCCGCTGCTGATCTACAGCAAGGCTTTATGCGGCGGGGTCGATCTGGGCACGCGCGATACCTTTGCGGACATCAGCGCAACCGTGCTCGATTTCTTTGGCGTTGCGCAGCCGGAAGCGCTGTCGGGTAGTTCGCTGCTGCCTCTGCTGCGCTGAGCGATGTCCAATCAAGATTTTTGAATCAAGGTATTCCAAATCAAGGTATTTCGAATCAAGGTATTCCGAATCAGAGCTTTCGAAAGAAGAAGGAGGGTTCCCATGGAGTACGCACAGAAGGGTGAGGCCTACCAAAAGCGCATAGATGAAGCGGCAGAGGCCGTGCGCGTGGCTTGCGGCGATGCGGAGATCGGCATCATACTCGGCTCCGGCCTGGGGGAGTATGTCGAGGCGCTGGAGGGAGCCAAGATACTTCCCTACGCGAAGATTCCCGGCTTCCCGACATCTACTGTGGCGGGACACGCGGGCGAATGGCATGCGGGCACGCTGCACGGCAAGCGCATCGCCATGATGCGCGGTCGCTTCCATTACTATGAGGGCTATACCACGCAGGATATTACGCTGCCGGTTCGCGTGATGCAGGCTTTGGGCGTGCGGACACTGATCGTGACCAATGCGGCGGGCGGCGTGAATACCGGCTACGTGCCCGGCGACCTGATGGTGATCTCCGATTGCATCAACATGACCGGGGCCAACCCGCTGTTTGGCCCGAACCTGGATGCTTTCGGCCCGCGCTTCCCGGATATGTCGAAGGCCTTTACCCCCGAGCTTCGCGCCATCGCGCATCAGTGCGCGGAGGCTGCCGGCCTAACGCTGCGCGAGGGTGTGTATGCGCAAATGACCGGCCCTTGCTACGAGACGCCCGCAGAGATTCGCATGCTGCGCATCCTGGGCGCGGATGCGGTGGGCATGTCCACGGTGCCCGAGGTGATCGTGGCCCGACACGGCGGGCTGCAAATACTGGGCATCTCCTGCATCACCAACATGGCGGCGGGCATACTCGATCAGCCGCTGAACCACGCCGAGGTGATGGAGACCGGCGAGCGGGTGAAGAGTACCTTCCGCGCGCTCCTCGACGACGTGGTGGCCCGGTTGTGACCGCGATGAGCCCCTTCGCTGACAACGATATCCACGCGTGATACCGCATGAAATAATCTCCCGCAGGGCAAGCTTTGCCCATCACTAGCGGGAGGTTTTTTGTATGAAATACGGTGGACATACCGCGCGGATTGCCGCAATGCTCTGCGCGATTCTTTTGGCGTGCTCGGTGACGAATCCAGTGCTCGCGCAGGAGACGATGGCCGAGCAGGGCGTGAGCGCCGCGCAAGCATCGGTCGTACAGGCGCAGGCCATACAAGCGCAGACCGCACAGACACCATTGGAAGCCAAGCCTTCCATAGAGCTCGACGCCGCAGCCGCGACGCTGATTGAGGCCTCGACGGGCCGGGTGGTCTTTGCCGTGAACGCCCAGGAGCGCCGCCCCGTCGCCAGCATCACCAAGGTGATGACCGTGCTGCTGACGTTTGAGGCGCTGGAGACCGGAGATATCACGCTGGAGGATCAGGTGTTCAGCAGTGCACGCGCGGGCAGCATGGGCGGGAGTCAGGCTTTGCTGGACGCAAACCAATACTATCGCCTGGAGGAGCTGCTGAAGGCGGTGATCGTGGCCAGCGCCAACGATGCGGCGGTCGCGTTGGCCGAGCATATGGCGGGGGCGGAGGAAGTGTTCGTGCAGCGCATGAACGCCCGCGCGCAGGAGCTGGGCTTGAGCGATACCAAGTACGTCAACTGCACCGGCCTGCCTGCGGAGGGTCAGTATACCTCGGCGCGCGATGTGGCGGAGCTCACCCGCCAGCTCGACCGCTTCCCGAAATACTATACCTATAGCACGATTTGGATGGATACCATCACCCACAAGGGCGGGCGCGTGACCGACCTGACCAACACCAACCGGCTCATCCGCTTTTACGAGAACTGCGATGGCTACAAGACCGGCTCCACCAACGAGGCGCGCTACTGCGTGGCCGCGACCGCCAAGCGAGGAAATCTGCGGCTGATCGCGGTGGTGCTGGGCTCGCCCGGCAGCCAGGTGCGCTTTGATGCCGCGCGCGCTATGCTCGATTATGGGTTTGCCAACTACCAGCTTACCCAGATCGCCAAGGAGCACGAGCGCATCGGCGCGCAGGTGCAGGTCAAGCGGGGCGCGCAGGATACGGTGGATGCGGTGATCGGCGAAGGCCTCAATATGCTGATGCGGCGTGGGGAAGAGAAAGGCCTGAGCATGGAGGCGATCCTGCCGGACAGCGTGTCCGCACCGATTCACGAGGGCGATCTGCTGGGCGAGGTGCGCGTGCTGCGAGACGGTCAGGAGATCGAACGGCTTCCGCTGGTGGCCGGCCAGGAGGTAGCGCTGCCCGGCTTTTTGGAAGGGCTATTGCGGATACTTTCCGGCTGGCGGGTGGAGTGACAGATGCAAAAGGCGAGAAATCGGGCGCGCAGAACGCCATGATTCCTCGCCTTTTTTCGTAAGCACAGGGCGCGCAGGGGGAGCGGTGCGGGTATGGATCGGGTTAGCGCGCGTCGGTTATTTTCTCGGCGGGCAGTTTTTCGGCCAGCAGGGCCCAAAGGGCCTCCGCGTCCCCGGAAAGCTGCCCGATCGGCAGAACAAAGGCCTTGTTGACCAGCACATAGAGATAGAAGCTGTCCTGGGTGCGAAACACGTGGTAAAGGCTTTCCCAAACGTACAGGAAGGATTCCTTGCTGTCCTCGACGTGCATGCCGTCTCCGCTCTGCTGGAATGTCAGCGTATAGGCATGCCTGGGCTGATTCAGGCGGAGGCGCTTGGCCTTTGCCTGCAGAGAATGAAAAAACGAGCCCACGTACACGATGGGCAGTCCCAAGCCCACGAAAAGCAGCACGGTTCCGATCAGCACGGCTTGCTCGTTCACGGAGCGCAGCGCAAAGCACAGGACGGCAAAAGCAGTCATGAGCGCCGCAAAGGTGGCCACAGGGGTCCAGCGCTTTTGGCGGCGAAAGGTATCGAAGAACGCAAACTTGCGGAGTATTTTTGCATCCATAAATACCTTGGCGATGAACGCATCGTGATTTGTATTGCTCTGCACAGCTTTATCTCCTTCTGCGAAGGCATGTGCCTTCTTCAGGGTAATTATAACACAGTGGGTTTGCACGCACAATCTTGCAAATGCCTTGCCAGAGCGGGTACTCACAAAAAAGATGCACAACAACCGCGTGGCGATAGTCATTAAAACTTAACAAATTTAAACTGGTATACTAGTAGACAAGCCGACGCGCGTTATGCTATGATGGAAACAACCCGGTAGCCCAAAGCTCCGGTGAGCAAATTTTGTGAGGAGGACTTAGTTAGCATGAAGAAGTTTCTGTCTGTTCTGCTTGTTCTGACCATGGTGTTCGCGTTCTCTGCCTCCGCGATGGCCGACGTGGCCAGCGATCCCAAGGTGACCCTCGTGTACGCGGAAGTGAACCCCGAAGATTCCCTGATGGGCCAGACCGCCCTGACTTTCAAGGCGAAGGTGGAAGAGCTGACCGGCGGCTCCGTGACCATCGATCTGCAGGCCAGCGGCGTGCTGGGCGCGGAGAAGGACGTGCTGGACACCATGATCGGCGGCGCCGGCACCATCGACATCGCCCGCATCTCGGCCTTCAGCCTCACCGCCTACGGCACCAAGAAGAGCGCTCTGCTGGCCGTGCCCTATACCTTCGAGAGCCGCGAGCACTTCTGGAATTTCGCCAACAGCGATAAGGCCGCTTCCTTCCTGAGCGAGCCGTCCGAAATCGGCCTGGGCATCACCGGCCTGTTCTATGCTGAAGAAGGCTTCCGTCACTTCTTCTTCTCCAAAGAGATCGCGGGCATGGCCGACCTGGCCGGCACCAAGATCCGCGTTTCCACCGACCCGACGATGACCGGCATGGTCGAAGGCCTGAGCGCTTCCCCCACCGTCGTGGCGTTCGGCGAGCTGTACGCGGCCCTTTCCTCCGGCGTGGTGGATGGCGCGGAGCAGCCCATCGCCAACTACCAGAGCAACAAGTTCTACGAAGTTGCGCCGTACATGATCCTCGATGCCCACACCATGGGCGCAGCGGAAGTGGTCATCACCGAGACTGCCCTTGCGAAGCTGAACGACGACCAGAAGGCCGCCGTGATCGAAGCGGGCAAGTTCGCCTCCGCGTTCAACGCGGGCCTGTCTGCTGGCAATGAGCAGAAGTGCCTGGACGAGATGAAGGCCAATGGCACCACGTTCGTCGAAGTGACCAACCTCCAGGAGTGGAAGGATGCCTGCAAAAACGTCATCGCGACCTGCATCGCGGGCCTTGAGACCGAGTACCAGGAGATCTGCGACTTGGCCAAGTAATTCAAACTGATTCCCTGTGCAGTGCAGGGCAGTGCAATGTACTGCCCTGCACTTTCTTTAGGTCTCCGAGGCCAGAAAGGGGGAGGCTCACTTGCCCGTCATTTTTCAAAAGCTTGACAAAATCAAACCGGTATTCGATGTGGTCGATAAGGTTTCCATGTTCCTCTGCAAGCTCTTGCTGATCATCGATGTTGGCATCACCACCATGGCCGTCATGGGGCGCTACATCTCGTTTATTCCGGATCCCGCGTGGAGCGAGGAAGTGGTGCTGACGCTCATGGTTTACATGGCGGTTTTGAGTGCTGCTCTGTGCATTCGCAAAGGAACGCACATTCGGATGACCGCGCTGGACAACTACCTGCCCAAGAATGCCATCAAAGCCCTGGATTTGCTGGCCGATGTGGCCGTGCTTTTCTTTGCCTTTGTGATGCTGACGCAGGGCTGGAAATTTGCCTTTGGCCTTGGCATGAAAGGCAAGTACACCTCGATGCCTGGCCTGTCCTTGTTTTGGATGTATTTCCCCATTCCACTGGCGGGGATTTTTATGATTCTGTTTGAAATCGAGAGCACTTATAAGCACATCAAAGCGTTCTTTGTGAAGGAGGAGATAGCCAAATGAGTCAGGAAGGAATTGCGATCCTCATCCTTTTGGGCGGCTTCTTTTTGATGATTCTCCTGCGCTTTCCCATCGCGTACGCGGTCGGTCTTTCCGCAACCTTTTGCCTGCTGTACATGGGGAAGCCCCTCTTCGCAATCGCCCAGCAGATGACAAAGGGCATCAGCTCCTTTAGCCTGATGGCCGTGCCGTTCTTCATTACCATGGGCTGCCTGATGGGCTCCGGCGGCATCAGCGAGCGCCTCATTGCGCTGGCGGATTCCTTTGTGGGCTGGATGCGCGGCGGCATGGCGATGGTGAACATCGTTGCCTCCTACTTCTTCGGCGGCATATCGGGCTCGGCTGCTGCGGATACCGCCTCCCTGGGGTCCATCCTGATCCCCATGATGGTGGAGCAGGGATATGACGACGATTTTTCGACGGCCGTCACCATCACCTCCTCCTGCGAGGGGTTGCTGGTGCCTCCCAGCCACAACATGGTCATCTACGCCACCACGGCGGGCGGCGTATCGGTGGGCAGCCTGTTCCTGGCGGGGTATTTGCCGGGCGCGCTGTTGGCGCTTTCGCTGATGATTGGGTCGCTGATTATTTCAATCAAGAGAAACTACCCCAAGGGCTCGCCCTTTAGCATCAAGAATGTGCTCAAGCAAATGGGAAGCTCGTTCTGGGCGATCGCGGCAGTTCTGATTGTGGTCGTGGGCGTGGTCGGCGGCGTATTTACCGCCACCGAGTCTGCCGCCATCGCGGTTATCTACAGCCTGCTGGTGAGCGTTTTTGTGTACAAGGGCCTGAACTGGAAGGGCGTCTGGCGCGTGCTGAACGAGTGCGTGGGGACGCTGGGCATTGTGCTGATACTGATCGCCACCTCCAGCGCGTTCGGGTATTGCCTGACCTTGCTGCATGTGCCTGCGTTGGCGGCAACGGCGATCAAGAGCGTTTCGAGCAGCCCCATAGTCCTAGCGTTGCTCATCAACGTGATTTTGCTCTTACTGGGTTGCATCATGGACATGGCGCCGATTATCCTAATCGCCACGCCCATCCTGCTGCCTCTCGCCAAGACCATCGGCATCGATCCCATCCAGTTTGGCATCATGATCGTGCTCAACTGCGGAATCGGCCTGCTGACCCCGCCGGTGGGCGCAGTGCTCTTCATCGGCTCGGCGGTTTCCAAGGTGCCCATGGAGCGCATTGTAAAGGCCACGCTGCCCTTCTACGCTTGCATGATCATCACCTTGCTGCTGGTCACCTTTATTCCGGGCATTAGCATGCTTGTACCCCAGTTGCTAGGGAAGTAAACCGGCAAGCAAGTTAGGCATTACGACATTTTGCTGCGAAAACGCTGCGATGACGCATCCGAAGAGAGCGATGGACGATGATTGACGGTACGATGATGAACCTGGAGCGGATTTCCATGCCGGTGAGTGATAGCTACACCGTGTCATCGCGCGTGTACAATGCGATTGCGCAGAGCCTTCTTTTGCTCGATTTGGTGCCGGGCAGCAGGATGAGCGAGCAAGAAATCGCCGCGCAACTAGGCGTCAGCCGCACGCCCGTGCGCGAGGCGTTTATTCGCTTGTCGCGCGAGCGCTTATTGATTGTGCAGCCGCAAAAGGGAACCATCGTGGCCAAGATTAGCCTCAGCCGCGTGAAACAGGAGCACTTCCTGCGGGAATCGCTGGAGCAGGCAGCGCTGGAGCAATTCATCTTCCTGAAGAACGACCAGGCCGTTGAGGAGCTCCAGCGTATCCTAGCCCTGCAGCGGGAAGCGATCGGACGGAACGACGACAACGAGTTTTTTCAATACGACGATGCGTTTCACAGGGTATTCTTTTCGGCGACCAACAATCTGCTTTCCCATCAGGTGATCCAGCGCAATTGCTTCGACTATTTCCGAATTCGCCGCCTTTCAACGCGGGCAACCCCCCAAATTCAGGCATTAAACGCCGAGCAGCATGAGGAAATTCTATCCTGCGTGAAAAAAAGTGATTTGCAGCAAGCACAAGCAGCGCTGCGTAAGCATGTCCGCAGGCTATCGACGGAGCTCAAGGAGCTTGCCGCGCGTTATCCGGACTATTTTTTGCAGGAGGATGAAGGTCGGCGCGTCTGAGTGAGCGAGGCGCTGAGCGGTTGCCTCGAATCGGTATGCATAGGGCATTAAAGGAACGACGAATTACGACAACGAATCACATTTAAGATGGAGGAAGCGTGTATGCAATTTTCCCTTCGCTGGTTTGGCGAGGCATTTGATTCCGTAAAGCTTTGGCAAATCCGGCAAATCCCCGGGGTCCAGGGGGTTATCACCACCCTATATGACACCAAGCCCGGCGAGGAGTGGGAGCTTGGCAAAATCCGCGCGATCAAGCAGCAGGTGGAGGATGCGGGGCTTTCCATACTGGGTATCGAGAGCGTGAACATCCACGATGCCATCAAGATCGGCACGCCCGATCGCGATCAGTACATCGAGAACTACATTCGCACCATTGAGAAGCTGGGTCAAGAAGGTATTCGCATGATTTGCTATAACTTCATGCCAATATTCGACTGGACGCGCTCCGACCTGGCCAAGCCGCGCCCCGATGGCTCGACCGTGCTGGCTTACGATCAAAACTTGATCGACAAGATCGACCCGCAGCAGATGTTCGCCGCGATCGACAAGGGTTCCAATGGCTTCTTACTGCCCGGATGGGAGCCGGAGCGCATGGCGCGGGTCAAAGAGCTGTTTGAGCTCTACAAGCCGGTCGACAGGGAGCTGCTGTTCCAGAACCTGGTGTACTTCCTTAAGGCGATCATGCCGGTGTGCAACCAATACGACGTGAACATGGCCATCCACATCGACGATCCGGCCTGGAGCGTGTTTGGCCTGCCCCGCATTATTACCGATAAGCAGGCCCTCCATCGCCTGATGAACGCTGTGCCCGATGCGCACAACGGCGTCACCCTGTGCACCGGCAGCCTCAGCTCCAATCCGGAGAACGATATTCCCGACATCATCCGCAGCCTCAAGGGCCGCATTCACTTTGCGCACGTGCGCAACACCAAGCACACGGCTCCCGGGGTTTTCGAGGAAGCGGCGCACTATGCGGCTGATGGCTCGCTTGATATGCCCGAGATCATGCGCGCGCTGGTGGATATTGGCTTCGAAGGCCCCATTCGCCCGGACCATGGCCGCGCGATTTGGGGCGAGGTGGCCATGCCCGGCTACGGCCTGTACGACCGCGCGCTGGGCAGCCAGTACCTGCTGGGGCTGTACGACGCCATCAAGAGCGCGAAGTAAAGTGATGCAATCCATACAAGGCATGAAACTGTGGAGGAACAGATGAAGCTTAGTTTGCAAGGCATTCAAGCCCCAGAGTATAAGGCGAAGGGCTACCTGCTGCCCGCCTTCGACATTCAGGCCGTGCGCGAGAACACGCGGAAGCGCCCTACCTGGGTGCATTTCGGCGCGGGCAACATCATGCGCGCGTTTCCGGCAGTGCTTTGCCAGCGCTTGCTAGATGAGGGCGCAATCGATACCGGCATGATCGTGGTGGAAACCTACGATCCCGAAATCATCGAAAAGGCCTTTGCGCCCTTTGAGAACCTGACGCTGGCGGTTTCGCTCAAGGGAAATGGCACGGTGGAAAAGCGCGTGGTGGCCTCGATCTGCGAGGCGCTTGGCTACGCCGGACAGGAGCGCCGCGTGGAGGAAATCTTTTGCGCCGATAGCCTGCAGATGGTCACCATGACGATCACTGAAAAGGGCTACGCGGTCACCGACGCCGCAGGCAAGCCGTTGGGCTATTGCGCGGGCGATTTTCAGAGCATGGAGCGCCCGGTTTCGATCGTCGGCATACTGTGTAAGCTGATGGCCGCGCGGTACCGCGATGGGCAAAAACCGCTGGCCCTGGTCTCGTTGGATAACTGCTCGCACAACGGCACCATTCTGCAAAACAGCATGCTTGCCATCGCCCGGGCTTGGGCGGAAAAGGGTTTGATCGATCGGGGATATGTTGAGTATCTATCGGATCCGGCCAAGGTGGCGTTCACCTGGAGCATGATCGACAAGATCACGCCCCGCCCCTCCGATGAGGTGATCGCGCTGCTGGAGCGCGAGGGCTTCGAGGGTGCGCAGGTGGTGGTAACCGGCAAGAACACGTACGTATCCGGCATGGTGAACGCCGAGGAGTGCGAATATCTCGCCATCGAGGATCACTTCCCCAACGGTCGTCCTCCCCTGGAGAAGGTGGGCGTGATCTTTGCGGATCGCGAGGCTGTGGACAAAATCGAAAAGATGAAGGTCTGCACCTGCCTAAACCCGTTGCACACCTGCCTGGCGATCTACGGCTGCCTGCTGGGCTACACCAAGATATCGGATGAGATGAAGGACGACGCGCTGGTGGCGCTTATCAAGCGGATTGGCTATGTGGAAGGCCTGCCCATGGCGGTGAATCCGGGCATCATGGATGCGCGCAAGTTCATCGACGAGGTAGTGGAGCTGCGCTTGCCCAATCCCTTTGTGCCCGATACACCGCAACGCATCGCCTGCGATACCTCAAAAAAACTGCCCGTGCGCTTTGGCGAGACGCTGAAGGCCTATGTGGCCGCGGGCAAAAGCGATGGATCGACCGATCTCTCCTTCCTGAAGGCGATTCCACTGGTGTTCGCGGGGTATGCGCGCTACCTGACCGGCGTGGACGACGAAGGCAAGGCATTCGAACCCTCGCCCGATCCCAGCCTGGATACACTCCAGGCTCACGTGGCCGGATTCGTCCTGGGCCAGCCGTTCGACACGGCAAGGCTAAGGCCGATCTTCGCCGATGAGAACCTCTTTGGCGTAGATTTGTATGCCCACGGTCTGGGCGAAATTTGTGAGCAGCTTTTCACCCGCATGAGCACCGGCAAGGGTGCGATTCGTGCGCAGATCGAGGCGACGGTACGCGCGTGATTCAGCCGGGGCCAGGCCTGAATCGAAAGCAAAGGGGCAAAGAAAAGCGATCCGCCTCCATCGTTCGATGGAAGCGGATCGCTTTTTTGTGCCTTTGGTTGGATGCGCTTATAGCTCCACGACCTGCATCCGGTAGCCCTCGAGCGCAAAGGGGAGGGTTTGGCCCAACGCCTGCACCGTGCCCTGCCGGGGCTCGGCGCTGTTGTTAATGAGCACCATCCGGTGCGCGTTGGCATACCAGGCGCATTCCACCTCGGGATCGCTGGGCAGGAAGTCGGCCTGCTGTGCTCCCGCCGCCAGCAGGATGAGCTGCAACAGCAGGCGAGCGCCGTGTGCGCTGTGGCGGTAGCCCGAGAGGTAGAGCCCCTTGCCCTGCCCGAACACGTGGCAGGTCAATGCGGGGGAGCCATCCTGCTCCTGCCACACCTCGGCCGTGCCGTCCGTCAGGTAGGCGGTGGGTTTGGCGGGCAGCTCAGTCTTACCTGCGCACAGCGCGGGCAGGCACTGCGCTTCATAGCGCCACTTTCCATGGCAGCTTTGCCTTCCGCAATCTACATCGACGCCCAGCACGTGGGCCATGCGCAGTTGGGTGGCGTAGCCCTCCAGCGCGGAGGGCTCGTTGATGCCGATCAGCGCACCGCCCTGGTGTACCCAAGCGGTTACAGCCTCCACCACGGCATCGTCCCAGCACTCGCCGCCGCTCCACGCGGTACCCTTGAGCCCTGCGCACAGCAGCACGTCGGTCTCTCGGAGCGCGCCCTGCTTTACCTGCACGAAATCCAGGAAGCGCACCTCGAAGGGTAGGCCGGATAGACTCTCGAGCACGTGGATCAGGTCGTGGGCATCGGTCTCGTGGAAGTGCCCGGAGAGCGTCCAGGGGCGCAGCGCTCCCCAAGCGTGCAGCACTGCCACCCGGGGCTTCATGCATTCGGGTGCGCCCTGTTGGTGGAAGGCGTTGATCTGCCGGAACTCCTGCGCGATGTCTTCGATAGCGGTTACGAAGGTGGGGAAGCCCTGCGTCAGGTGCAGATATCCGCCCAAGCCGATGCGATCCACCGGCTGGCGCAGTAGCGCGCGGCGCACGTTGCGCCAATAGAGCCAAGCATCGGTCGCCGGATCGCCGCCGGGGGAGAAGGTGGGCGCACCGCCCAGCCCCACCGGGAAGAGGTAGGGATGCAGGCGAATTTCGTGCACCCGTGCCGGAACCCCGGCGCAAAGCCGCGCTTCGAAGCCCGAGAACACGCATTTGATCATGCCGTCCAGCCCGATCTCCGGGTAGTGGGGACCGTAGGGCTCCAGTCCCACCCAGCTATCGTCGTAAAAAACGTAGGCCTGCTTGCCGTACCCGTGCACGATATCCACCAATTCCTTGGCGAAGGCGCATACGCGGGCATGGGTGAAGGCCATCCAATCCCGCTTCTTGGCATCGGGCACCGAGTGGGTGGCGCGCAGCCTGCCCTGGTTCACGAAATCCTCGGCGGTGAGCGCATAGCCGTACTGCGTCTCGAAGGCCTGCAGCGCCAGCGGACTCACCGTGAAATCGTAGGAGGCCCAATCGCTGAACAGGTGACGGTTGCGCTCTTGGCTGCCCCAGATCCACACAAAATTGTAGAAGAAGGAGGTGAACCGAACCACCGTGGTTTGGGGGTGGGCGAGGCACCAATCGTGCAGCCATGCCTTCAGGCAGGCTTGTACCTCGGGGTACACCGGGTCGAGCTGCCGCAGGTGTTCCTTGTCCCAGCCGTTGGTGACGGGGTTGTACATCGAAATCTCTTCCCAAATGCGCAGGGCAAAAAAGCTGACGGTGTACGTGTGCCAAGGAACGCTTGCGATGATCACCTCGCCGGTAGCGGCGTCGTAATGCCAGGCTTCGCGGGGGCAAAGGGAGTTGCTGGTGCGGTCGTACACCTGCCAGTAGGCCAGGGCTTCAGGGGCATCGTTGATCTGAAACTGCTCGGCAAAGAAGCCATCCATCAACGCGATGCGCAGCGGCGATTCGGTCTGCACCCGCGGGGCGGTGCACAGGATGCATTGTTGCTGCGCCCAGGGATGCGCCTGAATCCAAGCGTTGTGCTCGCGAATGATGCAGAGGGTCGAATAGACACCGTAGCCCGCCGACAGCAAGCTATCGGAAAGCGCGGTGCCGTCGCTATCGCGGATCACATCCGCGCCCCAGCGCTGGGCCAACGCCAGCGTCAAATCCTCGTAGCCGGCTTCACCTGGCAGGGTAAAGCCGCCTTTCAACTGCTCGTTCAAGTGCTCGTTCAAGTGCTCGCTCAAGTGCTTCACCTCTCAGCGGGGGAGTGCCGCCGTCAGGAAAGCGAGCGCCAGGCCCTGCCCCCAACCCTGCACCCAATCGCGCGAAATGGTACGGTAGCCCTCCAGGTCGTTCATCACCGCAGTGCCCCCGGATACGTGCAGCAGACGGCCGTCCGGAGTGATGTGTTGCAGAATGCCTTCGCAGGCTTTTTGGGCGTACTGGGTGTGCAGCGGGTTGCCGCCGATCAGCATAGCCGCCGCGATGCCCGCGCTGGCGCTAAGCTCCTCGTAGCTCTGTTCATCGTCGAGCACGGTGTGCCACAGGCCGTTTTCGGTTTGCAGGCCCTTGAGCCCCGCCAGCTGATCGCGCAGGGAACACTGCACGTCCATAAACGGCGGGTATAGGTAGGCCCTGGGTAGCCGCACGCCGACCTGGGACATGGTGTAAGCCGCCCAGGCATTGGCCCTCGCCCAAAAGAATCCGGACATGTGATCTTTTTGAATGTTGTTGTACCCATGGTACCAAAGGCCGCTTTCGCGATCCTGCAGGTACTGGATGTGCCAGTAATACTGGTTGAGTGCATCGTTGATGATCTCCTGATCACCGACCTTCACGCCGAAGCGCAGCAGGAAGAACGCCGCCATGAACAGGGTGTCCGCCCAGGCCTGCTCGGGGACATCGTTGTTGACCGACACGGTATGCTGCAGCACGTGTTCGCCAAAGCGCAGCGCGTGGTTGCGCAGGTAATCGACCTTTTGCAGTATGATTTCCCAATACCGATCCTCGCCGGTGGCCTCGTGCAGGGTGAGTAGGCAATGGCCCATGGCGCAGGTGTTGACCGTCCAGCTGGGCAGGCCCAGGGCGATGTACTCATCGATGCGCGCCTGCAGCAGGCGGAGATACTCGACGTTTTGAGTGGCCGCGTAGGCCTCGGAGATGCCATAGTAGGCTACGCCGCAGGGCCAATCCCAGGTCAGATCCATCTGCATGGTCTTGCGAACCACCGCATCGATGGCATCGGTCAGCACCTTTGTTTCCACATTCAGCTTGATCATAAACGCCGGATCCTCCTTGTGCGGTGCGGTTCGTTCAAAGGGACGCCCCCCAAAGAGGCTTGGAGGGCGTCCCGGGTATTGTGGTTATGGAATTGTCTTACGGGGCGACTGGCAGCTTGGTGGTGTTGCCGGCATCGTAGGCGGCCTTGCGCTCGTCGATGATTTGCTGGTAGCCGGCTTCGAGGTACTTCTTGCACAGCTCGGCGTACAGCGCGTCAAACTCTTCGGGCTTGCACTTGGTCAGCGCCACGCTGTATTCCTGGTAAAGGCTCAGCAGGGAGGCGGTGAACTCGCTCTCGGCCTCGATGGCGACCGCGAACACCGGATCGGAATACGCCCAACCCTTGGAGGCGATTTCCTTTTGGATGTTGTAGTTGTCGATCAGCTCCTGGGTGAAATCCTGCGGCAGGCCCTGGGGCGCGAGGGCGGCGATGGTCTCCTCGGCGGTGCCGACCTTCTTGGAGGCGTGCACAACGCAGGTCATGTCGATGTTCATGTTGTGGTTGAGCATCTCGGTGCCGCGATAGTCGCCGTTGACCACGGGGCGGCCGCTGGCATCCAGGGTGTAGGTCACGTTCTCAACGCCGTTCTCGATCACGGCCAGGGTCTCGGGCTGGATCATCCACTCCATGTACATCCAAGCGGCCTTGAGCTGCTCGGGGGTGGCCAGCGAGGAGAAGCCCACGATCATGCCGAAGGGGTTGTCGGCGCGAAGCTGCGGATAATCGGACACGCCAGCTTCCACTGTGCGGTAGGGGTTGACGACCACCAGCTGTGCGGTGGGGTTGGCCTCGTAGAAGGCGCGCAGGAACTCCATGTTGGCGGCAATGTAGCCACCGAAGTAGAGCTTCTTGCCGTTGATGAAATCGGTCTGCCACTGCGAGGAGCCGCCGCTTGCGCCGGCATCCTCAAGCTCATACTCGGTGGAGAAGAAGCCCTGGTTGTATTCGGCGTTCTGGCGGCGAAGCAGCCGCTCGGTGGCGTACCAGGTCAGGCTGGCGGTGCCCAGGCTGGAATGCATGGCCCACTCCGCCTCGTCCACCGGGTAATTGCGGAAGCCGAAGTTAGCTACGTAAGCGGCCTTGGGCAGCTGCAGGCCGACGGGATGCTCGGCCAATCCGGCCTCCTGCACTGCCTTGACGACCTTCACGAACTCTTCGTAGCTCTTGGGCACTTCCAGACCAAGCTGGTCGAGCCAATCCTTGCGCATGAATTCGACGTAGGTGAAGGGGGTATTGTAGTAGGGGCGCTCGGTCAGCACGAAGTAATCCTTGCCGCCGATGGCGGTGTAGGAAAGCTGGTTGTTGTCGACCATGGCCTGGTAGAAGGTCGGCGCGACGGCGGCGAACTCCTCCAGGTTGATTTCCTGCATGGCGCCATCGTTGGCCCATTGCGCAACCTTGGGGTAGTCGTATTCCATCATGATGGTGGGGGTCTCGCCGCCCGCGATCAGCAGGTTGTACTTGGTCATCACGTCGCCGCGGGGGATGGCCACGTACTTCACGTCGATGTTGTACTTATCGCCGAATTCCTTCTGCACCCACTGGGTCCAGTAGTTATCGTCGACCGGGGGATAGCCTTCCTTGGAACGGTCGTACACCGGGACCGTGATGCTTACGCGGTTTTCGAAGGCAACCAGGTGCGCGGGGGAAGCGCCAGCGGCGGCAACCGCAGGCTCGGTGGCCAGCGCGGCCAGCGGCAGCATGGAAACGAACAGCGCCACCATGAGCAGGATCGAGAATACCTTCTTCATTCGTCTACACTCCTTCTGTTTGTCGATGCGTGGGAACCTTCATCAACCCTTGACCGCCCCGATCATTACGCCCTTCACGAAGTGTTTTTGCACGAAGGGGTAGATGAGCAGGATGGGCAGGGTGGCGAACATAACGATGGCGGCCTGCAGCACCTCGGGGGTGCTGGTGATCGCCGAGCCTTCCGAAAGGCTGATCGCGTCTGCGCCGGAGTTCAGCACCATGTTGGAGAGCAGGTACTGAATGGGCTGCAGCGCCTTGGTGGTAATGAAGTAGCGGGCGTCGGCATAGGCGTTCCAACGGCCTACCGCATAGAACAGCGAAAGGGTGGCGATGATGGGCTTCGAAAGCGGCAGCACGATGCGGAACAGGATTTGGAAGTTCGATGCGCCATCGAGAAAGGCGGCTTCCTCCAAGCTATCGGGGATGGTGGACTGGATGAAGCTGCGCATGATCAGCATGTTGTAGGGCGAAAAGGCCAGGGGCAGGATCAGCACCCACATGGAGTTCAGCAGCCCCAAATCCTTGAACAGCAGGTATTCGGGGATCAAACCCGCCGAGAAGTACAGCGTAAAGAGGATGAGCAGCGAGGCCGTCTTGCGGCCCAGCAGCCGCTTGCGCGAGAGCGGATAGGCCGCGCAGGTGGTTACGATCATACCGATGACGGTGAACAGCAGGGTGACCAGCACGCTGTAGAGCATGGAGTGGGTTAGCTGACCATCGCGAAAAATCGAATTGTACGCATCGAAATTGATGCCCTTGGGCCATAGGTAGACCGACTTGGCCAGCACCGCCGTGTTGCTGGAGATCGATTTGACCGCCACATGCAAAAAGGGCAGGATGCAGGTCAGGCAGAGCAGCAGGATGACGAAGGCGATGACGAAATCGCCAATTCGAATGCGGTTAACGCCGGAGAAATCGCTCTTTCGGGAGCGCGAGACTGTCTGGGCGTTCATGCGCTCACCTCCACTATATTAGGCCGTTCTCGCCTAGCGATTTGGCTACCCGATCGGCCGCTATTACCAGCAGGAAGCCCACCAGCGATTGGAACAGGCCTACGGCGGTGGCATTGCTGAAGTTGCCGCCCGCAATACCCTTTTCGAAGATGTAGATGGCCAGCTGGTATTGATAATCCTTGACCAGTACATTGCCAAAGGCGCTGAGCCGCTCGAAGTTGGAACCCATGATGCGACCCAGGTTCATGATGAGCAGGGTCACGGTGGTGGCGCGGATGCCCGGCAGGGTCACGTGCCAAATCTTGCGCCAGCGGTTGGCTCCGTCCACCGTGGCGGCCTCGTAGAGCTCGGGGCTGATGCCGGTCATGGCGGCCAGGTAAATGATGGAGCCCCAGCCCATGTTTTGCCAAACGCCCATGAGCAGATAGGTGACTGCCCAGTGATTCTTTTCCGTCAGGAAGGGGATGCCCTTATCGATGAGGCCGGAGTTCATGAGCACGATGTTGATGAGCCCGGTTTCGGGCTTGAAGAGCGAATAGGCGACGCTGGCGATGATGACCCAGCTGAGGAAATGCGGCAGGTACAGTACGGTCTGCGAAAGCTTCTTGAACCGGTTGAAGCGCAGCTCGTTGAGCATGAGCGCCAGGATGATGGGCACCGGGAAGCCGATGAGCAGATCGAGGAAATTGAAGGTGAGCGAGTTCTTGAGGGCGCGGGAGAAGTCGGCATCCTTGAATATTTTGGCGAAGGTGCCAAACCCGACCCAGGCGCTGCCCGCATAGCCCTTGGCGGGCTTGTAGTTCATAAAGGCGATGCGCAGCCCCGGATAGGCGGCATACTTGAAGATGATGACGAATGCAATGGGCAAGAGCAGCAGCAGGTACAGCTGCCAATCGCGCACGAAGGCGGAGCGCAGCGTGCTGCCAAACGAAGGCGCGTGCCGGGAGAGCGAACGATCAATCGAAGGTTGAAGCATTAAATCCCTCCTTAACGGCATTCCCGGTAAAGGACATTCCTAGTAAAGAAATTTTTTATTGAGAGGGTGTGCAAAATAGAGCTTGCGTTTTATGCAAACTGCTATGATTCATTGCCCACATTATAGCCCGTTTAACAAGGACAATTCAATACACATATCGATTACAAATCATGCAAAAACGACCTTTTATTTTTGTGAGGCGCATGGAAAGACAGGGAAAATGGGCAGAAACCGCAGGTTCTGTTGCCAAAACTGGCTGATTTATGATTGATTATGATTGAAATGCATGTGTCGGTGCGCTATACTGGGCGGAGGGGGTGAGGGTTTGGCGCGCAAAGCGAGGCAAGTTATTGAATACCGCGTATACGAGCTGATGCTCGATTTCCCTGTGCTGCTGCATAGCGGCGACAAGTGGCGGATTTCGCCCGTGAAGAGCGGCCGACTGCACTTCCATAATTGCTTGGAGATTGGCATCTGCCACAGCGACAGCGGTACGTTGGAGGTGCGCGATGCGCCGCTCACCTTTCGCGCCGGCGATGTGACGGTGATTCCCCGGCATGTGCCGCACACCACCTACTCCTCGCCCCAAACGGCCAGCCTGTGGTCGTTTATTTTCCTGGATTTTCGCAGGCTGCTCAGCGAGATGGTGAAGACCCAGGAGGATTTTGAACTTACTTCGGTCTCCGAACAAGGCTTCGTCTACCTGCTGGATCAGCAGCAGTACCCCAAGGCGCACTTCCTCATTATGACCCTGCTGGACGAGCTGCGCGAGCAGCGCAACAACTACCGCATCACGGTGAAGGCGCTGAGTACCGCCCTGTATTTTGAACTGCTGCGCATCGAGCATTCGAAGGCGGCGGGCGCTTCCAAGCCAGCGGCCAATGCCAAGGATGGTTTTGTGATTACCCCCGCGCTCAATCATATCAATGCCAACTATATGACCAGAATTGACATCGACGAGTTGGCGGCCATGTGCCACCTGAGCACCACCCACTTCCGGAGACTCTTCCTATCCATTATGGGCACCTCGCCGCTTAGCTTCATCACGACGACGCGCATCGACCGGGCGGCCACGCTGCTGAGAACGACCGAGGATTCCATCGCATTGGTCGCGGAGGCTGTGGGGTTCGCCTCGGCTTCCAGCTTCAACCGCTTTTTTATGCGGATTGTCGGCGTTACTCCTTCGGATTACCGGAAGCTCGATGCGCAGAACGCCGAGAACCCAGAAAAGAGGAGCATACTGCAATTGAGCGGTTGGGTGGAGCCCGATCCGTGAGCGGCGCGAGCCGCCTTGCTCCAAGCGCACACAGCGCACAATCGTACGTTTGACTGGGGGGAGCTGGACTGGTTACAATGCAAGGGCGACCCACCTCCGTGCGAGCAGACAGAGAGAACACAAAGAATTCTCAATGAGCCTTTGTTTTTCGAGAGATTGCGTGATTATACCCATAAATACCAACTGGCATGGACAGCATCAGAAACCTGAGGCTGCTAATGCGCAGGCTTCCGTGGTGAGTATACCCATGAATGCATAGCCTCGGTGCCGCGCCGCAGCTGGTGCAACAACGACCTGATTGAGACGCTGGCGGATCTGATGCTGTTGCGAGGTGCACCGGAATACCTGCGCAGTGATAACGGCAGCGAGTTCACGGCCAAGAAAGTTCGCCGATGGTTGCAGCACGCGGGCGTGATTACAGCCTACATTGAACCGGGCAGTCCCTGGGAAAACGGATATATCGAGAGCTTCAACGGTCGGATGCGCGATGAGTTTCTCAATGGGGAGCTGTTTGGCAGCATGTATGAAGCTCAGGTGCTGATCGCTCGTTGGGTGCAATACTACAACACGATTCGTCCACACTCCAGCCTGGGCGGTAGACCACCCGCCCCACAAACGGTCGTCCCCCTGTCTGCCTGAGCGAGGGTACGGTTTTGCCGGCTGGCCGTCAAGGGTCATGATGAACGGCTTCGCCGCCCTTGACGACCACCCGGCAAAACCGTCTATCGCATCCAAGCAGACAAGGGATTTCCCTGTCGGTTCTCGAACTCGACTAACATTGATCCTGGACATGTTTTCGGGGGCACGTCAAGGTTTCTCGCTTTCGTGCATCTGGCTTGCATCTTTGTCCGGCTCGCTTGATTATGCAGTCCATATGACTTTTGAAACACGCCCTAGGAAGAGGAACGGCTAATGAGAATTATTTTGAACGATTTGCGAACTATATTTAGGATTATCATATGTTCTTTTATTAATTTGGCTGTTTATGTCGTCGGCTTTGTTATCCGACGAAATAAAAAAATACTGCTTTTTGGTGCATGGATGGGTGAAAAGTTCGCCGACAATTCCAGATTTCTGTATCAATATTTGCACCAGAATAAAGATAATTATGCTTTGGAGAAGGTGATCTGGGTAACGCGTAATCCGAAAGTTAATACTTTTCTAAATGCAAGTGGGTTTGAATCTTATCTGATTGGTACAAGAGGAAGCACATATTGGCATCTAAAGGCTGGGATTCATATTCTTTGCAATATATCAGCACAAGCTGGTATCTACAGCCCGGATATTGATGTATGTTTATCAGCCGGTGCACGCAAAGTGCAATTGTGGCATGGTGTTGGCATTAAAGCCGTTGGATCAACAGCAAATGCCACTTCAAATCTCAAAAATGGAAGAAGTAAGTGGTTGGTTAGGGCTGCCAATACAGTCCCTTTAAGAAAGGCTGGCTATTTGGGGTGCTGGGGAGAGCCAAAGATTCTATGTACTAGCGCTTTAAATGCTTCTATTAATTCGGAGAATTTGAAAATCCACAAAGAAAATACATTTGTTTCGACTTATCCTAGGTATTGTTCCTGTACATTTTTGCTCCAAGATGAGCTGGATGTGCTTAAGAAAATGCAAGAGTACTCAATTTCCATTCTATATCTACCTACGTTTCGAGATGCTGAGAGTAGTTATAAGATGCCGCTAGAAGGCAATCATTTCATCAGCTATCTTGAACGAAATAATATTTTGTGGATTCAGAAACCACATCAAGCAGAATCAAGGTGGAGCATGAACGCAAATAGTTCGTGCGTATTGGAATTGAGTGCAACCTTTGATGTGAATTGTATCCTTAGACAGGTGGATATCATTATTTCTGATTATTCGTCAGCAGCTTTTGATGCTGCTTTTCTAGAGAAACCGGTGATTATGTATGTGCCTGACTTAGATGAGTTTGTTAGGGGAGGCAATGGGCTTCTGTATGATTTGAGAGTGTTCTGTCCTGCTTTGCTTGCGTTTGATCAGAGTGAAGTCCAATCAATGATTCAGGATACTCTGGAGGGAAAATATTTTTCAGATGATAGAGCGGAGACTCTGTGGAGGATCCGAAAGGATTTCTTTGATAACAGGACAGCAGATTATGAAAAAATATGGAACGATGTGCTTGCGGCAATTGGATCTTAGAGCCTATATTCACAAACGTTTGAGTAAGGTGTGCAGGTGGGAGATCTTGACGGTAGCTTCAGCGGAAGCGGTAGTGATCTCGTAGTCCTTACTGAGGCGGCGAGAGTTGTTGAGCCAACCGAAAGTGCGCTCGACGACCCAGCGCCAAGAAGCCTGTTAAAAATTTCTGTAAGGGGAGCCTTCTGTGTAGGTGAATGAAACGTAAGCGTCAAATTCGACCGCACCTAACTGACCCAGCCCCCGAGCGTTGTACCAGTTTCAAAGTTAGTGAGGATATGGTAAACTAACGAAAAGGAGCTGGAAGAAATGGGGAAATCAAATTACACGGTGGAGCAGATCATTATCAAGCTACGCGAAGAAGAATTGAGCT
>JAVBLJ010000029.1:0-99326 GCA_031553615.1 Eubacteriales bacterium
GCCGCCTTCCGCCATGCGAGCGCAGCGCTTTCCGCGCCAAACGCACGCGCGCGGGCCTGCGCGGTGCAGGCCAGCGCGCTCTGTCTGGCGGCGGAAACATTGCTGCCCTCCGCGCCGCGTGCGGAGAAGGGGTAGAACCTCACGCCTCCTTTGGCAGCGTCTGCAAGAGCCGACCCAGCGCCTGATAATCGAAATTTTCGAGCGCGCGGCGCACCTGCGCCAGCCAGGGGCCATCCTCGGGCGCGTGCGCCCATTCCAGCGATGCAAGCAGCGAAAGCGCGCCGGTGTAATCGTATTCCGCCACCCTTTCGCGCAGCGCCAGGGCGGTATCGTACCACATGGAGGGGTAGCCCGACCTGCTGGGGGCCTGCGCCACCTGCGCGCCGAAGCAGCAGTGCAATTGGCGCAGGAAGCTGCGCAGCTCGGACAGAAAGGCCGGGGCCTGTATGCGCACCTGGGTCGCAAGCCCATCGTAGATCGCCAGCTCCAGCTCGGCGGCATGCAGGCGCAGTGTCTCCGCGCCAATGCTGCCCAGGCTGCCCGCCAAGGAATGGGCCTCCAGCCGCATGCGCTCGGCATCGCGCGCGCGGTGGGCCGCCTCGAGCGCGTCGGCGCGCTGTGCAAAGGCAGCGCGGCAGGCGTGCAGCAATTCGACATATTGCGGCTGATCGTAGGCCACGTTGCGCAGCCCTACCGCCAGGTTAAGCTGCGGCAAATCCTGCGCCAAACGCATCAGCTCGGGCGATTCATCGTCGTCCTCGTCGTCGATTTCATCTTCACTCTCTTTTGCTTCACTCTTATCTTCGCTCTCT
This sequence comes from Eubacteriales bacterium, assembly GCA_031553615.1. Lineage (GTDB taxonomy): Bacteria > Bacillota > Clostridia > Christensenellales > Aristaeellaceae > WQXF01. Next base: position 813 of record JAVBLJ010000029.1, read on the forward strand.
TTTGCTTCGTCTGCATCGTCATACTCTTTCGCCGCCTCGGCCTCGGCCCGAGCGGCTTCGCGCGCCATGCGCAGCAGCGGGGAAGCCTCGTACCATGCCGCTCCCGCGATCGCCGCCAAGGGCAATGCATATGCCTGCGCTCCTCTTTGCGCCATTCGGATTCCCTCCCCTTCCGCGCCCGGCGGCCCGCTTGCGCTGCCGCCGCACACCTCACCGATACGGTTTGTTCCGCACGGTCTGTGCCCATAGCATATACCTTCCCTGTGTACAGGCATGGCGAAATAGGGCATGAGAAAAAGCGAATCCTGGCCGGGTTCGACAGCGCCGCGACCTTTCTTGCGGCGTTTTTGCAGGCTTATTACACATTCGCGCGCGGGTTTGCGCGATTCCTGCGGTTCGCGCGCGCATTATGCCGCACGGTTTTTCAAAAATTCGCTTACGATCCGGTCGAGCGATAGTGCCGCACGCCGAACCGCCACACCGGTAGCGCGATAAGCAGGAACGCTGCCCCCGCCGGGAATGCCAGCCAGCCTACCCACGCCGGTTCGCCCCAGCCGCAGAGCGCCGCCGCCGGGTAGTAACTGACCACCAGCATGGGCATCAGGAAGGTAAAAACGCCATAGAGCCAGCGGGGCAGCAACTCGGGCGGGCATCGCGTGACCTGATAGCTGGCGTTGGTGAATATGTAAATCCAATCCAGGGCGGCGATGGTAAAGAACGCGATGCCCGAGGTGAGCACGAACACCCCCGTATAGGCCAGGTATCCGCCCAGCAGCGCTAGCAGCAGCATCGCCGCGCGGCCTGCCGTCATCACCACGCCCAGCCGGTGCAGGCACCACCCGATTACAACGAACCCGCTTACCACGCGCGCCAGCCGGTGGATATCGAAGCGCGAGCCCAGCACGCTCAGGAATGCGGGGCGTGGGCGCAGCAGCATCCGGTCAAAATTGCCGCTGCGGATGTGCCAGGGAAACACGTCGAACCCGCGCGAAAAGCTTTCCGCCAGCCCGAAGCAGGTGACCGCCAGCGCGTAGACCAGCAGCATGCGCTCCATGCTCCATGGGCCGATGCCGCCGAAGCGCCGGAAGAGGAACAGCGTGCCGATAGGATCGGTGACCACCACCAGCAGGCAGTTGAAAAGCTGCAGCGGCCAACCCTTGTATTGCAGGCCGCTCTTCAGGTTCATGCCCAGGTAGCGCCAGTAGAGCCGGAAGCCGCTCATGCGGTTAGCGGGTGCCGGGGCTTCGGGATTCGCGCCCTCGTTCCTAATTTTCGCTTCGTTCATCCGCCCTGCACCACCAATCGCTTCAAATTGCGCGCAATCAACCAGCGCCCCAGCAGAATGAACACCGCCACCCAGCCCAGCTGTAGCGCCAGCGCCTCCGGAAGCTGGGAAAGCGGCGTGAGCCCTAGGTAGAGCCGCACCGGCAAATCCAGCATTCCGGCAAAGGGCTGCAGGCGCAGGAAGGGCTGCAGCGCATCGGGCCAGAGCTGCAGCGGCAGGTAGCCGCCCGCCAGCACCGAGGAGAGCAGAAACATCGAGTGGATGGGCCCTGTACCCCACTTGAGGTCAAGCAGCAGCGCATGGCCCAGCGCGGAAAACGAGGACGAGAGCAGCAGCGCGCCGCAGCAGGCCATCGCGAACGCCAGCAGCGCACCCGCCGAGGCTGGAGGCCCCACGCGGAAATGCGCGGGCATCAGAAGCCCCACCGTCAGCACCGGAATTCCCCGCAGGAAGAACGGCGCGACCCGCTTCGCGCCCAGCTTCATGAACCAATGCGTGTGCAGATCGAGCGGGCGGCAAAGTTCCACACCCACGTCGCCCTTGGTAATCATCTCGTGAATGCCGCCATCGATACCGCCGGCTTGCAGCGAGAACAGGATTTGCCCGACCCACAGGTAGGTGATGGCCTGCGGCAGCGGCAGACCCGCCTCCACCCCTGCGGTGTAATGCTCGGCGTAGGTGTAGAACACCGTGATCACGATGCATTCGATGAGGGCCCAAAAGCTGGCGATGGCGGCGCTCCCCAGCGAAGCCAACCGGTATTGGAACCCCGAAATCACCTCGATTCGGAAGATGGCCCACCCGGCGCGCAGCGTGCGCCTGAACCTGCCGAGCTTTCCGGGCCGTGCGGCCGCCGCCGATGAACCATTCGAACTCATCGTGCTCATAGCGCCAGCTCCTTGTACATGCGGGCGATCATCGCCTCGGTGTCGGTCTCCATGCGCATGGGCGGGGCGTACGCCTCCTTGAGCGCATCGAGCTGCCCATCGAACAGCAGCTGCCCCTTGCCGATCACCATCACGCGCTTGCACAGCGCCTCGATGTCGTCCATGTCGTGGGTGGTGAGGATCATGGTCACGCCGTCCTGCGCGTTGATGCGCAGCAGGAAATCGCGTGGCGCCAGCTTCGATACCGCGTCCAGACCGATGGTGGGTTCGTCCAGGAACAGAATGCGGGGCCGGTGCAGCAGCGAAGCGGCGATTTCGCAACGCATGCGCTGGCCCAGCGAGAGCTGGCGCACGGGTGTGCGCAGCAGCGGGCCGATATCAAGCACCTCGCAAAGCTCGGCGTGCCGTAGCGTGTAATCACCCTTAGGGATGCCGTACACGTCGCGCAGCAGCGCAAACGAATCCTCCACCGGCACATCCCACCAAAGCTGGCTGCGCTGGCCAAACACCACGCCGATCTGCGCCACGTGTGCGGGGCGTTGCTGCCAGGGCGTGCGACCCAGGATGGTGCAGCGGCCCCGGTCGGGGGTGAGTATGCCGCTCATCACCTTCACGGTGGTCGATTTGCCCGCGCCGTTGGGGCCGATGTAGCCCACCAGCTCGCCCTGCTCGATGGAAAACCCGATGCCGTCCAGGGCGCGCACCTCCTTGCGCGCACGCACCAGCGCGCCGCGCAGCGCCGAGAACCTCCCCTCGGGCCGCTCCGATACCCAGAACGATTTGCAGATGTCTCCCAGCTCGATTTGCGCCAATTGCATCGCCTCCCTGTGCATTGATCCCGGCGGCCCGAACCGGAAGGGGCCAAGGCTGCCAGCATGCGCTACATTCTAGCAAACCCGCGGGCAAAACCCAAACCGCGGCGCGCGCATTCCCATACCCGCGATCCGTTTCGAGCGGTGCGGACGGCCTTTTGCTCCCTTTTTTGCAAAAATGCTTGACAACTTGCCATTTGCGGGTTATCTTATATGTATCCTATTTCTTCTGGTGCAGAAGTCTAGCTTTGCTTCTATCAAAACGAAGCGCCTATTGCCCTGTGGGGCTTTTTTTGTGCCCAAAATGCGAAGCGCGTGAACTGCGTAGCATGTGCGTGCGAAGGTTTCCAAAGGGCGACCGCAAAGCCCTTTGGTCGACCGTGAGGGCTAAACACCTTTCTCCGCGCGACTTTTCAGGAGGGTTTCGCCTTCACAGGCGACCCAAGGGCTTATCGATCGCCCTTGGGGAACCTTCTCTGTCGCCCTTATACCAATTCCAATTAGGATTTGCCAATAAGCCAGCGAGAGATTTTTACGTTCAGCTAGGAGTCCGAAGGAGGCGTAGCCCGCAGCTACGCTGACCGAGGCACGACAACGCCGATCGGATAAAGATCCGCTGGATTGTGGCAAAACGTAGTTGGAATTGGTATTAAGCGGGTCTTGCGAACAAGAAAGGAAATGCTCCTTTTTGAGCAAGTGCAAAGCCTTTTCCGAGCAAGTGCAAAGCGCGCTTGACAAATCGTGCAAAGCGCACTATACTAAACCCTACGAACCACATCCCGCTCGAAGGAGGATGCTGTGAACACCAAGCTACCCGAGCTGCGAAAGCAGCGCAAACTCTCGCAGGAGGAGCTGGCCGCCGCCGTGGGCGTCACGCGGCAAACCATCACCTCCATCGAATGCGGGAAATACACGGCCTCGCTGGTGCTGGCCTACAAGCTGGCGCGCTATTTTGACGCATCCATCGAGGAGATTTTCGATTTTTCTGATTTGAGTTTTACGGATACCGGTTCTTCTGAATTTGGCTCTTCTGAACTCGGCTCTTCTGAACTGGGCTCTTCTTATAGAAAGGGGGAATGACGGAGTATGGACATGGGCGCTTTTCGCAAGAAGCTGCAGGCCCGCAACCGCGTGCTCATTGCGGGCATGGTGACCGGGGTGCTGCTTTCGGTGATCATGGTGCTTTGGCAAGGCAGCCGCTTGAAGGCCATGCCGGATTTTATTCAGGGCTTTGAGATGGGCACGGTCATGGGCATGCTGCTTTCGCTCTCGGGCCTCATATTCCTCAACCTGCACACCATGCGCAGCCCGGAGCGCATGAGGAAGCTTCTAATAGAAGAGACCGACGAGCGCAACCAAATGATCCAGCAAAAGATCGGCGCGGTGGGCTACTCGTTGGCCATGTACAGCCTTACCATCGCCACCATTGTGGCCGGATTCATCGATACCACTGTGTATTTCACGCTGCTGGCTTCGCTGCTGTTCATCGTACTGCTCAAGGCGGCGCTGAAGCTTTACTACCGCACCCGGTACTGAGCACTCCCCCCCAAAAAAGAACCGGGGATCGCTGCGCGCGGAGCGTATGCGATCCCCTTTTTGCGATAAATGAGGAGCAGGATTAGCCCGTCTCGATGCTCACCGCCACATCGTATGGCCCCGCTGGCACGGGAATGGTGGCAATCACCGTGTGGGTCAACGTATCGATTACTGACACGGTATGCCGACCGTAGTTGGCGACGTACAGGCGGTTGGTGTTGGGGTTCATAGCCAACCCTCGCGGGGATTCTCCCACCGGAATGGTGCCTATCACCTGATTGTTCGCGCCGCGAATGATGGAGATCGTATCGGAGCTGAAGTTTGAAACATAGATGAGGTTGGTGCGTGGGTTGACGGCAACGCCCAGCGGATTGGTGCCGATGCCTGCGGTGATGGTGGTCAGCACCGTGTTTGTGCGGCCGTTGATGACAGTGACCGATGCGCTGCGGAAGTTGGGGATATACACCAGCGAGGTCGCCGGGTTGACCCCCACGAAGCCGGGATCGAGCCCTACGGGCAGGGTAGTGATGACCGAATCGGTGTTGCCCTGCAAAATGCTGACGCTGTTGGAGCTGCCTCCGTTGCTTACGTAGATTTGGTTAAGCAGCGGATCAGCGCCCACGCCGCCGGGCGCGGAACCGACTCCGCGAGTGTAGAGCACCGTGTCGGTCAGGCTGTCGATCACCGATACCTGATCCAGGAGAAGGCTGGCTACATAGGTCTTGTTGGTGGCCGGATTGACCGCCGCCAGGAAGGGCAGCGGCGATACCGAAAACGTGCTGAGCGGCGCGAAGGAGGTACCGTCCACCACGGTGACGGTGGAGACGCTGCTGCTGACCACGTATACCTTGTTCATAACGGCGTTGTACGCCACGCCGCGCGGTCCGGTGCCCACGGGCAGATCGGCCAGCAGCGCGTTGCTTTCGCCGTCGATCACCGTGAACCGGCTGGCCGTGTTCGAGGTCACGTACACCAGGTTGAGCGGCGTGACTCCGGGGCCCGGAGGCCCTTCGGGTCCCTCGGGACCGGGTACCCCTTGCAGCCCCTGCGGTCCCGAAGGCCCTTGGGGTCCCGGAGGTCCTTGCGGTCCTGGAGGGCCGGCCTGCCCTGCGGGGCAAGCCATGCATGTTCCGGGCATGCCTGCGGACGAACGGCCGCAGCCGCCTGAGGTAGTAAAGTTTGGCATAGGTTGCCTCCTGATTGGCGTCTATTTGCGCAAAAGCGCGCTGAGAGTAAACGAATCCCTTCATAGTATACGCGCGACGCGGGAATGCGCCACCATTCGACTGGCGGCAACATCGGCGCGCAAAAAAGACGGCTTGCGCCGCCTTGCTGTGGGAACAAAAAGACCGTTGCTTCGCTGCTCTTCCTATTTTTCCATCATTTGATACACGCCCTGCCGCACCAGCGCATCGATGGTGGCCAGCGGGTCGGCGGCGCGCTTGCGGAGCTGCAGCGCGTGCCGGAAGGCGTTCCAGGCCGAGGGAAACGCCTGCGGCAGGCGGTGCTTGAAGTGCATGTACAGCGTATCGATGAACATCGAGAGCGCAAACTTGGAGACCAGGAACGCATAGGAGCCGCGATAGGAGCGGAACAGGTTGCTCTCAATCAGGAAATCGCGCACCATCGCCAGTGCGGTGATGTTGTTGGCCAAGCGCTTGGGCGTGTACGAGCCCATGAGGCTTCCCGCGCGGCGGCAGTAGGTGTACAGCGGCTGATGCACCACCGCCACCCGGCGCGCGCGGCAGAAGAGGCGGGGCATGGTGGCCATGTCCTCGAAAATGATGTTGGGGAAGGTGATGTTGCGATCGGTAAACAGCGTGCGCCGGAACAGCTTGTTCCAGGTGTAGCTTTTGATGGAAACATCGCGCACCGAAAGATGGAGCGCCTTCGCGCCGGTGAGCGCCTGGGGCAAAAAGCGCGGCATGATGGCGCGGATGCGCATCCCGTTTTCCAGCAGCATCGTGTAGGCGCACACCGATATATCAGCCTGCGTGCGGCGGATCGCGGTCAGCAGCTTTTCGGCGTAATCGGGCGCCACGTAATCGTCGCTATCTACGAAGGCGACGAAGGGCGCTTGGCTGGCAGCCAACCCGGCGTTGCGTGCCGAACCTTGGCCGCCGTTGGGCTGATGCACCGCGCGGATGAAGCTATGCTTGGAGGCGTACCAATCGGCGATTGCGCTGGAAGCATCGCTGGAACCGTCGTCCACCAACACGATCTCCACCGGTATGGTTTGGGCGATCAGCGAATCGACACAGCGCGAAAGGTAGGTGACCACGTTGTATACCGGCACGATGATGGCTACCTGTGGCCCATCGGCGTGCGAGGAGCGCACGGCGCCGGGCTCCTGCTGCAGCATGGCAGCACCTCCATTTCCTTTCTCGGCGGGTTCAACCCAGAATGCCCGATTCGAACCAGGGGCTTTCTTTGATTCTATGCGGAGCTTTGCCTACTTCGCCTTGAATTCCCAGCCTTTTTCCACCGGCTTCCACGTGCCCTGAGTGCCCGCGTTGAAGGCACCCACCGCCACGTGCAGCATGGCGATGCCGCGATCGAGGGGGCCGTAGCCGAAGTTGCCACCCGCGTCCAGCACCTGGATCGTGCCCTGCGCCACCACGAACTTCCAAGGCTGGCGGTTGATGGCCGAAGGTGCAAGTGCGGCGCACTCCAGCGCCGAGCGTTGCCAAGCGGGCAGCGCCTTGATCTGCGCCTCGTCCAGCCCGCAGGTGGCGGAAAGGGGTTTGCGCTTGCGGTTCGGTTCGCCAGGGGTGCATTGACCAATGGCCAGCACGCAGCTGACGTGCTCGCCTTCCTTTAGCTTGGTCGCGATTTTGACAATGCTTTTATAGAAGCTTCCGCCCAGCCAGCAGGTGCCCAAGCCCATGGATGCGCATTCCAGCGCAATCGCTTCCCCGGCGTAGCCCTCCAGCTCGAGCGGAGCGTCCTTGGTTGCGATAATGGCGGCATACACATCGGTGCCCTTGATGACGGAGCGCATGCCCGGGCCCTTCAGCAGCATGATGCGCACGCCCTGCCAGCTTACCTGCCGGGCCAGCGTGCCCAGGCGGCTCAGCTGTTCTTCGGTGGGGGCGGCGGTATACTTGCGCACCGATTGGCGCTTGGAAATGGCATCGAACCAGCGCGTTTCAAGCTTGGTTTCAAACATGGAAACAACCTCCGTATACGTACGAATCCCGGCAGGATGGGAAGTGGACAAACTCAACCATATATACTCTACCATGTGGTCGGGCTGGTGTCAAATGCACAGTTTCGGCGTGCGAAATTGTGCGCGACGCGCGGATTTTCGCTTTTCGGTTGCAAAGTGCCTCCCGGCATGGCATACTAATAGGAAAAGATGCCAGCATTGGAAGGAACTGTGTGTGGGCCAAGCGAGCACACCCAATCGTGAAAACCATTCGGTGATATGGGGGGATACCTGCTTGAAGAAGAGGATTGCATGGGCGATGGTCGCCTTGATGTGCATGGGGTGCATGGGTCAGGCGTGGGCCGATCGGGGTTCAGCGAGCTTCTCGGTCGAGTCGCCTATCCAAAAGAGCGACCTTCCCGCTTTTTTGCCCATGCTGCGTTGGGATATGAGCATGGAGCAGCTGCTTTCCGCGCAGCTGGGCGCGCCCCCTATCGTGACTGCGGACACCGTGGAATTCTACGGGGTGCCGCTGCTCGATTTGGAGGCCACGGTGGTCTGCACGTTTGGCGGAGTTCACTACGAGCGGCTGGATTGGCTGCTGGTAATACTCAACGACCGCACCGTGGAGCCCCAGGAGGCGTATCGGATGCTCAGCGCCGCGCTGAACAAACAGTACGGCGAACCCGGCTCAAAGCGGCGCGAATGGTCGACCCTGACCAGCGGCGAGCGCACCGGCGGAGCCTCTGCGAAAGTCAGCGGCGCTTTTCAAGAGTTTTCTTACTACGAGGGCCTCAAGTTCCAGCTCTCCTGCACGCTGGAGGATTGGCAGGGCGAGATGGTGGCGTCGGCCCTGTTCCAGCGCGGCGTCGGCTCCGCGGTCGATTATAGCAACACCAAGATGAAGGAGAGCACGTTCACCTCGCGCGCCAGCGTGTTTGAAGCGGTCGCCGCCACCCCCACGCCCACGCCCGTGCCGATCGTTTCCGCGCGCGATGCCAGGGCCACCGCGCTGCCCGGTTCCGCCTTGGTGCGCAGCGGCGTGCGCTGGGGCATGAGCCGGGAGGAGGCGCGGGCGCTGGAGGGCACGCAGGCCATAGAGGATAGTGAGCATTGGCTGCGCTACAGCATCGAGCAGGAGGGCGGCGAGCCCTACCTCCTGGCGTACTATTTTGAGGAGGATGCGCTCAAGCGCTTCTACCTGATTCAGCAGAACGATTTTGAGAACCTGAACGACCATATCGACATTTTTGAGGTCATTAGCGCAAAGATTACCGAAGCGCTGGGCGAGGCGGACGATTTCAAGGTCGACTGGGTGCGGGACGCATACCGGGGTCGGCCGGAGCATTACGGCCTCGCGGTGTCGTTGGGCGATTTGCGCGTGACCGAAATGTGGGTGAAGGAGGATGTCAGCATCACCCATGGCCTAGTGGGGGAGGATCACGAGATTACCCACTACCTGGAGTATGCCCAGCCCGATACCGCGAAGTAGTACGCGCGCCTTGTTAGGGTCGTACAACGATCTCGGCTTTCTTTCTGCGTTTCTGGCTTGCTTGCCGAACAATATTCTGTATTCGATATCCGCGAACACCACCAGGGATTGTGGTTCGCGGATTTTTTGCGCTTGACAGTCCCGCGCTTGTGCGGTATGCTCTTCGTGCGCGTTTCAGCGGCTTTGCCGCGATGTTTGCGAAATATTTCAGGAATGCTCGACCGATCGCGGGAGGGAAGACGAATGATCGAAAAGACAGCGGTTGCCGAAAAAGCTTGGCGCGGTTACATCCCCGGCGAATGGCGGGGTGCCATCGACGTCCGCGATTTTATACAGAAAAACTATACGCCCTACACGGGTGATTCCTCCTTCCTGACCGAGCCGACCGGCGATACCGCCGAGCTCAACCGGCAGTATGCCTCGCTGTGCGTCCTCGAGCGCGCCAAGGGTGGTGTGCTGGATATCGATACCGACACCGTATCCTCGCTCACCTCCCATGCGCCCGGCTACCTTTGCCGCGAGCGCGAGCGCATTGTGGGCTCCCAGACCGATCGGCCGTTGCGCCGCGCCGTCAATCCCTTTGGCGGCATCCGCATGGCGGAGAGCGCTTGCCATGCCTACGGCTATGAGCTGGGCGAGGAGGTGCGCCAAGCGTTCGCCTACCGCACCACCCACAACGACGGCGTGTTCCGCGTGTACAGCGCCGAGATGCGCGCCGCGCGCCGCTGCGGCATCATCACGGGCCTGCCCGACGCCTATGGGCGCGGACGCATCATTGGCGATTACCGCCGCGTGCCGCTCTACGGCACAGCTGCGCTCATCCGCGAAAAGCAGGCTGACATGGCCGAGCTGCAGACCCGCGTGATGGATGCGGACAACATCCGCCTATGCGAAGAGGTATATCGGCAGATCGACTTCCTGAAAAAGCTGGAGGAGATGGCCGCCGCCTACGGCTTCGACGTGAGCCAACCCGCCTGCGACGGGCGCGAGGCCGTCCAATGGTTATATTTCGCCTATTTGGGAGCGATCAAGGAGCAGAACGGCGCGGCGATGTCGCTGGGCCGGGTCGGAGTCTTTCTGGATATTTATTTTCAGCGCGATTTGGCGGAAGGCGTGCGCACCGAAACAGAAATTCAGGAGCTGGTCGATCAGCTCGTGCTCAAGCTGCGCATGACGCGCCAGCTGCGAACCCCTGATTATAATCAGCTTTTTGCGGGCGACCCTACCTGGGTGACCGAGGCCGTGGGCGGCGTGGGCGAGGATGGCCGCCCGCTGGTGACCCGCACCGCTTTCCGCTTCCTGCATACCCTCACCAACCTGGGCTCTGCGCCCGAACCCAATCTCACCGTGCTCTGGTCGGCCGCGCTGCCCGAGCCCTTCAAGCGGTACTGCGCGCACATGTCCATCGAGACCGATGCGCTGCAATACGAGAATGACGACCTGATGCGCCCGCGCTTCGGCGATGATTATGGCATCGCCTGCTGTGTCTCTGCCGCCCAAATCGGCAAGCAGATGCAGTTCTTTGGCGCGCGCTGCAACATCGCCAAGCTGCTGCTGTTTGCGCTCAACCGAGGTCGCGATGAGCTTTCCGATGAGCAGGTGGGCCCCAAGCTGCCCGCCGAGCTGGCGATGTTGCCGCTGGAGCAGGCCGATCCGGAGAGCGGCAAGCCCGTGCTGGTATATGAAACGGTGCGCGCGCGCTATCTCTTCTATTTGAAGTGGCTCACGCGGCTCTACGTGAACACCCTCAATGTGATCCACGCCATGCACGATAAGTACGCCTATGAAAAGCTGCAAATGGCGCTGCACGATACCGAGGTGCATCGCTTCATGGCCTTTGGTCTGGCCGGGCTTTCCGTGGCCACCGATTCGCTGAGCGCCATCCGCTATGCGCGCGTATCGCCGCGCCGCAACGAAGCCGGATTGATTACCGATTTTGATATCGAGGGCCAGTACCCCGCCTTTGGCAATGACGATGACCGCGTGGATTCCATCGCGCGGGTTCTGTGCGAGGAGTTCATGGCCGAGCTGCGCCTCACGCCCACCTACCGGAATGCGGAGCATACGCTTTCGGTGCTCACCATCACCTCCAACGTGGTCTACGGCAAAAAGACCGGAGCCACCCCCGATGGCCGCCGCCATGGCGAGCCCTTTGCGCCCGGAGCCAACCCCATGCATGGTCGCGAGAGCATGGGCGCGCTCGCCTCCCTGAATTCGGTGGCCAAGCTGCCCTACGACTGCTGCCGCGATGGCATCTCCAATACGCTCACCGTCACCCCCGATTCCCTGGGCGCGAGCGTTTCGACGCGCCGGGATTCGCTTTGTTCGCTGCTCGACGGCTACTTTGCGCAGCAAGCGCACCATTTGAACGTAAACGTGCTGCGCCGCGAGCAGCTTGAGGACGCGATGACCCATCCTGAAAAATATCCGAACCTGACGGTGCGCGTTTCAGGCTACGCGGTGCTGTTCAACAGCTTGGAGCCGGATCAGCAGCGGGAGGTGCTGGCGCGCACCTTCCATTCCGCGCTGTGAGCGGTTCCTTTCGTGCTATGAGCAGTTCATCCCGCGCTGGGAGCGGGCTTGGCCGCTTGCATTCGGTGCAGACCCTGGGCGCGGTCGATGGGCCGGGCCTGCGCTTCGTAGCTTTCCTGCAGGGCTGCCCCATGCGGTGCGCCTACTGCCACAATCCCGATACCTGGTCCCTGAACGGGGGCCGAACCATTTCCGCCGAGGCGCTGGTGGCGCAGGCGGCCCGCTATCGCCCCTACTTCGGCGAGACGGGCGGCCTCACGCTTTCCGGGGGAGAGCCGCTGATTCAGGCGGCTTTTTGTGTACGGGTGGCGAAGCTCTGCCGCGCGCAGGGCATCGGGGTTTGTCTGGATACCTCGGGTTGCCGCGTGGAGGCTGCCACCGTCGAGCTCCTGGGGCTGGTCGATCTGGTGATCCTCGATATCAAGCACGCCGACCCCGAAGCGTTTTTGCGCCTGACCGGGCGGCGGATGGAAGCGACGCTCTCCTTCCTGAAAATCTGCAAGCAGCAGCGCGTGCCGCTCTGGATTCGGCAGGTGACCCTTCCGGGCTGGACCGACGAACCCGCCCAGATCGACCGGCTGGCCGCGTTGCTCGAAGGCGCGGACGTGCGCCGCGCGGAGCTGCTGCCGTATCACACGCTGGGCCGCGCGAAGTGGGATGCGCTCGGCGAACCCTACGCCCTCGACGGGGTTCCCGAACCCACCCGCGAATCTGTGGCTGCGCTGCAGCTGCGCCTGAACGCCGCGCTGGGTTTGGCGGATCGGCTGGATTCCGTGTAGGGAAAGCCCTTCCTGATTTGAACAGCCAGATTGGTATGCCGTGCGAAGGTCCAGGTCGACCGCAAAGCCCTGGTCGCCCTTCGAAAAGGGCGAAACGACCTTCACTGCGCATCGTTTTTTCTCTCGTGTCTTTTACGCAAGGATTTCGTCTTGATCCAACTTTTGCAAAGCCTTGGGTTCTTGCCCTACATGTGGTATACTCTCGGAAGGGAACCACTCACATTTTGCAAAAAGGAGCAATGCCTATGATTTGCGTGAAACGCACGGGCGTGCGTGCGGCGCTGTCGCTCTTCCTGATTTTCACCGCACTCTCTCCGCTGAGCGCCTTCGCCGCCGAAGCGCCCGCCGCCACACCGCCGCCGGAAAGCAAGCCTGCCAAAGCCACCGAGACCGGCGAGCCCACCATGCCGCAGCAGATCGCCGACATGGTCCGCATTGCGCAGGAGGAGGCCATCGCCGCCAATAAGGAGACCATGCCGCGCAACAACAAGTACACGGTTTGGTACTTCGGCGATCAGCGCAAGGTCGGCTGGTGTTCCAATTTCGTAAGCTGGTGCGCCAATGAGGCCGGCATCTCCCTCCTGAAAGACGACGACGCCGTGCCCATGCCCGACGATGCGGTGTTCGTGACCAACGAGGCCAAGGTGCCCAACACCTTCGTGGCATACAACTTGGCCGAGCGCATCACCGATATTCCCCGTCCTGGCTATGAGGTGATCTACGGGGTGATCGGCAGCACGCCGTATACCCACGTGGGCATTGTGGAAACGGTGAAGGATTTGGGCGATGGTGTTTACGAGCTGACTACCATCGAAGGCAACGTATCCAACACCGTCAAGCGCTACTGCTACCGCTATCATCTGAATCCCAAGGTGGCGCATCGCAACTTCAAAGCCGTCCCGGCTGAAGAGCAAACCCGCGACGATGCCCAGTACAAGCTGCACAAAGAGAATTGGTACATCACTGGTTTCGGCCAAACCTGGAAGTAGCCGGTGTAATGCAACGGTCATTCACGATTTTGCTCGTTCCTGATTTTCCCCGTTGTGCTGCCGTGATTCCGGGCTGTGCCACTTCGCTCCAAACCACGCCGCTTTCTTCCTCAACAACCTTCCTTTCGCTCAGACCGCGCCGCTCTCTTAAGCAATGAAGAGAGGCGCGGTTTTTTCAACCCTTTCTTAAGAATTGCATAGTTAGTATTTCCATCGCAATTTCGCCGATTGGCGCAGACCCTCCTGAAAATCGCAGCCCTCAAAACCTTAAGCACGGCATAAGGATTTCGAGCCGCGTTCTTTTTGTGCGCTGTTCGGTGCTTCTTTATCATTTCATATTGGGGTGGAGGCGCGTCCTGATTTTTTGGTTTGAACCGTAAAGCGTTGATTTTGCAGCAAAAGCGCGCGAAGGTGCGGATCAAAATTTCGCTTTTTGTCCCGCTCGCTGAAAATGACGGAAATCATGCCTGTGTAACCGAGAATAGTGCTGCGGTGTGACAGACCGACCGACGGTCTACTGTGACGGAATGCGGACAAATGAGTTGCGGGGATTTTGCGGGCGAGGGTGGAAGGGGCAGAAAGTGAGGCGATTCCTAGGAATTTGATCCTTTCCGGGAACAGCGGCTGGGTGAATGCTCGAAGTACCCGGCAAAAGATGCTTCCTGATTTATTGCAAAATGCGCAGTGATACGGGTAATCGCTATGTGGTTTCACGTTTCATGGGAAAGTTAAATCGAAGTTAAGCGTGAGGAAAAACTTAAGGTTCAAGCAGAACTTCATAATTGACTTTAGAATTGATATATCTAGTAGCGAGAAGCATAGGAAAACACAACATATTGTGCATAATGCGAAATCAATACGTACATGTAGTCGCTTTCCGTTTTCAGTAAAAAGGCCGAAGTCTGGAAATGGGGAAAGAAATTGCGCGAAAAACACAAAATGTAGATGAAAATATTATGGAATTATACGATTGACACGGTTCGGAAATGGGCGAAATACAGACCGAAGTCTGTTCAAATATGAAGCGCTAGTGACAAGCGTAATGATTGGGTGTAGGGGTGCATTCTGTCGTGCATTCTGAAGTGAGCCTTAATGTTGAGAAAACCGACCATGTTTTGGATTGTATAAAAAGAAGATATTGGGAAAAAATGCATAGCGGTGAAGGACATGCGTTTGTTTTGGTGTGTTTCGCGCATATTTACTCACTGTCTTGTTGCCAAAATGCATATCTAACGGAAATATGACGATGATAATATAATTATTTCTCGTAACGTAACATTGCAACTATCTAGGTTTCATCAGGGAAAATGGAATACTAAATTGGGATTAATAGGTTCTGAATTGTTGACGCATGTGGACGCAAAATGATACCATGCAAGTAGAAAAAAAGGTGGGGAAGCCTGACATTTCAGCATTTATTGGCGTCGTTTATCAATTTTATAGCCGATATTCTTAATCTTCCTTACCAAGCCCACGCACTTTTTATACAAACACCGACCTGTTTGTCGCACAGAGCACCACAGAGCAACGCAACGAAAGGATCGTGAGTACATATGGAAACGAGACCGAACAGATTTTACCAGACCAAGACCTTCCGTCGACTGATGGCCATCCTGATGGCCCTCATTCTGTTGTCGAACAACGTGCTAGAAAATCGCATTTCGCTATCCGCCACCGAAGGAGAGCCGGTGGCGCAAAATGAGGTCGTTCCGCCCACGGACACGCAGGGCGAGGGAGAGGCCCTTGGCGGAGATACGTCGGGCGGCAGCTCCGAAGAGGAGCAGGCCCCGCCGGACGATACCATCGTCGTGCCGCCAGAGCAATCCGGCGGCAATGCCGAAACTCCCGGCGAATCCGGTGAGCACCCGCAGGGCGATCAGCCTGCGGGCGATTCGGGTGCCGAGGGCGAAGCCGGAACCGAGGAGCCCGGTGATACCGAGCAGCCCGAAGAAACCGAAACACCTCCGCCGGCGGAGCCCCGCAACGCCGCCGAGGATGCTTCCTTTACCAGCGGGTACGCGGTGGTGCTTTCGGGAGCGACCGTGTACGAGCGCACCAAGGCCAAGCCCAACCAAGCCGTGATCGGCGTTGCGCCCACCGAAGTCGTGCTGGCCCTTTCCCGCCGCGATGTCGATGGGGAAGTGTGGATGGAAGTCACGATGCGGGATCGCAACGATCTGCTGACGACCGGTTGGATTCAGGCTACCCACATCCTCGCCATCACCGTGGAAGAGTTCGCGCGCCGCACCGATGCGGAAAAGCGCGATCAGACGCCTGATTTCCTGGTGCTCGACGATAATGGCGTGCCTCAGGTTTCCAGCGAAGCCGTCTCCAAAGAGGAGGGCGGCGATTCCACGCCCGACCCCGAGGAGAGCGAGGAGCCTACCCAGACGCCCGATCCCAACGAGACCCCCGATCCCAACGCTACGCCCGATCCGGAAGAGGGCGGCGATCCTACCGCCCCCCCCGAGCCCACCGAAACCCCGGTGCCCACGCTGGAGCCCTCCGCCTCCCCCGAGGAGATCGATGAGCAGATGGGCATCCTCACTCCCTTTGGCGGCGACATGCACCCCATGGGCGCAGGCGAAGACTACGCCGCGTTCCTGGCCGCGTTGGAAACCCTCGATCCCTTCGGCGTGTCCACCGGCGGCGGCATGACCTGGGATAACACCCATGAAAACATGATGTTTACCATCACCGTCAAGCGGCCCTCGCCGGTGGTGGCGGGCAACCTGGATAGTTTGCCCTACTTCAACTTTATCGATAAGACCGTCAACGTCACCATCACCCTGCCGGCCAACAGCCCGGTCATCTTCCTGCCCGGCGATTATCAGATCGATCCGGACAACCCCAAGAAGATCACCCTGCCCGTGAGCACCGGCCCTGAAACCACACTGGAGCCCACGCGTTCCACTACAGTGCGCGTGTCGCTGACCTACGATTACACCCAGCCCCCCGCCGTGGTCGGAACCGTCATCACCGGCAATGTGCACGTCGAGGGTGCGGCCAACATGGGCTACCTCTCCGAAGGTGTGCGCATTAATGAGGATTTCAACCGCGATGTCGAGTACGATAAGTCCTTCAACATCACCGTGGGTGAGCGCACCTATGTCGACGCCGACTGGGATGCCAGCGCCACCACCGCCTCCACCGGCCCCTCCGCGCAGTACATCACCTTCAACCACAACGTGAAGGCCTTCCTGCGCGATAAGAATGGCAACATCATGTCCCAGATTCAGCAGTACCGCGACCTGAGCGCGCGCGCCACGCTGGATTTCATGTACATGACCATCCGCATCGATCCGCTGACCATCACCGGGGCCAGCGAGGCCAAGCAGAGCGTCTACCCCACCAATGTGTACATCAGCAACAGCAACACCCTGCTGGAGCCTGCCAAAAATGGCCAGGGCCAGGTCATCCCCGGCGCGTACGTGGTGCCGGTGACCATGGAGACCATCGGCGGTCGCGCTGTGCCTGTCTACACCAATCACGATATCAAGATCGAGTACCTCGCCACCGATCTCGAAGTGCCTTTCTACCAATATAAGAGCAGCCTGAAGTACAACGGCGGCATCTCCTCCACGCTGGAGTGGAAGCTGACCGGTGCTTCGAGCCAGCATACCGTCACCAATGGCACCACCCTCACCGCCGATGCCATTGAGCTCAAGCCGGTGAAGGTGCAGTTTGCCAAGCAGATTCAGGTCAACGGCGCTACCCCGGTGGCCTGGGGCACCGCCATGCAGGCGCAGTACCCCTGCAACCCGGTGACCGACCTGAGCTTGGGCCTGAATAAGGCAGGCACCGCCACCCCGGCGGGCCTGTACACCCTCAGCGGCACCACCTACACCCTGGCCGGAACCTCGGCCTCGGTCAAAACCGCCGATGGCAAGAACGCCAACACCTACTATGTGCTGCCCGGCGATTACAACCTGTTTGAGGTGGGCGTGATCACCGGCTTCTCGCTCAAGGATCCCACGGGCATCATCGCCCTGGCCCGCAATACCGCCACCGTGGTGCCGGTGACCGGCGTCAACTCCAACGGCGGTCTCTCGGTCACCAAGGTATGGGAAATCAACGGCACCCAGAAGACCCAACCCGACATCGTGACCTTCACGGTGTACAAGGATGCCGGGTTCTCCCAGATCGCCACCATGACCGAGAACGGTGTGCAGAAGCCTGCCGTGCTCTCCACCACCGCCACCAACCCCACTGTCACCTTCTCGGTGGACCCAGGCACCTACTATATTAAGGAAACCGCGCCCTCCGATGCCGACGCTTGGTTCGATCGCGATAGCTACAAGCAGATCGCGGTTGTCAAGGGCGAGCTGGCCCAGGTCAACTTCGTCAACAAGGTTGCGGCCATCACGGTCATGACGCAGCTGGAGATCGGCAGCGCCAACTCCATCTTCAATTACGACAAGGCCCTGCAGGCGCGCTACCCCAACTTCGAGGGCGTGACCAGCCAGGATACCGCCATCACCCTGGTGATCAACACCAAGACCTACAAGCCGCGCGTCGCCGATGCCGATGGCAATCCCTACGTCGACGATTCCGGCGCGCTTACCTTCCTGGTTCCGGCCAGCGTGTTCGACGCCACCGCCGCCCAGACCAACGGCTCCTACGAGATCAAGATCAACGGCACCGTGCCCGGCTACGGCAAGGAAAGCTCGCAAACCACCACCAAGAAGGATGGCGTGCTGCCCAAGACCACCTATGCGCGCTTCTACATGGGCGTGGTGGAGCTGGGCAAGTACCTGCGCTACCCCTACGATACCGGCAAGTACATCCAGCTCCCGTACACCGATACGGTGGCGGGCCTCATCGGCAACCCCACCATCTACATGGGCCTGAAGCTGAGCGGCTCCAACGTCTCCGACGTGCGCGCCCTCGATAAGACCGGCAGCGGTGCTTCGGCGCGCTACGCGGTGGATTACACCTCGGGCCTCATCGATGGCAACGGCGGCGTGAAGGTGCACCGGCTGAGCAATGGCGAAATGAAGGCCATTGTCGGCGTGCCCACCTCCAGCAGCGCCAAGACCTACACCTTCTACGAGACGGTCAGCAGCAGCGATTTCTGGCCGGTGCTGGGCGCGGAGCCCACCAATTCCCAGGTCACCGTATCCATCAATTCGGCCGATCAGCGCATCACCGGCGGCTCGCTGTTCAATCAGCCCAAGGGCTACGGCGCGATCGTGGTCGATAAGTACGTAAGCAACGGCGGCGCAACCTTGAACGATGCCAACTTCCAGCAGGTAACCACGCTGGCTTCGGTGGGCACCGGGTTCAATCCTTCCTATAAGATTACCAAGATCGGCAGCGGCTCCCCCTCCTCGGCGCACACCGAGCAGACCCTGCTGCAGGCCGATGCTTCGGGCCATGTGGTCGCCGTGTTCCCCAACATCCCGCTGGGGCAGGCCGTCACCATCCAGGAGCAGGCCGCCAACCTGGCGGGCTATGCTCCGGTCAATGGCGCGAACAACGCAGGCGATTGGCTCACCGGCAACGACTCGGTCACTGTCACCATCCCGGCGGCGGCGGCCCAGAGTGCGCAGTTTACCACCGCCAATTTCTACAACATCCGCGCCCAGGCCATCGTGAAGCTCACCATGCAGATCCTGCACCTGGATGCGGCTTCGCCCATCAACCGCACGCAAGGCGAGGGCGGCACCTTCACCTACAACCTCTACCGCGTCGCCCCCGGTGCGGGCGCGGGCATCTCCAGCACCAAGGTGAACGGCGCCACCGTCTACTACTACAATTCCTCCGATGCGACCTTCACCTACAACAGCGGCAACGCGCACGAAGTGCAGATGTCGGTCAACATCCCCTCCTCCGTCACCACGCAGACGGTGCAGTACGTGCTCGTCCAGAGCGCGCATAGCAGCTATGAAATCGCGGTGCCGCAGCTGGTGACCCTCACCAAGGGCTCCACCACGGCCACCAACGTGACCGTGATCAACAAGGAGTTCGCCAAGCTGATCATCAACACCAAGCGCTATGCGTTGACCCACGATGCGGTCACCCACACCACCACCGCCGTCAACGGCGAAGCGTGGCCGGCCACCGGCATCACCCCCACGCTCACCTACCGCATTACCGGTACGCCCGAAAACGGCACCGCCTTCACGCCCATCAACGGCACCATCTCCGGTGCGCTGGGCCAGACCATATTCAACGTCCCCGGCGGCACGTACACCGTGACCGTCTACTCCACGCTGCCCACCGGCTACCGCCGCCTGGACGTGACCGACAACGACCTGGTCGGCACCTCCACGCTCACCATCGCGGCCACGGTGCCCGGCGCAAAGACCACCAACAAGACCTCCAAGCTGGAAAACCCGAACGGCTTCATCTGCCTGCAAAAGACCGATGCGGCCAACAGCAGCCCGCTTTCCGGCGCGGTGTTTACCCTCTATTCGGGCAGCACCAACAAGGGCACCGCCACCAGCGCGGCCACCACCGGCGCGGCGCAATTCACCAACGTGGCCCCCGGCGCGTACACCATCGTGGAAACCACCGCACCCTCGGGCTACTATGCCAACAAGACCCCCATCGCCGTCACCGTGGCGGGCGGCGTCATGTCAAACGGCAATTACGTAGCCGCTGCGGCCGATAGCGCCAATTGCTACGCGCAGAACGCGGCGCTCAAAATCCCCAACACGCGCTACACTACCCTCAACCTCAAGAAGCGCACCGTCACCAACGGCGTGGAGAGCGCCACCGCCAACATGTACGTGACCGTCATGGTCGCCGACGGCGCTTTCTCGTTCAAGGCGTACGATTACACCGCCGCTAACCTGCAGTTCTACAACGGCGCGAACGCCACCGCGCGCGTGCAGACCTCGGGCGGCGAGGCCAACTGGCGCTTGCCCGCCGGAACGTACTACATCTTCGAAGAGAACCTGACCGACACCATCCCCGCCTTTGCCGCGGAGCACACCCCGGCGGTCACGGTGCGGCAGAAGTTTACCTACGGCGGCAAGGACGGCTGGATCATTGGACCCTACGTGCTGACCACCCCCGCCGCCGAAACCACCACCAGCATCACCATCCGCAACATCTACAACAAGCTTTCGTACGTCGATCTGTTCAGCTTCAGCAATTTCTTTGCCGATGGCAGCAGCATCGATTGCGATTGGCTCAACGGCGGCGTGTACAGCCTGATCAACACCGCCAACGCCTCCGAAACCTACACCTCCAACACCCAAACCATCACCGGCAAGGGTGCCCACGTGTTTACGGGCGTCAAGATATTTGACGCGAACGGCAACCCGATCACCTACCGCGTCGAGGTGGTCACCGCCCACAACAAGTATTTCGCGAAGGATGCCAGTGGTTCGGCGGTACGCACCGTGGCGCTGACCGATGCGAACGGCCACGTGCTGGCCACCGGCAGCCTGACCACCGCGTACGCGGCTTCGAGCCCGTCCATGGCCGATTACTCGGGCAAGACGCGCCAGCAGCCCACCAACGCCAAGTATCCGCGCGGCACCACCTTCAGCATGTACGACATCCTGAAGATCACCGACGGCGGCAACAACACCCGTCCCCACCTCTCCATCCAGAATGAGCGCAAGGGCCAGATCACCGTGCCGGTGGTGGGCGTCGATTGCCTGTACCACGATACTTCCGTAGGCCTTTCCGGCATCGACGTGGGCCTGTACGACCGTAACGGCACCCGCATGGCCACCGGCACCACCGATGGCAGCGGCTACGTGACCTTCACCGGTTCGGACACGCTCTACCTGGTCGCCGAGACCGATTACATCGTCGTGCAGCTTGAAAAGCACGATAGCTACTTTGTGGGCTCGTGCACCTCGTTGCGTGGCCTGCCCTCCAACCCGGCGCAGCTGAGCGGCTCCGAGGTGTCCTCCATTCTGGCGGGCAGCAACACCGCGCTCAACGCCGCCGCCGTGAAGAGCACGGCCTTCCAGCCCAACGACAGCAAGCAGCTCTACGTGGCCACCTCAGCCACCCTGGAAAACCACAAGCCGTACCTGCGCATCGAGCTGACCAAGGATGCGATCAACTCCGCGGGCACCTCGGCCAGCCGCTACGACATGCAGCGCTTCCAGCTCTTCCAGATCACCTACAGCGGCGGCAACGTCACCGCCTCCGAGGTGCTGGGCGAGTACACCACCGGCATGATCGGCGGCGAGCGCGGCAAGCTCATCACTGCGCCGGTGACCTACGGCAACATGTACGTGCTCATCGAGAAGGGCGGCTCGAATCCTTCGAGCATGCACATCGTGATGGACAGCGCGGCGCTGGCCTCGCTCAAATCCGCAGGCCTACAGACGGTCACGCCCCCCGCGCTGACCGGCACCACCTTCGATAACAACTTGCGCGCTGCCTCGTGGCGCAACAAGGTCCAGAACATGGGCAACGCCTTCGTTTCGGCGGCGATTACGGCCATCCGCGCCAAGACCGGCTATTCCGCCATCAACGAAGTGTACATCACGCCCTACGATACCACCTACTTCAACGAGAAGAAGCTGGTGCCCACCTTCGCCGACAACATCGTGGGCGGCGGCGGCAACTACTGGCACATCGGCCGCGTCATCCTGCGCAAGAAGTACGTCGACGCCAATGGCGTGCAGCGCGATATGAACGGCGTTACCTTCTCCTTCTCGCTGGTCAATACCAATGAAGATGGCACCACCCACCGCCTAACGAACGGCGACGATGATGTATCGCACATCATCAACAGCACCTCCACCACCCGCACCATCGGCGGGGATACCATGGGCGGTGTGGCCGATTCGGGCTCGTTCTTCCTCCACGATTGGAAGGTTTACCCGCTGGGCCCCTCCGGCCAGGAGAACTACTACTGGTTCATCCGCAGCGGCAGCACCTTCTACGGCGTGGGCAAGGCGACGCTCAACGTGCTGACCCACAAGTTCAGCGCGGCCGATCGCGCCAACCTCTTTACCACCAAGGCCGCCGCCGACGCGGTCGCCTCGTCCATTGGCGGCTCGGTGGTCGAGCTAGCCTACACCACGCCGCACAGCTCGCTGCGCAACAGCAGCCAGTGCAGCGATTGCATGGCGCGCGTGCGCATCCGTGAAATCTCCGGCACCAACGGCTTGGTGCCGCTGACCGAGATTCTGGATGTCGACGTGAAGTGCAACCCCTCCTCCACCGACAGCCTGGATATCGTCAACACCGATTACCTCACCGCCCCCATCGTCAACGGCGATCCCTCCAAGAACACCTACTTCAACGTCGTCAAGTACGGCTACCAGCCCACCAGCGTCACCGCGCAGGCCTGGGCCGTCATCCAAAGCAAGTACTCCACCACCTACGATCGGTACAACGCCTTCGGCGAGTGGCTGGCGGGCCGCCTGACCAACGCCACCGTGCCCGGCCTGCCCGCCGTTTCCGGCGAGCATCCCACCACCCTGGCGGGCGTGCAGTTCCAGCTGTTTAAGAAGAGCGGCAGCAGCTACGTGGCCGTGAAGAACAGCGCCAACGCCAACATCATCCTCACCACCGGCCTGTTCGGCCTGGCGGTTTCCCCGGTGCTGGAGGCCGGAACCGAGTACTACCTCTCGGAAATCACCGGAAACGCCAACTACATCAACAACCACAACGCGGGCACCAACACCGTGTCCGATGCCAGCAAGCTGATCAAGATCGGCGTGCTCACCACCTCCAACTATGGCCGCACGGTGTACGTTTCCAACCCGCTCAAGATCGATCTGGTGATCGAGGGCGTGGATAGCTACAACAACACCGTGGTCATCCCCGGCGTGTCGTACACGCTCTATTACTCCACCTCGGCGGGCGCGCAGGGCACCGCCGTGGCCACCAAGACCGCAGGGTCCGACGGCAAGCTCTCCTTCGAAAACCTGGATGTGGGCTACTACCTGCTGGTGGCCAACTCGGGTTGGGATGTCAGCAAGTACGTAAACTTTACCTCGGTCATCGCCGATGCCAACCTGCCCTTCGGCTCCGCCGTGCGCAATGCCCAGGGCAAGGCGCTGATTTACCTGCCCGGCGGCACCTCCAACCTCTCCAGCAAGAGCGACGAGATGCATGTCAAGGTCTGCTATCCGCCGCTGCCCAAGGTGGGCGTGAACAAGACCGCCCGCACCGATAACAACCCGCTTTCGGGCGTGAAGTTCCGGCTCATGCGCGGCGCGACCCAGGTGGAAGAGCTGACCACCGGCGCGGACGGCAAGGTGCTGTTCACCACGCCGCTGATCGCGGGCAGCTACACCGTCGTCGAGGTTTCGGCCCCGGCCAACCTCATGATGCCCGCCAACACCACCGTGGCCTCCTTCACCGTCACGGCGGAGGGCGTGTTCTCCACCGCCGCCTGGAACGTCGCCAACTACCGCGAGAATCTGAGCGGCCTGGCCACCCTGGTGCACCGCTTCGATATCGTCAACGACCGCAAGGTGCGCCTGAACATCCAGAAGTACGTGACGGGCGATGGCTCCACCACCACCAAGGCCGGTGCGGGCATCGTGTTCTCCGTAAAGAAGGACGGCGCGGCCTACGCCAAGACCCCCACGATCACCACCAACGCTCAGGGCATTGCCACCCTGGATTTGGATGAGTTCGCCGCCACCTCCTACGTCATCGAGGAGACCACCGGCGCCAGCGGCTACTTGGCCCTGGCCGGGGCGATCACCATCACCTTCAAGAACGGCGTCGCCCCCACCATCGCCTTCAGCGGCGATTGGAGCACCTACGGCTACATCGAGCGCGTGGGCACTACCGCCTACGACTCCGTCAGCGGCCTGAACATCTTCGCCGTCAACGTGGTCAACCCCAAGGCCTTCTCCATCACCGCGCAAAAGGTAGACGGCCTGGGCGGCAAGCTGGCGGGCGCGCGCTTCGGCCTGTACAGCACCCTGGATTGCGCCGCGGCGGGCAAGGTGCCCTCCACCGAAACCGATGGTTTCTACAGCTGCGACGCCACCGGCAAGCTGACCATCACCGGGTTGATCCCCGGCAAGACCTACTACCTGCGCGAGGAAATCGCCCCCGCCACCTACGTCAAGAGCAGCTTGGTGTACACCATCACCAGCGCCAAGACAGACGCGGGCACCACCAAGCAGGTGGGCACGGGCGGCAACATCCCCAACTACAAGGGCAGCGGCCTGCAGATTCTCAAGCACGTGGGTTGGGCGGGTGCCGAGCCGCAGTACAACGGCTCCACCGCGCTGCCGCAGCTTAAGTTCGAAATCTACAAGGCCATCGGCAGCGATAACCACATCAAGGGCGCGCTGGTCACCACCGTGTACGCCCTGCGCACCGCGGCGGGCGAGTACGATACCGGCATCATCGCCCTGGAGCCCGGCAACTACATCGTCGAAGAAATCACCAAGACCACCCTGGCGGGCGCGACGCTGATCATCGATACCGATGCCCAGTACGCGCAGCCCTTCGGCGATCACCGGTGGAAGGCCACCATCTTCCAGGAGGGCAGCGGCAGCATCCTGACCCAGCTCAAGCTGGGCAATGCCGAGCTGGCCTCGAGCGTCACCATCCGCAAGATCAATAAGCCCGAGACCGGCGCGCAGGCCATCGGTCTGCCCGGCGCGGAGTTCAAGGTGTTCAAGCTCAAGAACGAGGCCACTGTCGGCGCTGCGCGCTACGCCGCCGCCAACCGCGAAAGCATTGCGGGCGCGACCGGCACCTACGTAACCGGCGCCAGCGGCGAGATCACCATCCCCGTGACCCTGCCCAGCAATACCAACGGCAAGATGCTGGTGGTCATCGAGGAAACCAAGCCGGCCTCCGGCTACCTCATCGATCCGCTGACCCGCTACACCGAGGTCATCCTGTTCGCGGGCTCCAACACCGTGGCCATGCCCGGCAATGAGACCCAGCGCGTGAGCAAGGTCGAAGTGGCCAACGACACCGCGGGCACCATCATCCTCAACGATTACATCGTCACCAAGTTCAACGGCGAGACCGTGGCCCAGTACGATGGCGATCACCCGCTCAAGAACGTGGTGTTCACCCTGTACTACCGCAGCTCGCAGTCCGAGCCGTTCACCAAGGTCAGCGACTTCAACCTGGGCGTCACGCCCAGCCCGGCGACCCAGACCACCAACACCGCGGGCCAGGTGAGCTGGACCAACCTGCCCATGAACATGCAGTACGCCGTGCACATGGAGGAAGTCCCCGATTACGTGTTCGACTCCTTCCGCAAGGCCAACAACGCCACCCACTACAATGGCCCCACCATCCCCTTTACCGAGCAAGATTTCACCTCCGAGAGCGTGCGCCGCACCCTCTACATCCTCACGCCCAACACCCTGCAGGATCAGGCCGACAAGACCCTGTACTACAAGGTGTACCACAAGCAAAAGGGCAGCATCACCATCGAGAAGCACCTGGAGGAAGAGGGCAACCTGGCGAACATCCCCGCCGAGTTCACGCTCTACGTGGGCGAAAAGAACGGCGAGGGCAAGATCGTCAAGAAGCTGCCGCTCACCAAGGCCACCTTCCAATATAGCGGCGAGGCCGTGGTCAATGGCGTTTCCACCGTCACCGGCAAGCGCGTCATCCACAACGTAAACGCCGGGTTCTACGTGATCGAGGAGACCAAGGCGCCGAGCGGCTACATGCTCAGCACCCAATCCTTCGGCGTGGAAGTGATCATCAACCTCACCAACCCCTCCGACGAGACCGGCCTGCACCACGTCGTCAAGTTCGTCAACGAGGCGTACGATGCAAACCCGGCGGCCATCCGCAAGGTGGCCGACAAGGCTCGCCTTTCCAAGACCATGATGCGCCATGCGCCCAGCAACCCCTCCGCCGTGGCCGATGAAGTGGTGTACACGCTGGATAATTTCGTGGCCAAGTACAATGCCACCACCAAGCAGTACACCGCCGATCCGAATCCATTCCCGTACGAAAGCTTCATCGTCACCGACAAGGGCCTGCGCTTTAGCGCGGCCGAGAACGACTTCACCAACGCCGCCAACCAGCTGGATTACGCCGCCTACGTGCGCTCGAAGTACCAGCTGACCCAGATCACCGTCGGCAAGGCGGTGTACGGCATCGATGGCGTGAACACCCCGGTCACCGCCAAGGTGGAGTACATCACCTTCTCGGCGGGCGATAGCGCCACTCTGCCCGCCACCTGGACCGCCTTGGCAGGCACGCTGACGCTTTCCAGCGCCCAGACCGTGACCCTCCCGGCGGGCACCCGCGCCTTCCGCGTGGTGTACAACAACCCGGGTGAAAACTTCCGCCCCGATCCCATCACGGTGCGCGCGCAGCTGTTCGTGCAGCCCGATGGCACCGGCGTGCGCCCCGTGCGCGCTTTCCGCAACGAAGTGTGCGTCGACGCCACCTTCTACGGCGTGGGCGACGATGGCGCGCCGCAAAACAGCGTGCTCACCGAGCTCCACATGGACAGCAGCGCCGACGTGAACGTGCCTGCGCCGCTGCCGCCCGCCCTGGTGGAAGTGCTCAAGCGCACCACCAAGAAGGACGGACTGGCCTACAAGGAAATCGTCAACGCCGATAACCTGACCCGTGTGCCCGTGCCCGCGGCCCGCGGCACGCTGCTGCACTACACCATCGCGCTGGTCAACCGCTCCAACAGCGGCGCGATCATGCCCGATCCGCTGTTCATCGACCGCCTGCCCGAGGATTTCAAGCCCATCATGTCCTCGATTGAGACCAAGGTGGTCAAGACCGGCAACAACGATATCTACACCTTCGCCAGCGGCGCGGCCGGAACCTCGACCCTGGTGATGGGCACTCCCACCCAGGCCACCGGACCCGATCTGCGCACCGGGGACGGCACCAAGACCGCCGCCGATTCCACCGCCGATAACTACATCGTCATCCCGTTCACCGGCAACCTGCTGGATGGCGAGACCCTGCTGATCGAGATGGACGGCACGGTTCCGGTCGAAATCATGACCGCTTCCGAGACCATCGAGTACAACGACATCATGCTGGGCACCAAGACCGCGGGCCTGGTCTACGTGGATCAGCCCGAGGGCTACACCTTCCGCGATTACGGCAACTCGCACCAGCCGCCGGAGACCACCGGCATCTGGTTCAACGCGGCGCGCACCGTGGCGGGCAACACCGTGACCGGCGTCATCCGCGATTTCACGCGCTACAGCGTGATGCCCATCGCCGTCATCTCCGCCGCCAAGTACGTCAAGGGCGACGCGGACGGCAGCGACTTCTCCACCGCGAAGATCGCCAGCTCCAGCCTGGGCGGTACCCTCGAGTACAACCTGACGCTGAGCATGGTGGACAACGAGAACGCGGGCACCCAGGATTACAGCAACCTGCGCCTGGTCGATACGCTCCCGCAGGTGGGCGATGGCAGCCGCGCTGGCACGCCCAGCGGCCAGCCCTCCAGCTGGACACCGCTGCTCGACAGCGTGAAGGTGACCTACACCTCGCTGCCCAGCGGCATCCCGGTGCCTGAGCTGCAGCTGGTGGTGCGCTACCGCTCCGTGACCGCGGCCAACGATTACTCGTCGGTCGCCAGCGGTGCCAATGCGTTCCTCTCCGGCTCGGCCTCCACCATCGGCGGCTCCACCTACGTGGTCCCGGCCGATTCGGGCAAGACCAACACCTGGACCGGCCTGGATGCTTACTTCAAGGCCCTGGGCATGGTGCCCACCGCCTTCTCGCTGCAGTACAAGGTGGCGACCACCAAGATCGCCCTGCCCAGCGAGCTGGTCGTGGCCGTGGGCTGCAAGATGCCCTCGGTGGACAACAGCAAGGCCGCCTCCGATCCGGCGCGCTTCTGGACGAGCACCCAGGCGGGCGAGCGCTACTACACGCTGGCCAACAACAACGCCGGGTTCAACTACCAGTTCAAGAGCTACTGGATGAGCGACGCTATCACCTTCAACACCGTCAGCGCGCAGCCCACCCCGGGCGACGTGAAGATCGGTAACCTGGTATGGCTCGACCTGGACGGCGACGGCATCCAGGATTCCAACGAGCCGGGCATCCAGGGCATGACCGTGACCCTGCACGACTACCTGCTCAAGCAGGTCAGCTCGGTCTGGACCCCGACCCTTTCCAGCAGCACCCCGGCGACCACCACAGCCACCGCCGCCATCACCCCGCCAAGCGGCGACAACAGCCCCAAGCAGAACTACACCTTTACCGCCAAGCCGTACAAGACCACCACCGGCGGCGCGCCCTACAACACCAACCAGCACTGGTACGAGCTGGAAATCGAGCTGCCTGCAGGCTACGCGGTCAGCGCCCGTCAGCAGGGCAGCGACCGCTCGCTGGATAGCAACGCGATGAAGATGACCACCGGCGCGACCGGCACCTTCCTGCTGCCCGATGCGTACAGCAGCGCCACGGCCAACAGCCGCTATGTCTACTTCCCGCTCACCAGCGCCACCTTCGGCGACGATCTGCGCTTCGATTCGGGCGTGTACCCCTGCTACGATCTGAACCTCAAAAAGACCAATGCCTCCGGCGTCGCCCTGGCAGGCGCTGTGTTCGAGTTGTTCCTGACCGATACGGCGGGCACCATCACCGGCAGCGCCATCGCAACCGCCACCTCGGATGCGCAGGGCAAGTTCTCCTTCACCGGCCTCTCCCGCTTCCTCTACTACGCCGTGAAGGAAAAGACCGCCCCCACCTACTACACCGCCGATACCACCGTGCTCAAGCTGGCAGGCGCGACCGCGCCCACCGGCACCGTCACCCTGGCGGCGCTCGATACCCTGGTAACCAATCACGCCGCCAGCATCGTCACCGCGCTGGCAGGCGGCAAGGATACCTTCAAGAACGCCCCCGCAGCGGGCTCGCTGACCATTACCAAGAAGGGCAGCGATGGCCTGAACCTCACCGGCGCGGAGTTTGTGATCACCAACGTCTCCACCTTCGTCTCCGGCGCGTGGGATGCCTTCCTGGCCACCACCAGGCCCAGCGGCGCGGTGGCCGATAAGACGGCCAAGAAGATCACCATCACCATGAGCGCCGCCACCTACACCCTTTCCGGCCTGCCCTACGGCACCTACACGGTCACCGAGACCAAGGCGCCCTCCGGCTACGCCATTCCGACCCCGGCGGCCTTCACCGCCAAGGTGGGCGATCCGGCGCACGCCACCATGACCGATCACGCCAAGGCCGTGGCCCTGACCGTCACCGACCCGAAGATCACCCTGAAGATCAAGAAGGTCAATGCCCAGGGCAACCCGCTGGCCAATGCGGAATTCAAGGTCTACAAGAAGGCCGAGTACGATGCCAACCCGCTGACCGCCACCGCGCTGTTCACCCTGACCACCGACAGCGCCGGTTACGCCAGCATGCCCAGCGCCAACACCCTGGCCGTGGGCGATTACTACCTCATCGAGACCAAGGCCCCCAGCGGGTACAGCCTGGTGACCACCAAGTTCACCTTCTCCGTAACCGCCACCCAGACCAAGTACGCCATCCACTTCACCGGCGAAAACCAGACCACCGGCGGCACGTTCGACGATGCGCATCCCGCCATCGTCAACTCCTCCGCCCTGGGCACGCTGCGCATCAGCAAGCTGGCCGAGGGAACTTCGACCAAGCTGGGCGGCGCGCAGTTCCTGGTGATCCCGGGCACGCTGACCGTCACCGGCGCGTGGGATCTGTACCTGGCTGATCTGCGGGCCAAGCCGCTGCCCTCCGGCGTGCAAATCGTGGGCGCGAGCGATAGCAACGGCTACCCGAAGGATAGCCTGCTCATCACCCTGCCCGCAGCGGGCACCCTCGATATCGCCAACATCCCCGTGGGCTCCTACACCGTGCGCGAGGTC
The DNA here is from genome assembly GCA_031553615.1 of Eubacteriales bacterium. Classification (GTDB taxonomy): domain Bacteria; phylum Bacillota; class Clostridia; order Christensenellales; family Aristaeellaceae; genus WQXF01. The sequence continues at coordinate 31,024 of JAVBLJ010000029.1, forward strand.
GTCGCGCCCGATGGGTATGCCCTGCCCCTGGCCACCGAGCAGACGGTGACCGTCACCATCGCCGGAACCGGCCACGCCTACGACGAGGTCAGCTTCAGCGATCCGCGCGTGACGGTATCCATCGAGAAGTTCGACATCACCGGCGGTACCGCACTGAGCGGCGCGACCTTCGGCATCTTCACCAAGGCCGAATACGACAAGGGTGTTGCCAACCGCATCGCCGCCAACGCTAAGTATGTGCTGACTACCAATGCGAGCGGCAAGGCTTCCACCTCCGCCAGCCAGCTGCTGGCTCCGGGCACCTACTACCTGGTCGAGTTGGCTGCGCCCGCCAACTACACGATCAGCTTTGCGGACAAGGCGTTCACCGTCAGCGCGAAGTCGCAGGTCTACTCCTACAACTTCACCAAGACGGCCATGACCGGCACGAACGCCTCCAAGCTCGAGCAGTACTTCGGCGCGATCACCGATATGTACTGCACCGGCTCGCTCAAGATTCAAAAGAACGACGCCGAGAGCAAGAACCCGCAGACCGGCGCGGAGTTCATCATCCGCAACAAGAGCACGAACGCCGCCTCCGGCACCTGGGCGCACTTCATCGCCGCCTTCACCAACCAGGCGGGCGTGCTCACCAAGGAAACCGAGGGCACCGCATCGGTGCTGCGCGCGGTCATTCCCGCCAGCGGCACGCTGACCATCTCCGGCCTGCCCCTGGGCCTGTACGAGGTCGAGGAGGTCAAGGCACCCAGCGGCTTCGCCATCGCCAAGCCTGCCAAGCAGGATGTCACCGTCACCTCCGTGGCGGGCGGCGTGAGCGTCACCTACACCGATCAGCGCGTGCGCGTCGACATCAAGAAGGTCGATGGCAACAACGCGGGCCTGGCGGGCGTGGTGTTCGCCATCCATAGGGACAACGCGGGCGTGCAGGGCACCGAGCTCTACGCGCTGGCCGCCACCGATGGCCAGGGCAAGACCGCGACCACCAGCGCACAGATGCTGGCCCCGGGCACCTACTGGCTGGTCGAGAAATCGGCCCCCGCAGGCTACACCATCAGCTTCACCCCCACCAAGTTCACCGTGAGCAATACCTCGCAGGTGTACTACTACAACTTCACCGGCACCCACCTGGCCGATACCGCGCTGGAGCAGTGGTTCACCGGACCCATCCAGAACAACTTCACCAGCGGCGGCCTGACCCTGATCAAGGAGGACGCGGAGACCAAGGCCCGCCTGAACGGCGCGGTGATTACCATCGCCATGGTGAGCGAGGTCGCCAGCGGCTCCTGGACCAAGTTCCTGGCCGGCACGTTCCCCAGCAACGTGCAGAAGGTGGGCAACACCCTGCGCGTGACCCTGAACGGCACCGGCGTGGATGTGGGCACCTTCGTGTTCTCCAGCATCCCGCTGGGCACCTACACCGTCACCGAGGTCCAGGCCCCCGATGGATACGCGGTCACCACCGCCGATGTCCGCACCGTGACCGTTCCCTCCACGGGCGTGATCGTTACCTATAGCGATTACCGCACCCGTTTGGAAATCGAGAAGGTCGAGCTTGGCGCATCGGGCAAGGGCATCGCGGGCGTGAAGTTTGGCATCTTCACCAAGGCTGAGTACGACAAGGGCGTGGCCAATCGCGTGGAGGGCAAGGCCAAGTACGTGCTGGTTACCGATGCGAGCGGCAAGATCGCCACCTCGGCCACCCAGCTGCTGACCCCGGGCGATTACTACCTGGTCGAGCTCTCGGCTCCGGCCAACTACCGCATCACCTTCGCCGACAAGGCGTTCACCGTGAGCGCCACCTCGAAGGTCGTCAGCTTCAACTTCACCGGCACGCATCGCAGCGCGGCGGCGGAGGAGAGCTACACCGGCAAAATCACCAACGATTACGCGCGTGGCTCGCTGAAGATCGATAAGGTCGACGCGGCCAGCACCTCCACCTACCTGGGCGGCGCGGAATTCACCGTGAAGCCGGTAACCACCGCAGCAGGTGCCGAAGCCTGGAATTACTACATCGCCAACTTCCAGGCCCAGTCCGGCGTAACCGTGGTGACCCAGAGCGGCAGCAGCTGGCTCAAGGTCGTGCACGGCGCGGGCGGCACGGTGACCATCGCGGGCCTGCCCATCGGCACCTACGAGGTGACCGAAACCAAATCCCCCAACGGCTACGCCATCGCCAACCCGGCGGCGCAGACCGTGACGGTCGCCGTGGGTACCACCGCCGTGACCGCGCAGTTCAAGGACGAGCGCGTACGCGTGGAGATCGAGAAGTTCGACGCCACCGGCAATACGCCGGTGCAGGGCGTGAAGTTCGGCATCTTTACCGACAGCGTGTACCAGACCCCGGCCAACCGCGTGGAGGCCCAGGCCAAGTACGTGCTGACCACCGGCGCAAACGGCAAGGCCGCCACCTCGGCGACGCAGCTGCTGGAGCCGGGCACCTACTGGCTCATGGAGCTCTCCGCCCCGGCGGGCTACGCCATCACCTTTGTGCCCAAGAGCTTCACCGTCAGCAACACCGCCCAGACTTACTCCTTCAACTTCACGGCCACCGCCAGGACCGGCGCGGATGCCGCCAAGCTGGAGCAGTACTTCGGCAAGGTCGTCAACGGCACGGCCACCGGCTCGCTCAAGATCGAGAAGGTGGACGCGGCCAACACTTCGAAGTTCCTGACCGGCGCGGAATTCACCGTGCGCAACGTGAGCACGGTAGCAGCGGCGGGCGCTTGGGAGCACTTCGCGGCCTCGTACACCCCGCCCGCGGGCGTGACCAAGGCGACCGAGAGCGGCAAGACCGTGCTCAAGGTCGTGCTGGGCGCGAGCTCCGGCGGTACCATCACCCTCACCGGGCTGCCCACCGGCAGCTACACCGTGGAGGAGACCAAGGCCCCCGAAGGCTACGCGCTGCCCGTGCCCGCCACCCAGACGGTGACGGTCACCACCGGCGCTACCCCCGTGACGGCCCAATTCAAGGATGAGCGCGTGCGCGTGGAGATCGAGAAGATCGATGCGAGCAACGCCAAGCTGGCGGGCGTGGTGTTCGCCATCTACAAGGACAACGCGGGCGCGAAGGGCGATAAGCTCTTCACCCTGTCCGCCACCGACGCCCAGGGCAAGACGGCGACCACCGCCGCCCAGCTCCTGGCCCCGGGCACCTACTGGCTGGTGGAAGAATCGGCCCCGGCGGGCTACGAAATCACCTTCCCGGCCACCAGCTTCGTGGTGGACAACACCACGCCGCTGTACCGCTTCAACTTCACCGCCACCAAGGGCTCCGGCGCTACCGGCACCGAGTATTGGTACGGCAAGGCCATCTCCAACGACTTCGCCAAGGCTGGCCTCACCATCCACAAGGTCGACGCCGAGGGCGGCGCGAAGCTCAGCGGCGCGACGTTCACCGTCAGCATGGTGAGCGAGGTCGCCTCGGGCTCCTGGGCGAAGTACCTCACGGGCACCTTCCCCAGCAACGTGACCGTGGTGGGCTCTACCCTGCAGGTGGTGCTCAACGGCACGGGCGCGAACACCGGAACCTTCACGCTGGACAACATTCCGCTCGGCGTGTACAAGGTGAAGGAGATCCAGGCCCCCGATGGATACTCCATCGATGCCACCGATGAGCGCCAGGCCACCGTGGCCGCCGTGGGCGCGTCGGTCACCTTCTCCAACAACCGCGCTCGCGTGATCATCGACAAGACCGAGCCCATGGGCAACTCCGTGGCCGGAGCCGTGTTCGAGATCCGCAAGGGCACGCAGAATGGCGCGGTCGCCTACACCCTGACCACCGACGCCCAGGGCCACGCGGAGACCACGGCGGCGCAGCCGCTGATCGCGGGCACCTACTGGCTGGTGGAAACCCAGGCCCCCGCCAACTACCGCATCACCTTCACCCCGGTGAGCTTCACCGTGAGCCGCACGGCCAAGACCTACTCGTTCGAATACGATGCGGAGAATGGCTACGCGCGCGGCGATCTGAAGGTGCAGAAGGTCGATAGCGCCAACGCGGCGCTGATCGGCGCGGAGTTCACCGTGAAGCCCGCCACCAATCCGTTGGCCGGGGCCGATGCGTGGACCCACTACCTCACCCAGGCAACCCTGCCTGCGGGCGTGACCGCCGACACCACCAAGCGCGAGCTGGTCGTCAAGCTGACGGCGAGCAGCGAGGTGACGCTGACCAACCTGCCCATCGGCAGCTACGTCGTCACCGAGACCAAGGCCCCGTCGGGCTACGCCATCGCCAACCCGGCCTCCCAGACCGTGAGTGTGACCACGGCGAGCACGGGCGCGGCCACGGTGCTGGCCAAGTTCGCCGATCCGCGCGCCGTGGTGAGCATCGAGAAGTTCGACGCCACCGGCACCAAGGCCGTTCAAGGCGCGAAGTTCGGCATCTTTGCCGACAGCGTGTACCAGACCCCGGCCAACCGCGTGGAATCCAAGGCATTGTATGTGCTGACCACCGATGCCAACGGCAAGGCCGCCACCACGGCGGCGCAGCTGCTGGCCCCGGGCACCTACTGGCTTATGGAGCTCTTCGCTCCGACGGGCTACGCCATCTCCTTTGAGCCCAAGAGCTTCACCGTCAGCAACACCGCGCCGCTGTACTCCTACAACTTCACGGCCACCGCCATGACCGGCGCGGACGCCGCCAAGCTGGAGCAGTACTTCGGCAAGATTCTCAACGAGTTCGCTCCGGGCGCGCTCAAGCTCGCCAAGGTCGACGCCGAAGCCAAGACCGTCAACCTCATCGGCGCGGAGTTCTACATCACCAACGTCTCCACGGTGGCCGTAGCGGGCACCTGGGAGCACTTCCTGCAGAACTTTAGCAAGTACTGCACTGCGGTGGGGGCCACCGTCACCGCCGATGTCGCCAACAAGCGCCTGCACGTGGTCATGATCGCCGCGCAGCCCGCCACCATCGAGGGTCTGCCTACCGGCGTGTACACCGTGAAGGAAATCAAAGCGCCCGACGGCTACGCCATCCCCACCCCGGATAACCAGAATGTCACCGTGACCCCGCTCGTGCCGGGAACGCCCAACCTGCTCACCTTCGAGGATCAGCGCGTGCGCGTGGAAATCGAGAAGGTCGATGCCAACAACGCGGCCCTGGCGGGCGTGGTGTTCGCCATCCATGCCGACAACGGCGGCGCGAAGGGCGGCAAGCTCTTCGAACTGCCCGTCACCGGCAGCAATGGCAAGACCGCGACCACCGCGAGCCAGAAGCTGACCCCGGGTACCTACTGGCTGGTCGAGCAATCGGCCCCGGCGGGCTACGAGATCACCTTCCCGGCCACCAAGTTTGTGGTCACGAACACCTCGCAGACGGTGGTGTTCAACTTCACCGCCACCAAGCCCGCCCTGCCGAGCGAGGACTTTGGCAAGATTACCAACGACTTCGCCAAGGCAGGCCTGACCATCACCAAGACCGACGCGGACACCGGCGCGAAGCTGGGCGGCGCGGTATTCACGGTGGAAAAGGTCACCGAGGTCGCGGTGGGTTCCTGGTCCAAGTACCTGGCCACCTTCCCGCGCACCAACGTGACGGTGAGCGGCAGCAAGCTGGTCGTCACCCTGCCCGCCATCGGCGCGGATGCGGGAACCTACACCTTCTCCGATATCCCGCTGGGCACCTATCTGGTGACCGAGACCCACGCCCCGCAGGGCTACGCGGTGGATCTGACCCGCACCCGGACCGCGGACACCACCACAGGCACCGCCTCGGTGAGCTTCAGCGATGCGCGCGTGCGCGTGGAGATCGAGAAGATCGATCCGGCCGGCGATCCTGTGAAGGACGTGAAGTTCGGCATCTTCCGCAAGGATCCGGTCACGGGCTACAAGACCGCGACCGAGGCCAACGCCGACTTCGTGCTCACTACCGATGCGAACGGCAAAGCGGCCACCACCGCCGCTCAGCTGCTCACTGCGGGCACCTACAAGCTCGTCGAGCTCTATGCCCCGAGCAACTACGCCATCACTTTCACCCCGGTCGAGTTCGTGGTGGATATCACCTCGGCGGTGATCTACTACAACTTCACCGCCACCGCCCACGCTGCGGGCACCGATCACACCACCCAGCCCAAGGCGATCGCCAACGACTATGCGCGCGGCGATTTGAAGATCACCAAGAAGGATGATCTGGGCGCGGCGCTGGTCGGCGCGGTGTTCACCGTCAAGCCCGCCACCAATCCGCTCGCGGGCGCGAACGCCTGGCTGAACTACCTCGCCAAGGCCACGCTGCCCGCCGGCGTAACCGCCGACAACACCAACAAGCAGTTGATCGTGACCATGACGGCCTTGGCCGAGATCACCCTGATCGGACTGCCCATCGGCGACTACCTGGTGACCGAGACCCAGGCCCCCAGCGGCTATGCGCTCGCCAACCCGGCGGCCTCCACGGTGACCGTCACCGCCCAGACCACCGGCGCGTCCGCCGCCACCGTCCAGATGAGCGACCCGCGCGTGCGCGTGATCATCGAGAAATTCGATGCCACCGGCACCAAGCCGGTCGCGGGCGTGAAGTTCGGCATCTTTACCGATGAGGCCTACAAGGCTGGCGTACTCACCGACGCCAAGGCCAAGTACGTGCTCACCACCGGAGCGGACGGCAAAATCGGCACCAGCGCCACCCAGCTGCTGGAGCCGGGCACCTACTGGCTGGTCGAGCTGGATGCGCCCGAGGGCTACAAGATCAGCTTCACCGCCACCTCGTTCGTGGTTTCGAACACCAGCGCAATGTATTCCTTCAACTTCACCGCCACGGCGATGACGGGGCCGGACGCAAAGACGCTGGAAACCTACTTCGGAAAGATTCGCAACAACACCGAGACCGGCACCCTCCGCATCGAGAAGGTCGATGCCGACAAGCCGACCAGCTACTTGGGCGGCGCGGTATTCACCGTGCGCAACCTGAGTACCGTGGCGGCCGAGGGCGCTTGGGAGTACTTCTTGGAGGATTACGCCAAGAGCCTGCCCTCCGGCATCAGCATCATCACGCTGACCGGCGGCGAAAAGGCGCTGAGCGTGACACTCCCGGTCGCGGGCGTCCTCAACATCTCCGGCCTGCCCATCGGTGAGTACAGCGTCACCGAGACCCAGGCCCCGCTGTACTACGCGCTGCCCAAGGTCACCACCCAGAACGTCACGGTGACCATCTCGGTCTCCGGCAGCACCAACACCGTCACCTTCGCCGATCCGCGCGTGCGCGTGGAGATCGAGAAGGTGGACGCGGCGAACGAGCCGCTCCAGGGCGTGCGCTTCGGTATCTTTACCGATGCCGTGTACCAGCTGGCCGACCTGACCGAGGGCAAGGCCAAGTACGTGCTGGTGACCGATGGAAGCGGCAAGGCTGCCACCACGACGGTGCAGCCGCTGGAGCCGGGCACCTACTGGCTGGTCGAGCTCTCCACCCCCAGCGGCTACGATATCTCCTTCACGCCGCAGAAGTTCGTGGTCTCGGCCACCTCGAAGGTGTTTGCCTTCAACTTCACCAAGACCCCGCGCGGCGACGCCGAGATCGAGACCCACTTTGGGGTCATCACCAACGAGTTTGCCAAGACCTCCCTCACCATCAAGAAGCGCGACGCAGCCAATGCCTCCAAGGCGCTCGAGGGCGCGGAGTTCATCGTGCACAACGTCTCCACCGTGGCGACGGGCGCGTGGGCCGATTACCTCGATAAGCTGAAGCTCGCTCCGCCGCTGGCGGGGGTGACCGAGGAGACCCAGACCGTGGGCCCGAACACCTACCGCGTGCTGCGCATCGTGCTCGGCGCGGGCTCCGGCGGCACCATCACGCTCGAGAATCTGCCCATGGGCGTGTACGATGTAACCGAGGTCAAGGCCCCGGCGGGCTACGCCATCGCCATCCCGACCAAGCAGACCGTCGATACCGCCAACGGCGGCAAGACGCTGAACTTCGACGATCCGCGCGTGCGCGTGGAGATCGAGAAGCACCGTCAGGATAGCACGGCGCTGCAGGGCGTGGTGTTCGGCATCTTCACCGAGGCCAACTACCTCATCAATGCGCTGGCCGAAAGCGATGCCAAGTACCTGCTGACCACCGATGCCAACGGCAAGGCCGCCACCACCGAGGCGCAGCTTCTGGAGCCGGGCACCTACTACCTGATCGAGCTCTCCGCGCCCGCGGGCTACGACATCACCTTCCAGCCCGTCAAGCTGGTGGTGGATAACACCACCCAGACCTACGCCTTCAACTTCACCGCCACCCAGCGCTCCACCCCGACCCATCAGTTGGAGGAGGAGTACGCGGGCAAGATCACCAACAACTTCACCGTCAACAAGGCGGGCCTGGTGATCGAGAAGAAGGATGCCTCCACCCAAGGCCTACTGCCCGGAGCGGAATTCACGCTCAAGCCCAAGACCCTGGCGGCGGCGGGCACCAATGCCTGGCTGTACTACCTCAATACCATGCCCAGCATCGCGGGCGTGAGCATCAAGGAGCAAGGCGGCGCGAAGGTGCTTCGCATCGTAACCCAGATCGGCAGCGCGACCACCCTGACCGGCCTGCCCATCGGTGAATACGAGATCACCGAGACCCGTGCGCCGCTCGGCTACGCGCTGCCCCTGAACCCCACCCAGACAGCGACCTTGATCAAGGATACGCTGACCCCGGTGACACTCACTTTCACCGATAGCCGCGTCAAGGTCTCCATCGAAAAGCTGGACGCCAACGGCGAACCGCTGGCGGGCGCTAAGTTCGGCATCTTCACCGACGCGGTCTACCAGCTTGGACCCACCTACCGCGTCGAGAACAACGCCCAGTACAAGCTGCTGACCGGCGCGGATGGCAAGGTTGAATCCTCGCTGACCCAGCTGCTGGCCGAAGGCACCTACTGGCTGGTTGAGCTGGCTGCCCCGCTGGGCTACACCATCAACTTCACGCCGAAGTCGTTCACGGTGAGCCGCACCGGCACGGTGTTCAACCTCAACTTCACCGCTACCGCCAGCACCAGCCCCAACAAGGAAGAGGAAGAGGTGTACTTCGGCGCTATCGTCAACGACTTCACCGAGGGCTCGTTCGTCATCCGCAAGGCCGACGACGAGACCGGCCTGCTGCTGGAGGGTGCGCAGTTCATCGTGCGCAACACCGAATCCGCACCGGGCGCTTGGGCGAAGTACCTCAATAGCGTGACCGGCGCTGGCCTGGCGAAGGTAAACGTCGGCGCGGAGGATGCGCTGAGCGTGACGCTCATGCCGGGTTCCGGCGGCACCATCACCCTCAGCAAGCTGCCCATCGGCAAGTACACCGTGACCGAGGTCAAGGCCCCCGAAGGCTACGCCATCGCCAGCACCAACGAGCTGATCATCGTGCTGGAAGACGGCGCGACCATGGCCCCCGTCGCCTCGTTCACCGATCACCGCGCGCGCGTGGAGATCGAGAAGAAGGATGCCAACGGCGCAGCCCTGTCGGGCGCCACCTTCGGTATCTTCACCGACACGGCCTACAAGGCCGGCGTGCTGACCCAGGCCAAGGCACTCTTCACCATTGCTACCAACGCCTCCGGCAAGGCCGAGACCGGCAAGACGCAGTTGCTGCCCGACGGCATCTACTGGGTCGTCGAGCTCAGCGCTCCGGTCGGGTATGCGATCACCTTCCAGCCCGTCTCCTTCGAGGTTGACCGGACCAAGACGGTGTTCCGCTTCACCTTCACCGACAAGGCGACCCCGGCCGATGAGGACACCGAATCCCGCGAACCGGCCATCGAGAATGGCTTCGCCACCACCACCCTGACCCTCAAGAAGTACAACGAGGGTTCGGAATTCCTCGTAGGCGCGGAGTTCCTGCTCATCAACACGAGCACCGTCGCCAAGGATGCGTGGAAGCACTTCGTGGCCAACTTCACCAACACCGCCGATGCGCGCATCGTGGGCGTGGGCGATCCGACCGGTTACCCGAAGGATAGCGTCCACATCACGCTGATCACCGGCCAGCTCACCCTGGAAGAGCTGCCGTGGGGCGTGTACACGCTGCGCGAAGTCAAGGCCCCGGCGGGCTACGCCATCGTCGATAGCGCCGAGCGCACCCTGCGCCTGGGCGATCCGGCGTTGCTCACCGCCCAGCACAAGCTGGATGACCTGCAGGAGTTCCACGACGCGTACCTGCGCGTGCGGATCGAGAAGCGCGACGATATCGGCAACAAGCTGGAGAAAGCCAAGTTCAGCGTGTTCACCGATGCGTACTACCAGACCCACAAGACCGCGCTGGACGCCGCCGACGCGCTGTTCACCATCCAGACCGATGCGGCCGGTATCGCCGAATCCACCGAGCTCGATGCGAGCAAGCTGGCTCCGGGCAAGTATTGGTTGGCCGAGACCTCCGCGCCGGACTATCACGAGATCACCTTCCAGCCAGTGAGCTTCACCGTCGCCGCGAACCAGACCAAGTTCCTCTACAACTTCACCGCCACCCCCACTGCCAACGACGTGCCGGGCTACGAGGGCAAGCCGTCCGCAGTCATCCTGAACGCGATCAGCGCGGGTGAGCTGGTGATAGAGAAGCTGGATAGCGAGACCGAGAGCAAGCTAACCGGCGCCACCTTCCGCATGGCGGCCAGCAAATCGCTGGTGCCCGGCGCATGGGATCGCTTCCTGGCAACCCTGGCCACCGCGCCGCAGCCCGGCGTGACCGTGGAAGCTGCCAACAAGACGCTGCTGCTGCGGCTGGCCGCCCCGAACACCCTGTTCCACCTCCTCAACATCCCGTGGGGCGAGTACACCCTTACCGAAATCGTTGCGCCGGGCGGCTACGCCATTGGCGAACCCCAGGGCAAGACGGTGTACATCGGCGATCCGGTCCGGGTAGGCTCCGCCGACTACGAAACCGCCCCGACGGTGCACTTCATGGATCCGCGAATCCGCCTGCGCCTGCTCAAGGTCGATGAGGAAGGCACGCCGCTGGCCGGTGCCGAGTTCGTCATCCGCGATGCGAACGATGCGCTGGTGCACGTGCTCGCACCCACCGACGCGGCCGGGTTCACCGAGACCACCGCCGCGCAGAAGCTCCTGCCCGGCACCTACAAGCTGGTGGAAACCAAGGCTCCGGCTGGCTTCACGGTCTACCCGGACCCGATCACCTTCACCGTCACCGATACGCAGACCGAATGGATCTACAACCTCACCGGCACGCCGGTGGCGGGCGAAGTGACCAAGGCGTTCGACGATCTCGAGCTGCCGCTGGTCGATCCGTACGGACGCAGCTCCATCACCCTGTTCAAGGCCGACAGCCAGACACCCAACAACCCCAGGCTCTCCGGCGCGGTGTTCGAGATCACCCAAATCTCCACCATCATGCCCAACCTATGGATCAAGTTCCTCGATGAGCTGACCAACAACCCGCAACCGGGCGTCATGATCGCGGATGGCGGAAAGCTCCACGTGACCTCCTCCAAGGGCAAAGCCTTCGTCGATCGGCTGCCCTGGGGCGAGTACACGGTGCAGGAGATTCTCGCGCCCAAGGGCTACGTGATCTCTCAGCCCGAGGTGCGCACCCTGTACGTCGGCGATCCGGAAGATGAGCTGGTCAAGCTCACCGGCAACGCCTACGCGCTGGAGCCCAGCTCCTCGTTCGTCGATCTGCGCATCCGCGTGGTGATCGCCAAGATCAACCAGTTCGGAAACCTGCTGGAGGGCGTCACCTTCCGCATCGAGCAGATCAACGATCCGGCCAACCCGGTGCTCATGGAAACCCTGGTCACCAATAGCGATGGCCGCGCCGTATCGACGGTGTCGTTCGCGCCGGGCCGCTACCGCTTGGTGGAGGAAAAGACCATCATCTACCACTCCATCACCTTCTCGCCGGTCAGCTTTACCGTGGCCGAGGGGCAGAAGAAGGCGGTCTACGACTTCACCTACGCCAACAACCCCGAGTACGCGCTCGACAATTCCGCGATCGGCAACCTGGCCGAAACCGGCACGGTGAGCGTGAGCAAGATCGACGCGGTGACCGGCACCGACCTGGGCGGCGCGCGGTTCCGCCTCCGCCAGATCACGCCGCGCACCCCGGCCATGCGCATCACCCAGGAGATGGTGGAGACCACCAACGGCGCGGGCAACTGCACCTTCAAGGATGTGCCGTACGGCTACTACGAGCTGACGGAAACCCGTGCGCCCTCGGGCTATGCGCCCACTACGCGCACGCAGTACATCACCGTGAGCCGTGCGCAGCGCAACGTGACCTACACCTTCACCAATACCCGCATCGCGGGCAACCTGCAGGTATTCAAGTACACCACCGAGGATGGTGAGGCGCAGATTCCGCTGGCGGGCGCGGTGTTTACCCTGACCGGCGCCAGCCGATATGGCGACAGCATCAATCTGACCGGCACCACCGACGCGGGTGGATACATCCTCTTCAACAACCTGCCGGCCGGAACCTATCGACTGACCGAGACCGAGGCCCCCACCGAGGAGTACGCCCTGGCCAGACCGCGCGATGTCGTCATCAACCGCCAAGGCGCGACGATACTCGTTACCGTGCCCAACTTCGTCATTGGCGATGTGGGCCGGGTCTTGGGCGTGGAGGACCCCGACGGGCCGAACATCCGAGGCGGCGAGGATCTGCCCATCGTCAACTACGTAGGCATCGGTTCCCTGATCGTAGCCATGGCGATGCTCCTGTTCTTCGCACGGCGCAAGAAGCTTCGCCGCGAGTAAGTCCTGCAAACCGCATACCTTCGGGGGCTGCCACGAAAGTGGCAGCCCCTTCGCCTAGCATTCAAGCTCCGTCGTCATTTTTTGTGCGCATTACCTAAAAAAGGACGGAATCCTTCTAGCCCCTTTCCTTTCCCACCAAAGCAGCGTACAATAGAATTTAGTCTATACGAATCCGTTGGAAACCACAGCGAAAGTGCGGGAAGTGAGGGATTGCCTTGCAGATGATTGGCTACAGGCTCGATTTGGATAAAAAGGACATGAGCAGGGTTCTTTCCATCACCATCCCGGCCATGGTAGAAATGCTGTTTGCGCAGCTTTTCGCCATGGTCGATACCATGATGCTGGGACACACCGGCGCGCTCTCCACCGCCTCGGTCGCCGCGGTGGGCTATACCAATAGCCCCATTAACCTGCTGGTGGGCATCATGTCCGCGTTTAACGTGGGCACCACGGCAGCGGTTGCCTGGTCGCTGGGCGCGGGGGATTTGAAGTCGGCGCGCGACGCGGTGCGCAGCTCGCTGGTGCTCAATCTGGCGATCGGCACGGTCGCCACGCTGTTGGGCTTTTTCTTTGCACGGCCCATGGTGCTCTTTATGGGCGCGGGCCCGGAAACCGCGGATTTTGCCACCGAGTATATGCAGATTGTGGCCGTGGGCATGCTGTTCGCGGCGGTCAATATGGCGGTCACCTCCTCGCTGCGCGGTGCGGGCCAGACCCGCCTGCCGATGCTGTACAACCTGGGCAGCAACCTGCTCAACGTTATCGGCAATTACCTGCTCATCTACGGCCACCTGGGCCTGCCCGCCATGGGCGTGAGCGGCGCGGCGCTCTCCACAACCATCTCGCGCGGGGTTGCTACCCTGGCCTCGCTGCTGGTACTGTTCAAGCTGGGCGGGCCCATACGCCTCCAGGTGCGCGATTGCCTCCGCTTCCAGCTTAGCCAAATCAAGCGAATCCTGCGCGTGGGCGTCACCACCGCCATCGAGCAGGCGCTGATGCAGGTCGGATTCATGCTGTTTACCAAGAGCGTGAGCGGCCTGGGCTACGTGGTGCTGGCCGCGCATAACATCGGCCTGAACATCAATGGGCTTAGCTGGGTGCCCAGCCAAGCGTTCGGCGTGGCTGCCACGGCGCTCGTCGGCCAAAGCATGGGCGCAGGGCAGCCGGAGAAGGCGCGCGATTACGCAAAGCTGGTGCACCGTCTCTCGCTGATTGGCGCGATCCTGACCGCAGCGCTGTTTCTGGCGGGTGCGCATGTCATTGCCGGGCTGTACATCGACGATGTAGCGGTCGCCGCCCTGGCCGCCGGAGTGCTGCGGCTCATGACCTTGGGCATGCCCGGCATCGCCACCCAGATGCCCATCTCGGCCGCGCTGCGCGGTGCGGGCGATACGCTATTCCCACTGCTGGCCTCTATGGTGGGCATTTGGATATTCCGCGTGCTGGTCGCTCCGTTGTTCATCCACACCTTCGGCTGGGGCCTTACGGGGGCATGGCTCTGTATCGTGCTCGATCAAAGCGCTCGGGCGATCGTCGTGTACGCGCGGTTCGCCTCCGGCAAGTGGATGACCAAGCGCACCCTGGCCGTCGAAAATTAAAGGAGGGAACCCCATGCAGGACACACTCCACCAGCCCGCGCACCGCTCGAACCGACTGCGCGCATTCTTCACCTACTACCGCCCGGTTTGGAAGCTTTTTGCGCTGGATATGGCCTGTGCGCTGGTCATTGCGCTGGTCGATCTGGCGTTCCCCATGGTGACCCGGCAAGCGCTCAACGCCTACCTGCCCACCAAGATGTATGGCGCGTTCTTCACCATCATGGGCGCGATGGCGGTGGGATACCTGCTGCGCACTGCCATGCAGTACGTCGTGGCTTATTTCGGGCACGACATGGGCGTGCGCATGGAGGCCGCCATGCGCCGCGATATCTTCCAACAGCTGCAGCGGCTCTCCTTCCGGTTCTACGATAAAAACCGCACCGGCAGGCTCATGTCCCGCGTCACCAACGATCTTTTTGATATCACCGAGCTCGCGCATCATGGCCCCGAGGATCTATTCATCTCGGTGGTCACGCTCATCGGCTCGTTCATCTACCTGTTTAGCGCACAGTGGAAGCTGGCGCTCACCCTGCTGTGCATGGTGCCGCTGATCACCCTGTTCACCATCGCCCAACGCGCCCGCATGCGCAATGCCAGCACCCAGGTCAAGGAGCGGATGGCGGGCATCAATGCCGATTTGGAGAGCAGCATCTCGGGCGCGCGCACCGCCAAAGCTTTCGCTAACGAGAAGTACGAGGTTCGCAAGTTCGATGAAGGCAACCAGCGCTTCCGCGGCGCGAAGGGCGCTTTCTACAAGGCCATGGCCTTTTTCCACAGCGGCACCGAGCTGCTGCTCAGCCTTATGAACCTCATCGTGCTGCTGGTGGGCGGTCTGCTCATCATGAGCGACAGCATGAACGTGGCGGATCTGCTGGCGTTCTATCTGTTCGTGGGCGCGATTCAATCGCCCATCCGCCGCCTGACCGGCTTTGTGGAGCAGTACCTGGTGGGCATGGCGGGCTTCAACCGCTTCATGGAGATCATGGACGAGCAGCCCGATATCCAGGATGCGCCCGATGCCGTGACCCTCAACCCCATCGAGGGCGTGATCGATTTCAATCACGTCACCTTCGCCTACGACGAGGGCGGCAAGAGCGTGCTGGCCGATGTCAATCTGCACATCCCCAGCGGGCGCACCCTCGCGCTGGTCGGCCCCTCGGGAGGCGGCAAGACCACGCTCTGCCAGCTCATCCCGCGCTTCTACGATATCCGGGAGGGCAGCATCACCCTGGATGGCGTGGACATCCGCCAGCTCAAGCTGGATTGCCTGCGCGGGCAGGTGGGCATCGTGCAGCAGGATGTGTTCCTGTTCGCGGGCTCCATACTCGATAACATCCGCTACGGGCGCGTCGACGCCACCATGGAGGAGGTCGTCGAAGCCGCCAAGCGCGCCGAGATTCACGAGGACATCATCGCCATGCCCGAGGGCTACGATACCGTGGTGGGCGAGCGCGGTGTGCTGCTCTCCGGCGGCCAAAAGCAGCGCGTTTCGATTGCGCGTATCTTCCTGAAAAACCCGCGCATCCTTATATTGGATGAGGCGACCAGCGCGCTGGACACCACCACAGAGCTGCGCATTCAGCGCGCGTTTGATCGCTTGGCCGAGGGCCGCACCACCCTGGTGATCGCGCATCGCCTCTCCACCATCAAGAACGCCGACGAGATCGTGGTGATCGGCGAAGCCGGAATATTGGAGCAGGGAACGCATACGCAGCTGCTGGCCCAGGGGGGTACCTATGCCACGCTTCACAACGTGCAATTTCGCACGGAAGAGCCGCGCAACGTGAGCCCGACGGAGGATGCTGAATGGGTCGAAGCATAGCAAACAAAGACAATGCAAACAAAGGCGATGATCGCAGAGGCGGCGAAAGCAAGAACGGGAGAAGCCGGTGGAGGTGGCAACGGCTTTGGCCGTGGCTGATCGTGCTGGCGGTGTATGGGGTCATTTTCTGGTTCTCCTCGCAGCCGGGCACGGTTTCCGATTCGCAGACCGAGCGGGTGCAGAGCCTGGTGGGCATGCAGAGCGATTGGGCGGCCATCCTGGTGCGCAAGATGGCGCACGTCGTGCTGTTCTGCACGCTGGGCGCATCGGCCTGCTTTGCTTGGTTTTGGACCAACCGCAATGCCTACCGCCTGCGGCGCGCGCTTTTGTATGCCGCCGTGCTCTGCCTGGCGTTGGCCGGGCTGGATGAGCTGCACCAGCTGTTCATATCGGAGCGCTCCGCCGAGCTGGCCGATGTGGCGCTCGATACGGCCAGCGCTGCGCTGGGCGCATGGGGCATGACGGGCTGCATCTGGCTGCAAAGGCAGTGGAAGCGGCGCAGCCTGCGCAATCCGTTTTAGAGAAACGTTTTAGGGGGAACATTCTGGGAAGCATTGTAGTGTAACGTTGCAGAGAATGCGGACAAACCACACATGAAAAGGGAAAAAGCTGATTCTCATTTTCTTTGCGTTGTGGTACAATAACCGTGTACTTTTGCACAGGAGGCATATCATGGAAAACAATGCGATGGAGGTCCTCCGCGAAGCAGGCTTTGACGTGGAAGGCGCGCTGGGGCGGCTGATGAACAATCAGGCGTTTTACGTTAAAATGCTGGGAAAATTCGCGCAGGATACCAATTTCGCCAAGCTGCGCGGCGTGGTGGAAGCCGGGGATGCGCAGGCCGCGGGCGATTGCGCGCACGCGCTCAAGGGCATGTGCTCCACGTTGGGCATGACCGAGCTGAGCGAGCTTTGCGCAAAGCTGCAGTACCTCTACCAGGGCCGCGAGGAAGGCGATCCGGCCTCGGTTTTTGCCCAGGCCGACGAACAATACGGTTTGGTGATGGAAGCGCTGCGAAAGGTGCTCCCATAAGTGCTCGGCAAGAGCCAAGCTTTCAAGGACGCAGGCTAGCGAATCCGCGTCCTTGTTTGCGTTCCAAAGTGTTTTTCGTCGTGCGGCACGAAACACCTTACTGAGGTTGCGATAGCTAGAAAGCATGGGGGAAGGGTGGCTTTTTTATGGATAGGACGTTGGGTAGGACGCCAGAGATGACATTGGTGGTCATGGCTGCGGGTATGGGCAGCCGTTTTGGCGGGCTCAAGCAGCTTACGCCCATGGGGCAGAGCGGCGAGACCGTGGCCGAGTTTTCGGTGTACGATGCGATCCGCGCCGGTTTTACGCGCGCGGTGTTCGTGATTAAGCCGGAAATGGAGCAGGAGTTCCGCGAGAAGGTGCTGGCCCGCTTTGCGCGCTTCATCCGCTGCGATCTGGCGTTCCAGCGCATGGACGATCTGCCCCAGGGCAGCACGCCGCCCCCGGCCGAGCGCGTAAAGCCGCTGGGCACGGCGCACGCCGTGTGGAGCGCACGCCATCAGGTGAAGGAACCCTTCATGGTCATCAATGCCGACGATTTCTACGGCGCTTCGGCTTTCCGCCAGGTGCACGATTTCCTGGCCGCTCATCCCGATACCGGCGTGCCCCACCCGTACTGCATGGCGGCCTACCGGCTCGATAACACCATCAGCGAGCACGGCAGCGTGTCGCGCGGCCAGTGCGAGCTGGATAGCGAGGGCAACCTGCTCTCCATCGTGGAGCGCACGCGCATCGAGCGCGTGGAACAGGGTGAAGGCAAGGGCGGCACGCTGTGCGCGCTGGAGGGCGACGAGGTGATTCCGCTGGCCGATGATACCCCCGTCTCGCTCAATACCTGGGGTTTTCATCCCAGCATGTTTGACGCCCTGGCGGCGGCGCTGCGGGCCTTTTTGCAGCGTCCGGCGGCGGAGCTGCTCAAGGCCGAATGCTACCTGCCCAGCGTGGTGGAGGATGTGCTGACCACGCGACAGGCCTATGTGCGCGCGCTTTCGGCGCAGGATCGTTGGATTGGCATCACCTATGCCGAGGATCGCGAGCCCGCGCAGCGCATGATCCGTGAGCTGGTGGAAGCCGGGCATTACCCGGCCGACCTATGGGCGCAGGATATTCAAGCGTAGTGACCCCCGCGGGGTACAAACGAGCATGGAGGACGAACCGATATGGCACAGGTCGAGCTGACCCAGGAGTATGTGCGCGAGCAAGCCGAGGCCTTCGCGCAAGGCATGACCGTGGTGGAGGTGTGCCGCAATTCCAACGGGCACATCAACGATACCTTCATCGTGGAGGCCATGGGGGAGAATACGCGCAAGTTCGTGATGCAGCGCATCAATACCCGCGTGTTCCCGCACCCGCAGGAGCTCATGAACAACATGACCCACGTGACCGAATACCTGCGCGAGCGCATTGACGAAGCGGGCGGGGATGTAAGCCGGGAAACGCTGACCCTCTGGCGCACTGCCGATGGCAAAATCCTGCATCAGGATACCGAGGGCGGACTGTGGCGCGCGTTCAATTTTGTGTATGATGCGAACACCGTGCAGCGCGTGACCCATGCGGAGCAGCTGTACCAGGCGGGCAGCGCTTTCGGGCGGTTCCAGAACCTGCTCAGCGGTTTTCCCGCGCACGAGCTTTTTCCCGTGATCCCCGATTTCCACAATACCCGCGCGCGCTTTGCCGCGCTGGAGGCCGCCGTGGCCGCCGATCCGCTGGGCCGCGCCGCCGGGGTGCGCGCCGAGATTGATTTCGCACTCGCGCGCCGCCGGGATGCCAACGTTTTGCAGGACTTATTGGATGAAAAGAAGCTGCCGCTGCGCGTCACCCACAACGATACCAAGATCAACAACGTGATGCTCGATGCGGAAAGCGGCCGCGCCGTGTGCGTGATCGATCTGGATACCGTGATGCCCGGCTCGATGCTGTTCGATTTCGGCGATGCCATTCGCTCCGGCGTGAATACCGCCGATGAGGATGAGCCCGATCTTTCCAAGGTGCACGCCAACCTCGAATACTACCGGGCGTTTGCGCGTGGGTTTTTGGAGCAGACCGGCCAATCTATGACCGAGCTGGAGCGCGATTTGCTGCCCTTCGCCGCCAAGATGATGACCTACGAGTGCGGCATCCGCTTCCTTACGGATTACCTGCTGGGCGATCAATACTTCAAGATTCACCGGCCGGGCCACAACCTGGATCGCGCGCACACCCAATTCCGCCTGGTGGAGGAGCTGGAGGCCATGGAGCCCGAGCTGCGCCGCATACAGGCCGAGCTGATGCATACTGTATAATACGAATCCTCGCTTGGTTTTTTGAATAGAGTTACGGCAAAACTGCGCGCCTCCGGGCCACGCAGAACGCGAAAAGGAGCACTGCATGGAGAGGGATACCGTAGCGGGCATCCGCAAGGATGAGAAATACGACGGCTGGTTGCTGGTGCGTGCCGCCGATCAGCGCATGTCCTCCACCGGTAAAGCGTACCTGGATATGACGTTGGGCGATTGCACGGGCAACATCAACGCCAAGATGTGGGATGGAACCGTGACGCCGCCGGCCCAGGGCTCCATCGTGCAGGTGCGCGGCTCGGGCAACGAGTTCAATGGCCGCATGCAGCTGCGCGTGGAGAAGCTCAAGGTCTGCGGGCCCGAGGATGCGGTGGATCTGGCGCTGCTGGTGCCCAGCGCGCCGCTGCCGCCCGAGGGCATGCTGGCCGAGATACGCGCCGCCGTCGAGGCGATGGGCGATGCCGACATCGCCAAGCTCACCGCCGCGTTGCTCGATCGCGCGGGCGAAGCGCTGCTCACCTTCCCGGCCGCCAAGCAGATGCACCACGCTCAGCGCAGCGGCCTGCTCTACCACATGGTGACCATGCTGCGCGCCGCCAAGGCGCTGCTGACCGTGTACCCCTACCTCAACGCCGATCTGCTGCTGGCGGGCGTGATTATCCACGATCTGGGCAAGCTGCGCGAGCTGGATGCCGACACCCTGGGCGTCGTGCAGGATTACACCGTGGAGGGCAAGCTGCTGGGCCATCTGGTGCGCGGCGTGGTGGATATTGAGCAGGTTGGCCGTGCCTCCGGTGTGAACGACTCCACCATATTGCTCATGCAGCACATGGTGCTCTCCCATCACGGCAAGGCCGAGTACGGCAGCCCGGTGCCGCCGCGCTTCCCCGAGGCCGAGGTGCTCCATACCCTCGATACGCTGGATTCCCGGCTCTTTGAAATGATGGACGCGCTGCAGCGCACCATGGAGGGCGGGTTTTCCGAAAAGGTATGGGCCATGGAGAACCGCCAGCTGTATCGCTATCCGGGTGCGCAGGTTGATTGGGAGCCCGAGGCATGAACTCCGGCGCATGCGCTGCGCAATATCCGCACATTGCATAGCAACACACAAAAAGAGGGAGGCGCGTTATGAAAAGACGCATTGGCATTCTGACCTCGGGCGGTGATTGCCCGGGATTGAACGCTGCGATTCGCGGCGTAGCCCGCGCGGCCTACGAAATGTTCAGCACGGAAATCGTGGGCATTGCCGACGGTTACCGGGGCCTGATCGAGGGCGAATACCGCACCTTTGCCAAGCAAGAGTTTTCGGGCATCCTCACGCTGGGCGGCACCATTTTGGGCACCTCGCGCCAGCCCTTCTCCGCCATGCGTGAAATCGGCGAGGATAACGTGGATAAGGTGGCCGCTATGAAGGCCAACTACGAGAAGATGGGCCTGGATTGCCTGGTGACCCTGGGCGGCAACGGCACGCACAAGACCGCCAACCTGCTGGCGCAGGAGGGCCTGAACGTGATCGGCCTGCCCAAGACCATCGACAACGACATCTACGGCACCGAGGTCACCTTTGGCTTCCACACCGCCGTGGACATCGCTACCGAGGTGATCGACCGCATCCACACCACCGCCGCCAGCCATGGCCGCTGCATGGTGGTGGAGATCATGGGCAACAAGGTCGGCTGGTTGACGCTGTACGCGGGCCTTGCGGGCGGAGCGGACGTGATCCTGCTGCCCGAGATTCCCTACGATATCGATGAGGTGGCGCGCAAGGTCGAGGCCCGCTACGCGGCCAAGAAGCACTTCTCCATCATCGCCGTGGCCGAGGGCGCGATGTCGGGCATCGAGGCCGGGCTGCGCAAGAAGGAGCGCGCGCAGTACCGCGAGCATCAGCATTTCACCACCATTTCGCAGCGCATCGCCGGGGAGTTGCAGGAGAAGCTGCCCCACGTCGAGACGCGCGTGGTCATTCCGGGTCACATTCAGCGCGGCGGCTCGCCCTCGGCGTACGATCGCGTGCTGGCCACCCGGTTCGGTGCCCATGCCGCCGAGCTCATCCGCGATGGGATCTACGGCATGTCCGTGGCCATGATCGGCAACGAGGTCGGCCACAACCCGCTTTCGGAAGTGGCGGGAAAAACCAAGTTTGTGCCTGTCGATCACCAAATGATCGGCGTGGCCCGAAGCATGGGCATCGGGTTTGGTTCGTAATGCCCAAAGAACTGGCATCATCTCAAAAGATAAAAAGGGGGAATGTTTCATGCGATTTTCGATCAAAGTGCGCGCTATTCTGTCCCTGATGTTGTGCCTGACCTTCGTGTGCACCTGTGCTTTCGCGGCGGATTACCCTGGCAAGGAAGCGATCCGGGAGACGTTTTCGGAGCGCAATCCTGTATTGGCCGTGAAAAGCGTGGACGGCCAGAGCGTGACGGTGACGGCTGTCGTGCCCAAGGTGAACAAGGGAATCTACTACCTGTGGTTCCAAAACGGCGTGAACAAAATAGCGCGCATGGTAAACACCGCGAACGCTGACCGTACGGTGGAGATCACCTTCGATAACCTGCCGGTCGGTGAATATGTCTACCTTTCCATCACTACCGGCGCGAACGTCACCCGCGACAACATGCCGCCGATGATGACCAACTTTGTTTCCGCCGCCATCCTGGCCTTTGGCGTGGACAAGGAGGGTAAGGCGCTGCCCAGCTACCATCTTTCCTCGTTTTCCACCAGCGGCGTTTCCGTGCTGGGGATCGACCCCAACACCGGGGAAACCCTCCCGCTGACCGGCGCGGAGCTGACGCTGACCAACGGCGAAGGCCTTCGCAAGTATGAGGTGAAGGACGGCTATATCCGCGCGAACGGGCTCAAGGCCTCGACCCCATACCGCCTCATCGTCCGCACCGACGACGATCTTCCCGATGTGCCCCTCGTGTTCCGTACCTCCAAGAAGCCGAACAGGATGAGCTATGAGCAGATGCTGGCAAAGCGCAATGCGTTTATACTGGATATTGAGCAGCAGCTCAGAGACGCTCAATCGCAGGCAGATCTCTACTCCATCATTGACCAGATTGGCGAATACAACGCACAGGTTGAATCGGAGCTTGCCCAAGCCAAGGCGGATAAGACCAAGACCACCCCGCAAGCCTTTACCGATGCGGATCTTGCCGCGCTTGCGGATGCGAGCGATGTTCGAATCCCCACCTTTGAGGAAGAGGACGCCTTGATCAAGGCCCGTGCGGAAGCGCTGAGAACCCTGGTGACCGAGCTGGAACGCTATTCCTCCAAGCGGGTGGGCTCCACCCAGGCGCTTGCCGATCTTCTGGCCAAGGGACAGGCGGCGAAGCAGGTGGAAGCCTGGAATCACGTCAACGTGGCGGATACGCAAATCTCTTTCCTGCACGTGCAGCCCGCCGAGGAGGAAAAGAAGACCGACCTGACCGCGCTGCTGCAGGGAATGGAAGCGGAAATCCGCATGATCGATTATGCGTATGAAGCGGCGGGCAGGGCGCACGGCGATGCAGTTCGAATGAAGGAAACGCGCCAGATCATCTCCAAGCTGCGCAAGGCCATGCCCAAGCTGATCACCGCGTTTTCCAAGGCCAACAGCAGGCTCAAGGCCGAGTTGACCGAGGAAGATACCAACATCAACGCGCTCATCGACGCGTATGTGAAGCAGTACGCGCAGGATGATACCGGCCTGTACCGCTCGATCCCGGCGGGCTCTGCGGAGTTCACGCCCGAGGAGCTGGAGGGCGCAAAGCCGGAGACAGCGAAGTAAACACACAAAGGCTGCGTAGTTTCCAAAGCATTTTCGAAAGCATTTTCGAAAGCATTTTGCAAAGCCAGGGCGATTGCATTTGAATGCAGAAACTAGGATTTGCGACCGAAGGATACCTAAGGGCGAACGGAAAGCCCTTAGGTCGCCCTCGAAAGGGCGAAATTCTCCGAAAAGAGGGGGACTTCGCTCCTCTGGGAGCCACCGGAGGGCTTTGCGGTCGCCCTCCGGCCACCTTCGCGCCGCATGCTCCAAGTATTAGGCGGCAAACGTAGTCGCCCTGCATGCGAAGCGTCGGCATTGACAAGCCGGCGCTTCGCATGCGATAATACCGTGCATGCACCCGTAGTTCAGCTGGATAGAGCGTCCTCCCCCTAAGAGAACCTACTGTGTTCGATTTAGTCGATTCTGTACACTCTCCAAACCATGCCTGTTTCCGTAGCTCAGCCGGATAGAGCGTCCGCCTCCTAAGCGGAAGGCCGTGGGTTCGAATCCCGCCGGGAACGCCATCTGAAATGCCGTAAACCCTTGAATGGATTGGGTTTGCGGCATTTCTCGTTTTGAACCTTCTCTTATCGCCACCCCTTTTTTGCTAATTATTTCTGCTAATTTAGCCCGACAGTTTCATACTGACCCAGCTCCCGAGCGATGTACCAGTTTCAAAGTTAGTGAGGATATGGTAAACTAACGAAAAGGAGCTGGAGAAAATAGGGAAAGCGAATTACATAGTGGAGCTGATCAGTGGACACTATTTTACACGTATGAACTAAATGGCATGGTCGCGAGGAGGATTGCCAAATGCTAAAGCGATTGTTCCTTTTTTTCCTGTTGCTCACATGTATGGTCATCGGTTCATCTTCGTATGGAGAAGATGCCAACCAGTTTATCGAGAACACGAAAGAACAACGTCTTCATGGCATCGCTTCGGTCGATCACGCGCTCTATCTACTGTCATCCAATAGCATTCTACTATATGAAAAAGGCGAAAAGGAGCTGCGCGTTATCTATACGCTACCCGTCGGTGAGGATTTCTGGGAAGCTCACCTGCTTTCTGATGCAAAAGCCGCCTACGTCCTGCAAGTTGCGGCTCAAAAGCTATATCGCATTTTTGAAGGTCAGCTTATCGAACCTATTCGCCTTGACTTTTCCTGGCTCGAAGACAAAGGCTATATGCCCAGCGACATCGAGGGCGTTGTCTTGCAGGATGATACGCTCTTCGCACTGTTGTGCAACGCCCAAGGTGACAACGCGATCATTGCGCGCATTCCTTTGGATGGCGCTTTGGCAGATTTCATGTCGGTGCCCGGAGTGCTGCATATTTCCCCCTATCAACCTGGGCAGATTTTAGCATTGATGGGCACGCCTGTGCCGAGCAATGAAGAAAGATCGGCCAGGATAGTTGCGCTCAGTGCGACATCGGGAGCAGTCGAAAAGGAAGTTGGTGCTTTCGATAGTGAACCGTATTATGCTTCGACTTTTGCTTTTTCGCCTTCCGAACAGCTCGTCTATTACTTCGATGGAATGCAACTTTTCAGTCTGTCGATGGATGGGACTGTAACGCCGATCAGAAACCTTCATATGTCGGATTATGTGTCTGGTGCTTCGCTGTTAGCTCCAGATCTCTTTGCATACTATACCGCCCAAGGGCTCTATGTATCTTCCTTATCTATGCCTAGCCAGTCCAGCGCACCGCTGATCGTGCAGAGCTTCTTGACCGACTCGGATTCCCTTGACTCATTTGAAAGAGCAAATCCGGATATCCAAGTCACACATCGCGTCGAAATGATTCGTGCCCCAGAGATTGCAATGATGATACGGACAGGGGAAGCCAATGCGGATATCTACTGCATCAAATTCGATAGCAACTTCCAGCAGTTAATGCAGGATGGCTTCATGGTCGACCTCTCTGAGTCAACGGCATTGGTGGACGCAGTGAAGAGAATGTATCCGTGCATTCAAGACACGGTATGGCACGAAGGGAAACTATACGCATATCCCATCACGACTATGCCTTTATATTGGAGCGCACGCACGGATCTCCTTCAGGAAGTGGGTTTATCTTTTCCGGATTCATATCTGAAGTTTCTGGAACTGTATAGGGATTGGTACGATAGCACTGCCAGTGAAAATACGGATATACAGTTTTCCCGCGACTTCGGAGTTCGCGTGAATTTGTTAATCGATACCCTCATCCATTACGAGCGAACCTATGGACACCCCGACAAACCATTATCCTTTGATCACCCTGCGCTTAGGCAAGCGCTGCAAATCATCACATCCATGCCTCCCTCTGCAAATGAACAAGTTTTGAGCGAGGGCCGGATACAATCCGATCTCCCCAGAAAAGCGATTTTCGAGACATGGGATACCGCACCTTTGTCGGTTCAGCCTGCATACGTTGGTGAAGGGACATTTCAGCTGTTTTCCCCCCCGCCCTTTGAAGGGGGTGCCTCGCCACTCCTGCCTGCCAACTTGTATGTCTATATAATCAATCCTTTAAGCAAAAACAAGGAGAGCGCCATTAAGTTTTTAGAGCATATGATCGAAAATGCTCGCCCGATGTTCCGTTATCTGGTTTTTCCGGATCTGATGGAGCCTCTCCCGTCTGATGCTGCGGTTGAGAGAGAAAAAGAGCTGAGCCAATACATGGAGGAGTTGCTAGTCCAGCTCAAAAGCGCACCCGAGGACGAAAAGCGTGCGATTCAAGAAAAGATAAACCAGCTTCAGATTCAAATAAACTTCACACATGAAGACAGATGGCTAATCAGCCCGGAAGCGTTGAAGTACTACCGAGAAACCGCCCCTTACATGGTGTTCTTTCCCAATGTTCAGTTTTGGGCAGCATATCAAGAAATCAGAGATATCATGCAGCAACTGCTTAGCGGCGGAATGACGATCGATCAAGCTATTGCTGAAATGGACAAAAAAATGGACGCCGCCTTTAATGAGAATATATGAATTTGTGTTTGGGGTGTAGCGACATTCTCGACCTGATGAGCAAGGGCATCGAGCCTGTAAAAAATGCCCGAGGTGCGCTGATCCTTCGCGCCGATGGCGCGCGACAGCACGGAGCCGGAGCCCGTACCGATCAGCACCGCCACGCCGTTGTTGAACAGCACGAACGGCGAAGCCACCGACACCGCGCTCTTCGCTTCCACGCCCACCATCTGGCCCACGAAGATCGAATCCACCGGCGCATACAGGCCCGCTATCAGCTGCCCAGGATGGCGGGCAGGCTCAGCTTGACCATCAATCTCCATGGGCTCTTCGTTAACAGTTCCCCTCGCATATCCGTCATGCTGTTAATACCAATTCGAATTAGGTTTTGCCAATAAGCCAGCGAGAGATTTTCTCGTTCGGCTAGGAGTCCGAAGGAGGCGTAGCCAGCAGCTACGCTGACCGAGGCACGACAACGCCGATCGGAAAAAGATCCGTTGGATTGCGGCAAAACGTAGTTGGAATGGGTATCAATGCAACTTGACGGATCAATGCCGACGACAGTATGAAAGATGCTGGAAAAAGCAAGTTGACATGCCTGCGAACATCCGCTATAATGACCATCGAAGTTAGATTAAGCTAACTTATAGATTTGCAGGAGGATCCACGATGATTCAGATGTTACGGAAGCTTGCCGGTGCTGCCCTGGTCATGGCGATGGCCCTTTTCTCCTTCGCGGCCGCCTACGCGGAAGAAACCGCGCACGTCCAATACCCCTTGGAAATCAAGCATGCCCTCGGCACGACCGTGATCGAAAGCAAGCCCGAGCGGGTGGTGACGATTGCCTTCGGCAACCAGGACGTTGCCCTGGCGCTGGGCGTGGTGCCGGTTGGCTTCTCCGCCGCCAACTATGGCGTGCAGGATGAGAGCGGCATGCTGCCCTGGACGGCGGAAAAGCTAAAGGCGCTGGGTTGTGAGACCCCGAACGTATTTCAAGACACCGATGGCTTGGATTTTGAAGCCATCGCCGATTGCAACCCGGATGTGATTCTTGCCGTCTATTCGGGTCTGACCGAAGAAGATTATAAGCTGCTGAGCGAGATTGCCCCAGTGGTGGCTTATCCTGAAACAGCCTGGACGGTCAGCTGGCGCGATTGGATTCGTTATAGCGCGCTGGGTATGGGCATGGCGGCTGAAGGCGAGCAATTGATCGCGGACATGGAATCGTTGGTGGCGGAAAAGATGGCCAAGTATCCCGAAATCAAGGGCAAGAGCTTCGTGTGGGTGACCTTCCGCGAGGACAATCTGTCCAACTTGCATGCGTACGCGCCCATCGATCCCCGCTGCGCTTTTCTGATTGAGGATTTGGGCTTGGCATATCCGGAAAAGGTCAACGCCCTGATCGAGGAGGGCAAGTATTCCCTTAGCATCAGCGCCGAAAACGCGGAATTGCTGTATGACGCGGATTTCCTGACCGGCTACAGCAGCGAGGCCGGGTACGCGGCCGCCAAGGCCGACCCGGTGCTGGGGAGCATTCCCGCGCTGAAGAATGGTGCCATCGTGAGCATTGAAAGCGGCACGCCGCTCTCCGCGGCGCTGACGCCGACGCCGCTTTCGATCATGTACTCTATCGACGAATATCTCGCCAAGATCGCCGAAGCGGTTGCCCATATCCAATGAGTAAGATCGGCTTGATTGGGGAGGAGTGGGGCAACCCGCTTCTCCCTAAACGTTTTGTCATCGTGTTGTCGGCGTTTCTTTTGCTCTTATTCCTCTGCATCGTTGCGTCGCTGGCTTTAGGCTCCCGCCTATCGTCCTGGCAGGAGATTATCGACGGCCTGTTCAGTCCCGCCGTCAACACCTACGGGGCGAACGTCGTTCGGAAACGCATTTCCCGAACGGTGTTTTCGCTGTGCGCGGGTGCCGCACTGGGCGTTTCCGGGGCCTTGATGCAGGCCGTGACCCGCAACCCCATTGCCGATCCTTCCATCCTGGGTGTCAATACCGGCGCGGCGCTGTTTGTGGTGTGCGGCATTGCCTTTTTTCAGATTACGACAGCCCTGCAGTACGTCGGCATGGCGCTGATCGGCGCGATGCTTACCGCGATTTTCGTCTATAGCATCGGTTCTATGGGCCGCGGCGGCGCGACGCCTATCAAGCTGGTGTTGGCGGGGGCGGCCACCAGCGCAGCCCTGTCTTCCGCTGTCAGCGCGATTTTACTGCCCCGCTCGTATGTGATGGATCAATACCGCTTCTGGCAGGTGGGTAGCGTCGGCTCGGCCACGTGGACAGGGGTGACCGCCTTCCTGCCCTTTCTGCTGGTCGGCCTGCTCATCGCCGTGCTGGCCGCCCCGGCGCTGAACGCCTTGGCGCTGGGAGACGAGGCCGCGACCGGGCTGGGCGTCCGCACTGGTCTGCTGCGGCTTGTGGCTGCCTTTGGCGGCGTATTGCTGTGCGCCGCTACCACTGCCTTGGCCGGTCCCATTGGCTTTATCGGGCTGCTGGCCCCACACGTGATGCGGCTTTTGCTGGGCGCTGATTTGCGCTATACCATTCCAATGTCCGCGCTATCGGGGGCGGTGTTCCTGACGATTGCCGATGTGATCGGCCGCCTGCTCACCTATCCGGGCGAGCTGGAGGTGGGCATTGTCACGGCTTTCGTGGGAGCGCCGGTGTTGATCCTGGCTGCGCGGCGGGCGAAAGTGTGAGCCGGATGCAAAAAGAAACGATCCCATTCATTTTCCAAGGCCGAAAGCAGCGCCAACGCCGCTTTACAACGATCACCATCCTGCTGGGCGTTTTGGCGGCAGGGCTTTGCGGTGCGATGCTGCTACTGGGCAATACGCTGTATCCGGCGAGGACGGTGATCGGTGTGCTGGGCGGCGAGGTGATACAGGGGGCTACTTTTGCGGTCAAGACCATCCGCCTGCCCCGGATGTGCGCCGGGCTTTTTGCCGGGTTCGCGTTTGGCATCGCCGGCAGTGTTTTTCAAACCATGCTGCGCAATCCGCTGGCGAATCCCAACATCATTGGCATTACTTCCGGCTCCAGCGCCGGCGCGGTGTTCTGCATTGTGCTGCTCCACGCCAGCGCCACAACGGTCTACTTTGCTTCCATCGCGGCGGGCCTGGCCACCACGTTGGTGATGTTGTTGCTGGCGAGGGTCAAGCGTTTTTCAAACGCCCGCCTGATTCTGGTGGGCATCGGGGTGCAGGCGATGCTGAGCGCCGTCGTTAATTATGTTCTCTTGAAGGGTTCAGAACGCGATATTCCCACCGCCATGCGCTGGCTAAGCGGCAGCCTGAACGGCGCGCGCATGATGGAGCTGTATCCGCTATTTGTCGGCGTGCTGGTGCTAACACCGCTGATGCTGGTTTTTTCCAAGCGCCTGTCGATGCTGGAACTGGGCGAGGAAACCGCCGTCACGATGGGCGTGGATACGGCGCAGACCCGTGCCGTGCTGATGATCGGCGCGGTGCTGCTGACCGCAATCGCTACCGCCGCTACCGGCCCGATTGCTTTCATGTCTTTTTTGGCGGGGCCGATCGCCAGGCGGCTGGTGGGTCACGGCAACACCAATCCTCTCCCCGCCGGGTTGTTCGGTGCGGTGCTGGTGTTGGCCGCTGATTTGGTCGGGCAATTTGCTTTTGAGCTGCGCTTCCCTGTCGGCGTGATTACCGGCTTGCTGGGCGCGCCTTATCTGATTTTTCTGCTGATTCGAATGAATCGAACGGGGGAACTATAATGAAAGAGACGCATGTGTTTCGGGCGGAAAATGTGGTCTCCGGCTATGACGGCAAGGCGATTGTGAATAACGTGGCGCTGGCGATTCCCGACGGGAAGATCAGCATCATTATCGGCGCGAATGCCTGCGGCAAATCGACGTTGCTCAAAACCATGTCCAGACTGATTAAGCCCCTGTCGGGCAAGGTAACGCTGGACGGGACAGAGATCAGCGGCTATTCATCAAAAAAGCTGGCGCGGATGGTAGGGCTTTTGCCGCAGTCTCCGATCGTGCCGGAGGGCATCGCCGTCAGCGACCTAGTGGGCCGTGGCCGGTTCCCGCATCAGAAAATGCTCAGAGGCTGGACGAGAGCCGACTATGAAGCGGTGGCCGAGGCCATGGAGACCATGCATATCACCGAGTTGGCCAACTGTAGCATCTCCGAGCTTTCGGGCGGGCAAAGGCAGCGGGTGTGGATTGCCATGGCGTTGGCCCAGCAGACAGATATCCTGCTGCTGGATGAGCCGACGACCTTCCTCGACATCGCCTATCAGGTGGAGATCTTGGATATGCTGGCCGAGCTGAACCGAACGAAAGGCATCACCATTGTCATGGTACTGCACGACATCAATCTTTCCGCACGCTATGCTGACCACATGATTGCGATGAAGGATGGCCGTTTGATTGCCCAGGGTTCACCCGGCGAAGTGATTACTACGGGCAATATCAAAACCATTTTTGATCTGGACAGCGTGGTCATCGCGGACCCGGTCAGCCGCACGCCGCTGATGGTGCCTGTCGGGCGGCGGGGATACGCAGCCTGTTGTTGAAGAAGCGCATTGAAGAAGCGCATTGGAGCACGGATGGGAGGCGGGAAGTACATGTCTGACAAGGTCAAAAGCGCATACAAACAATCTAAGAATATCTACGATGCTGTGCTGACGCAAAGCAAGTGGTGGTCGAGGTTGTACATCCGCTTTTTCTGGGCGGTAGACGATATGGAAATTGCCCGCCAGCTGTTCGAGAGGCTGCCAGCGGATTTTTGCGGCGCGTTGCTGGACGTCCCCTGCGGCACGCTGAACCTGACCATCGAGCAGTACAGGACAATGCCGCACAGCCCGATTACCTGCCTTGATTATTCGGAGGAGATGTTGGCGAAAGCGGCGGATCGGATGGCGCAGTATCATCTGGTCAACTTGAGCGCTATGCAAGGGGACGTGGGAAACCTGCCCTTTGCGGATGGCGCCTTTGACGCCGTGCTCTCCATGAACGGATTTCATGTGTTCCCCGACAAGCCAAGAGCCTACGCCGAAACAGCGCGCGTGCTGAAGCCGGGCGGCATGTTCCTTGGGTGCTTTTATGTAAAGGGAGAGCGGTGGCGCAGTGATTTTGTCGTGAACGCTGTCCTTGCCCGAAAAGGCTGGTTCACGCCGCCGTTTGAAACCAAGGATCAGGCAATATCTTCGCTTCGGCAGCACTATTCCCAGGTAGAAGTGCAGAACGACAAGGCGATGGTTTGGTTTTACTGCATCAAGTAATACCAATTCCAATTAGGTTTTGCGAATAAGCCAGCGAGAGATTTTTTCGTTCGGCTAGGAGTCCGAAGGAGGCGTAGCCAGCAGCTACGCTGACCGAGGCACGACAACGCCGATCGGAAATAGATCCGCTGGATTGTGGCAAAACGTAGTTGGAATGGGTATAATAGTGGATTATCGTTTTCTACTATTTGGACCGTAATGCTTAAATCTGTTCTCATCAATTACCCAAAAGGAGGTGGAAAATGGAATGATCGTTGATGTTAATCAGTTATTCGAGATGCTTTTAAGCAACAATGAAGAGGTGCAAAAAAGAGGGTTGGAACAGGCTGACAAAGTAAAATATCTTTCAATTTTTGTCCTGCCGACCGAAGGAAAAGCTCTCTGGGAAAACTGTGCAAAAGCCCTGTCAAACAAAACTGATGAGGAGTTGGAACCGTACCTAATATCTATACTTGATTGGTTCAAGGACGCAAATTGGCCGGGTTTTATGATTATCTATGAAAGACTAAAAAAAATGCCGGCGAAGATGCTTGCCCATCCTTATCAGATTGCCGTAACCATAGCACAAGAAACGCGGCAGGATGAATCTAAGATGTGGTTGACTTATCTAGCTGGTTTGATAACAAACCAGGAACTTCTGGAATTCCTTCCGCTCGATCAACAAAAACTATTGAAAAAATATTATAAAAAATGGTGGGTGCACCAATGACCTCTATGCGCTGCCGGATGAAGCGCCCTCCCCTGTTCGCAGCCGGCGCATCGCTGTGATCCCGCAGGGCAGAGCGGCGCTGGATACCCTGACGGTGATGGAGAATGTCTTGCTTCCCAGCCTGATGGGCAGAAGAAGCATGCCCGGCGGGGTTTTATACCTCCTTTGCCTTCTTCAAGGATGGTTCCCACTGGGGCCGAGGGCTTGCCTTTCCCCCGGAGCATGATATCGGCTTTGACGGGTTGGCGAAAGCCACCAGCATCAGCACCAATCAATTTGTCGGCGTTGATCGGAACGGATCCTTTATGGTCCATCCCTGGTTCTTTGAGGGATACGATGAGGAAGGGAATCTGATACGCACATCCACCTACGATGCCACCGAGCTGAAAGATATCATTCAGATTGCCTCTGGCCTTAATCTTATGGTCTGCCTAACCGCCGATGGCCGTCCCCATCTGTATGGCTATCACCCAGATCTACAACAGGCCGTGGAAGGCTGGGAGAACATCGTGAAAGTTAGTGCCTACAACCATGTCGTGGGCCTCCGCGCCGATGGCACGGTAGAGGCCACCGGCACGAATCTGTATGGGGAATGTGACGTGAAGGGCTGGACGGGCATCATCGACATCGCCGCCAGCGAGGATTACACATTGGGTCTGCGTGCGGATGGGACAGTTGTCGCCACCGGCAACAACCCGTTTGGCGCCTGTGACGTGGAGGCGTTTAAAGACATTGTGCAAATCGAAGCGAGCAGGTTTTTTTCTGTTGGCCGCACAAAGCAAGGCACGCTTCAGTATGCGGGGGATTTCCGTTTCCTTGATAAGACGGACGCCCAAGGCTACATCTATACGTCCTCCGGAAAATAGGCCGCAGCCCCTATCCTCGCCTCCCCCTTATTTCTTGACATTGTATGACGTCCTGGTACAATAAGGGGCAATGAGCAAAGCAAACTCCTATGCGGAAGGCCATGCGAATTGAGGTTAACAAGAGGAGGCGAACGCATGAAACCCGTTTTCGCCATTTTCATTTGTTTGTGCCTTGGTGCCCCCTTAACGGTCTCTGCGGCGGGCACAAATGACGGTGCGGCCAACATCCCACCTGTAGCCGCACAAGACGCATCTTCTATCATGCAGGAGGAGCGGAGTGAGTCGGCGGAAGCCGTGGCAGCCGGCGCGAACGCGTTCGCCTTTCGATTGAGCGCAAAGCTTGCCCAACAGGCGGGCGACGGAAATCTTGTGTGCGCACCGTATTGCGTATGGCTCCCGTTGGCGGCGTTGGTTAACGCGGCGGATGATCCGCATAAAGCGGAGGTGCTGGCGACACTAGATGTGGCGGGCATCAGTGAGGAGGACATCAACCAAGCAGCCCTGCGCATGTTGTATGACCTGACCATGGACGAGACAAGGATAGAGAATCACACGCCGTTAAAAATCGCCAATGCGATCTTCGTTGATCAAAAGTATACGCTGAAGAGCAATTTCACCCAGGTGTTTCAAAATTTCTATCAAGGAACCGCCATGAACTTGGATTTCGCCTCACAGGAGGCTGCCGAAGCGGCAAATCAGTGGGCGAGCGATAACACGGAGGGGTTGATCACCAATATCGTCCAGGAATTCGCCCCTTGTACCGTCGCGGCTATCGCCAATGCCGTCTATTTCTCTGACCGGTGGCTGGAGGCTTTTTCTCCGGCTGGGACGGAAAAGGGCGTATTCCATTCTCCAGCCGGGAAGACAAGTGCGTTTTTTATGCAACGCGATTCGCGCTGCCTGTATTACGAAGATGAGGCCGTTCAGGCCCTGCCGCTATCGTTCCAGCAAGGTGGTGCACTGCATATTATCCTTCCCAAGAACGGGAACGCCGTTGGGCTGTTGTCCTCCATGACGAGCGAGGATTTCCTACAAATTATCGAGGGCTACGAGTACAAAAGAGGCAAATTACGGTTGCCGCGGTTTTTCATCGAAAGCGAGGTTATGAACCTGGCCGACACGCTTATAGCGCTGGGCGTTCCGCTGTTTGATGAGAACAAGCCCTTGCTAAGTGAACTGATCAATGAAGATGTCCTTTGGATTTCAGATGCGTGTCAAAAGGCGATGATAGAGGTGGATGAGTATGGAAGCGTTGCTGCCGCCGCCGCCCTGAAGATGTTAAGGACACCCAAAGCCACAAGGTCCCCCGAGGAACCGTTCGAGATGATCTGCAACAAGCCGTTTGTGTTCGTTTTGTACGGCAGCAATCAGGTGCTATTTACTGGCGTCGTCAATCAACCGTAAAATTGTGGAGGAAGATGCCGGTTGACCGGCGGTTGGGTGGGCAAGGAAACGCGCACTCGTGAGGCGATTACTTTCGCGGTCAAGTGATTCGGCTTGTTGTCGCCGATTTTGGAGCCAAACCGTACATGGTATAATCGAGGCCGAAACACACGGCGGGGATGCTCGCGCGGAATAACGATGGTTTTGTGGAGGTTGAGGATGAGATTCTATATCGCTTCAAGGCTTGCAAACCACGGGCAAGTGCGGCGCCTTGCGGGGTTGCTAAAGGACGCTGGATGGGAACATACCTATGATTGGACGGCCCATGATCTCGGCGAAGAGATGGATGGGGAAACGCTGCAAGCGATCGCGCAAAAAGAAGCGGAGGGCGTGAAAAATGCCGATGTTGTCATTGTGCTGACGCCCCAAGGCCGGGGAACGCATGTGGAAATGGGCATGGCCATTGCCCTGCATAAAAGGGTCTACCTATGCCATGAGGACGATTGGTTCTTTCAATGCGACGACAATACTTCGACCTTCTACTGGCTTCCCAATATGGTGCGTTTTGTGGGGAGCATCGAAGCGTTGGCGGAAAGGGTGCGGGCTGATTGCGCCGCAATGCCGACCGCCGACCGATAAGGAAGCTTGTTCATCGGCGGTTCCCCTTATTGGACCGCGAGGATCGCACAAAAAACGGAGCCGCCAGATGAGCTGGCCGCCCCGTTTTTCTTTTTCCCCAAGCTGCGCTTTGCGGCACAGCCGCGTTCGAAGCCCCTGATGTCGCGTCCGTCCGGTCAGCGCGAACGGCCTTCATGCCTTACAGGCCGACGAATACCTGATTGCGGCAGGATTTCTCCGCCGCCAAGCAAAGCCTCGCGCTCAAAATCCCCGCTTCCATGGGCGAAACGCTTTCACCGCCCCGGGCCACCTCCAGAAAATTCTGGGCGAGCACCCGGTCGCCGCCGAAGTGGCTCATCTTCGCGGTATCAAAGCTGTGCCGCTCCACCGTAGGCACCATGTGCGAAACCACGGTCAGCTCATTGGTGTACCAATCGAATTCCAGGGTGCCCCGATAGCCGATGAACCTTGCGCCCCGCCGCGCGGCGGCCTTGCGGGCCACGAAATTCTGGGTATACGTCCCGTGCGCGCCGGATGCGAAGCGCACGATGGCTGTTCCGGAATCCTGGTTTCCGGTATCCACCGCAAAGCAGCAGCCTTCGCCCTGTACGTCCTCAAACCGCTCGCGGGTCAGCACGAAGGGGCTTTCGGGGCAGGTCTTGCGCTCCGCGCACTGGCCGCAAGTGAGCCCGGCGGGCTTGTCGCCGCGGAACACGCCCTTGCTATCCATGGCGCAAATCTGCGTGGGCTTCTGCCCTACCAGGTGCAAGATATAATCGAAATCGTGGGTCGCCTTTTGCAGCCAGAGACCGCCGGTGATGCCGTCATCCCGATACCAGCTGTGGTAGTACACGCCGCCATAGGGCACGTTGTTGACGGCTTGAACCTGCTCCACCGCGCCGATTTTGCCGCTTTCCAGCAGCTCCTTTGCCAGGGTAACCAGCGGGCTGGTGCGCAGCGGAAAGGAGCACACCACCCGGGCGGCGGTGCGGATCGCCGTGGCCTCCAGCATATCCAGCTCGGCGGCGGTGCGGCCCACCGGCTTTTCCATAAAGAGGGGCAGCCCAGCCTCCATGAGTCGCTCAGCATAATCCGCGTGAAGATCGCACCGGGTTGCCAACAGTGCGCCCTCGTACGGGCCGGACTCCAGCGCCGAACCGATGTCCGCGAAATAGCGCGGCTCCGGCCCCTTGTAGGCGCTGGCCAGGTGCCCGGCCGCGTATTCCCGGTTAGGGTCCACCACGGCGGAGACCACCAAATCCTCTTCCCAGGCCACCAGTTCCTTGAGCACCGTGGCGGCGCGCAGGCCGCAGCCCACGATCAGCAATCGAAAGCCCATCCTTACACATCCCTTGCCGGAATTTTAGTGCGACGCTTCTCTAGAAACTGGGGTTAGATGCACGCGCGGATGTACGGCTTGTTAATCTCCCAAAGCTCGTCCAGCAGCGCCACCGCCGCATCGGTATGGTGAATAACCGGATCGCAGAGCAGCGCCTGCAGCGCCAGCTCCTTGCTGCCCTTCAGCGCCGCCATCACGGAAAGCCGCTGCGGACCCACCTGCTGGTTCATGAGCGCCACCATGCCCATGGGCATCTCGCCCACGTGCACTTTGTGGATGCCGGAAGCGTCCGCCGTGATGGGCACCTCCACCGCCACGTCGGGGGGCAGGTTGGTGATGGCGCCATCGTTGAGCACGATGCCCGAGGGGAATACCGTGGGGATATTGAAGTGCATCGCGCGGATCAATTCCACCGCCTGCTCGCCGGAGGGCCGCAAAAAGGTGGTCGGCGCGCCGTTTTGGGTCATGGTCTGCACGTCCTGCGCCATCTTGATCCGGGCCTGGGCGTCGGCGTCGAAGTTGTAGCCGTGCTCTCCGGCCTGGTAGCCGTAGCCCTGGTATTCGCCCAGGTGATCATCGGAGCAGGTGGGCCAAGCGCCAAAGGAACGGGCCATGAACCGGGAATAGGGCATGAACGAGGAATCGAAAGCCTTCTCCGTCCGCCAGTACTCGGGGTAGAGGTCCTGGCCGCTCTCCTTGTCCCGCAGGCTGAGCACCCACTGGAAATGGTTCATGCCCGCCGCGTACAGCGAAAGGCTTTCCGGCTTGCGGCCCATCATGTAAGCCAGCGCGGCCCGGGCCATGAATATCCCATGGCATAGGCCCACGGAGCGAATCTTGCTGTATTGGTTCACCGCCAGCACGATGCGGGTTTCCGGGTTGGAGAAATTCAGGAAGTACGCGTTGGGGCACAGCTCCTCCATGTCGCGCACGATGTCCATCACCATGGGCAGGGTGCGCAGCGTGAAGAACAGCGCGCCGGGGCCGCCGTTTTCCCCCAGGCAGTGGCGCACGCCGTGCTTTTTGGGGATTTCGAAATCCTGCTTCCACAGCTCGCACCGCTCGATGGCGATGCTCGAAACCACAAAGTCCGCGCCCGCCAGCACATCCCGGCGATGCAGCGTGGCCTCGATGGTCAGGCCCATGCCGGTATCCTGGTTGAGCCTGCGGGCCAATCCGGCCATGCGATCCAGGTTGGTTTGGTCGATATCCACCAGGGAGAGGGTGGATCCCTCCAAATCCCGGCAGGTGAAGATATCCTGAAACGTGGGCAGACCAAAGCTCATGCTGCCCGCACCGATGAATACGATCTTGGGTTTTCTCATGGTTTTTCCCTCCTAATCGATGCATTGAGAAGGTGCGCCTGCGCTACAGCCGATCCGTATCGATGACCTCGCAGCAGATGTCTTCCTTGTTGTGATCGTAGCCCACCAGCAGGCGGCCCTTTTCCACTCGGCAGCAGGGATATTGGTGGCCGGTGGCCTTGAGCAGACCCTTGCGGCGCATCTCGGTGGGGCTGTCGTTGATCATGAATATCTTGTTGAACACCACGCCTTCGTCGCTAAGCAGCAGGGTCAGCGCGCCGCGATCCAGCAGGTTGGCGTTGGTGTTGTTGACCAGAAAAAAGCGGCCGTCGGACAACCGGCCCGCGTAGATTCGGGCCATGGAATCCGGAATATCGGAGAGTATGGGCGCGGAGAAGGTGTGGCCATTGTCGTCCGACCAATTGACGTACACGCGGCAGGAGGCGGCCTCATCCCGCCAGAACACGAAAATCCGGCCCGGCTTGCCATCCCTGCCGTCGATCTGGTACCAGGTCGATTCCCCATAGGGGAACCAAGCCCCCTCCGGCTCGGGCACAAAAATGAACTCCGGCGGCTCGCAAATGTCGTTGCCGGGCCAGAGCAGGATGGCCGGGCCTTCGCTCTTGGTGTTGCATACGCACATCAGGCGGCCCTCCTGGGTCAGGCGCGGGGCCTCAAACAGCCACTTGACGCGGGTGCCAAAGGAGAACGCCTTCTCCCAGCTGTGGGCGTCGGTGGACTTGTACACGTCAATGTAGGCGCTCTCCGGGCGAATGCGGCGCATGCCGGTCACGGCCTCATCGTGCTCGGTTTCCTCGGTCATGATGACGCAATACAGCGCGTCGGGGGTGGTATGGAGCGCCACGCAATTGTGGGCCCACTGGCTGCCCTGCTCCACATCCAGCACCACCCAGGCCTCGCTCCACGCCCGGCCATCGGCGGAGGTGGCCATCAGCACGCGCTGGCCCGCGTCCTCCTCGTTGCGCAGGCCGTTGGACCAGGCGTAGTACATCTGCCCCTTGAAGGTAGTGAGCTGGTTGTGATGGTTGTAGGAGCCGTGGAACTCGTTGCCGTAGTACACAATGGAGCGGGTCGCGTGCCGGATATAGGGGATGATGGCCGGATCGGCACCCTTGGTGCCGTGGTCGTCGTCCTTCATCAGGCATTCGAACAGCTTGAAGCTCCTGCGCCAGCGATACTCTCGCAGTTGTTCCGCCACCTGGGGGGATAGCATGCATACTTCCTTGCGGGTCTTGATTTGCATCTCCATCGGTATTCATCCTCTCACGCTTTAATTTGCGCTTTGATTTATGCTTTGATTACGCTTTGATCACGCGTCGATTCGTTGCCATGCATCGCGCAGCAGCCGCAGGTGGGCCGCGATGCAGCTTTCCGTATCCTCCCCGGGCAGCGGATTGACCTCAAACAGCATCCTTCGGGAATCGTCCGGGGCGAAGTAGCCGATCTCCCGCAGCACCCGCAGCACCCGCGCCAGGTCGCCCTGATGCAAATGTCCGGCGGGGTGGAAGAACGAGGGGTGTCTATCGCCAAACATGGGGTCCAAGGGGTCCTGCAGCACGCAGCTGGATAGGTGCACCCGGCCCAGGCAACCCCGGGCCCGGCGGTAGGAGCTCTCGAACTCTTCAAAGAGGCAGGGGATGTGCCCCATGTCCACCTCCAGGGCGAGGTTGGGCAGGCCCAATCGCTCCACAAAGGCGCAGCTATCCGCCGTGGAGCCCAGCAGGAACCGCTTATCGATGCCGGTATCCAGCGGCTCGATGATGCCCGTCATGCCTCGCTCCGCCAGCAGGCCGCACAGCCACGCCGTCACCTCGCCGAACCGCTCCAGCGCGCCCGCATGATCCTCGGGAACGTCTATGCCGGATACGAATAGGAACTGGCTCGCCCCGCAGGCGGCGGCGGCCTCCACCTCCCGCTGGAGAAAGACGCGGACGATGTGCTGTTCGGCGGCATCCGCCGTGCCCAGGGATATCTTGCGCGCGGGGAACAGGTGGTTGACGTAGGTGAGCTGCTTGCCGGTGCCGGAAAGGCCCTCGATGGCCCGCTGTCGCTGTGCCGCGTCCATGGGCAGGCAAAAATCCATGCAGCCGATATCCTCGCGGCGCGCCAAGGCCAGCACGGTATCGGCGTGGGTCCTGGGGTCCCGCGCGTAGGCGGGATACAGCATGTGATGCACAAAGCCGTATTTTTCCACGGGCAATGCGCCGGGAAGGCCGGATTGGCTCATCGTAATCCCTCGTTTCCGCTTCGCTGCGTCGTGCGCGCTGTTATTTACGCATCTCCGCCTGGGTGCCGAGCTTCATCTGCCAATAGGCGGCCCACGCGGCGCAGAGGGTTCTTTCCTCGATAGTCACCGTGCCCGCCCGGTACACATCGGGGAACAGCTCGGCGAAGGCGGCGCGGTAGGCGTTGTCTGCCAAGGTGATTTCCAGAATAATTTCCTGAAAGGAGATCTTCGGGGGCGCGTAGGGCGCGGGGCGCTTGATCTCCCCGGCGGAGAGCTTCCGGGCTGCGTCCGCAATCCACTGGGCGGTCTGGCTGAGGGCATAGACTTCCGCGCCGTACATCGATTGGCCCTTCTTCACCGTCACGGTCGCCACACCCGGCACCAGGGCCTCGGCCTCGCGGTTGCCCGCATCGTCGCCGGTCACCAGCACCAGGGGCACTCCCAGCTCTCCGGCGATCATGGTCTCCACGCCGATTTCGCCCACGGAGAGGCCGTTGACCCGGATATCGGCGTTGTCCAGCTCGTAGGAATGCGGCAGCAGGGCGTGGGGCGTGCCTGCCTTGGAATGGAAGCCCAGCATGATGAGCCCATCGAAGCTTGCATCCAATCCGCCCGCCCAGTCGGCGCGGTACGGGGGCTTGCCGTAGTGGAGGATCACCCCTTCGGGCAGCCGATCCAGCGGGATGTTTCGGCCGTAGAAGTGCTCGTCGTACACGTGGATTTCGTCGCCCTGCAGCCCCTGCAGCAGCGCATCGAAATCGCTGAGAAAATAGCGCTGCCCCGCTTCATACTCGCTTCCGGTGGCCTCCGCCTGGCTATAGCTCACCACGCCGCTGGCTCCCTCGATGTCCGTCCGAACCATCCATTTCATGGCCATTCCTCCCTTTTCCGCTTGCTTGTGCGTTCCATCCTTTTTGGGGGTGGCTTCCGTTCGATTTTTCTGTGTGCTTTTTACTGTGTGCTTTTTACTGTGTGCTTTTTTTGGATGCAATAGACAAAGAATATCCCTTGAGGCTGCGGGCGCATTGTGTTACATTTCGGGTAGCAAACTGATGCCTTCATTATATCCGCTGATTTCAGGACGGGCAATCCATTATCTTTGTCTATTTCTGCGCAAGAAAACACTACATTCCACCCGGCAAAGGAGCGAATGCTTTATGAAACAGGGCGCCATCATCACCGGGGGGTTAACGAATTGGCAGATTCTCCAGCAGGAGGACGGCTTTGGCCAGGTCAAGGTGTGCGGCTGGTTCTTTGTGGCCGGTTTGCCCGGCGACACACCAATGCAGGTGAAGATTCGCGTGGTGCGTGAGGCCGACAGCGCCGACGTGCTGCCCTGGGCCCCGTGCACCGTGGATGGCTTGAATTTCCACGCGGTGCTGCGCATCCCCGCTGGAGGGCTGTATCGCTTGGAGACCCAGCTGGAATACGAGGGCACCAACGGCCTTTCCGTGACCCGCGGCGATATGGTGCATCACTTCGGCGTGGGCGATGTGTTCCTGATCGCGGGGCAATCCAACGCGGCCGGGCGGTTCAAGGGCGAGGTGCTCGATCCGCCCGAGCTGGGCGTTCACCTGCTGCGGCCCGGCAACGTCTGGGATTTGGCCGCCCATCCCCTGCATGAAACCACCCAGGCGGTGCTCACGCCGGAGATGGAGAACAACAACCCCGCCCACAGCCCCTTTTTGGCCTTTGCCAAGGAGCTACGCGCGGCCTTGGGCTACCCCATCGGCCTGATCCCGCTAGCCAAGGGCGGCTCCGGCCTGTGGCAATGGAATCCGGATGAGGAGGGCGGGCTGTACCGGCAGATGCTCCAGGTCGTGCGCGCGTGCGCTCCCCGGGTGAAGGCCGTGCTTTGGCATCAGGGCTGCGCCGATTCCTTCGAGAAAAAGGGCGACACCTATCGCGCGCGCTTTGGCCGCATGGTGGAGGCCTGGCGGGAGGATTTGCGCCAGCCCGATCTGCCCTTCCTGACCTGCCAACTGAACCGCTGCACCCTGGAGACCAGCGATGTATTGGACGCCAGCTGGGGCAAAGTCCGCGAGGCGCAGCGCCAGACCGCCTTGGCTCTCCATGGCGTGTACATGGTGCCCACCAACGATCTGACCATCTTCGATGCGGTGCACCTGGATGGCGGCTCCAACCTGCGCCTGGGCCAGCGCATGGCCCAAATGGCCCTGGGCGCGCTGTATGGCAAGGGCACGGTTTGGGAAGCTCCCGCGCCTATCGAGGCTGTACGCGAAAGCGCCGCCCAGGTGCTGCTGCGCCTGACGAACGCGGAGGCTCCGCTAGCGCTGCCCGCCGACGCGGAGAAGGCCGCGTTCGCCATCCAAGATGCCGAGGGGCTTTTGCCCTGCACCGGCTGCACCGCCCGGGCCGACGGCCTCCATATCACCTTCACCCGGCCCGTCGCGGCTCCGGCGGTGCTCCACGGCCTTTGGCAAATGAACCCGGCCCAGCCCCCCATCGACGAGGCCACCGGCCTGCCCCTGGTCAGCTTTTATGGCCTAGAGGTGAAACAAGCATGAGCAAACAGCCCGATTTTGCCTACCTGCTGCGGTACGCTATCGATCCCGGCCACGGCGAGGAAGCCCATGCGGAGATGCTGCGCGCCTTTTTGCAGGCGGCGGAGATCGACGATGTATCCCTGTTTACCGAGGGCGAGGAGCTGAGCGGCGGCCACATGACCACCGAGCGCCAGGAGGCATACGCCGCGCTGTTCCGGCGGGTCAAGCCGCTGCTGCGCGAGGCCGGGGTCGGCTTCTCCATCAACCATTGGTCCACCCTCTACCACAGCGATCGCGGCAGAAAGCTAACGGCCGAGCAACCCTTTCGACCCATGGTGGATGGGGAGGGCAGGGTGTCCGAATTGGCCGCTTGCCCGCTTTGCCCCGAATTTCGCGGCTACTTCCTGAATTTGATCCGCCGCTTCGGGGCCCTGCAGCCCCGCATCTTCTGGATTGAGGATGACTTCCGCTTTCACAACCACGCGCCGCTTCAATGGGGCGGCTGTTTCTGCGATGCCCACATGGCGGAGTACCAACGCCGAGCCGGGGCGGCCTTCACCCGGCAGGAATTCGTGGAGGCTCTCCTGGCCCCGGGCACGCCTCACCCCTACCGCCAGGTGTGGCTAGATACCTGCCGGGATACCCTTGTCGAATTCGCCGCACAGATGCGCGCCGCGATGGATGCGGTTTCGCCGTGCACCCGGCTGGGCCTGATGTCCTCCAACCCGGCCAACCACTGCGCGGAGGGCCGCGATTGGGATGCCCTGCTCCGCGCGCTCAGCGGCAGCCCCCCCATCACGCACCGCATCCATCTGCCCTCCTATTTGGAGCGCACGCCCCAGGAATACGCCTGGCTCTTCAACACCAT
Source organism: Eubacteriales bacterium (assembly GCA_031553615.1). GTDB lineage: Bacteria > Bacillota > Clostridia > Christensenellales > Aristaeellaceae > WQXF01. The sequence continues at coordinate 74,222 of JAVBLJ010000029.1, forward strand.
CTCGCTCCCTTGCCGGGCCGCCGGGCCTGCCGAGGCGGAAATCTACCCGGAGCTGGAAAATTTCCCCTTCTCGCCGTTCACCAAGTCCATGGCCTTCACGCGGTTCCAAATGGAGCTGGCCTTGGCCCTGGATTTGAAGGGCATGACCCTCGATCTGTTCGATATCTGCGCCACCGGCATCCACCAGGAGGATGGCCACGCCGCCAACCTGCGGGCCATGAAGCCGTTCCTGAATGCCTGCAACGCATCGAAGGCGTTGGCGGGGGAACGGCTGGGTGTGCAGGTGCTGTTCAGCACCGAGGCCTCCCGCACGGTGCATACCGATTCCGCACGCATGGAGGCCCTGTATCCGCGTGAGACACTCTGGGGCGGCATCCTGGGGGCCATGGGCATCCCCTTTGCCTTCCGCCGGGAAGCGGAAGGCCTCTCCGGGGCGGTGGTGGCGGTCAGTGGGCAGTATTTCCGCAATTTGGAGGAAAGTGCCGTGCGCAGCCTGCTCCAGCACAACTATGTACTGATGGATGGCGAGGCCGCGCACACCCTTTGGCAGATGGGCTTGGGCGCGCTGGCGGGCATCGCATCGGTGGAGCGCGTGTCCCACGAGAGCGGGCTGGTTTGCTACGAAGAAAGCGTGATTCCCGAGGTGGGCTTTGCCGCGCCCAGGGCAGGGAGCCAGGTGTTCTTGGGCGATAGCTTCTTAATCGATTACCTGCCCGGTGCGCGTCCGGCGAGTCGGCTGATGCGGTACGACCGCAGCCCCGTGGGGGTGGGCCTCTGCGTATTCGAGGAGCGGGCGCTGGTGCTGCCCTATGCCTGCGAGGAATACCCCGGCGGGCTGTTCCACCGGCTGCGGCAAACGCTGATAGAGCGGGAGCTGGTTGCGGCCGCCCGGCGGTTTGCGCTGCCTGCGTTGAGTTCCGGGGCCGCCAACCTGGGCGTGTACGCCTTTGCGCACCGGGGAAAGCTGGCGCTGTTTTTGGCCAACGCCAGCACCGATCCGGTGGAGCGGGTGCGGCTGTGGCTGCCGGAGTGCCCCTCGTCCGGCTCCGCGCGGGCGCTCGTCGGCGATGCTTGGCAGGAGTGCGCCCTCTCTGCGCAGGGCGACCGGGTGATTCTGGCTTTGCCGCTGCCCCCCATGCGCTGCGCCCTGGTCATTCTGGAGTAGCGGCAGACCGTAAGGGGGCAGAGTCGCCGCAGCAGCGATGCCCGCAGATCATGCAAAAAGCGAGCTCTGTCAAGATGACAAGGCTCGCTTTTTGGTTGTGGATTTGGTGCGAGGTTCGCTGGCCCTATTATACCGCGTAGGTCTTGGGCCCTTCGGCGAAGCTGAAGGTTTCCACCTCGGCCACGTCGATGTAGAAAATTTTGAAGATCGGGTTTTCCGGCGTCTTGTAGATTCCCTTGATCGGCGGGTTTTCGTCCAGCGCGCGGGTTTTCAGCGCCATGTCCTCCACAAACACCGCCTGGCCGTTCAGGGACAGGACCGGCGTAAAGTTCTGCGGGTAGGTGCAAAAGGAGACCTGGGGATTGGCCTGAAGCTGCGCGAACACCGGCTTTTGGCTGCTGGTGCAGAAATACACCTTGTTGCCCTCCGCAAACAGGTATTGGAACACCCGCGTCTTTACCGCGCTCCCATTCTGCGTCGCCAGCACGCCGTTGGGGTTCGCCTTGAGTATCTCCTGAAAATGGATCATGTTCAAAATCCTCCGTGTCGTTCTTGGGCTTGATTTCCGAGCCTCTTGGCATTACAATAGGCCTAAAAGTTGGCATTGTAAAGTAAGCACTTCAAAGTGCTATAGTATCGATTTGGTAACCATTGGAGGAAATTCAGGTGATCAATCGAAATGATCTGCCCGTCTGCCCGGTGGAAATGGCGCTGACGCTGATGGGCGACCGATGGAAACTGCTCATCATCCGCGACCTTCTGACCGGCACGAAGCGCTTTGGCGAGCTGCGCAAGTCGCTGACTGGGATATCGCAGAAGGTGCTGACGCAGCATCTACGCATGATGGAGGAGAGCGGCCTCGTCCACCGGCAGGTGTACGCCGAAGTGCCGCCCAAGGTGGAGTATTCGCTGACCGAGCTGGGGCGCAGCATTCGGCCGATTCACGACGCCATGTGGAAATGGGGCGAAGAATACAAGGCTACCGTGAGATAATGCCGTGGGATAAAGACCGTGGAATAAACGCCGTGGGCAAAACAGGAAAGGGGAACCGGAGCATGAGCAAATTTGAAAACGCGATGAAACTGATGGAGGAGCGCTGCGGTGGCGACAAAGAGATACTCCTTGCCCTTGCCACCATCGCGAAAAACCCCAACGCCGCGGGCGACCCGCGCCCTGCTGTCCGCATGGTTTGCGCCTATTATGAAGAGGGCGCGTTCTATGTCTCCACCGATGCGAAAAAGAACAAAACGCTGCAGATCGAGCGGAACAACGAAATCGCCGTTTGCGGGCTGGATTGGTTCGCCTGCCAGGGCACCGCAGAAAACCTTGGCTGGGTAAAGGACGAAAAGAACGCGAAAATCCGGGCGAAGTTCCATCAAATTTTTGATTGGTTCGAGGAGGTCGGCGACGAGGAGAACCCGAGCTCCATCGTTCTGCGGATCGTGCTCACGGAGGGGACGATCACCGACAACGAACAAAAATACGGCGAGCGGATTTATGAAGTTGATTTTGTGAACAAGGCGGCGACATGATGTGAGCCAAACGCCCCGACGCCCTCGCTTTTCCATCAAGTGGCTTCTGAAGCCGAGCGCGGCCTGCGGGGCGCGGCCTGTTCTTGCCGTGCTCTTCTTGGTGTTTCTTTTTTTGCTGGCGTTTTTGCTGGCAGCCATTCCGATGAACGCATACATTTCGGCGGATGCGAAGCACTTTGCGCCCGCAAGCATGCAGAAAGCCGTCGCGGAAATGGATACCCAGTATCGCGAAGTGAAGGGGCTGGATGAGGCCGGACTGGGCAGCAAGCATACCTACATCGATTTGAACGGGTTGCTGGCAAACTGGATGGGCCAGCGGGAAATCAACAATATCATCAAGCTGAACAACGGTTATCTCGTCCCGAATTATCCGCAGAGCACCGAGAAGTCGCTGCAGTCCACCGCAGATTCGTACGAGCGCGTCTACCAGTGCGCCAACGATTTGGGCATTCCCTTTCTGTTCGTGCTCACCCCATGCAAAATGAGCGAGTACGACGATCAGCTCCCGGCGGGCGTGCACAACTATAGCAACGAAAACATGGATCGGTTCCTGAAAATCATCGCGGAAAAGGGAATGCCCTACCTCGACCTGCGCGAGGAGATCCACCGCGATGGCCTGAATCAATACGACTACTTCTACCGAACCGATCACCATTGGAAGCCCGAGGCCGGATTCTATGCCTACGGCAAGATCATGCAATACTTTTCCGCGATGTGGGGGGTCGAGCCCGATGCCGTGGTGAGCGACTATTCGAACTACGCGGTCGATACCTACCCCCAATGGCACCTGGGCAGCGAGGGTAAACGCGCAGGCCGGTATTACGCGGTGGCCGATGATTTTCAAGTGCTGTACCCAAAGTTTGAAACCTCCCTCGCCAGCCAGGAGGCTTCGGGCAATTTCCAGGAGGTTTTGCTGGATAGGAGCCCTCTGCAGAGCATCGACTACGCCAACTGGGAAACGTACGATACCGTCTATGGAAAATCCCTGGAGGGGAATTTCGTCAACAACAGCGCGTACCCGGTCATCGATAAGAAGCTGTTCGTCGTGGCCGATTCGCAGGGGAAGGTCGTCAATCCTTTCCTGATCCTTTCGTTCAAAGAGGTCGTGGGCATCGGCAAAATACACCTGGACGTGCAGCAGATCGTGCAGGAAAAGCCGGATGCTGTAATCGCCATTCTGTTCGGGCCGCACGTCGAAGAGCTGCCCCCGTTTTAGGGGATCGTTATTTGTAAGGGACGCCATTTTTGGGCCTTCGCGAGGGCAAAGCAAGGAGACGCACGTATGCAAAGGATTCCGGCGGAGTTTTTTCATGCACCGGTGCCGGGTGGCGGATTCGTGACCGGCTTCGTGTTCCATCCGGCGTGCCCCGGAGTGCTCTATGCGCGCACCGACATCGGCGGGGTCTATCGGTTCGATTTTGCGGGCAACGCGTGGGTCAGCCTGTGCGACGCGGTGCCGCACACCGAGCGCTGGGAGACCTTTCCGCTCAGCCTCGCGCTGGATGGAAGCGATCCCGACCGGCTCTATATCGCCGCCGGGGATCGCCATACCAATCGGCTTATGGTCTCGCGGGATCGGGGCGCGCACTTTGCGCACTTCGATATCCCGGCGGCGATCCATGGCAACGCCCCAGGGCGGGGCACGGGGGAGCGGCTCTTCGTTTCAGAAAGCGCGCCCGATACCCTCTATTTCGCCAGCCAGTCGGAGGGCCTGTTGAAAACCATGGACGGCGGGCGCACCTGGGAAAAGCGCACCGTCTGCGGCGAGACCAACCTGACGCTTTGCTTTTTCCATCCGCAAAACGAGCGGGTGATCGTGGTGGGCACCAATGGCGAGCACAACCGAACCGGGGAACGCACGCGCGGCCCCTCGCTCTACCTCTCCCGCGATGGCGGCGAGACCTTCGCACCCCTGCCCGGCCAGCCCGCGCCTCTCGCCGATCCCCGGGCCTCCCATGCGGGCTATATGGCGCAGCGCGCGGCCTTTGCGGATGGGTATCTCTACGTGACCCTGAACATGCCCGGCGACTGCTGGCGGGGCTTCGATAGCTACGCTTGCGATACCGGCTCCGCCTTCGATGGCGCGCTGTTGCGCTATGCGCTCTCCGCCGCCGGGGAGGTGCTGGAGGTGCGCGACCTGACGCCGCATGGCTTCGCCGATCCGGCCTGTCCGGCGCGCAAGCTGGGCTGCGGTCTATCGGGCATTTGCGCCGATGCGGCCAGACCGGGCGTGCTGGCGATGGCCACCATCTGCGGCGGCGCGGGCGACACTGTGTACCATACCGCCGATGGCGGCGAGACCTGGACGCCCATCCTCCAGGGGCTTTCGGTGGGGCACATCGATTTCACCGTGCCGTACATGAAGCCGCCCTACAACGGCAATCACTCCATCGTGCACTGGATGGCCGATTTAAAGATCGATCCCCACAACGGGGATTTTGCGCTGTTCACCACCGGCACCGGCATCTTTGCCACCCGGAACCTGACCGACGCGCTGCGCGGGGAGGTGGTGTCGTGGGAGCCGCTCTGCGCCGGGCTGGAGGAGACGGTGCACCTGAACGTATACAGTCCGCCCACCGGGCGTGTGCGGCTGCTGGACATCATTGGGGATTTGGGCGGTTTCGCGTTTGAGGACGTGCGGAAGCCCTGCGAGAATAGCTTCGCCGATGAGCGGGGCAATCGCTACATTACCTGCATGAATGCCGATTATCGAGATGGCGCGTGCGCTCCGGTGTACGTGACCGCGCGGGGCAACTGGACGGGCAAGACGAAGGGCGGGCTGATCGTCTCCGAGGACGATTGCCGCACCTGGACGCGGCTGCCCATGCCCACCGGGCTTTCGCGGCTGATCGACGGGCTGGCGCAGGCTATCGAGCGCCCGAACGTGAACGCGGGCTGGGTGGCGCTCTCCGCCGACGGGCGCACAGTGGTCTGGGGGGTGGCGCGCGAGTTTTCGCTGCCGATCCCCGCGCTGGTGTGGACGGAGGATCGCGGCGCGAGCTGGCACCGCTGCACCGTGCTGGATGGCGAGAGGCGGGCCATCGACGATCCCGAGCAGACGATCAAGGTGTTTGCCGACCGCGTGGATGCCCGCATCTTTTATGGCTTTGGCCAGCACGGCGCGCTGTTCGTGAGCCGCGATGGCGGCCACACCTTCGCCCAGCAGCCCGCCCCGCGCGGCTTCCCGGATTTTGACCCCACCGGCATCGATGGCCGCCAATGGTTCGAGATTCGCGCCGAGGCCTTTGCGCGGGGCGTGCTGTACTGCGCCGCGCGGGAGCACGGTCTCTTCCGGCTGCGCTACAATGAGAAGAGCGGTGCGGCGCGCGGCGCGCAGGGCTCGTCAATTCCGCCCGATTCGTTTCAGGCGGAGCGCATCTCCGCGCCGGGCGATACGGTGTTCCGCGTCGGCTTGGGCAAAGCGCGGGAGGCGCGAGGCCCGCAAGCGCTGTACGTGAACGCGATCATCGGCGGGGAGTACGGCTTCTACGCCTCCTTCGACGAAGGCGGCAGCTGGGATCGCATCGGCGACGACGCGCACCTCTTCGGCGACATCCGCTCGATCGCGGGCGATCCGCGCACCTTTGGGCGGTTCTACATCGCCACCGGATCGCGGGGTGTGCTGTGCGGCGATTTACGGATAGACTAATGCAAATAAGCCAGTAAGCCAATAACGGCAATGATACCAACAACGGCAATGATACTTCGAGAGGGAGGCATCCCATGGGCGCATATCAACAGTTCAAAACGGTGATTTACTGCCACGCGGGGTCGATGGAGCATATCACGGAGGAGGAGCTGCGCGCGCAGATTGCTTTCTTTCAAAAGTATGTTGAAGTGGACAAGGTGTACCTGGAGCCCTACCGCGACGACAGGCTGATTTCTCGGGAGCAGCTGCACCGGCTCAAGCGCGTGTTTGCGGAGGCGGGTATCGAAACTGCGGGAGGCATCACCACCACCATCGGCGATATCACCGAGGCTGACCGCGACCGGCAGCGCATCTTTCACGTCTTTTGCTACAGTGCGCCCCACATGCGGGAGCGCCTGAAGGAGATCGTCACCTTCATCGCATCGGAGTTCGATGAGATCATCATCGACGATTTTTACTTCACCAATTGCACCTGCGACGATTGTCGGCGCGCCAAGGGCGACCGTTCGTGGGAGGCGTTCCGGCTGGAGCTGATGGCCGAGGTCAGCCAAAACCTGGTCATCGCCCCGGCGCGCGAGGTCAACCCGAATATCCGCCTGACCATCAAGTATCCAAACTGGATGGAATCCTATCAGGAAACGGGCTACAACCCCGGCGTGCAGAAGGATCAGTTCGATAGCGTGTATACCGGCACCGAGAACCGGCATCCGCGCCACACCAACCAGCACCTGCCGCGCTACAAGAGCTATTCGCTGATGCGCTACATGGAGAACCTGGCCCCGGGCCGCAATGGCGGCGGTTGGTTCGATCCGTTCCAGTGCTATCCCATCGATTGCTACCTGGAGCAAATGTACCTTACGGTGCTCTCCCGCCCCCGCGAAGTGATGATGTTCTGCTGGGCGGCGCTCTATCAAAACAAGGTGATCACGCCCATGGGCTTCCAGCTGCACCGGCTCGATGCGCTGATGGGGCAGGCGGGGAAATGCCAGGGGCTGGCCACCTACATTCCGGTGAACGGGCAGGGCGAGGATCACTTGGAGGATTACCTGGGCATGTGCGGCATTCCGCTGGAATCCACGCCGGATTTCCCGGCCCATGCGCCCGCCCTGTTCCTGACCGTCGCCGCATTGCAGGATGCGCGGCTTGTGGAAAAGCTGGAGCGCTACGTGGCGGGGGGCGGCAAGGCGATCGTCACCAGCGGCTTTGTGCAGCAGGCGTTGCGCGAAGGCCGGGGCATGGAACAGATGACCTCGCTCCGCGATCGGGGCCGTCGCTTCGTTGCGGAGGAGTACATGGTGGAGGAGCGCGGCGCGCTATACCGCTGCGCTTACGTGAAGGCGCACCAAAGCGCGGGCTACCCGCTGCTGGAGAACCGCAACAACGCTACGTGGTGCATCATTTGCGCCATGCATGGCGATGAAAACTGCGGCCTGATGATGGAGGACACGTACGGAAAGGGCAAGCTTATCACCCTGGTGGTGCCCGACAATTACGCCGACCTGAAGCACTGGCCGCCCGAGGTGCTCACCCGCGTGCGCATGGAGATGAGCGAGGGCAACTACGCCTACCTGGATGCGCCCAGTCAGCTGAGCCTGTTTACCTACGATAACGAAGCGTTCGCGCTCTATTCGTACACCGCCGATCTTTGCCAGCCCGAGGTGGTGCGCGTGCGCGTGAAGGGCGAGGCGGCATCGCTCACCGAGCTGGAGCACGGCAAAACGATAGAGCCGCTCCACGTGCGCGGCACGGAAACCGTGTTTGAGCTGGACACCTTGCCCGGCGAATTCCGCTTTTATCGTGTGAACCGGGGGAATCGCACGTAGTGCGCAAAACCGTCGGCCTTATACCAATTCCAATTAGGTTTTGCCAATAAGCCAGCGAGAGATTTTTCCGATCGGCTAGGAGTCCGAAGGAGGCGTAGCCAGCAGCTACGCTGACCGAGGCACGACAACGCCGATCGGTAAAAGATCCGCTGGATTGTGGCAAAACGTAGTTGGAATTGGTATCACGCGTGTGATTCGTACTTTGTGAATCAAGAAAGCAGACCCGGAGCATCATCCGGCGTCTGTTTTTTTGATTGTCAGTCGCTGGGCGCTGTGTTCCCTGACCTTTATACACGCCTGCATGATGCCCGCAAAACCGGGCCAAGCGGGAGCCCTTTCGGCAAAGCGGGCGGCATTCGTCAGGAGCGGACGCTCGCTGAATAATTATTCGTATTGACAACTTGACCGTCAATTGATACGATATATCCAATCGAAACCGTTTGATGTGTGTATATATTGCATAGAAACGGGCGATGCAAGCAAAGAATGCGGGCAAATGGGGAGGTGTTGGCATGAAGGTGCGGTGGATATTGCTGGTTGTGCTTTTGGTATTGCTGGCCAGCCTGCTGCTTCCCTTTTTGGCGGTGTATCCCAATGCGGGGCTGCCCGCCGAGGTAGCCGCTGCCTTTCCCTCCCAGTGGACTGGGCTGGATTTGCTGGCCAAAGGGCAATCCGCGCTGCCGCTGCAGGCCATGCCGGAGCTGGCCGCGTTGCCCCTGCGTACTGGGCTCCTGCTGTGCGGCCTCTGCCTAGCGGCGCTGGGCGTGCTGTGTGCCTGCCTGCGCAAGCGCTGGTTTGCGCAGATCAGCCTAGCCTTGGGCGCGCTCGGCTTCGGGCTGCTGGTCGCCTACGCGTTCTATGCGCAGCAGGTGTCCGCCAGCATCCTCTTCAACGTAATGATCACCGCCAAATGGGCGGTATGGATTGCGCCGGTGATGGCCGCCGCGTTGCTGGCCCTTGAGGTGGCCGCGGTGCGCGGTGTTCCGGCCTTGCCCCTGGGCGAGGAGGGATGGCGCGGGGTTTCGCTGGCGCTGTGCGTAGCGGCGCTGCTCCTGCTGCTTTTGCCCTTTGCACAGACGAGCGCGCCTGCGGGTCTGATGGCGCTGCCGCAGGAGGATGCGCTGCTGCAAATCAGCCAACCGGGCTGGCGGATGCTCTCCGCCCCTTCGCCGCTGCTCTCCCAGATAGCCTTGGAGCAGGGCGCGTTCGCCGATCCGGCGGCGTCGGGCTCCCTTGCGCTGCTTTCGCAGCTGAGCGGCAGCACAAAGCACATCAACAACCTGTTCCGAATCACCTCCCAGCGTACGCCGGATTACGGCCTGATGCTGTTTGGTGTGATCCTGCTGGCGGCGGGCTGTCTGCTGCATGCGATGCGCAAGGTGGATAAATGGTTCCCGGCCTGCCTGACCGCACTGGGTGCGGCTTTTGTGGGCGTTTCTACGGTGATGATGCTCACCACCGGCGAGGATTATCAGTTCATGGGCTCAGTGCAGCAGATGATGGCGCTGGGTCTTGGGTATTACACGGCGGTTCCGGTCTGCCTGGCGATGCTGGCCTGCCTTGCCGCCGCTGCATCGGTGCTGCGCGTGGTACGCTCCGATGTGCCGTACTTCAACAACCCCATTCCGAAAAAGCGGCAGATGCAGGCGGTGGCAGTCGCGCTCACGGTGGCCTCGCTGGCGCTGATCTGCGCGCCGGTGTTCTCCTTTGGCGTGTACGCTTCGGGCAAGGTCAACCCGCAGAATCCCACGGTTTCCAAGGCGATGAGCGGGCTGGAGATGCTCACCTTCCGGCAGCCGGAGCAGCTGACGAAGCCGGTCGACCGCAAGGGCAAGCTGCTCTACGGCGAAACCGAGGCTTCCAACGGGTTCACCGCCGAATCGGCCTCCTCCGCCGTTTCCTCCGCGCTGACCAAGCTGAGCGTCCTCCTGCTGGGCGCGGCGCTCATCCTGCTTGCGGCGCTGCTCCTGCTCCTTTGGCGCAAGGCCCACAAGCGCGTTCCCATCGTGCTGCTGCTGAGCTCGGCGGTGCTGCTGGCGGCGGCCTCGTTCTGGGCGGGCTCCATCCTCCCGCGCGAGCTGGGCACGGCGGGCGCTCGCATACCGCTGTACTTCGCCATGGCCACCGCGCTGTTCGCCGCGTTCTTCACGGCGTTCCTGGATGTGGAAGCCCTGCCCAAGAAGTTCAAGCTGTTCCTGATGATGGTGCCCTTCCTGGGCTTTGTGCTGGTGTTTGCCTACCTGCCCCTGGCGGGCTGGCGCTATGCGTTCTACGATTTCCGTCTTGGCCTGCCGATGGATGCACAGCCCTACGTGGGGTTCAAGTGGTTTGCCCAGATCGTTTCCAGCGAAGCGCAGCGGGCCGAAATTTTCCGCGTGCTGCGCAACACCTTCGCCATCAGCGGCATCAATCTGGCCACCAGCTGGATGCCGGTGGCGTTCGCCATCCTGCTTTCCGAAATCAAGACGCCGTGGTTCAAGAAATTCGCGCAGGTGTTTACCACCCTGCCCAACTTCATCAGCTGGGTGCTGGTGTTCTCCTTCGCGCTCACCATCTTCTCGCTGGATACCGGCGTGGTCAACCGCGTGGGGCTGGATTTGGGCCTGCTGAAGGAGCCGGTCGCGTGGCTGAACTCCAATGAGCATATCTGGATGAAGATGTGGCTGTGGAGCACGTGGAAGGGCCTAGGCTGGGGTGCGATCATGTACCTGGCGGCCATTGCGGGCATCGATCAGGAGCTGTACGAGGCCGCGCGCGTCGATGGCGCGGGCCGCTTCCGCCAGATACTGCACATCACCATCCCGGGCGTGCTGCCCACCTTCTTTGTGCTGCTGCTGCTCTCCATCTCCAACATCATCAACAACGGCATGGAGCAATACCTGGTGTTCCAAAATGCGATGAACAAATCGACCATCGAGGTGCTCGATCTCTACGTATACAATATATCGCTGGGCTCGCGCAGCTCCACGACCATCTCGCTGGCCACCGCCATCGGCATCCTGAAATCGGTGGTATCCATCGTGCTGCTGTTCCTCGCCAATACGTTCAGCAAAGCGGTGCGGGGCGAATCCATCGTGTAGGTCGCGAACAGCATCGAAAAATCAACAGAAAATCCGAGCGAAAATCCAAACAGAAGGGGGCGGATGAAGGTGGCGGATCGTGTCGTTCCAACCGTGAGGCGCAAGCGTAAGCACTACTCAGCCATGGATGTCGTGTTCAACATCCTGAATTACGGCTTCTTCGTGCTGTTCACGTTCATTTGCATCTTTCCGTTTTACTACCTCCTGATCAACACCATTTCCGATAATCAGCTGGTGTCCTTGGGCCAGGTGCAGTTCTATCCCAAGGGCATTCAGTTCGAAAACTATATCCAGGTGTTCAAGATCGAGGGCCTCGCTTCGGCGGCGCTCACCTCGGTGCTGCGCACGGTGCTGGGCACCGGGTGGACCGTGCTGGGCAGCGCTTTCCTGGGCTACCTGGTCACCAAGCGGGAGATGTGGCACCGAACGCTGTTCTACCGGCTGATCGTCATCACGATGTACTTCAACGCCGGGCTCATCCCTTGGTACATGAACATGCGCTCGCTGGGCTTTCTGGATAGCTTCTGGGCGTACGTGATCCCCGGCCTGGTCGCGCCGTACAACGTGATATTGGTCAAGACGTTCATCGAAAGCGTGCCCGCCTCGCTGGAGGAGAGCGCCGGCCTGGACGGCGCGGGGTATTTCACCAGCTTTACGCGCGTCATCCTGCCGCTCATCACGCCCATCATCGCCACCCTGGCCATCTTCGGCGCGGTAGGGCATTGGAATAGCTTCGTCGATACCATGGTGCTCATGCCCGGCGGCAAGAACCTGACGCTGCAATACATCCTGTACAAATATCAAAGCGAGGCCTCCGCGCTGGCGGCGCTGATGCGCACCACGCAGGATTCCGCGTCGATCGCCAACCTGGCGACCAAGCAGACCGCGCTTTCGGTGAAGATGACGGTATCGATGGTGGTGGTCGCGCCCATATTGCTGGTATACCCGTATTTCCAGCGTTTCTTTGTAAAGGGCATCATGATCGGCGCGGTGAAGGGATAGCCCGCATTCTAAGCGCCCGTTTGATGGGAAAGGCTGCTTGGCTTGGTGACTGCTTGATAGGGAAGGCTGCTTGATTTCGAAGTATTCGGCTTGCTGGCCGATACGAATATGAAGAGGAGGATTTTTCATGCGTACGTTCAAAAAGTTCCTGTCCCTGCTTCTGAGCATCCTCATGCTCCTTGGCGCGATGAGCATTACCGCGAGCGCTGCCGATGCGAACCGTGAGCCGCTTACCCTGACCGTGTTTGACGAGTTGGCCAACTACGCTGGCGAGCAAGCGGGCTGGTTTGCCAAGGAAATCGAGGATCGCTTCAACCTCAAGCTCAACATCATCTCCACCAACCTGGATACCAACGCGTACCAGACCCGGATGTCCTCCGGCGACCTGGGCGATCTGGTGATCTTTGGCGACACCGGCGAGCACCTGGTCAGCGCCATCAATGGCAACATGCTTCTGGACTGGAGCGAGCTGGACCTCGAACCCTACCAGAACATCGCCCAGTACACCAAGACCTCGCAGGAAAAGCTCTCGAGCTTTGTGCAGAACGGCGCCCAGAAGACCGGCGTTTGGGGCTTCACGCACGACATCAGCTACGACCGCACCAGCTGGGACGTCTCCATCGAGCCCAACTACGGCATGCAGGCGCGCTGGGATGCGTACATCAAAGCGGGCAAGCCCAAGCTGGATACCCTCGACGATCTGGTTCCCTTCCTGAAAGCCATGCAGGAAGCCTACCCCCAGAACGAGCTGGGCGAAAAGGTGTATGCGTACGGCGGCTTCCCGGATTGGGAAGATTGCGTCATGAAATTCACTTGGGATTTGATGACCTGGTATGGCTACAACGAGTATGACTTCATGGGCGTCAACTGGGCGACCGGCGACGTCGTGAATCCGCTGGAGGAGGGCAGCCTCTACCAGAAGATGCTGCAGATCAACAACCAGCTCTACCGCGAAGGCCTGTTCGATCCGGAATCTATCAGCCAAAACTTTGACGCCTACAGCGCCAAGCTGCGTGGCGGCCGTTACCTGATGGCGCTGTGGGGATGGCTCGCGCCCTCCTACAACACCCAGGAACACATCGACAAGCAGGAAGGCTTCGTGCAGCTCGGGCTGGGCGACGACGCGCCCGTCGTGAATGCGGGCAATCCCTCCGGCGGCAATCGCGTGTGGGCAATCGGCGCGAACTGCGAAAACCCCGAGCGCGTGCTGGAGCTCATCGATTGGCTTTGCTCGCCCGAAGGCATCATGATCAACACCAACGGCCCCCAGGGCCTCTGCTGGGATTACGACGCCAACGGCATTCCTGTCGGCACTGAGTTCGGCTGGAAGTGCTGGAAGGATGGCGACAACACCGACATGCCCGCTGAGTACGGCGGCGGCAAGTACACCGATGGCCGCAGCGCCCTCAACAACACCACCATCATGATCAACGCGAAGAGCCCGGCGGGCGATTACCTCTACAATCACGATGCGTGGCCGGATGGAATCGCGCAGCTGGCGAACCCGCTGCGCGAGGATTGGGGCACCCAGTTTGCGCAGGGCGCGCGTACCGGCGTGGAATATCTGCAAAAGACCGGCCGCTACTCGGTGCACCCCGCCACCAACTACGTCTACGCCGACAAGGGCGCCGACCTGAACAACATCCGCGCGCAGTTTGCGCCCATCATGAAGGAGTACAGCTGGAAGTGCGTGTACGCCGCCAACGATGAGGAGTTCACCGCGCTGTGGAACGAAATGGTCACCAAGTGCAAATCCTTCGGCTACGACGACGTGGTGGCCTTCTACATGGGCGAGATTCAGAACAAGCTGAACGCCATCAAAGAAGGCAAATAGTCAGGGCAAATAGCCAAGGCGAATAGGCAAGGCAAGTAAGCAAGGCCGGATTCGCTAAGGAAACACGAAAACCTTCGCAAAACAAGCTCGCCCGGGGAAGCATGCTTCCCCGGGCGAATTTTTGTGATGCGGCCCATGCGGCCAGCCAGGTGCGCTATCCAAGCCAGCCCGCAGCCCAAGCCGACGCGCTACGCCTCCGCCGCCTTCCGCAGCATTTCCTTCGTAAAGCCCAGCAGGTACCGGGCTTCCGCATCGATGCGCTCCTCGGTGGGGTTCTCTATCAGAGAGCGCCACACCTTGATGTCCCGTCCCACCTCGCCGCCCATCATCAGGAAGGGCTCCGAAACGATCCGCCCCTGATAGCCGATATCGTGCAGGGCCCCAAAGATTTCTGCCCAGTCCAGGTGGCCGCGACCTGGCGCGGTCCGGTTGTTCTCGCCGGTGTGGAAGCCGCCCAGGTGTTTGCCCGCCAAACGGATGGCATCCCCAATGGACGTTTCCTCGATGTTCATGTGGTAGGTATCCAGCAAAATGCTGATATGGGGGCTGCCCACGGCCTGCACGTAGGCGAGCGCCTCGGCAGCGGTGTTCAGCAGGCAGCCCTCGAACCGGTTCACGGCCTCCAAGCAGTACATAACGCCGCAATCCTCGGCCACCTTGATAATTTCGGCCATGCAGGCCAAGCTGCGATCCCAAAGCGGGGTCTTGTCCTCCAAAATGTAGTTGGGCGCGCCCCAGCCCGCGTAGTTCACGCCGGAAAGCACCGCGCCCTTCATCTGGTGCACGCGGCGGACGATGTCCTGCAAGTACCGGATGCCGCCCTTGCGCACGGCGGGGTCCGCCGAGGAAATGTCGTACTTGGGGTCGAGGCCCAGGCTATAGGTCAGCTCGATGCCCACCTCATCGGCCACGGCCTTGATGCGCTGCATCTGCCCATCGCTCATCTCCAGCAGGGGCTGCGCTTGGAACTCCAGCACATCAAAGCCCATTGCCGCCACCTTGCGGATGTATTTTTCGTGATCGGCCGCCCAGTTCTTCTCCCAAAAGTTCATGAAAATACCGATCTTGTTCATGGGGAAACCTCCTTCTTGCTTGGATTTACCGCGTGGATTTTTCGTATGGAACGTTGATGGGGGAGGGGTTACGCCTCTTCGCGGGTGAGGTTGTTGAGCCAGGTGCCCCGGCGAACGATCCGAAGAGCCCAGAACGTCTTGAGGCAGGCCAGGATTTGCACGGTCAGCAGAACCGGCAGGATGGGCAGCTTTCCGGGCAGCAGCAGGCCCATCAGGAACGCGATGGGCACAGGCAGCATCCACAGATAGAAGCTGTCCAGCAGTACGGCGTGCTTGGTATCTCCGCCCGCGCGCAGCAGGTTGAAGCTGAGCAGATAGACCACGTTGAGGGGGATGAAGCAGGTCAGAATATGCGTCAGGCGCTTGGTCAGGGCGATTTGCTCCGCCGATAAATCCGGGAATATGAGGCCGATGGTCTGCGCCAGCGCGAGGGAGA
Source organism: Eubacteriales bacterium (assembly GCA_031553615.1). Lineage (GTDB taxonomy): Bacteria > Bacillota > Clostridia > Christensenellales > Aristaeellaceae > WQXF01. The sequence continues at coordinate 89,816 of JAVBLJ010000029.1, forward strand.
GCAGCATACAGAGGAGGCCGACGATCGCCGTCAAGCCGTACAGGCGCTTCGCGTTGGCCTTGGCCTCGCCGAATCGGTTGGCACCCAGGTGCCTGCCTACCAACACGGCCACTGCGCTGGTGATGCCCTGGAACAGCACCATGGCGATGGTGATCACCTGATCGGACACGTTGACCGCGGGCAGGGCTTTCTCATCGATGCGGGTGTAGGCCCAGAAGTACACCAGCTGACCGCCGCACCAGACCAGCTCGTTGATCGTCAGCGGCACGAATTTGTGCAGATAATCGCGCAGGAGCGGGCGGCCCAGCTGCTTGGCCGGAGCGATGGAGAGGGTGAAGGGGGTCTTGCGCGAGAGGAGCACGGCCACGTAGATGCCCATCTCCAGCAGCCGCGCCAGCAGGGTGCCCATCGCAGGTCCCCGAACCCCCAGGGCGGGCATCCCCAAGCGGCCAAAGATCAGAGCCCACTCGAAAAACAGGTTGGCGGCAATGGAGATCATGCTGACGACCATGGGCAGCATGTTGATGCCCATCGCCCGCAGCGAGAACAGGCACACCAGCGAGAAGGACGCCGGAACGTACGACCACACCATGATCCGCAGGAAGGAAACCCCGGCCGCGATGGTTTGCGGATCGGTGACGAAGGCGCGCATCAGCGCTTCGGGAAAGCAAAGCAGCAGCGCTACAAACAGCCCGGAGAAAGCCAGCGCCAGCACCAACTCCAGGGAAAACAGCCGCTGGCAGACGTGCAGTTTGCCCGCCCCGTGGTATTGCGAAATGAGCAGGCTGGCCGCCCCCGTAAAGCCAAAGAACAAGCCATTGTAGATCAAGCCGGGCTTGTTGGCCACGGCTACGGCGCTCATGGCCCATTCGCCCACCTTGGCCAGCATGATGCTATCTGCAAAGTTAAAAACCGCTGTGGTCAGTTGCTGCAGCGCTACGGGGATCATGACCAGTAGGGCGACCCGATAGAAAGCGCTGTTCCCCCAAAAAGGCCGGATATGGCGGGTTAACTGCATCGGCGTTTGCTCCTAAAACTTGTGATGGGCGTGTGGATCACAGGGGCATTGTGCCATCGATCCAGCAAAGGGCATGGGGGTGCAGCTTCAAGAAAGTCACAGGCATGGTGGGGGAGATTTCGCTGGAGGCCAAGGCCTGCATGGCCAGGACTTTTCGCCCTCCGCTGGCCAAAAGCAGCACCTGCTTCGCCTGAAACAGCGCCGAAAGGCCCAGCGTCATGCCCTGCTGAATAGGCGAGTCCGCCTTTTTCAGCATGGCATGGCCCAAGGTATGCGAGCTCAGTGCGGTCGAATGCACGCGGCAATCCAGGGATTCGGCGGGCTCGTTCAGGCCCAGGTGGCCGTTCATGCCCACGCCCAATATGGCCAAATCGATGCCCTCCAGCGCGGCGATGGCGGCTTCTACCCGGGCGCACTCCTGCAAAGGATCGGCGCAGAGCGGATCGAAGGAGAGGAAGCGGGCCTCGTCGATGCGAAGGGGCTCCAGAATCTCCTGGCGCAGGAAGTATTCGCAGGTCGAGGGGTTCTCCTTGGGCACGCCCACCCACTCGTCCAGCTTGATCCACGTGATCCCGGAGACATCGATCTGCCGGGCGAGAACCTCCCGCACGAACAGGCGGTACGCCTCCAGCGGAGAATGGCCGGTGGCCAACACGATGCAGGCATCGGGCTTTGCGCGCACTAGCGCGACCATGGCATGAGCGCAGCGTGCGCTCATCTCCGCGTAATCCTGGGTTAGTTCCATTTGTAAGCCCACGAGCGGCGCCTCCCTTTCTGAAAACCGAATTCTGAAAGCCGAATAAAGAGCGCCTAGAGGCAAACGCCCAACGCCCGCAGGAGTGCGCGGGCAATGATGCGGTGACCCTCCACGGTCGGATGCACGCCATCCTCCGCCCAGAAGGCGGGCGGATGCTCCGGGGTGTAGCTGGCGGCAAACAGCCCCTGGGTGGGCACAAAGATCGCCCCCGCCTCCAGCGCCACCTCCCGAAAGCAGCGCAGACGCTGCGCGAAATCTTCGCCCCAATTCCGCATCCAGGCCGAGCTTTCGTGATCGGAGGGCACCAGGAACGGCTCCAGCATCACCAGCGTGAGCGCGGGGTTTTGCGCCTGGGCTTTGCGGAGCAAATCCAGCAGCAGCCCCCGCCATGTGTCCAGGCTGGGCGCTTGATCCCGGTCCGCCACCGCCAGGTGGGTATCGTTTGCGCCGATCATCAGGGTCAGGATGTGCGGATGGTGGGCCAACGTATCGGCCTGCCAGCGCTCCTGCAGGTGGGTGACCCGGTTGCCGCCGATGCCCCGGTTCAGAAACCGCAGCCCCAGCTCGGGATACAGCGCCCGGAGCACGCCCGCCGCCATGGCGGCAAAGCCGTCGCCCAGGCTGGCGTCGTCCCCCCGATCTCGGTCACAATCGGTGATGCTATCCCCCTGAAACAGGATCAGGGCGTCCTTCGCAAGCAGCGGATTCATGGCAAACGCTCCTTTTCGACGTGCTGTTTGCGGTATTCGGCGGGGGAGCAATGGGTGTGCTTCTTAAACATCTTGCTGAAATGCCGGAAGTCCTCGTATCCGCTGCGCTCGGCCACCTCGTAGATGCGCAAACCGGTGGTGGTCAGCAGCTCCTTGGCCTTGTTCATCCGCAGAATCACCAGGTATTCGCTGAAGGTGATGCCCATGCGCTGATGAAAGGAATTGGAGAAATAGCTGGGCGACATGTAGGTCATGTGCGCCACTTCTTCCAGGGTGATTCGCTTGTGGAAGTTGGTGCCGATGTAGTTGATGGCCCGCTCGAAGATGGCGGCCCCGCCCTGATCGGCGGAGCTTACGGCCCCGGCGGCGATGCTGTCGCAGATGGCGTGATACAGGAACTTATCGATGGCCAAGGTGGAGCGCTGGGAGATGACCTGCTGCAGCTTCTTGCAAAAGTCGCCCTCCAGCATGCGGTCAAAGCAGGTGCGGTACTGCATGGGCTTGTAGCCCGCCAGCAGGATGAGCTCCACGGTTTTTACGTAGATGAATTGATCGCTGCCGTTGCTGCGCGCCACCACCAGCTCGATGTACGCGGAGAGGGTGTGCCGCAGATTTTCGTAATCCCCGCTGCTCACCAGCTGCACCAACCGGCCCGAGAGCTCCTGAGCGCGGCTGGTGACGAAGGCCGAATTGAGCAGCGTGCTTTGCTCATCGCTGATCTGCGCGGCGATCTGCTTGAGGGTTTCCAGCAGGCGGCCTACGCTGCCCTCCGGATCGGTCAAGTAGCCCTGTGCATCCACCCATGCGACCTTCGCCGTGGGGCAGGCCTGCTGGAGCAGCCCGGTCAACGCCTCCCGCTCCGGCGCGTGCACGCAGGCGATCACCGCATCGGGCGCAAAGCGGAGCAATGCCTCCTGCGCCTGGGGAAGAGCCACCTCGGCGCAGCAGGAATACCTGATCCACGCCCAGTTGATGCGCTTGGGCAAGGCCAGCAGGATCGGGTCGTCGGCGGCGATCAGGAGCGCGTTGTTGATGGGCATCTTTTATCTCCCGGCTCTGTCGGTTTTAGCGGAACACTACGTCGTTGTTGGCTACGCGGCATTCCCGGATGCAGGCGGAGGCTTGATGGGTGGAGGGATTGCATTGGAAGGCGCCATCGGGCAAGCGGCGCACCACGTTCCATTGAATCAGCGCCGCCAGCGCTTCGGGGGCTTGCTCGTGGGCATAGGCGGCCCCCCACGCATCGGCGGTAAAGCGGCCGTGCTCATCGCAGGCCAGCACCGCGAACGCCCGCTCGACGTAGGGGAATTGCTGCGCCGCCTCGGTGGTCATCACCAGCGTGCCGTTGACCACGTAGAAGGGATAGCGGTTGGCCTCGTTCCGCTGCGGGCCCATGATGTAGGCGTAGAGGCAATCGCTCTTGGATTTCATGTAGCGCATACCGTCGCCCAAGAAAATGCCATCGATATAGTATCCGCGGAAAATATCCGCCGTAGCATCCAAAAAGGAAATATCCGCAGTAGCCTGGCCGGATTTGTCGGTGAGCAGGGAAAGGGTGTGCGCCGCCTCATCCATGCTTTTGCCGTTGAAGGAGCCGTCTTCGTTCCAATTAAAGCGGTACCGCACGGTGATGGGCTGGCCCACCACGGGCTGGCCCGCGCTGGTGGCCCGGAATAGGTACTTGTTTTCGTAATACAGGCCATCCGGCGAAAGCATGCGCTCGATGTGGAGCTTCACGGGCTTGAGGAGCTGCTCCTCCAAATAGAAGCGGTGGATACCCACGTGCATGTCCTTTTGCCCAATGGGGGCGTCGCCGCCAAAGTGCCAGGCGGTGATGATCTCCCCATCGGGCATCACGTCCAGCATGGGCTGGTATTGGCACAGGGGGGCGTCGATGGGGTACCAGTTGGAGCCCATGTCGTTCGAAACGGCGTATTCGTTGTGGCGGCGCGCGCCCACCAGCAGGCCCTCTTGGGTCAGGGCGATGGTTTCGGGCACGTAGCCCGGCTTGCGCGTTCCGCCCTCCGCCTGCTCGGAGCCCAGGAAAATCGCGCGCAGAGGCTCGTTCACGTAGCCATCGGCGGTCAGGCGCACCAGCTGGCGCACCGAGCGCGCGGCCTGCACATCGCAATTGACGAACAGCAGGCTGCCGTCGCCCAAATCCACGAAGTCGGGCTCCCAGGCGGGAATGCCCGGCAGGATGTAGTGGGGAGCGCTCCAGGTCTTGCCCTGATCCTTCGAGTAAAGGAAGCAGGTCTGCAGGTTTTCGATGACGTCCTCGGACACGTCGTGGCGGCCCATCCGCGCCAAGCCGGGGCCGAAGTTTTCGAACACCGGGCCGCAGACCACCAGCCAGTTGTTGCGCAGGCGCTTGGCCTTGTGCACGAACATGAAGTACCCGGGCAGGATGTGGGATTGCAGGGTCCAGGTCTTGCCCAGATCGTAGGATATTTCGGTAAATACGCCAAACTGCGGCATGCCCATGGGGCTTTCGCCGGAGAGGGCATGCACCCGCACCATGGACATATCGGGGAAGCCCACGTGCCAATAGTGCCGGGTATCGGCGGCCATGCGGGAGGTCTCTTGCCAGGTGCGGCCCCGATCCTCGGAAAGCATGGTTACATATTCGTTTCGATACTTGCCCGTAGCGAAGGGATAGGAAGTATCTTGATAGGAGTAGGGCATATCCAGGGATTCGAAGGCCTCCAGCGAAACCTGGTTCTGGGTGCCGCCGGTGGCCTCCCGTACCTCATTGAACGCCACCCCCCACCTTTCCCCGTCGAAGGGAAACAAGCTGACCCAGGCGCAGTAGCCGGGCCGCTTGTGGGGGTAGTAGATCACTTGCTCTTCAAAGGATGCCGCTCGTGCATAGTATGTGCGATCCATGATTCACACGCTCCTTTGGAACCACTCTGGGCGCATGCGTCTGTTCACATGCCACCGCCTCTATCATACCGCAGAGAGCGGCTTTTTTGGTGTGTTATTTTGTGAATGCTGTGTAGTATTGTGCTCATGCTCCCGAAAGGCCTTCCATTTTCGGTTATTTTGCACTAAAATGAGCGTATCACAAAGTCTGCCGTGGGCTCGTTGCGCCGTCACCGATGTGCGTTGCGGCCAAGGCACGCTCAAAAAAGGGGGAATACCTATGCAATCCCTTGCCCATCCTGAGGGCGGAGCGTTTACCAGGTTCCTCGCCTACATTCGGCGGCATTGGTTCATGTACATGCTGGCGTTGCCCGGCGTGTGTTTCCTGCTGGTATTCAGCTATGCGCCCATGTACGGCTTGCTGCTGGCTTTCAAAAAGTACAGCCTCCGCTTGGGCATCATGGGCAGCCCCTGGGTGTGGTTCAAGAACTTCGAGATTTTTAAGGATGCCGGGCTGCGCCGCATTATCTGGAACACGGTGGTCATCAACTGTTACCACCTGATCTTCGGCTTCACCTTCGTTATCCTGCTGGCGCTGTTGATCAACGAAATGCGGATCAAGTGGCTCAAGAACACCACCCAAACGCTGATCTACCTGCCGTACTTCATCTCCTGGGTGGTCTTTTCGGGCATCATCACCACCTTCCTTTCGCTGGATCGAGGGCTGGTGAACGCAATCATCGCGGCCCTGGGCGGCAAACCGGTAGATTTTTTGGGGGAGAACGATCTCTTCCGCGGCATTTTGGTGATTACCAACATCATCAAAACGGCCGGATACTCCACCATCATCTATCTGGCGGCCATCGCGGGCGTCAACCCAGAGCTGTATGAAAGCGCCAAGGTGGATGGAGCAAACCGCTTCCACATGATGATCCACATCACCCTGCCGCGCATCTACCCCACCATCGCGGTGCTGCTCATCATGCAGATCGCCAGCATGTTCTCCTCCAACTTCGACCAAGTGTTCAACCTCTACAATGCCTTCGTGCTGAACAAGGGCGATACGCTTTCCACCTACATCTACCGCGTCACCCTACGGGGCAAGACCGGCGTGCAGTGGGAAACCGGTACGGTGCTCGGCCTGGTATTTAATACAATCAGCTTCGTAATCATCATTCTCGCCAACAAAGTGGTTCGAAAAATGGACGTGATGGGCATCTTTTAGCCGCGCCACGCAGTCTATCATAAAGGACGGTGAACCGGACCATGAAGGAAAAGCTGGGGTTCAACTTCTTTGATGTTTTCGTGGTGCTGTTTTGTGTACTCTTTGCGCTCCTGTGTTTCTATCCGCTTTGGTACGTGCTGTTGGCATCCCTCACTTCCTACGAGGATTTCATCAAGACGCCGCTGGTGCTGCTGCCGCCGCTCAAGCCGGATTTCCATTACTATGTGGGCATCCTTACGGCGGAATCCTTCCGCAAGGCGTTCGTGGTTTCCGTGGTGGTGACGGTGCTGGGCACCGGGCTAGCCGTGCTGGTTTCCTCCGCCATGGCCTACGCCGTTTCCAAGGAAGAAATCAAGGGCATGAAGTTCTTGAACGTGCTGGCGGTATTCACCATGTTTTTCTCCGGGGGCCTGATCCCCACCTACTTTCTTTACCGAAACATCGGCCTGCTCAACAATTTTTTGGTCATGATCTTGCCGGGAGGGTTCGCGGTCGGCCAGTTCGTGATCATGCGCAATTACTTCAGTTATTCCGTGCCCAAGGAGCTGGAGGAAAGCGCACGGATCGATGGCGCCAACGATATCCTGGTGTTCTATCGCATCGTGATGCCGCTGGCCAAACCCATGCTGGCCGCCATCAGCCTGTTCATTGCCGTGGGCTACTGGAACGATTACTACACGTACATGGTATTCATCGGCAACCGTGCGGAGATTCAGCCGCTCATGTACGCGCTGCGCCGCATGCTGACCGAGGGCAACTTCGGCCAGGCGATTCAGCAGGGCGCGGAGCAGCTCCTGGGCCTGCCCAAGGTGCCCGCGTTCTCCCTGCGCATGGCCACCATCATGTGTTCCATTGCGCCCATTCTGCTGGTCTACCCCTTCCTGCAGAAACATTTTGCAAAGGGCATTCTCATCGGCGCCGTAAAGGGCTGATGTGGTTGTACGCCGGGGCAGTTCCCGGCGGGGAAAACAAAATAGGAGGGAAACTGGATGAAAATGCGTAAGTTCCTCAGTCTTGTGTTGCTCGCTTCCATGGTTCTCGGTCTGGTAGGCACTGTGCCCGCTGTTGCCGGGGATCGCGAGCAGGTGGAGATTCGCATGCTGCAGTACGGCCTTGTGCTGGACAACATCGATTATGCGAAGGACCCCATTAAAACGGCCATCGAGGAAAAGACCAACGTCAAGCTTACCTACGAAACGTATCCCGGTGAGAACTTCGATGCGACCGTCGAGCTGAACTTGGCCGGCGGCACCATCCCGGACCTCTTCCACAACTGGGGCCAACAGCCCATCACCAAGAAATGGGCCGAGGATGGCGTGGTCGTGAAGATCAGCGACATCATCAACGCCGAGCCCGATCGTTACCCGATCCTGCACCAGGTGATCAACTCCCCCGAGTACAAGATGTTCAACGATTACTATACGGGCGATGCCGAGTCCGCTTATGCCCTGTACGTGCTGCAGGCCAACCCGGACAACCGCTGGATCGCCGGCGACCTGACCTACAACCGCAAGATCATGAACGAGACGGGCTTCACCGAGGCGCCCACCACCATCGAAGAGTTCATGGCTTACGGCAAAGCCGCCGCGGAGAAGGGCTACATCGGTTGGTATCCCCGCAACGGCAAGCTGGGCAGCGAGCGCATCCCCACCTATGAGTACATCACCAAGGCCATCGCGTGCCCCATGGGCACCACCATCTCGCCCAGCGCCTCCGGCGAGGATCCCTGGCAGGGCATGATGCAGGACGAGAGCGGCAAGTGGTATTCCACCACCGTGTCCGATGCGTCCAAGGAAGCCCTGAAGCTGCTGCGCCAAATGTACGATGACGGCACCCTGCCCGCCGCGCTGGGCACCATGCCCGATTTCGACGAGACCAAGGATCGCTGGGCCAACGACGAGATCGGTGCGGTGTCCTACGCCGTCACCAGCCCCGCGGCCTTCAAAGACATTCTGGACGACTATAAGAAGGGCCGCCCCGAGGCCACCTACGAGGACCTGGTGGTCGGACCGCTGCTCAAGGGCCCGGATGGCAACTACGGCAAGCAGTACGGCACCTCCTTCTGGATGGGCGCCAACTGGTTCATCCCCACCTCTTGCAAGTACCCGGATCGCGTTCTGGACCTGGTGGAGTTCCTGTTCTCCAACGACGGCCAGGGCCTGCTGTTCAACGGCATCGAAGGCACCCATTACACCAAGGGCGCCGATGGCAAGATCGAGTTCAACGTGCCCGCGTGGGATGAAATCACCCAGATGTACATCCAGACCGGCGGCCGCTGCAACTACCCGCCCTTCCAGTTCATCACCACTTCTACCCAGAAGCAGATCAACTGGGAAGGCAGCACCAAGACCTGGTTTGAGCAGAGCAAGGACATGGTGGATTACACCGAAGCCATCAATGGCGGCTTCCCCGAGTACTACACCTACGCCAAGCCCCTGACCGACGCCAACCGTGCCAATGGCTTTGTGGAGCTGCCCCCGTACTACGCGATCATCGCCCTGCCCGATGAGCTGGAGACCATCCGCACCCAGCTGACCGAGATCTCCCTGGAGTATGTGCCTTCCTTCATCACCGGCAAGAAGGACATCGACGCGGAGTGGGCCGACTACGTGAAGAAGTACGAAGAAGCTGGCGTCCAGCAGGTCGTCGACGCGCTGAACCAGCTGGTGGGCGAGGCGGAAGCCAAGTTCCAGAGCTTCACCGCGAAATAATTAAGCAACGCAACAAAAGGGCCGTCGTGCTGGCAAGGACATCAGCACGGCGGCCCTGGTTTTTTTGGAGGGGTCGCCATGCTCATACCAATTCCAATTAGGTTTTGCCAATAAGCCAGCGAGAGATTTTTACGTTCGGCTAGGAGTCCGAAGGAGGCGTAGCCAGCAGCTACGCTGACCGAGGCACGACAACGCCGATCGGAAAAAGATCCGTTGGATTGTGGC
>JAVBLJ010000045.1:0-34072 GCA_031553615.1 Eubacteriales bacterium
CCCACCGCGTCGCAGCGCCCGCAGAGCGCGGCGTCGGCCCGCTCGTCGGCGATGTCCTCGGCGCGGATCGTCGCCGCCCCGGTGGGCACGCGCACCTGCGCCAGCGAGAGCTCCCAAATCGTGCCCGTGCGCGTCAGCGCGGGCGGTGCGGGCGAGGCCGCCGCTGTGCCCTGCTTCACCGCCAGGGTCAGCGTGCGCGCGCCCGTGTCCAGGTTGAGCCGCAACACCACGCGGTCGATGCGCGGCAGCGAGGGCGCGGCCTCGTGCTGCAGCGTGTGCGCCGCGCCGCCGTCGTCCTGCAGCTCGTAGTAATACCCCCGGCACATCGCCGTGCCGTAGTTCACGCGCGTCCTAAGCCCTTCCTGCGCGCGCTCCACGCGCAGGTTGTCGCCCAGCGCGCTCACCCCGTCGCCGCCCACGATCCGCATCGCGCGCGAAAAGTCCGCGTCCACGTACTCGCGCTCGTCGGTCGCTGTCGAATCGAAAAATCCGTACAGTTGTTTCGCCATGGCTCGGTCACCTCACCGTCGTATTTTGCATCTCCCGAAGCGTGCCGGTCAGCGTCGCGGGCGCGTCGCCGAACGTGGCCGCAAGCTGGAGCGGCTTGTCGCGCTCGTAGGTTTCGCGCACCTCGATCACGCGCGCGTCCATGCGCCCCGCAAGCGCCTGCAGCGTCACCAGGTCGCCCAGGTCCCAGTCGCGGCCATATAGAAAAGCGCCGTGCTGTATCACGGACGCTTGTAAGGTATCCTTGGCCGCCGATTGCGCCAGCTTGCGCCGCCCCAGCGTCACCAGCTCGCCGGGCAGCTCCACGCTGCCCCCGTCCACCCAGGTCTCGCGCCGCGCCAGCCCTTCAAATTCCTCGCCCACGGCCAATATCAGCCGCTGCTCGTCCTCGCCCTGCCCGCCCACGTACGCGGTGTTGCGCAGGCTGGAGCGGTCGAGCGTGCGCTTTACGTCGGCGGCGTTGCCCATGCCCAGCGAAAAGATCACGTGCGAGCCGCCCGGGTTGCCCGCGCGCAGGTCGCGGCCCGGCGCCACGTCAAAGATCAGCGTGCGCTCCCGCAGGTCGGGCGTGATCGCCCACCCCAGGTCGGTGTACTCGCCCAGCTCCTTGAGCAGCGCGTCCAGCGCCTCAAATCGCCCCTGCCACGCCACCCCGGGCATCCCCCGGTGCTGATTGGGCGCGAGCGCCATGCCGGGCACCGCCCGCTTGGGGTCAGATGGGCTCACCAGGTTCATCGCCGCGTAGTGCTGAAAAACGCTCTCCGCGTCGGCGGTGATCCGATCCCAGCCGTAGCTGTCGTCCGCCGAGGGCGGAGGCACCACCAGCCGTCCGCGCGCGATGCCGTCCAGCGTGCAGCCCTTGGCCACGATTTCGTCCTTGGCCTCCTCTGTCACCAGGCTCTCGATCAGCATCGCCTTTTGCGGCTCGTCGGCCGGGATCAGCAGCCGATCCAGCGCCAGCTGCGCCGCGTACGGCAGCCCGGCGGGCACGTGCAGCTCGAAATCCCCCGTGCCAAAGTGCCGCCGCGTGATCTGCAGGCTGGTGTACCCGGCCAGCTCCCCGAGCAATGAAAAGTCAAAACCCGCTATGCGTAGTGAGCGCATGGTAAATCCTCCTTTACAACCCCTCCAGCCGGGTCTCCCAGCTCACCGTCACGCGCGAGGACGAGCTGGGCGCGCTGGGCAGGTACTCCAGCGCGTTCGCGCCCGTTTGCAGCGTAAACCCGGTCAACGCCGAGGAAATGTCCAGGTAGCCGTACGCGTCGGTCTCGGCGCCGTCGGCAGCGCGCAGCGTCACCGCCAGCCGGTCGGGATCGGTATCGATCAGTAGCGTCTCGCCCGTGGCCACCGCCCGGCTCACCGCCAGGCGCGCGCCCGTCGTGCGGTTGATCAGCGTCGGCATCTCGCCCGATCCGGCCACCTCGATGCGCACCGGGGTTTCCACGTGCCCGGCGTTCAGCGCCTCGCCCGTGAATCGCCGCCGGCCAAAGCGGATCGGAAACCGAAACGGCAGCGCAAAGCTCGCGCCGCCCATCTCCAGGGTCAGCGCCGATGCGTCCATGGTCCGCCAGTAGGGCGAGGAGCACCGGAGCGTGAGCTTGGTGGAAAGGCTCCAATCCTGCATGCGCTTGGTGTGGTCGGGCCCGTCGGGGATGGCGTGGCACCACCAGGCGCCGTAGTCGTTGGCGTACACCAGGCGGCCCTGCCGCTCGCCGTCGAAGGCGCGGGGCAGCGCCAGCTTGCCCATGGCGGCCAGGCGCTGCGCGTACAGGTCGGACCGATCCCGGCCCTGGGTGTGAAACGTCAGCGTCACGAAGCGCGGCTCGCGCAGCGCCTTGCGCGGTGTATCCCCGTGCTGGCCCACGCCGCGCGTGGTGGTAAACTTCACGTCGGGCGCGCCCAGCCCCTCCGCGTGCTCCAGTATGTACGGGCCTTCCCCGCCGAACACGATGGATTCCCCGCGCAGGTTGATGTATGTAAGCTGTTGCATGCTCTCCTCCTACTGCGCGAGCTGCGCGCCCAGCGCCTCGTTGGCCTCCCGGAGCTTCCGCGCGGTGTCGGCGGGCGATTCCACCGGCTCGTAGAAGTTCAGCGTCTGGTGCACCTCGGTCGGCGCGGCGGCGCTCGCGCCGGATGCGCCTGCCTGCTGCCCGGCGTAGTGCGCGTCCACCGCGCCCAGCGCGGTCTGCGCGATCTGCGCCTGAATCCCCGCGATCCGGCCATTGAACGCCTCGAACCAGCTGCTGATATTGCCCAGAACGGATTCCATGCCCGCGTACAGCCGCTCGCCCAGGCTCTTGCCCGTGGCCTCGTAATCGGGCGTATAGCTGCCGATCAGCGCCAGTATGTCCTCCTGGTTCGCCTGCGCGAGCATCCGCTCCGCCTCGGCCCGCAGCGACGCGGTCTCCAGAAGCGCATCGTATCGGGCGGTGGTGTCGTCCTTCTGCTGCTGCAATGCGGCCTGCTCGGCCTCGGCGCGTGTGCGGAAGGCCTCCTGCTCGGCGCGCAGCCGCTCCTTCTCGTCCGCAATCGCGTTGCCGCGCTGCCACTTGGCGTACTCGGCCTCCAGCTGCTCCAGCTCCTTGCGCAGCTGATCCGCGTTGGCCTCGTCGTGGGTGTACTCCAGCATCTGCCGCGTCGCCTCGATCTTGCGGCGTTTGGCCGCGTCCTGCGCTTCGCGATCCTCCGTCTTGGTCAGCTCGTCCAGCGCGTCGATCTGCTCCTGGATGGAGTTCACATTTTTGTCCGCCCACGCCTTCCACCCCTCGGCGGAGGCATCCAGCCGCTCCTCCTCGATCCGGCGCTGCTCCTCGTACCGCGCCCGCAGCGCGGCGATGATTCCGTCGTTGAGCTTATCCAGCTCCGCGATCTCCTCATCCCGCAGCGCCATGCGCGCCTCGAACAGCTTCTCCTCGATCTGCAGCTTCTGCTCGGCGGTCTTTGCGTACTTTTTCAGTATGATTTCGAGCTGCCGGATTTCCTCCTGCGTGTTGATCTCGCCCAGCCGCTTCTTGCGCTCCAGTACCCGCAGCTGCTCGTCCAGCTCCCGCTGCCAGGCCTCCTCCTGGGCCTTGCGCGCTTCCTCGGCCTCCCGCTTGGCCTCCTCCGCCTTGTCCTTCTTGCCGCCGCCTCCGCCTCCGCGCCGCGCCGGGGCCTGCACCTGCTCCTCCGTACCCCCGGCCGCGCCCAACAGGTTGATCAGCTCGTTGAGCCACTGGATCGCCGCATCGGCCTCCGCAAACAGATCGGACCCATCGGCGGAAAAGCGTCCCGACGCGCCGGATTCGATCTGCCCCTTGGTGCGGATGTGTTCGTCGCGGATGCCGCCGAGCGTGGCCGCCAGCGCCGAGCGCTGATTGCCCAGCGCTGCCCCCTCGCGCTGTATCGAGGTGATCACCGTGTCCATGCTCTGCCCGACTAGGTTGTGGTCACGCACGTAGGTCTTGAGCGATCCATCCAGCCCGTCGAACGCGGTTCGGTTCTGCTTGGCGCTCTGTGCCAGCTCCAGCAGCGTGCGCGAGGCCTTGGTCTCCGCGCCGATCGCGTTTACCCGCTGCTCCAGGTCGCGCAGCGCCACCGAACCCTTGCGCAGCTCTTGCAGCGATACGCACGCGTCCAGCATCTGCCTGCTCCATTGATCCAGCTGCGGCGTGCGGCCCACGGCCTCCATCTGCGCGCGCACCAGCACCAGCTTCTGGTAGGCCTGATCCTCCACCGCCGCCAGGTTCGAAAGGTCGTCCAGCAGCGGCGAAAGGTCGACGTCCCGCAGGCCTTCAAGGCTTTCGCGCCGGTCGCCCGCCGCCTCCCCCAAGGAGCTCGCCCCGGCGGTGCCGCCCTCGGCCTCGCGCCCGCCCGCAAACGCCTCGTTAAATGCGCGTGCCGCCTCCTCCCCGGCCTCGACGGCGGCACGCACCGCGTCGATCAGCACACGCGGCATCTTGCCGCCGTCAATCAGCCGCGCCGAAGCGCTGTTGGCCTGCTCGTAGGCTTCCGCCACCTTGGCCACCGCGCTGCGCACCTCGTCCAATACGCCGTCCACGCCCTCCGCCGAGGCGGATATTTTGATCTCCAGGTTGTCCAGCTCCATGTCGCTCCCCCTCGTAGCCCGGCCCCCCTGCCGTATTTCGCCGCAACAAAAAAAGGAGCCTCGCCCGAAGCTCCCTCCAACAACAACCTACGCGCATGAAAGCATCCCCGTCAGTGCGGGTCGTCCAGCTCCATGCGCTGCTGAATCGCGGCGGGCGCACCACCTGCCCGCTCAAAGCGACCGTCCGCCCCGCGCAGCACCCAAACCTCCACGCCGCGCTGCTTGCACGTGTCGATTACGAACCGGGTTCCACGGCTCTCGCCGTCCCAAAACGCGAGCACCAGGTCGCTGTGTTCGATGATCTGTACATTGCGCAATAGGGGGGCGGCAGCCCCGTGCCGCTCGTAATCCGGTAAAAATTCGGTCAAAGTCAACCCGTAGCTCGTCGCAAAGCTGCGGGCACAGGCATCGATGCCCCGCGCGCCGCCGCTGACAATCTCGGTCGTGTCCGGCGGCAGATAGTCCTGCAGATGCTTCACTACCAGTCCGCGCGAGCCAATCACCGCAACCCTCACCCCAAATCCCTCCAGCACGCGCGAACTAATGTGCGCATACTGCGATGGTAACACAAAACACGCGCCAAAATCAACCCAAAATCCGCCGATCAGGGCGAACGCTCCCTCGCGCTCAAACGACCAAACGGCCAACGCTCAAAACCGCATGAACTCCTCGGCGCTCACGTGCACCACCTCATCCTGCTCTTCGGGCAGGCGGCGCAGCTCGGCGTACTCGCCAAATACGGCCACCAGCTCGTCGTGGTAGTAGTCCTCCAACAGCTCCCGCTTGCCAATGCCCAGCATCAGTCCCTGGGCGATGAGCCGCTGGAGCCAGTATCGCGATCCGGCGGAGGATTGGCCGCCTGGAACTGCCGGATAAGGCTCCGGGCGGCGCGCAGAAAATCCCCCATGCGGTTGACCTCTAGCCAGGCGGACAGCAGCTCAACCAGCCCTTCCAGGCCCAGCGCCGGGTCGTCGAGCAGCGCATGCTCCTCGATCTCGCAAAGCGTCGCCGTCAGGCGGACGATCAGCGCAGGCACGGTACGCAAGGCACGGGCCAGCACCTGTTTCAGCAGCGCATCGCCGGGCTGTTTCAGCGCCGCCGCAATCGCTGCCGCCGATTGTCCGGGGAAGCAGGCTTCAATCACCTGCCCCGGCAGCTCGTCCAGCGCGGAAATAGCGCGCAGGAAAGCACCCAGCGGCATCCGGCGCACCGTAATCCCGCGCACGTTGCGCTCCTCGGGCAGGGAAAGCTCGGGCGTACCGAGCGGATTCAAAGGGTTGGATCGCATCATGACCTCCCGTAATTTTCAATAATGATCGGAATTTTCTATTGCCGCAATCTCCCAACAGTCTCCTAACAATCTCCTAACAATTACCGTTCTCATTGACGTGTGGTAGAAATCCCTTTATAATGAATAAACATCAAAAGCTGCATGGAGGAACCGTATGATTCATCCCGACCGGCAGGCCGCGGCGCTTGCGCAAGAAAAAAGGCAGTTCCGTTTTCTCGTAATCTGTGGTGCCGCGGTGGTCGTGGTGCTGCTCATCTATTTCCTGCTCATCGGCAGCGGCGGCCCGCGCATCGGCGGCAAGTGGAATACGCTGGAAGGCCTTACGATCGAGTTCCACACCGATGGTACCGTCGAATCCAATGGATACGAGGTGTTCGCGCTGTCGGGCAAGTACACCCTCGAGAATCGCAAGCTCTCCATCATCGATGATGAAACCGGCTTCGCCGAGACCTACGAAGTCACCCAGCTAGGCGATGCCATTCAGCTCACGCAGGATGGCCTGTCCATCCGCCTCATCCGGTAGCCAAAATCCAATCCAACTCGGGCCCCTGCAGGGAGGCACCCTCCCTGCAGGGGCCTTTGTTTGTGTCTCAGCAAAGCCAGGCCGACCAGAAAATGCCCAGGTACTAGGAGTCCGCAAGCCTGTCCGTCGGAGGCGTACCGACGTCGCCGACCAGACAGGCGCAGCGCCGACAACGCAGATGGGCGTTTATGGGCGGCCTGTTACGCGGCCTTCGGGTACGTGTCCCCGTTCGCCATGAATGCCGCGCAGGCCGCGGCGTTGTCGTCGGCGCCCTGCATAATGGCGTGTACCGGAACGCCGGGCATCAGCGGAGCCTTGAGCACGCCCTTAAGGATGACCTCGTTGACCTTGGCGTTCTCGCCCATGCTCACAAAGTTATCAAAGCGGATGCTGTTCAGCTCAAACACGAGCCATTTGAAGTAATACGGCTCTCCATCGATGGTTTCGCCCACGAAGCGCACCGAGTAAAGGCCGGGCTTGGGTGCAAAGCCCCCCTCAAAGAGCTTGGTTTCCGGGTTGTAGGTACCCAGGCCAAACTCCGCCATCTTCTCCAGCGTCATCTCGCCCAAGCGAATCTCCACCTCATCGCCCAGGTAGCTGTAATGCTGGCCATAAAGCATGCCGTCATAGTAGATATCCTGCCGCTTCTCCTTCGGGGTTCGCGAAATCGAACCCAGATGGGGCAGCACCTTGGCGGCGGTGGATTTGTACGCCAACACGGTGTTCTCGGTCACGGGTGCAAACGCAAGTCCGCGCACGCCCGTCAACGCAATCTTTTTGCTCATCCCAAAATCCTCCTCGTGTGTTTGTTTATCCCAAAGTGCCAAAGTCTGGTGCGTCCAATCCTCGGCACACCGGTCTCCATAGGCTCAAAGCCTGTTCCGTTCGTTCCCGGCCAGCTCCGTCTGCAGCCGACGCTATTCCCCCGCCTGTCGGTACATCCTGTATCGC
The DNA here is from genome assembly GCA_031553615.1 of Eubacteriales bacterium. GTDB lineage: Bacteria > Bacillota > Clostridia > Christensenellales > Aristaeellaceae > WQXF01. The sequence goes on from JAVBLJ010000045.1 coordinate 7,360, forward strand.
AGCACGCGCTGCCGAATGGCGGCGCTGTCGTCCTCGTGGGCCATCTGCCGCAGGTAGCCCAGCGCCAGCATCGCGTCGTCCACCGCCGAGGAAATCTCGGCCAACTCCGCGGCACGCTCGGCGAACACCCGCACGTAGTAGCTCACCTCGGTCAACCGCTCCTTGCCGTCGTAGCGCGCAACGGGTCGGTTGGATGCCTCGCTGACCACCGCGCAGGGCAGCGCCGCCCAGTCCTCCGGCCAAACCGGCGAGACGCGCGACATCCCCGGCAGGGCGGCCAGCGCAGCCAATATCCGTGGCTTATCGTCCAAAAGAGCGATACGTATCGCCTCCCATCGTCCCTCGTATTCCGCAGGGATTATACGGGGAGTAGTATTACGTCAACAGCGCATCATGCACCGCCTGCGCGGCACGCTCCCGGTTGGCCGCAAACGCCGGGTATAGGTACGGCTGGGGGATATTTCCGCCCAGCCCCAGCTCCACCGCCGCGCCGTAGGGCACGCCTACGCGCACCCGCGCGACCGACCCGTCCGTTCCCTCCGTGCATTCGGCCTCAATGCTGGCGCGCAGCGCACCGGATTCGCAGGGCGCAAGTCGCCGCGCATCCTCCGCAATCGCCTCGGCTGTGAGCCGAATCGCTTGCGCCGCCGCCCGCCGTACGGCGAGCTTCACTGCCTCCAAGCGCTCGTCAAGCACCTGGTCCGCTGCCTGCATACGAATCACGCTCCGCCTCGCCCCCTCCGTTCGTCCGCTCTGCGCAATGCCGGACGCGCGCTCAATCTCAATGCGCTGGTATCCGTCCCAAATCTCCACCTTTACCGCGCAAAAATCAGGCTCCTGCGCCGCACCGCTGCGCACACAAACGCCGTCGCCCTCCAGCACTGCTTCGGGCCCGTCGTAGTAGAGCGTTCGCCGCTCCAGGGCGCAGAGCCCGTATATCCGCCGGTCGCTGTTGGGCAGCGCCGGTTGCTGGCAAACGCGCATCGGCAGCGCCGCCTCCCATTCGGCCATCGGCTCGCCGTACGCATCGTGATATACGCGGCGGCGGCGCAGCCAAAATGTCTTGCGATCCCTATCGCGCAGCCTCATCGCCATTCACCTCCGTTTACCTCCATTCCGTCCAGGGAAGTTCCTCCCTTCCCGTGCTCTGGCCGCGCACCCGCGCGACTCCGGGCAGCAGCCGCCAGTCGTTCAAAACCTGCCGCAGCGTGGGTGGCAAATCGCTGCCCTCGCCAAAAACCTGGCCGCGCACCTCGCCCACCGCATGCGAGGCCAGTCCCTCGATGCCGCGCCGGTTGAAAAGGATCAAGGCAAGCGCCGCGTGCGTGGCAATCAGCCCGGCGGGCAGCTCCACGCGCCCCGTCTCCGCCAGCATCCATTCCCCCGCGATATCCAAGTAAACCTGCAGCAGCTCATCCATCGATCCGTCAATCGCCTCCGCAATCTGCTTCCGCATAAGCTTCAGCGCCAAATCCTGAACCTCATTCATTCAAATCACATCCTTTCCATCCCACGCCCGCAAGGTGCCAAAGCAGTCCCCAGGATTGCGGAGGCTGGGCACGACGGTGGGGCTGGGCCGACGGGGGCGCAAAGAGGATCAGGGAGGGGTTCCAATCCCCCTCCCTAGATCCTCTCGGCACTCTCCAGTACCCTCCTTCAACCGACCAAGACCTCCGCCCTAGACCTAGGGAATCGCTGCGGCGGAGGGGTATTTCGCCCTCACGGCGACCTAAGGGCTTTCCGATCGCCCTTAGGTATCCTTCGGGGTCGACCTACCGCATCCCCGCAGTCCTCCCCGCAGCCCCCCCGCAGCATCCCAGCGGCAAGCAAAGCGAGCCGCCCCAGGGAGCTCGAGGGGCCGCAGCCCCCTCGAATCAATTCGTATCGCACGGCTTTGCCGGGCGGGCGGGGAGCTTTCCGTAGACGAGGGGCCCGCAGGCCCGTAGCCCGTAGGGCCGAGCGGAGGAAAACATTCCTCCCTTCCCGACCAACGGGAGGCCGCGCCTCAGCGCGCACCCCTCCCATCGAACGGAAACCGCCTCAGCGTTTCCGTTCGGCGGCGCAAGCCGCATTAGCGCGTATGTGCATAGATTCCGTTTACCTTGTTCGCATGCACGTCCACCACGCCCACCTGCCGGTAACCGAACTTCCAGGCGTCGGCGGTCTGGTTCTGCTCCGGCGAGATCACCTTAGGCGCAATATGCTTGGGGAACTGTACCACCGCGTCCTTGTGGATAATCATGAAGTTGATGTCCGAAGCGGAGCCGGAGCGCACGTAGCCTCCGGTTTTCTGCCCGTCGGTCGTGCCGTCGAGCTGTTGAATATCGGTGTAAAAGCGGGTCTGTGGCACGCAAACAATGGAGGCGAAGCGCGCGAGCAGCGCGCGGCTTTTGGTGGTGTCGAGGTCCTCGATCAGGCCCAGCAGCGAGGGCGTAATGAAAAGAAAACGATCCTCGTGAGGCGCTTCGGCCTCATCCAGGCGCGTAATGCCCACGCGCAGGGCGGCTAGCAGCGCCTCGCCGTCGGTCAGGGTACCGGCAGCGCTGCCGATGCCGTCAGCGGAAGCGTAGTTCGCAAAGCGGAACGCGTCCAGCTCAGGCGCAACCTTCAGGCGGATAAACTCGCTGCAGACCATGCCGAAAGCGGCGCATGCACTGTCGATGTTGTCGCACGCATCCACGTTGAAAATGCGGCCCCGGTCAAAGTTGCACGGCACGGTCTCGTGGGTCAGCGAAACCTCGCCGTCCACGTAGCCATTGCTGCGCGAGTAGTTGGCCAAGCCCTGGATGTCCAGCTTGGGAATGATCAGCTCGTTGGCGTTCGCGCCCAAGCGAGCCAGCTCTGGGTTGCTGTCCAGCACCGAGGTCAGCGAGGCCAGCTGGTAGGCTTCATCCAAAAGGGGCACGAATTGCGCAGCGAGTTCGATGTGATTCGCCATATTGTCTCCTCCTATTCAAATGTGTGGTCTCCGGCGGATTCTTTAGGTATCGATGAGCGAAAGCGTCGTGCCAATCGGTCTGCGCGCAGGGCCCGCCCGTTTCGTCTCATCGTTTGTTGGGCAAGCCCATCGAGGCGCGCAGCGCGGCCACCCGGCCCTGCCCGGCCGTTCCCGCCTTCGGCGGTGCCTGTCCGCGCAAGCGCTGCTCAATGCCCTCCTGCAGCGCAGGCCGGAAAGCGCGTTCCACCGCGCCCAGGCTGGTTTCAAAGCTCTGCGTATCGGTGTAGAGCAGCGCATCAGCCAGCGAGGCGGGCAAGCCCTTTCGGGCCAACGCATCCAGTGCGGAGGCCCGCAGCTCGCGGCGGGTAATCTCGGCCTCGCGCGCGTCCAGCTCAAAGGCGCGCGTTTCGGCCAGCGCCATCGCGCGCTCGTCGGCGGGCAGAGTGGCCAAGCGCACCGCGTCGGCCACATCGCGGTCGCGACGCTTGCGCTCCTCCTGGCGCACCTTTTGCGCCACCCGGTCCAGGTCAGCCTGGTTGAATTGCCGCAGCCCCGCTCCGTCGCCGGGGCTGCCTGCGTTGCCCGCATCCGGCGCACCGGCCTCGGTCGCCGGCACGCTCCCGCTTCCGGAAAGCAAGCCGGAGTCCGCGCCGGGATGGATACCCGGCATGTCCCCGCCATGCGCACCGCCCAAACTGCCCAAAGGGTCGGCATTGTAGTGCCAAGCACGCCTCGTATTCCTAAAAAGCATAAGCTCCCTCCCATTGATAGCCCGTCGGCATAGTCCTTCCGCCCATCGGCGTCGTCCCGGCTGTTCTTTAACGCCCGCAGCCGGTCAAAGGGCAATACGCCGCTACCCCCTCATCCCCTCGGTAAACGAAAGCTGGGCGGTTAGCGCATCGTCAGGCACCAATCCGCGCAACAGGGAGATCATCTGCGCCTGCTCCAGGTCGTTCACCGGCAGCCCGCGGCTAAAGGAAAGCGTCACCCGACCGGGGTCGAAGGGCGGTTCTCCGCGCAGCGAAAGCAGGTGAGCGAACAACCGCAACCGGGAGCGCAGCCCCTCGCGGAACCAGCGCTCCTTGGTTTTCACCAGCTGCTCAAAGCCCAGCAGCTTAAAGCGCATCGCCACGCCCGAGGCCTGCCCGGCAAATTGCTCGTCGGTCAGCGCGGGTACCATAGCAATTTTGTGGATATCGCGGGCCAGCGCGTCGGCCAAAATCTGCGCCTGATCCTCGGCCAGGTGCTTGGTCAGGTATTGCGCGGAAGCGCCGGACGAGGGCATTTCGAGCACGCGCAGATCGCGCAAGCGACGGATGGCGTCGTTGACCTCCAGGTCGGTGTCGCCCAGCGAAGCGCCGGCGATCATCAGGATCGCGTCAACCAGCTGTTCCTTGTCGTTGATGCGGTCGCTCATCAGCAGGTTGTTCGCGTCGATCAGCGAGGTCACTGGGGCAAAGTCGCCGCGCTCGTCCTGGTTGTTCCAGTATTCGGTCATGGGCACGCCGCCAAAGAAGTGCGGCTCCGGCTCGCCGATGACGCGCAGTATGCCGCTGCGGCCCTGCGAAAAGCGCTGCGTGTAGCGGTCGGTGTATACGGTGACCCAAAGCCCGTCGGGGTTGCCCATCTCGTCGGCGCGGGGCGCGCTGTGCACGCCAAATAGCGGCACATGAGCCACCGAATCGTCATAGACCACCCAAGCATCGCGGGGGTCGAGCGTCACGCAGCGCGGCTGCGCCTCCGCGTCCACGTACAGCAGCTCCACGCCCTTGCCGTAGATCGCGGCGTGGCGGGCCAACTCCGCGTCCACGCTGTCTATGTCGCATCGGCGCAGCGCGGCGAGCAGGGGCGCGATCGCCTCGGCTCCGGTGGGGTCGGTGTAGCGCACCGGGGAGCCAATCAGGTAAGCGCTGGCCATGTCCACGATGTATTTCGCGTAGTTGACCACCAGCCGGTGGTTGGAGGTTCCGGGGGTTTTGCGGCGGTGGAGAATGGCGTGCTGACCGTCGTAGTAGGCGCGCAAGCGTTCCAGCTCGGCGCAATCGCGCTCGTGTTCGTCCAGCACGCCGTGCAGCATCGCAATGGAAATCGGGTCGTCCAAAAGCCGTGGATCTCGGGTAATCAAATCGCATCGCTCGCTTTCTGCTAAATTCAGAGGGCAATGTCAGCAATCCGCGCTAACCATGTGTCGGTCTGTGTCATATTCTGTCATGGGAGCAAAGCAACACCGGAGAACTTGCGCCGAAGCAGCGAAGCCCCATGAGTTATGGTCTCGATGGCCGCACCGGGCTCATCGTAACCGATGCAAATGGCCGCTACAGCGTGGATGCGCCGCGCGGCTCCATGGTCATCCTCGAGGCCCGGCCCCTCGTCGGCGTAATCGCCACCCGCAGCACTATACGATCAACGCGCTGTGCGCCGATACCAGCGGGTACGATTTCTCGCTCCGCCCTGTCTAATACCAATTCCAATTAGGTTTTGCCAATAAGCCAGCGAGAGATTTTTTCGATCGGCTAGGAGTCCGAAGGAGGCGTAGCCAGCAGCTACGATGACCGAGGCACGACAACGCCGATCGGAATAAGATCCGCTGGATTGTGGCATAACGTAGTTGGAATTGGTATAATGCTACTCCTCGTTAGATTTCACGCAATAGATCGCGGAAGGTTCTCTGAATAGCTGGAAGCCAGAAGAATGCGTAGCAGGCAGCCGCGCAGACAGAGGTGCGGCTCTTCCTCCCCGGCGCATGACCCCACGCCTGCCAGAGGAGAGCCGCGCCCTCGCGTCCCATCTCATTAGTCCCGTCCGTCCAATCTCATCCGTCCCGCGCCGTCACAGTCCCCACCCGCGCCCGTCGATCACGCGCGCAGATCGTCTGCCAATCATGCTCTCCAGCGCGTAGCGCACCGCATCGATGGTGTGGTTGTCGCGGTCGGGGTAGGCCGATGAAAACCCGCCGAATCGGTCGGCAGGAAATTCGTACGCCGAAAATTCCCGGGCCGCGAAGGGCGTGCGCGCGGAGTCGATCACAATCTCGCGCAGGTTTTGCAGCCAACGAATGCCGTGCTCCACGCTGCCCGGGCCCTTGATGGCCGGCACGATGCGGATACCGCGCCGCGCCAGCTCGTCGTTGGATCGCGGTTCGGCGGAGTCGGCGGTCAGGCTCGCGCCGGGCGGCAGCATGCGGTGGGCCGCGTCAGCCAGCGTGTCAAAGCTCGCGCCCACCTTCACAAATTCATCCATCAGGCAAAGGATGCCGCGCGCCGGGTCGTAGTGCACCGACACCAGTACGGCAGGGTCCACCGCGAACCCGTGATCCAGTCCAAAGTAGAGTCGGTCGAAGTGAGCGATTTCGGTTGCCGTCAGTGCCCGCAAACGAAGGTTGTCGAATACCCGCCCGCCGTCGCCGGTGATCTCGCCCAGGTAAGTGTGACGGTATGCGCGCTCGTTGGATTCGCGCAGCGCTTCGGCCAGCGCCAGAAAGCCCTCGCCCAGCCATCGCGGCGGCACGTCCCGGTAATCGCTGTGGTGCATCTGCCGCCGGGGGTGGGGCGCCAAAGCCTCTATGTTGACCCAGTGGCGCGGGGATCGCGAGGGATTGTATGTGCAAAGCGTGATCCCGCGCTGCCCTCCGCGCAGCACCGAAGCCTGTATGGATCGAATGTCATCCATGCCCGCAAACTCGGTCAGCTCCTCAAACCAGAGGAAGCGAAAGTATCCGCGTTCCAGCTTGAGTGATTTCGATTTGGCCGGATCGTCCGCGCCGCGAAACAGAATGCGCTGCCCGGTCGGCTTGTAAATCAGCTCCAATGGGGATCGCTGCAACCGAAAATCAGAGGCCCTGCCCAGCGCATCGGCGGCCCAAAGCATCTGGCTCACCACGCTGTCGTGCAGCGTCGCCGCCACCCGCCGGTATACGATGGCGTGCGCGTCTGGGCATTGCAGCAAGCCAATCAACAGCTCGAGCGCTGCGAACGAGGATTTTCCGCTGCCGCGCCCGCCCTTTAACCAGTATTCCGCATGACCCATGCGCTGAATGTCGGCATGCACCGGGTAAAACACGGGCGCAATCAGCGCCCGAAGGCTGATCTCCGCGGCCTCATTCTCCGCAGCCCCACTCTCCGTAGCGTCGCTCTCCGCGCCGCCCGCTCCTCCCAACTCCGCCTCTCCGCGCACATCGTCCACGCCCGGTTCACGCATCCTCATCGCGTTCAATGCGCCTCCCCCCTTCGCCGTCCGTTTCCCTCACACCGCCCTTATGAATGATCGGCATAGGGGATATCGTCCACAATGCGGGGCGACGCGCTCCCCTCGGCAATGCCCTCGCTGGCCATGCCGTACATCCGCGCCAGCAGCTCGGCGGCTCGTGCCTGGGCGCGGCTAATGTCCTCCCCGCGCATGCAGGCGGTCAGGCAGGCAAGCACCTCCTCGCGGCTGGCAATCTCGCCGGAACTTCCGCAGAATCCGTTCCATGCCAAAGCGCGCTCGCCCGGAACTGCCTTCGTTTCCTTTCCGTCCATCGCAGCCCCATTCTCCTGCGCAATGGCGCTCTTTTCCTCAAAAGAAGCCGCTTCTTGGACGCGTGTCGAGCGCCTCACCCGCTTGACCGGGTCCTTTTCCGCGTCACCCGCAGCAGCAGCCGCCCCGCGCGCCGCGTCGTCCCCCGCCTTCGCCAATCCTTTTCCCTTTCTGCGCCCCTCCGCCATACCGTCGCCTCCTCTTCACTTAGCTCTCCCTCTTCCGTCCAAAACCTCGGGAACTGCCCTCTGAAATCTTCCGATGATACATACTAACACGCATATAGGGGGAATAACAAGGAACATATGTTCTCATTTGTCGACGCAAAAAAAGACCGCCCGCCTCGCGGCAGACGGCCCCAGTTGCAAGGGCTCAAAGCCCACAAACGTTGCTTTATACCAATTCCAACTACGTTTAGCCACAATCCAGCGGATCTATTTCCGATCGGCGTTGTCGTGCCTCGGTCAGCGTAGCTGCTGGCTACGCCTCCTTCGGACTCCTAGCCGAACGAAAAAATCTCTCGCTGGCTTATTGGCAAATCCTAATTGGAATTGGTATTAAGGCCCACAAACGTTGCTTTACCTGTGTTTCTCTCCAACCTCCCTTGTTAAAGGAAGGGGGAACCACCGCAGTGGTGGAAGAATTCTTGTACGATTCTTCGTTTGATTTCTCGCAATATCCTAGAAAGCAAAGGAGGAGGAATATCAAAGCCTTAGCCGGTCAAATATCGTGTCCACGTGTTGGTAGTGGTACTCCAGCTTGAAGCAATCCGCCAGCTCCTCGCCGCTCAACCGCCTCAATACCTCGGGCTCCTCCGCGATCAGCTGCGGGAAGGGCGTCTGCGTCTCCCAAGCCTTCATCGCGTTCTTCTGCACCAGGTCGTAGGCCTCCTCGCGCAGCATGCCCTTCTGCACCAGCGAAAGCAGCACGTGCTGCGAGAATATCAAGCCCATGCTGCGATCCATGTTGCGCAGCATGTTCTCGGGGTATACAAACAGGTCGCCCAGTATGCCGGTCATCTTCGCCAGCATGTAGTCCAGCAGCTGGGTCGCGTCGGGCAGTATCACGCGCTCCGCCGAGGAGTGCGATATGTCGCGCTCGTGCCAAAGCGAAATGTCCTCCATCGCCGTCACCGCGTAGCCGCGCAGCAGGCGGGCCAAGCCGCAAATCTGTTCGCAGTTCACGGGGTTTCGCTTGTGCGGCATGGCGCTGGAGCCCTTCTGCCCGGCGCGGAAAGGCTCCTCGACCTCGCGTAGCTCGGTCTTTTGCAGGCCGCGCACCTCGGTGGCATATTTCTCCAGGCAGGAGCCGATAATCGCGAAGGTGCTCATCAGCTCGGCGTGGCGGTCGCGCTGCAGCACCTGGGTGCTGATCGGCGCAGCCTCCAAGCCCATCTGCTCGCACACATAGCGCTCCACAAACGGGTCTACGTTCGCGTATGTGCCCACAGCGCCCGAAATTTTGCCCACGGCGATGGTTTTCCGCGCATGCGCCAGCCGATCGATGTTGCGCTGCGTCTCGGCGTACCAAAGCGCGAATTTGAGTCCCAGCGTGGTGGGCTCGGCATGCACGCCGTGGGTGCGGCCCATGCAGGGCGTGCGTTTGTACTTCCTGGCCTGGTTGGCCAGCACCTCCAGCAGCGCGCGCAGCTCGGCCTCGATCATGCCGCAGGCCTGGTTCAACAGCGAGGAAAGCGCGGTGTCCACCACGTCGGTGGAGGTCAATCCGTAGTGCAGATATTTCGATTCATCGCCCAGGCTCTCGGCCACGCAGCGCGTAAACGCCACCACATCGTGGCGCGTGGATTCCTCGATCTCGTCGATGCGCTCCACGGTGAAGCGCGCATTTTTGCGCATGGCGGCGGCGGCCTCGGCGGGCAACTGGCCCAGCTTCACCCAGGCGTCGGTGGCGTGCAGCTCCACCTCCAGCCATTTCTGGAAGCGCATCTCGCGGGTCCAAAGCGCGGCCATTTCGGGCCGGGTATACCGTTCAATCATGCCGATCCTCCTAAAAAGGACGAGTCGCCAAAGGCGACAAGTCCCGTCCTGTCTGCAAGCGCAGCAGACCGTTCAAAAAGGTCCAGATGTGGTTGAAGAGCGAGCCTGTCCGCCGGAGGCGCATCTCAATGCGCCGACAAGGCAGGCGAGTGATGAGACCGCAGGTGGGCCCTTTTCAACGGTCTAACTAACGGTCTGCCTAACGGTCTGACCCCATCAGGCGGCGAAGGATTTCCTGATACGCCTCTTCCACGTCGCCCAGATCGCGGCGGAAACGATCCTTGTCCAGCTTTTCGCCGGTGCGGGTGTCCCAGAAGCGGCAGGTGTCGGGCGAAATCTCGTCGGCCAGCACAATGCGGCCCTCAAAGCGGCCAAACTCCAGCTTGAAGTCGATCAGCGAAAGGTTCAGGTCCTTCAAGTAGGCGGTCAGCACGTCGTTCACCTTCATCGATATGGCGGCGATCTGCTGCATCTCCTCGGGCGTCGCCAAGCCCATGGCGGCGATGTGGGTGTCGTTGATCATCGGGTCGCCCAGCTCGTCGTCCTTGTAGCAGTATTCCAGCACCGTGGATTTCAGCTTCGTGCCTTCGGGGTAGCCGATCCGCTTGGAAAGGCTGCCCGCGGCGATGTTGCGCACGATCACTTCCACCGGCACAATCTGCACGCGGCGCACCACGGTGTCGCGCTCGTTGATCTGCTCCACGAAGTGGGATTCCACGCCGTGCTCAGCCAGCAGCTGGAACAGGTGATTGCTCACCAGGTTATTGATCACGCCTTTGCCCACAATGGTGCCCTTCTTGAGCCCGTTGAAGGCAGTCGCGTCGTCCTTGTAGTGGATGATGGCCAGCGTGGGGTCATTGGTGGCAAAAACCTGCTTGGCCTTGCCCTCGTACATCATTTCGCCCTGCACAACATTCCCCTGCTTCATTTCTGCATCCTTATCCTTGCTCATTTGAAAAACTCCCCTCTCACGGCAACTTTCGGGAATACGCGCCAATCCGTCGCTTTTCGTAGCGATATCATAGCACTATTTCACCGATTTGTACACCGTTCAGGGGAGAATTTCAAAAAACGTTCGGGTATTCTCTTCGTCTTTTAGCTGAGCCTCACCGGCACGCCGCGTCCGGCCAAATATTCCTTTAGCTCGCGAATGCCCAGCGTGCCAAAGTGGAATAGCGAGGCCGCCAGCACGGCGTCGGCATGCCCCTCCGCGATCGCGTCGTAGAAGTGCTCCGGCTTGCCCGCGCCGCCCGAGGCCACCACCGGCACCGGCACCGCGTCGGCAATCGCGCGGGTGATCTCCAGGTCGTATCCGGTCTGCGCGCCGTCCCCGTCCATGGAGGTCAGCAATATCTCGCCCGCGCCCAGCCGCGCAGCCTCCTTCGCCCATTCCACCGCGTCGCGGCCCGCGTCGGTGCGTCCGCCGTGCGTCAGCACCGCCCACCCGCCGCCCGGCCTGCGCGCTACGTCCAGGGCCAGCACGATGCGCTCGCTGCCAAACCGCGCGGCGCTCTCGGCAATCAGCTCGGGCCGCAAAAGCGCCGCCGTGTTCAGCGAAACCTTGCTCGCCCCCAGCCGCAGTATATCGGCGATCTGCTCCACGCTGCCAATGCCGCCGCCCACGCAAAAGGGCAGGGTAATCTGCGCCGCCACGCGCGCCACCACGTCCAGCATCGTCGCGCGGCCCTCGTTCGTGGCGTGGATGTCCAGCAGCACCAGCTCGTCGGCCCCGGCGGCCTCGTATCCCTTGGCCACCTCGGCCGGATCGCCCGCGTCGCGCAGGTTCACAAAGTTCACGCCCTTCACCACGCGGCCCTCGGCGATGTCCAGGCAGGGAATGATGCGAATGATGTGCATAAAGCGCCTCCTCCCAATAGTATCCAGAACCATGATTCGCTCAAAGTTCCCTCGTCCGCCCCCGCGCCAGTGAAGCGAGCCACCGGGGAGCTCGAGGGGCTTCAGCCCCTCGAATCAATTCGTATCGCCCGGCTTTTCCGGGTGGGCGGGGAGTTTTCCGTAGTCGAGAGGCCCGCAGGCCCGGGCGAAGGAAAGCATTCCCCTTCCCCGACCAACGGGAGGTCGCGCCTCAGCGCGCACCCTCCCCACCGAACGCGAACGCCTCAGCGTTTGTGTTCGAGCGCAGCTAAAATGTCAGGTCGTGCAGTCCCAAGGGCTCCACATCCTGCGCCCGCTTGCCCAGCTTCGCGCATTCCACCATCAGCCGCGCGGTGTCCAGGCTCGTCAGGCAGGGGATGCCGTATTCCACCGCCATGCGGCGCAGGCGGAAGCCGTCGCGCTGTGGGTCGCGGCCGTGGGTGGGCGTGGTGATGATCAGCTGAATCTTGCCCGATCCCAGCAGCGCCTCCAGCGCCTTGCGATCCTCGGAGGGCTTGGGGATCAGGCTGGCGGCCACGAAATTCTTGTTCAGCAGGTTGGCGGTCCCGGCCGTGGCGTATAGGTCGAAGCCCTGCAAGCTTAGGCCCTCGGCCAGCGCGATTACCTCCTGCTTATCCTGCCCGGCGACGGAGAGCAGCACTCCCCCCTCCTGGGGCACCGAAAGCTTGGTGGCAAAGAATCCCTTCAGGTAGGCCTCCTTCGCGGTACGCGCCAGTCCGAGCACCTCGCCGGTGGATTTCATCTCGGGCCCCAGCGAAACCTCGACCTCGGGCAGCTTTTCAAACGAGAATACCGGCACCTTCACGGCCACCACCTGGGGCGGCACCGGGTAAATGCCCTCGCCAAAGCCGAAGCTGGAAATCTTCTCGCCCAGCGAAGCGCGCACGCCCAGTTCCACCACCGGGATGCCGGTCACCTTGCTGATGTAGGGCACGGTGCGGCTGGAGCGCGGGTTGACCTCGATTACGTAAAGGTCGCCTGCGTATTGGATGAATTGGATGTTGACCAGGCCCTTCACGCTCAGCCCCCGGGCCAGCGCGCAGGTGTATTCGGCCACGCGCTGCTGAATGCGCGGCGAAAGCGTCTGCGGCGGATACACCGATATCGAGTCGCCCGAGTGGATGCCCGCGCGCTCGATGTGCTCCATCACGCCGGGGATCAGCACGCTCTCCCCGTCGCAGATGGCGTCGACCTCAATCTCGCGGCCCAGCAGGTATTTGTCGATCAATATCGGGTGCTCCAGCGGTCTGTGCTGGTTCTGCTGCGCAATGATGCGCATGTAGGCGCGCACATCCTTCTCCTCGTAGGCGATCTCCATGCCCTGCCCGCCCAGCACGTAGGAGGGCCGCACCAGCACCGGATAACCCAGCCGATTCGCCATGTCCACGGCTTCCTGCTCGTTCATCACGGTGCCGCCCTGCGGCTGCGGAATGTCGAGCCGCTCCAGCAGCGCGTTGAAGCGCTTGCGATCCTCGGCGGCGTCGATGTCGGGCAGCGAGGTGCCGATGATGGGCACCCCGGCCTTGACAACGGCCTTCGCCAGCTTGATGGCGGTCTGCCCGCCAAATTGCACCACCACGCCCACCGGCTTCTCTATTTCGAGTATGTTCCACACGTCCTCGGGGGTCAGCGGCTCGAAGTAGAGGCGGTCGGCGGTGTCAAAATCGGTGGAAACGGTCTCCGGATTGTTGTTGACGATCACCGTGTCGTATCCGGCCTTCTTCAGCGCCCATACGCAGTGCACCGAGCAGTAATCGAACTCCACGCCTTGGCCGATGCGGATCGGCCCGCTGCCCAGCACCACCACGGTCTTGCGGCCCGCACCGCCCTTGGCCTCGTTGTGCACGCCGTAGGTCGAGTAGTAGTAGGGGCTGCGCGCGTCAAATTCGCCCGCGCAGGTGTCCACCGGGCGGTAGGCCGGGCGGATGTCCATCGTCAGGCGGTAGTCGCGCAGCTGCCCCTCGGGTATGTTCAACCAGCGGGCCAGCGCGCTGTCGGCGAAGCCCATCTCTTTGGCCTCGCGAAGCAGCTCGGCCGTCATGCCGCCCAAATCCATGGCGCGAATCCGCTGCTCCAGCTCCACAATGCGCTGGAATTTGCGCAGGAACCAAGGGTCAATGCGCGTGATGTCGAATATCCGGTCGGCGGAAACGCCGCGCCGCAGCGCCTCGATCACTACGAACGAGCGCTCGGTGTTGATCTGGTGCAGCCGCGCCTCCAGCGCCCCGTCGTCCAGCGCCTCCAGCGCAGAATCCACCAGCGAATCGTAGCCCATCTCCAGTGAGCGCACCGCCTTGAGCAGCGCGGCCTCAAAGCTTACGCCGATGGCCATCACCTCGCCGGTGGCCTTCATCTTGGTGCCGATGCGCTTGTCAGCCTCCACGAATTTATCGAACGGCCAGCGCGGGAATTTCAGCACCACGTAATCGATGGTTGGCTCCACGCAGGCCGAGGTGCAGCCGGTCACGCCGTTGGGAATCTCGTCCAGCGTGTAGCCGATGGCGATGCGGGTGGTCACCTTGGCGATGGGGTATCCCGTGGCCTTCGAGGCCAGCGCCGAGGAACGGCTCACGCGCGGGTTGACCTCGATCACGTAGTATTGCAGGCTGTCCGGGTGCAGCGCAAATTGCACGTTGCAGCCGCCCTCGATGCCCAGCGCTTCGAGAATGCGCAGCGAAGCGCCGCGCAGCATCACGTGCTCCTCGGCACGCAGCGTCTGCGTGGGTGCCACCACGATGGAATCGCCGGTGTGCACGCCCACCGGGTCGATGTTCTCCATGTTGCAAACGGCCAGCGAGTTGCCCGCGCTGTCGCGGATCACCTCGGACTCAATCTCCTTACAGCCCGCCACCGAGCGCTCCACCAGCACCTGATGCACGCGGCTGGCGCGCAAGCCGTCCGCGCAGATGGCCCTCAGCTCCGCCTCGTCGTCGGCCATGCCGCCGCCGGTGCCGCCCAGGGTATAGGCCGGGCGGATGATCAGCGGATAGCCCACCGTGCGCCCGAACTCCACCGCGCTGTCCACGTCGTGGACGATCACGCTGTCGATGCAGGGCTGGCCGATGCTCAGCATCATTTCTTTAAAAGCCTCGCGGTCCTCGCTCTTGCGGATCGAGTCCATGGGCGTGCCCAGCATCTTGACGTCCAGCTCGGCCAGTATGCCGCTCTCGGCCAGCTCCATCGCCAGGTTGAGCCCCGTCTGCCCGCCCAGCGAGGGCAGCAGGCTGTCGGGCCTCTCGCGGCGCAATATATTGGATAGGGTTTCCACGGTCAGCGGCTCGATGTATACCTTGTCGGCGATGTCCCGGTCGGTCATGATGGTGGCCGGGTTGGAGTTGACCAGCACCACCTCCACGCCCTCCTCGCGCAGCACGCGGCAGGCCTGGGTGCCCGCGTAGTCAAATTCGGCGGCCTGCCCAATCACGATGGGGCCGGAGCCGATCACCAATACTTTGTGGATCCACGGTTTCTTCGGCATCTGGACATCCCCCTTTTCTATGCATTCATCCTAGCATTCATCCTAAAATTCATTCTAGCATTCATTCTTAAACTCATACTTGCCCTTGTCCTGGCCTTCATCCCTTGCTCAGCCCGCTTACAAACGCGATCAGCTCGCGGCTTTGCGCACTCGGGTGGAAGATCACGCCACGCGCGCCGCCCTCGCCGAACGCCAACCCCGCAATGGATTGATCGTTCAGGTTGGTGTGCGTGATCCGCGCGCCCTGCGGCAGCCTTTGCGGGTCGGGCGCATACCGGTGGCGCTGGGCGGTCTGTGCGCAGCATCCGGTGTCGCTCTCGCGCACCGGCTGGCCGCCGTGATGCCCATGCTTTAGCCTGATGATCCCGCCGCCTTGGGCCAGCACCATCAGCTCCAGGCCCAGCCCCACGCCAAACGTGGGCTTCCCCTGCATCAGCGCGCGCACCGTGTCCAGCAGCCCCGCCTGCGTCGCCGGGTCACCCGGCCCCCCGCTGATCAGCACGCCGTCGCAGCCATCCAGCATCTCCGCCGCCGAGGTCGCCGCCGGATACACCGTCGCCGAGCAGCCCAGCGCCTGTAGCGCCGCCAGCAGCGGCTTCTCGGCCCCCAGGTCGAGCACCGCCACGCGCGGTCCCTCGCCGGGCAACCTATATGCTTCCTTGCAGGTGACCTGCGCCACCAGATCGCAGGAATCCCCGCCACACGAATCTCTCTTGGCCTGCACGGCCAGCGCGTCAAGGTCGGCCTGCGTAGGCTCGCCCATGCAAATGCGTCCGCGCTGCACGCCGGTATCGCGAATGTGCCTCGCTAGCGCACGGGTGTCGATGCCCTGCAGCGCCGGCACACCCTGTTCTATCAAAAAGTCGGGCAGCGAGCGCTTGCACAGCCAGTTGCTCGGCAGGTCGCAGAGCGACTGCACCACCAGTCCGGCAATCTGCGCACCGCCCGAGGCCATGTCCTCGCCATTGATGCCCACGTTGCCAATCAGCGGATACGTCATGCAAAGAATCTGCCCGCGATACGCCGGGTCGGTAAGCAGCAGCTGGTAGCCGATCATGTCGGTCGCAAACACCACGTCGCCCACGCAGGGCGCCTCCGCGCCAAAGGCTTGACCGGAAAACCGGGTTCCATCCTGCAGGAGCAGGGTCGCGGTTCGAATCATCGTTGTCATTCGCTCACATCCGTATATTTATTCGTAATATGATCATTTTTATTCTTCCGTTCAGTATACCATCGCTTCGCACGGCGCGTCAAGGCGCGGCCCGCGAGCAAAAAAAACGGGAAGTCGGAGCGAATCCGATCTTCCCGGGAATGAAAAACGAAACGAAGGAAAGCAAAAGCGTGAAAGGCAAAAACATGAAAGGGGAAAGCGTTGAAACCGAAAACTTTAAAAGAGAAAACGCTAAAAGCGAAACCATCAAGGGCAAAAGCCCCAGTCCGTGCCCCAACCGCAGCAACCTCGCAAACCCCTTGGACACGGCACAGACCTCCTCGCTCAAAGCTCTGTAGAGTTATACCGCATTTTCCGGGGAGTGTCAAGGGGAAAATGCGTCCAGCAGGGCGGCCGCGCTTGCATGACAATAATTGGAAAATACGTCGCGATAGTGGCCGGAGGGCGACCTATTAGGGAACCGAGGCCGCCCCGTGGGCGAAAAGCCGAAGCGGCAAGCCAAAGCGAGAGCAGCCAAGGGCTGCGACAATCGTGAGATTGAGGGAATCCGTTGGGCTTATACCCATTCCAACAACGTTTTGCCACAATCCAGCGGATCTTTATCCGATCGGCGTTGTCATGCCTCGGTCAGCGTAGCTGCTGGCTACGCCTCCTTCGGACTCCTAGCCGAACGAAAAATCTCTCGCTGGCTTATTGGCAAAACCTAATTGGAATTGGTATTTGGGATACCATAGAGGATTTGTGATGCATCGTGCGATTACGGTAGCTCCATCAGATGCGCCTCGAAGTCTTGTACGAAGGCGCGCTTGTTTTTCTGGATTACGGTGTGGCCTTCCGCTTCCAACTGCCGCCGGTGGGCTTCCAGGCCGCCGGGGTATTTCTCGTTCAGCTCACCGCCGGTGCGCAGCGTGCGCCAGTAAGGAGTGGGATCTTGGCCGCCGCGCTCCACGCTTGCCTGGGCTGCGATGTTGATGAAGATGCCTGCGGTGAGCGGGCAGGTAACGTCTGCGCCGTTCTGGCGGGCTAGGTGCGCGCGCACCCTATCCAGCGTGATCAATCGCCCTCCGGGCACGGATTTCATTACCGCATCGTAGGCTAGCGGCGGCGCGACAAGCATGCGCCCCGGCCCGTAACGCGCGATCTGACGCGGGTTGGTAATTTCCTCCACCTTGGGCAGATCGCCGGGGGTATGGAGCTTTTGATTAAACGGTTTTTTCGCCATGTGCCGTTCTCCTTTCGCGCTGCTGCTACACATAGTATATCAAAGGGGCACGTGATCTGCCAGCACAATGCGCATTTGCCTAGGCGCGAAGGATTTAAGGCAATGAATTAAGGAGTTAATGGGGCCAAGCCATTGCGATCCCATACAGAATCAGGTAATATAGGTAGGTATACCCTGGTGCTATTTCGCTTGCAAAAGGGAGGCGTACCCTCCATGAAACCAATCGAGTCATCGGGCAGGGCCGGTTCAGCCGCTTCGGCGGGGGATGCGCGGCAGTCTGCGTCGCTACAATCGTCGCTGCTGGCGCTGGTGAGCGTCGTCGTTTTGCTGGTGGTCGCTGCCGTGATGGTATTCTTCCGGCAGGGCATGTTTAGCATGCTTCGCGATGCGGAGACCGAGCACGTTCGCCAGCTGGGCACGACCCTGGATTTCGCGCTAGAGGAGGCTATTCAAAGCCTGCGCACCTCCGCCGGGGCTTGGCTTAAGGAGCAGACGGTTACCGGCGCGCGCATTACCGGGAGCTCGTCGATTTTGGGCCGCGATTACACTCTGATCGAGCTTCCGGTCGAACCCCTGCCGGAGGGCAACCGCGCCGGGCTGCTGTGGTACGAGGGGGAATCGTACCTGGCCTGCGTGGTAAGCATGCCGGGCGGCGGCGCGAAGCATATGCTGGGTGTGGTGCTCGATGAATGGCGCATAGCGGAGCTTACGCTGGATAAGCGGGCCGCTATCATCATCGAGGCCTATGCGGGCGATTCGTTTGCGCCCGGCGAAAGCATTTATCCCGACCCGGCGAACTCCGCCCGCATCCTGCTCGTTCGCCGCTTCTACGATTTGGGCGGCAAACCCGCGCAGTTAATTATGAACACTCCGCGCAGCATCTACGCCAGCGGCGCTAGCTGGGTGAACGGCACTTCGTTCTTCCTGCTCCTGTTTTTGCTGCTGGTGCTGCTGGTGCTGTACGTTGTCATCGAGCGCCGGTTCTTGAGCCGCATTGCCCGCATGAGCGAGGATGTGCGCGTGATCAGTGGCGATGCGCTGCTGAGCATGGATCGCTATAACCATTTTACCGAGCTGCGCACCCTGGGCCAGGATATCAACGCGCTGGTGATCCGGCTGGAGGCCAACCGCGAGCTGGCCGAGCGCTCCGAATCCTCCATGGAGATATTGAGCAACATACTCAATGGAATGGATGCGCTCATCTACGTGTCGCAGGTTCATACCGACGAAATCCTGTTCATGAACGACAAGATGTGCGCCGAGTTTAACCTGGCCCGGCCTGTGGAGGGCAAGCTCTGCTGGCAAGTGCTGCAGACGGGCCAATCCAAGCGTTGCCCGAACTGCCCCAACACCCCGCTGGAGCGGGCGGAGCGGGAGCAGATCACCTGGGAGGAGCGCAATACGGTTACCGGGCGCATGTATCGCCACATCGGACGCCTGATCGATTGGAAGTACGGTCAGAAGGTCAACCTGCAGATGCTGGTGGATGTGACCGACGAGCACGAAGCCGAGCTCGCGCTCAAGCGCCGCCTGGAGCAGCAGGAGCTCATGGCCGACCTGTCCCAGAGCTTCATCGACACCACCGACGAGGAGCAGCAAATCGCCCGCGCGCTCCAAATGGCCGGTGAATTCATGAACATCGATCGCGTGCTTCTGATCCGCTTTGCGGACCAGAAGATGCACTATGATTACGAATGGTGCAACCCGGACGACCCGACGCCCTCCAAGCGGCATGCCGCAGTTCGCTTGAACAGCAAAGAGCTGGGCATCGCCGAGGCCTTCGCGCAGCACCTGTTTGCCTTCTACCGCATTGAGGGTGAGGAAGCGCGCATCATGATCCGGGATTATGGGCTGGACGTGAGCACCTGCGTGCTGTTCGCCGTGTTTTTAGAGGAAGAGTTCTGGGGTGTGCTGGAATTTGCCCGGGTCGGCAGCGAGGAGCCTTGGTCGGCCAGCGATATCAACCTGGGCGAGATGGTGGCCGGCGTGCTTTCGGGCGTGCTGGGCCGCATGCGCATGGAAAGCAAACTGCAGCAGCTTTCCGCTATCGTGGAAAACGCGCCGCAGTTCATATCGTTCCTCGATTCGCAAGGCCACCGCCGCTACTTGAATCCGGCCGTCAGCGCGCTCACCGGCTTTTCGTTTGCGGAGCTCATGGCCGGTGGCATGGCGATTACGTACGATGCGGAAACCCTGGTGCGGCTCAACGAGGAGTACCTTCCGAAGGTTCGCGAGAACGGCAGCTGCCAATTCGAAGCAGCGCTGCTTTGCGCCGATGGCCAAACCCGCATCATGGATTACTCCGGCTTCCTGCTGAGCGACGATCCGAATGGCGACGTGGGCGTGATCGGCGTGGACATGACCGAAATCCGGCGGCTGGAGCGCGATCTGATTCAGGCGCGCGATCTGGCGGAGCAGGGAAGCATGGCCAAGAGCGATTTCCTTTCGCGCATGAGCCACGAGATGCGCACACCCATGAACGCCATCATCGGCATGACCAACATCGCCCGCGGCAGCGACGATCCGGCGCGCAAGGAATACTGCCTGGAAAAGATACGCACCGCCTCCGATCACCTGCTGGGCGTAATCAACGATATTCTCGATATGTCGAAGATCGAAGCCAACAAATTCGAGCTATCGTCCATCGATTTCAACTTTGAACGCATGGTGGGCAACGTGGTCAATGTCATCAGCTTCCGCACCGATGAAAAGCGCCAGAAGCTGGAGGTGCGGATCGATCCGGCGCTGCCGGTCATGCTGTATGGCGATGAGCTGCGCCTGGCGCAGGTGCTCACCAATCTGCTCACCAACGCCGCCAAGTTCACCCCCGAGGAGGGCAGCATTTTGCTGACGGCAAAGCTGCTGGAGCGGGTAGACGACGAGCTGCGCATGCAGTTTGAAGTGACGGATTCCGGCATCGGCATCTCCCCCGAACAGCAGGCACGCCTGTTCCGCTCGTTTGAACAGGCCGACGGCGGCATCGCCCGCAAGTTTGGCGGCACCGGCCTGGGGCTGGCGATCTCCAAGCGAATTGTGGAGCTAATGGACGGCAACGTGTGGGTTAGCAGCGAGCTGGGCAAGGGCGCGACCTTTAGCTTCACACTAAGCCTGCGCGCCAGCCATGCGGCGCCCGATGCCGAGCCCGACGTATGTGCCCAGGGCCCGCTTCGCCTGGTGGGGCGGCGCGTGCTGCTGGTGGAGGATATCGCCATCAACCGCGAGATCGTGTGTGCGCTGCTGGAGGATACCGGCCTCACCCTCGATACCGCCGAAAATGGGCGCGAGGCCATCGAAAAGGTGACCGCCGCCGAGCAGCCCTACGACCTCATCCTGATGGACATCCAAATGCCCGAGGTCGACGGTCTGGAGGCCACGCGCCGCATCCGCGCGCTAGGGGACTCCAACGCGGCCACCGTGCCCATCATCGCCATGACGGCCAACGCGTTCCGTGAGGATATAGAGCGCTGCCTGGAGGCCGGCATGCAGGCGCACATCGCCAAGCCCATCGAGCTATCGGTGCTGCTGGATACGCTGCGCTCCTACCTCGCGTAGGGCGCGGGGCTGGGACTCCGCCGCATTTTTTGCAAAGCCGGGGAGATCCCCCCAGATTCTACGAAACCGAGGAAAACCCTTAGATGAAGAAATCGGAACGCCTCCTTTTTTTGGCCACCACGGCCCTCTTTTGGTTCTCGTTGTATACCTATCCGGTGTTGCTCTCCAACTTCGCGCAGGGCACGCTGGGCGCAACCCCGGCCATGATCGGCAGTATCGTGGGTAGCTACGGCTTGGTGCAGATGCTGCTGCGCACGCCGCTGGGCTTTTTCTCCGATCGGCTGCGCCGCCGCAAGCCCTTTCTTACGCTGGGCTTGCTGTTTTCCACGCTGGCCGCGCTGGGGCTTTGGTTTTCGCAATCGCCGCTGGCCGCCATGCTGGCGCGCGGCACCTCCGGGGCTGCCGCCGCCGCTTGGGTGGCGTTCAGCGTGCTGTTCGCCAGCTATGGCGCACAGGGCCAGCCGGGCACGGGCGTGCGGCAGCGCGGGGGATTCCGCGCTATGGGCGTGCTTTCGGCGGTGATGTGCGCCGCGCAATTGGTCGCCACCCAAGCCGGGGGCTGGCTGGCGAATAGCGCTGACACGCGCGCCGCGTTCCTGCTGGCCGTGGGCGCGGGCGTGCTGGGCATGCTGTGCTCGCTGTTTGTGATCGATGTGCGCCCCACCGCCCAACCCGCCAGCCCACGCGCGCTGCTCACCGTCGTCAAGAGCCGTTCCCTGCTGGTGTGCTCGCTGCTTTCCATATTGCAGCAGGTCATCATGTGGTCGACGCTTTACGGCTTCTCTCCCCAGTGGGCCAAGACCGTACTCGGCGCGGATGCCAGCCAGCTCGCGCTGCTTTCTACCTTTCACCTGCTGCCCAACGTGCTGTGCTCCTGGCTCACCGGGGCGGTGCTGGTGCCCCGCCTGGGCGCGCGGCGCGTCACGGCCATCGGCTTTGCATGCATGGCGGTCTCCTGCCTGGGCATGCCGCTGACCAACGCCTTTTGGCAGATGCTGGCGCTCCAGATTTTCGCCGGTATCGGCGTGGGCTGCATCGGCCCGGTGACGCTGGCGCTGTGCATGCGCGATTCCGCGCCCGAGCAGCACGGCATGGCCATGGGCCTGTTTCAATCGCTGTATGGAATTGGCATGTTTGCCGGGCCGGTGCTCGCCGGGGCGCTGGTCACGGTCGCCTCTCCGGTGGTGGAGGGGGTTGCCCAGCTTACCGTAGGCTATCGTGCCAATTTCTACGCCATGGCGGCGGTGGGCGTGCTGGGCCTGCTATGCGCCCTGCGGCTGATGCCCAGGGAGCGGCCGGAGTAATACAAATTGCTTTTCACAAATTGCTTTTTGCAAATTGCTTTGTAGTACGAAGTGCTTGCGCGCGCCACCTCTTTGTGGTACTCTATGGGCATAAAAAAGGTGGAGGATTCGGATATGTTTGCAATCGTTACAGATTCTAGCTCCGACATGCGTGCGGATTTTGTGGCCGCGCAGCAAGCGCTTTGCGTGCTGCCCATGAGCTACACCATCGGCACCGATACCTATATTGACGCGCCCGGCAAGGGGCTGGACCCGGCGGAATTCTACCGCCGATTGTCCGAGGGGGCAAACTCGGTTACCTCGCAGCTGAACGCCAACACGTTTTGCGAGGCGTATCGCCCGCTGCTGGCCGAAGGGCAAGATGTGCTTTCCATCCTGCTCTCCTCCGGGCTGAGCGGCACCTATCAAAGCGCCGTGATGGCCAAGGAAATGCTGGACGCCGAGAACCTGCCGGGCACGCTGGTGCTGGTGGATTCGCTTTCGGCCAGCGCAGGTGAAGGATTAATGGTATTTCTAGCGCTCCAGAAGCGCGCCGAGGGCATGACCGCCGCGCAGGCGGGGGAATGGCTGATCGGCATCCGCCCTCGCATCGCACAGTGGTTCACGGTGGACGACCTGCACTTCCTCAAGCGGGGCGGGCGCTGCAGCCCGGCCTCGGCGTTTTTTGGCACGCTGATGTCCATCAAGCCGGTGCTGCACGTCAACGATGAAGGAAAGCTGATCGCCCGCGACAAGGTGCGCCGCCGCATCGGTGCGATGCGCGGACTGGTCGACCGGATGGAGGGCCTGATCGAGAACCCGCAGGATCAGACGGTATTCATCAGCAACGCTGCCTGCCCCGAGGAGGCCGAGCAGGTGCGCGTTATGATTCACGAGCGGCTCGGCGTGCCCATGGATCGCTTCATGATGAGCGACATCGGGCCGACCATCGGCTCGCATGCGGGCCCGGGCACCATCGCGGTGTTCTTCCTGGCCCAAAGCCGCGGATGAGCGCGCTGCACGCCGTGCGCGAAGCCTGCATGCGGGAGGCGCTTGCCGAAGCCGCCCTGGCCCTGGCCGGGGGTGAGGTGCCGGTGGGCGCGGTGGTGGCGCGGGGCGCGGACATACTGGGCCGCGGCCACAACCTGCGCGAAAAAGAAAAGGACCCCACCGCCCACGCCGAGCTGCTGGCCATTCGCCAAGCGGCCCGCGCGCTGGGCGAATGGCGTTTGACGGGCTGTACGCTTTACGTGACGCTGGAGCCCTGCCCGATGTGCGCGGGGGCCATTGCGCTGGCCCGCCTGGATGCGCTGTGGTATGGCGCGGCCGATCCGCGGGCGGGCTGCTGCGGCAGCATCTACCGCATCACCGAGGATCCGGCCTTTGTGCACGCCGTTCCCGCCTACGGTGGTTTGCTGGCGGCGGAGTGCGGGGAGCAGCTGGAGCGGTTCTTTCGGGAAAAGAGGGAGAAGCAGGAGAAATAAGGCGATTTGGGCATGGCCACGAAGCATAAACGCAAGCGTCGGGAATTAGAATGGGGGTAGGCGGAGATCGATAGGAGGGATGCGCATGAGCATAGAAGCCATCGGCGCGGTATTCTTGCTCGCGGTGGCCGTGGAAGCGCTCATCCAGGTGATCAAGGGCTGGCTGCCCTCGAATGTCCAAGTGCCCAGCTGGCTATGGCCGGCCCTCGGCGCGGCGCTAGGCGTAGCGCTTTGCCTGCTGGCCAATGTGGATTTGCTGAAGCTTGCCGGGGTGGATTTGCGCTCCCCGCCGGTGGGCATGGTGCTGACCGGAATGCTCATCAGCCGTGGCGCCAGCTTCGTGCACGATCTTTGGGCCCGCGTCAACGGCCAGCGCACGGCCACTCCGGCCAAGTAGCGCGGCCCCTCCAAACGACTTAAGCCTGCTTCCCGCGCTGATGCGGAGGCAGGTTTTTTGCTTTTGAGCCTAGAAAACCGAACGGAGAGAGTGAGCGCACCGGAAAAAAGGCATCCTCAAAAAAGTCGAGCACGGACGCGGTTTTCATGCTATGCTCTGGGGGTCATGCAGCATGATTCCTTATCTTATACCAATCTAACGAGGACTTGTATCATTCCTCGCTTGGTTTCTGCCTCGCTTGGTTTCCGGAGAGTGTTCGCGGAAGGGACCCCTCCACCCATGATTTTTTCGATCGGGGAGGCGGTGCGGTGGATCGTTTCGTTCTGGTGGGCGCGGTGATCGCCTATGTGGAAAACCGCCTGACCGCCGGGGTCGACTTGGACGAGCTCTCCCGCGCGGTCGGCTTTTCGCTCGCGCACCTTCGGCAGATTTTCGCCGAGGCCACCGGCGTGCCCATGCGCCGATACATCCTGCAGCGGCGCATCGCCCACGCGGCGTTCGACCTGCTGTATACCGATCGCACCGCGCTGGACATCGCCACCGCCTACGGGTTCCAGAATGCCGACACCTTCACCCGCGCCTTTCGGCGCTGCACAGGGCTTTCGCCGCAGGCCTTTCGCGTGCAGCGGCCCCGCGTAGCGCGCATCAAACTGGCGGCCGGGGTGTATGGCGTGGGGCTGCCGAAACATTCGGCGCACGGGGATTCACCACCGAATGGTTCGGTGCCTAACGATTCAGAATCAAACGACACATAAAAAAGCGACACACAAAAAACGACGCATAGCAAAAGGGAGGACGACCCGAATGGATCAGAACCCGCAAAAAAACCACAAACGCGAGCACCACGCCGAGGACAGCAGCGTGCTGTACGGCGTGCCCCGCGCCCAGTATGGTGCGTACCAAGGCTGTACCCCCTATCCCATCTGCCTGAAAGCTTGCCTCAACTACCTGGGCGAGGATTTGCGCTACGATGAGATCATGGTGCGGTCGGCGGCGGCCTTCCGCCTGACGTGGAACACCGGGGAGTGGGACGGCGGCAACGTCGATATCTGCTTCGCGTACGATGATCCGGGCCGCAGCTATACCACCGGCGTTGAGGCCATGGGCCGCGAGTGCACGCTGCTTTGGCGCACCGAGGAAACGCCCAAGGATGCGTTCACTGCCCTGCTGCGCGCGCAACTCGACCGGGGCAATCCGGTGATCGCGCTGGGCGTGATCGGCCCCCCAGAGGCGGGCATCGTCACCGGATACCGCGACGGCGGTGAAACGCTGCTGGGTTGGAATGTGTTCCAGGATAACCCGGAGTTCGGCGGCGATGTGAAGCTCGATGAATCCGGCTACTACGTGTGCGATACCTGGTGGGAAAACCCGTGTACCTTGGCGCTGATCGCCATCGGGGAGCGGGTGCGCGAGCCCTGGACGCTCAAGCAGGTGCTGGAGCAGGGTATCGAAGTGCTGACCGGTCGGCAGAGCGGCCCCTTCGCAAAGGGCGTTGCGGCCTACGATGCTTGGGCCAAGGTCATCGGCGACGATGCGCAGTTCCCGGCGGGCGCGGTGCTGCCGCTGCTGGTAGAACGGCTGATGTGCCAGGGCGACGCGACGGATTGTTTGCAGGATGGGCGCGGCAACGCGGCCAGCTACCTGCGCGGGCTGGCCGAGGGGCACCCCCACGGGGAGGCGCTGCGTGAAATCGCGTCGCACTTCCAGCAGGTAGCCAATCAAGCGCAGGCCATGTCCGATTCGCTGGGCGGCTGGATGCGCGGCGAAGCACAGATGCGTGCGCTGGCCCAGCCCGAGACGCGCAGAGCCATCGTGCAGCGGATCGAGGCGGCCAAGGCCGCGGACACCAAGGCACTGGGGGCCATGCGCGCCCTCTGCGCCTTGCTATAACGATCCTGGCGGTGCGTCGCTGTGGTGCTCACGGCGGCGCACCGCTTTCTATGGCAAAAGCATTTACGCATAAGCATGCGGAGTTGGGCGTGCGAAAGATTCCAAAGGGCCTCGGGCCCTGGACCCAGGAGAGTCGCTGCGGCGGGGAACCGCCCCGGCGGGATGGGTGTTTCGCCCTCACGGGCGACCTAAGGGCTTTCCGATCTCCTCAATTCGCGATTGTCGCAGCCCTTGGCTGCTCTGTCGCTCATTGGCCCGCCGTTTCGGCTTTTCGCCCACTGGGCGGCCTCAACTCTGGCCCCTTAGGGATCCTTCGGGGTCGACCTACCCTCATCGCCGTACCCCGCGGCAAGCCTTGGTGAACCGGGAACGATGAGGCGACGGGGATCAACGGGGACGCAAAGAGGACCAGGGAGGGGTTTCGATCCCCCTCCCTAGGTCCTCTCTGCACTCTCCATACCCTCCCTCAACCGACCAGGGCCTCGGGCCCTGGACCCAGGGGAGTCGCTGCGGCGGGGAATCGCACCGGCGGGATGGGTGTTTCGCCCTCACGGTCGACCTAAGGGCTTTCCGATCGCCCTTAGGGATCCTTCGGGGTCGACCTGCCGCATCCCCGCAGCCCCCCGCGGCCCCCGCAGCATCCCAGCGGCAAGCAAAGCGAGCCGCCCCAGGGAGCTCGAGGGGCCGCAGCCCCTCGACCCCATTCGTCTCGCACGGCTTTGCCGGGCGGGCGGGGAGTTTTCCGTAGTCGAGGGGCCCGCAGGCCCGTAGCCCGTAGGGCCGAGCGGAGGAAAACATTCCTCCCTCAGCGACCAACGGGAGCCGCGCCTCAGCGCGCCCCTCCTATCGAACGGAAACCGCCTCAGCGTTTCCGTTCGGGCGCGTCAGCG
>JAVBLJ010000023.1:0-83020 GCA_031553615.1 Eubacteriales bacterium
AGAAACTCAAGCTCTACCGGCGTGTGGCTACGCGCTTTGACAAACTCGCTCGAAGGTTCCTCGCTTTCGTCCATCTAGCTTGCATTTTTGTATGGCTCGCTTGATTATGCAGCCCATATGACTTTTGAAACACGCCCTAATTGGAATTGGTATAAGCCGGTGGTGCTGACCGATCTGCCCAGCCCAAGCCGCTACAGGGGCTTGGTTTCCGGCGATAGCCGCGGCGGCAGCACGCAGTTCATCTCCGGCACGACCACCAGCAAAGCATCGGGCGCTACCGGCGCCCGCGATGAAGGAGACGCATCATGATTACCGCCAAAGCCCTCGAACAGACCCTGCGAAAGCTTGGACGCCTGGAAGCTATGCTCTACGATCGGATTTTTCAAAAGGTGGGCGAGGCCGGGGTGTCGGGCCTTTTCCAAACGGAGGAGCCGCTGCATGCTATTCCGGAAGCATCGCGCTTTGCGCCGCTGCCGGAGAACCGCCGCTGGGGCGGGGAGGGTATGTACGGCTGGTTCCGGGGCGAATACACGGTGCCGGAGCAGCTCGCGGATCAGCCGCTGTTCCTCTTTCCGCGCATCGGCGGCTACGAGGCGACCCTATGGGTCGACGGCGTGATGACCGCCAACTACGCCAACAAGGAGCTGGTGGGTTCCCATGGCAACCATTATGCCAAGCGCATTACCGCCGGCGCACCGAAGGGCACTGCGTTCGCGCTGGTGCTGGAATACTACGCATTCCACGATATGCCCGGCACCCAGCCCTTCCAGCAGGAATCTTTCGATAGCTATGAGTACCCCATTGGGCCGCTCGATGTATGCACGCAGGATACGTTCGTGCTGGGGTACTGGGCCGATCTGCGCACGCTGCTTTTGCTCTGCGAAGCGCTGCCTGCCAGCAGCTTCCGGCGCGCCGATGTGCTGCGCACCCTATACGACGTGCATGTCCGCGTGTACTACGATCAGGAGCATGCGCCCGACGGCGCTTTCCGGCAAAGGCTGGAGGAGACCCGGCCCCTGCTTGCGGCGCAGCTTGCCAAGCGCAACGGCCCCACCGCCCCGTACGTGGGCCTTATCGGGCATTCGCACATGGATACGGCCTGGCTTTGGCCCATGACCGAAACCGTGAAGAAGTGCGCGCGTACCTATGCCAATCAACTATCGCTGATGGCGCAATATCCGGAGTATCTGTTCGTGCAAAGCTCGGCGTACCATACCGAAATGATCCGCGAGCACTACCCGGAGTTGTTCGAGGGTATCCGCGCCGCCGTGGCCGAGGGCCGCTACGAGCCCAATGGCGGGGTTTGGGTGGAGTGCGATTGCAACCTGACCGGCGGCGAGGCCATGGTGCGCCAGTTCGTTTGGGGTCAACGCTATACGCAGAAGCACTTTGGCTACCGTTCGGATTCGTTTTGGCTGCCCGACACCTTCGGGTATAGCGCCGCCATCCCCCAGATTATGCGGGGCTGCGGCGTGGAGTACTTCCTGACTACCAAGATCGCCTGGAACGATACCACCAAGTTCCCGTACACCTCCTTCTGGTGGCAGGGTTTGGATGGAACGCGCGTACTGACCCACTTCAACCGAACCCATGTGGGGCCCGACCCGCGGATGCTGATCGAACTGACCGAGGGTGGGCCCATCGCGAGCGATCCCATTCTCGAAAAGCCGTGCTCGGACATGCGGCTATTTTCCTACGGCAAGGGCGATGGCGGCGGCGGACCGGAATTCGAGATGATCGAGATGGCGCGGCGCGTGGGCGACCTGGAGGGTGTGGCGCGCTCGAGCCACACTACGGTGGGCGCGTTCATGCAGCACATGCAGGAAAGTGCGCGCGACCTTTCGGTCTATGCCGGGGAGCTCTATTTGGAGTTGCACCGGGGCACGCTCACCAATCTGCACAACATCAAGCGCAACAACCGCCTGGCGGAAATCGCACTGCACACGCTGGAGGCTGCCACCGTGCACCGCGCCGTGACCACGGCAACTCCGGCGGACGGCGCGGCCATCGATCCGCTGACCAACACCCTGCTGGTCAATCAGTTCCACGATATTCTGCCCGGCACGTGCATCCATTCGGCGCACCAGACCTCGCTGGCCGAGACCGGAGCGATGATCGCATCCGCAAACGCGGGCATCCGTGCGGCGCTAGGCGCGGGGGAGGCCGAGGGCGTGGCCCTATACAACCCCACCGGCTTTGCCCGCCGTGAAACCGTGTACCTGCCCGCGAGACCGGGGATGCGCATTGCCGGGGAATACCGGCAGCAGCTCGTCATCAACTTGGCGGGCGAGGCATTGCTGGCCGTGGAAGGGGTGGAGCTGCCTCCGTATGGAAGCATCGCCCTGGCTTGGGTATCGGGAGAACCGTTCCAGGCGGATTTGCCCTGCGAATGGTTTGAGTGGAACGGCAATCCCAACGGCGATACGCTGGCAACCCCCTTCGCGCGCATCGTGTTCGATACCCAGGGCGGTATCGCTTCCTACGTGGATATTGCGACCGGGCGCGAGCTTCGCGATCCCGCCGGATTCGCGTTCAATACCTTCCTGATGGCCGAGGATGTGTCCGCCGCCTGGGATAATTGGGATATCGATGCCGACCTGGGCTGCAAGTTTGAAGCGTCGGCGCGGCTCCTCAGCCGGGAGGTGGTTTCCCAGGGTGCGGTCGAGCTGCGGATTCGCAGCGTGTATGCGCTCAGCGAGCGCTCCACCCTCACCCAGGACATGGTGTTCTCCGCCGCTTCCCCGCAGATCACGTTCGACACCCTCATCGATTGGCAGGATACGCACCGTTTCCTCAAAACCGCGTTCGATACCGCGCTGCTGGCGGACGGTGCGCGGCACGAGATTCAGTTCGGCCACATTCGCCGCGGCAACCATCGCAACACCGATGTGGAAAAGGCGCGATTCGAGGTCTGTAACCACAAGTTTACCGATCTCTCCGAGGCGGGCTTCGGCGTGACGCTGCTCAACGATTGCAAGTATGGCATCAGCGTGGAGGAGGGGCACATGCGCCTTTCGCTGCACAAGGGCGGCGACCGACCCGATCCGCGCGGCGATTGCGGCCTGCATTCCTGCCGTTACGCGTTCCTGCCCCATGGGGGCGGGTTCTCCGCGCAGGCGGTGGTGCAACCAGCGTATGCGTTCAACTACCTGCCGGTGGCGGTGCCGGGCGGCGCGCCGCTGGTCTCCCTGCTGGGCGTGGATGCGCCGGGGGTAGTGGTGGAAACCATCAAGCCCTGCGAGGATGCGGACAAGGCCTACATCGTGCGTCTGTACGAGGCCGAGGGCGGCTACGTGCGCACCCGGCTGCACCTCGGGCACCCGACGCGGGGCCTGACGCTGACCAACATGCTGGAGGAGCCCATCGAAGCGCTGGCGATCACGGGGCAGTCCGCGGAGCTGGTGTTCCATCCCTTCGAGATCAAGACGGTGCGCGTGGCGTACTGATACCCATTCCAACTACGTTTTGCCAGAATCCAGCGGATCTTTATCCGATCGGCGTTGTCGTGCTCGGTCAGCGTAGCAGCTGGCTACGCCTCCTTCGGACTCCTAGCCGAACGTAAAAATCTCTCGCTGGCTTATTGGCAAAACCTTATTGGAATTGGTATGGCCCCGAGCGCAACAAAAAAGCGCGCTTCCGAAGAATCACGGAAGCGCGCTTTTCATATGCGTGATCGGTTTTTGCGTGCGGATTACAGGATGCCCACCCACGCGTCGACCGTCTCGGCGTTGAACACGTTGAGCTTGTTCAGGTAGGAGATGGTGCCGCTGCCTTCGGCGGCTTCCACGGTCAGGGTGCCGATGCCGGGCACTTCGTAGGTTTCGCCCGCAGCGCCAGTGATCGTGCCCTTCACCAGGCCGACAGCCGCGTAGGAGGCCGCATAGCCCAGCTCAATGGGGTTCCACAGGAAGGTTTCGTCGCAGATGCCGCCCTTGATGTACTCGACCATGTCGGTGGCCAGCGTCAGGCCGGTGACCTTGATCGGCTTGCCTTCGTCCATGATGCACTTGGAGGCCGCGGGCGCGCCGGCGGTGGTGGGGCAGATGATGCCCTTGAGGTCGGGGTGGAGGTTGATCAGGCCCAGGGTCTCGTCGTAGGACTTGGTGTATTCGTCGTCGCCGAACACGGTGCCCACATACTCAACCTTGGCGTAGGCCGGATCGTTCTTGAGCGCTTCTTCCATGAAGCTGATCCACAGGTTCTGGTTGGGGGCGGTGGCCATCGCGGACAGGATGGCGATCTTGCCTTCGCCGCCGATGGACTTGGTGATGGACTCCAGCTGGGTCAGCGCGATGTACTTGGCGCTGGCGGGCTGCACATCCAGGTCGCGGCCTTCGGGGGCCACAGCGGCGTCCCAGGAGACGACCTTGATGCCGGCTTCGCGGGCTTCCTTCAGGATGTTCACCAGAGCATCGGGATCGTTGGCGGATACGCAGATCGCGTCCACGCCGGAGTTGATGAAGTTTTCGATGATGCGAATCTGGCCGTCGGACGAACCATCGTCGGGGCCATCGTGGGTGAAGGTGAAGCCGAGCTCTTCGGAAGCCTTGGTGAATCCATCCACCGCCGCCTGGAAGTACGCGTTACCGGACTGCTTGTACACCACGCCGATAACCAAGCCCTCTTCGGTTGCCATCGCTACAGACGTGGCACAAAGGACCAACGCGAGCGCCAGGACCAGAGTAAGAATCCGTTTCATTGTTTCTTTTCCTCCTTTTTTTATGCTATCTCAACAGGCTAGGCCTGCTGTGATACGGGGGTGGATTTTGCGCGCCGCCTGCGCTGTAGCTCCAGGCTGAGGGCGGAGGCAAGGTTGGGCAGCAGCGTGCTGGCGATGAGGATTAGGCCCACGGAGAGGTTGACCATGCTATCCGCAAAGCCGAACAGCGTGCCCAGGCCGATCTTCATGACGCCGAATATCACCAGGGAGATCACCGCACCGAGCACGGTGCCCTTGCCGCCCGAGGTGGAGAATCCGCCCAGCACTGCGGCAGCGATGGCGTACATCTCGTATCCGGCCATGGAATCCGCGCGGATGGAGCTGGAGGTCGCGCCGATAAAGAAGATGCCGGTCACCGCGCTCATCAGGCCGCAGAGGGTGAAGAGCAGGAACTTGAGCCGATCGGTGCGCACGCCGCTGTAGAAGGTGGCGGCCTGATTGGTGCCCAGGGCAAATATACGGCGGCCGTTTGGGGTCATATGAATCCACACAAAGTAGACCAGCGCCAGCCCTAGAAAACAGAGCATCATGAGGGGCATTTGCAGCCCGAACATGGGTATGGTGTTGTAAAGCACCTTGAATTGATCGAAGGTCTGATCGTTTTTGAAGGTGAGCGTGCCGCCGCCGAGCAGCAGGAAGGCCACGCCCCGGTAGAAGAGCTGGGTCGCGAGGGTGATGATCATGGGAAAGAGCTCCTTGAACCGGGTGACCAGCAGGCCATTGGCCGCGCCGCAGAGCGCTCCGGTGGTCAGGCAGGCGCAGATCGCTAGCGCGAAGGCGAGGGGGGCGGCCATGCCGGAGCTGGTAAACGATTGATACAGCACGCCAAGCACCGCGATGGATAGCGCCGAGGTCGCGCCCGTGGAGATGTCGATATCGCCCATGGCCAGGATCAGCATCATGCCCAGGGTCATGAAGCTATACAGCATGTAGGGCCGCATGCCCTTGACCACCGAGGCCAGATTGAATACATCCTTCTTCGCCAAGCCTTGAGCCTGCCGCGCTGCGTCGCGCTGGTCGAACACCAGGCACATCACCGCCAGCACGATCAGCAGCATCACTTCCCAGCGAAGCAGCTTAGAGAGGGCTTTTTGTATGCGTGCTTTCATTATATGCTCCTCCCCGCAAGCTCGCGCTTGGTGGCCGTGCGTTGCAGCATCACGTTGAGCAATATGGCGGATAGCAGGAGCAAGCCCTTGATGAATTCGGTGATCATGGAGTTGCCGATGTTCAGTTGGGGAATTGCGCTGTTGATGATGGCGATCATCAGCGCGCCGATCACCACGCCGGTGATTTTACCGTAGCCGCCGGTGACGGCCACGCCGCCCAGCACGCAGGCCGCGATTACGTACATCTCGTCGCCCATGGCGGTGGTCTTTTCTACGGAGTTGTAGTAGCCCAGCCACATGACCCCGCCCAATCCGGCCGTCGCGCCGCAGAGGGTGTGCGCCAGCGCCTTGATGCGAGCCGGGTGCACGCCGCGCACCAAGGCGGCCTGCTCGTTGGAGCCTACGGCATAAAGATTGCGCCCGGTGCGCGTAAAGCGCAGGAACAGCCCTGCCAGCACCACCACGATCACCGCGAACCAGACCAGCAGCGGCAGGCCGATGAAGGAATTATCCAGCAGAAAGACCTTGAACGCGTCGGTCAGGTCGATGCGGGCGATTTTGTTGAGGCCCAGCAGCCAGTCCATGGGGATCATGGCGCGGGTCACGTAGCTCATACCCAGGGTGACGATGATGGGTAACACCCGTCCGTACGCGATGAGTACGCCGTTGATTGCGCCCACGGCAGCGCCGATGCCTATGCCCACCAGGAAAATACCGGCGATGCTGGTTACGTGGCCGTCGCGCATCAGCATGCCTGCCACCGCTCCGGCAAAGGCCAGCGTGGAGCCGACCGAGATATCGATGGAGCCGACCAGCAGCACCATGAGCATACCGGCGGCCATGGCGGTGTTGATCGCGCCGCCCTTGAGTATGTTGATATAGCTGTTTGCGAGGTAGTTGGGAACGCGGATGCTCACGCCCACGAGCAACATCAGGAGCACCGCGAGCAGCGGAATTTCCCGGTGCTGGATCAGCAGCGTGGTGAACGGCGTTTTGGCTTTCGTGCTTTGCATGGGCGCCGCTCCTTCCTATGCCTGCTTTTTGAGCGGCATGGCCGCCTCAAGAATCTCGTTTTGGGTGACGCCCGCCGGGAATTCCGCCGAGATGCGGCCCTCCCGCATCACGTAGATGCGATCGGACATGTTGATGACTTCTGGCATTTCCGAGGAAATCATGAGGATGCCGATACCCTGGGAGGCCAGATCGGACATGATCTCGTAGATAGCGGCCTTGCTGCCCACGTCCACGCCCTTCGTGGGTTCATCGAGTATGATGATCTTGGGCGCGATGGCCAGCAGCTTGCCCACGACCACCTTTTGCTGATTGCCGCCCGAGAGCGCTTGCACCGCGGTGCCCACGTCGTTGGCCTTGATTTTGAGCAGCTTCCAGAGCTCGTGCGAAATGGCGCGCTCCTTTTTGTTAGAGAGAAATACGCGACTGTTCACGCACTTGGTGAGCGAGGGGAGCGAGATGTTGCGGTTGATAGACCAGGAGAGGTGCAGCCCCTCGATCTGCCGATTTTCGGGCAGGAGCGCCAGGCCCTGCTTCATAGCCCCGCTGGGGGTTGGATCGGTGAGCTCCTTGCCCTCGAGGAACAGCTTGCCGCTGCTCGCCTTGGTCGCGCCGAATATCGCTTCGACCAGCTCGGTGCGGCCTGCGCCCACCAATCCGGTCAAGCCCACGATCTCGCCCGCCCGCACGGTGAGGCTTACGTCCCTAAAATGCCCAGTGCGGGAAAGGTTCTCCACCCGCAGCAGCTCCTTGCCCGGGTAGGTGAACTTCTTGGGGTAAAACTGATCGATATCGCGGCCCACCATGTAGCCGACCAGCTTGTTTTCATCCACATCGGCCACATCGTAGGTGCCGATGTAGCCGCCATCGCGCAGCACGGTGACGCGCTCGGCCAGCCCGAACACATCCTCGAAGCGGTGGGAGATGAGGATGATGGCCGTGCCCTGATCGCGTAGCCGACGGGAAATGGTGTACAGCTCTTCGCTTTCCCGCTTGGAGAGCGCGGCGGTGGGTTCATCCATGATCAGTATGCGAGCGTTCATGCTCAGCGCCTTGGCGATTTCCACCAATTGCTGCTGCGCCACCGAGAGTGACCCCACCGAGGCGGTGGGGCTGATGTCCGCGCCGATGGTATCCAGGATGCGCTTGGCCTCGGCGTTGGTCTTTCGCCAGTTGATGAATCCGGCAGTCAGGAATTCATGGCCGATGAATATGTTTTCCGCGACGCTAAGGTCGGGGTAGGATGCTGCGTGTTGATGAATGGCAGCGATGCCCCGCTTCTGCGCGATGAGGGGATCGCGAATCACGACTTCCTCGCCATCGATGCGGATGACGCCGCGATCGGGCTGATGGACGCCTGCCAGCACCTTGATAAAAGTCGATTTGCCCGCGCCGTTTTCGCCGACCAGGGCGTGAATCTCGCCAGCGCACAGATCGAAACGCACATCGTTCAGCGCCATGACGCCGGGAAAGGACTTGCTGATGTGCTCCATTTCCAATAGCTTGGTTTGTTTGGCTTGCTTG
Source organism: Eubacteriales bacterium (assembly GCA_031553615.1). Lineage (GTDB taxonomy): Bacteria > Bacillota > Clostridia > Christensenellales > Aristaeellaceae > WQXF01. The sequence continues at coordinate 8,365 of JAVBLJ010000023.1, forward strand.
GTTTCGAGGAACTTATCCGGCATAGACAACGCCTCCAAAGACAGCGCCCATAAAGACAATGCCTGCAATAGACAACGCCTGCATTAGACAACGCCTGCATTGAAGCAAGTATACCGGATGCGAAAAAGGATTGAAATGACAGAAAGTCAAATCTGTGTGCCTGTTTTTGAAATGTTTGAACAAATTGCGCAAATGCTTCGCGCTAAAATACCTCTTTCCACATCACGATGTTGGAAGCGTCGAAAAGCTTGGGGTTGCCCAGCACGATCTCGCTCCCGCCATCCTCGCAGGCGGTGACCACCTTGTCGCCCAGGCTGCCTGCGGGCAATATTTGCCCGACGGCCCCGGTCAGCCTGCCATCGACCATCGCGTGCATGGCTTGCGCGGCCAAGTAGCCCAGGTCGGAGGGATTCCAAAGATACATCCAGGGGCATACGCCGCTGGTGATGTAAGGCTCCATTTCGGAGGGCAGGCCCAGCCCGGTGACCCGGGTGCTTGCGCCGGTTTCGGTGATCACCTCGGCGGCGGCATTCAGCCCCACCGAGGTGGGCGCGATGATCAGCTTTAGATCCGGGAACTTCTTGAGCAGTCCACGCGTCTGGGCGGCGGAAGCGGCGCGCTCATCCTGGCCGTACACGGTGTCGACCAGTTCGATGCCTGTGTACTTGTCCGGGTGGTTGGTCAGCTCAGAATGCATCCACGTCACCCATACGGATTGGTTGGGCATCTGCGGCGTGGTAGTAAGGATGGCGATTTGCCCCTGGCCGCCGATCATTTGCGTGCCCGCTTGAATGAGCACGCGGCCGATCATCTCGGGCGAGGTCTGCTGGATGTGCACCATGCGATCCTGGGGATCGACGATGGAATCGAGGGAGACGACCGGAATGCCCGCAGCCACGGCCCGCTTGAGGGGTGGGGAAACCGAGGCGCGATCGTTAGCGGCGATGGCGATGGCGGCCACGCCCTCCCGCAGCAGCGCCTCCAGGCTCTCCGATTGGGAGGGGGAGCCGTCGTCGCCCGGCCCGGCGAGGCGGGGCTCTACGCCCAGCTCGCGGCAGGCCTGGGCAAAGCCTTCGTACATTTGGGCCATGTAGGGGTTGGTGGTGTACTTGACCACGATGGCGAACACGGGCGGAGGAACCGGGGCCGGTCCACTGGCGAGGGGCGGGGAAGCCTCACGCGGCTGGCAGCCCGCCATGGACAGCCAGCACACAAAGGCCAGCAGCGCCGACATCAAACGAAAGGTCTGTTTCCTCATGGTTCATCCTCCTGCCAGGATTGGTAGCCGGTGGGCCAAATCCCCTCGTTTTTCTTGAATATGCGCGAGAAATGATGCTGGCTCTTGAAGCCCACGGCCTCGGCGATTTCGCGGATCAGCAGGTCGGGCTGGGCCTGTAGCAGGCGCTTGGCCTGGTTTAGCCGCACCTGGGTCAGGTATTCGGAGGGGGAGAGCGTGTACTTACGCCGGAACAACATGCTGATGTAGCTGGGCACATAGCCAAAGGAAGCGGCAAGAGTTTGGTTGGTGATGTGTTCGGCGTAGTGTTCGCGCAGATACCGCTCGATGGCGTCGATTACCGCATCCTGCCCGGCCTTGGCATCGGGGGCTGGATCGGGTGCGAGTTCGGTCAGTGAATCGATGCTTTGCTCCAGCTCCGCCCACGAGAGCGACATGCAGATTTGATCGGGCAGCACGGTTTTCAGATGGCGGGCCAGCTCGCGCAGGGATTCTTGCTCGCTGTGCTCCAGGGCGGAAGCGGCCCCGGCGAATAGCGCCATCACCCGCTGCTGCGTCCACTGCTCCCGCTCCATGCGGGCGAGCAATTCCTTCTTTTCCCGCCCGTTCGCCACGCCCTGCCCCCCGGAAAGGATCGCGATCAGCGCATCGAGCGCGGCCGGATCGTGGAACGGCTGCGGCGTTTCGGCCACGTTCTCCGCCGGATCCAGCGGCAGGAGCAGGCTGCGGCCGATGCGCATGTGTTCGCGCAGCGCCTTGCGCAGCCGGGCAAACGACTTCCCGGTATCGCTAAGCGTGACCGGGCTTTGAAAATAGGCGCAGCTCACCGGAATGCCTGCGCTGTCGAGCAGCGCTTCGTGCAGGCAGCGTACCCAGGAATCGATGTCCTCGCTCTGGGTTTGGAAGATCAGGATACGTTCCACCGGCGTGTTGCCCATGAAGGCCCAGGTGAATGCCGCGTAGCCGGGCGCAATCTCCTCGGCCAGCCGTTCCAGCGAGCGACCGCTCCAGCAATCTGCCGCCGGGTACATCTCCGCATCGTCCCCAAAGGGGAAGGAACCGGCGCAGAGCAGGCACAGGCCGATGGGGTCCTCGCTGGGTTGCGCGGTCAGTTCACCCTCGGCGGATTTGTTCAGCCGCATCGACAGGTCGCGCCGCAGCCGGACGCGGCTGTCCGCCATGTGCTGCGCACGGATACGGGCCAGCAGCTCCCGCAGGCTTTCGGCGGAGACCGGCTTGAGCAGATAATCGAGGCTTCGGGCGCGCATCGCATGGGATACATACGAAAAATCGGAATGGCCGGAGAGCGCCACGATGATCAGCTCCGGGTAGAGCTCGCGCAGTTGGTCCATGAGCTGCAGGCCGTCCATCACCGGCATGCGGATGTCGGTAAGCACCACATCGCAGGGCGTGTGCCCAAGCACGTGCAGCGCCATCTGCCCATTGAGCGCGGTGCCCACCACCGAAAACGTGGGGTCGAGCTGTTCCACCATGGCGGCAATTCTTCTCAGCGTGGGCGGCTCGTCCTCAACGATCAGCACGCGGATCATTGCATTGCACCTCCAATCGTCACGCGCAAACCGCCTTCGGGGCGGGATGCGATATCGAACTGCACTTGGTCGCCGCAGGTCAGCGTAAGCCGCAGCAGCGTGTTGATCAGGCCCATGCCGCCTAGCGAAAGCTCCTGGTAGTTTCCGGCCACGTCGTGCCTGTACTTTTCCATGCGCGCATACAGCGCTTGGATGTCGGCCTCGGTCATGCCCGCGCCGTTGTCCTCCACGGTCAAGCGCCAGCGCGCGCCCTCGGCCTGTACGCGGATGTGGATGTGCCAGGGCGGCTCGTTGGTAAAGCCGTGCACGAAGCAGTTCTCGGCCAGGGGCTGCACGGTGAGCCGGGGAACCATGACCGCCAGCGTGGGCTCGTCGGCCTCGATTTCGTAGGTAAAAAGCTCCTCGTATCGGTCCTTCATGAGCGCCAGGTACAGGCGCGCGTGCTCCAGCTCCTCGCCCAGGGGCACGCTCTCGCGCTTGAAATCGGCCACGTACCGCAGCATGGCGGTCAGCTTCAGGCATTTTGCGACGGTCCGATCGTCGCCCGCCGCCTCGCTGGAACCGATGATGATGGACAGCGTGTTGTACAGAAAGTGCGGATTCATCTGCGATTGCAGCACCCGCATGTAGGCCTGCATCTCCAACACAATGGATTTATCGAGCCGCGCGAGCATGGCGCGGAACGCCTCGTCGAGAGCGATCAATTCCTGCGTGGTATAGCCGAAGCGCTGCTGGCCTGCGTCCAGGCGCATGTTTTGCAGGTTTATGCCCTTGATGGAGGAGGAGAGCATGCGCAGGGGGCGCGAGATGCGCACCGCCATGTAATTGACGATAAAAAGGAACAGCGCCAGCAGCGCGACGCAGCCTAAAATCATAATCATATAGCTATTTCGATAGGGCAGGGTGAGCGCGGAGCCGGGCAGAGTGCGGCACAGAATCCAATCGGACTGCGTGACTCGCGAAACCAGCAACAGTTCCTCGCGGCGATCGTGCTCGTAGGAAAGCAGCACCGTGGGCTTGCCCGCCCCGCTCTGCGCATCCAGATGCGCGCGAATCTGCCCGTACGCACCGGATAGCGGGAAGCTTACCTGCGCCGGGTACATGAGCACGGGGTTTTGTGCGTCGCGATCGTTGATCAGGAAATACTCGCCGGGCATCTCGTCGGCCCAGAAGCCCAGCTTCTGCACCCGCGCGGCCTGGAACTGGATCGCCACCAGGCCGTAGGGCGTGGAGGTTTCGGTGTACGAAAGCGTGCGGTACAGGGAGAAAAGCTGCGCTCCCGGGTTGTTGGACCAGGAATCCTCGCAAAAGCCGGTCGCCAGAAATCCGGCCGGATTGTCTTGCAATTCCTGGGTGAGCGCGTCGAGCGCATCTACGTCGGCCAGGGTCTGCGCGATGCGCTCCTGGGTTTCGAAGAGCCTGCCGGTGCTTACGTAGTCGCCGTGGCGGTTGAACACGCTGATGCGGTCGGCGAAGCCGTCCACGCCGTTGATGCCCGCAAGCAGGCTGTCGATGCGTATGGTGTCCATCAGCTGATCGTCGAAGTAATTCTTGCCGCCGCCCGCCGCGTTCTGCTTCTCATCCAGTGGGATGAACACGTTGAGCAACTCGTTGTTGCCCGCCACCTGGGTGGCCAGACGGCTGGCTTGGTTGATCAGCGCTTCGAGCTGCGAAAGGTTGCTTTCGAAAAGCTCCTGCTGGTGCAGTTTCTCCGTTTCGCGGTTCAGCGAAGAGGTGACGCTGATCAGCACCACCGCAAACAGCACGATGATGCCCGCGATCACCGGCGCGTACGACAAAAACAGCCGATTTTTGAAATGGAATGTTTTCATGCCGCCATTATACCCAGCAAGCCGAGAAGAGTAAACCTTTTTGTGAGCCTATCCGTGTGGTGGTGTGTGGAGGTGTGCGGAGGGCAGGGCGAGGGGAATCGCGCTCGTTGATTTTCGAAGGAAGATTGTGTATGCTTGTTGTGTGTGTTTTTGGAAGAGAATGTGTGTTTTCGACCCCAATACATTCGTTCATGCATGAATGCACGCAAGAATGACGCGGGAGAAGAACGGGGGGAGTGACCTTGGCGATGGAACGGCAGGGGATTCCGGCGGAGCATGTGTTGCGGTTTTTGAAGCGGCTGGAGGAGCAAGCGGTGTGCATGCACGGCTTTTTGCTGGAGCGCGGAGGTGAAACGATGGCGGAGGGATATTGGCGACCCTTTTCCGCCGAGCAGCCCCACCGCATGTTTTCCATCAGCAAATCGATGACGGCGCTGGCGGTGGGCATGCTGATCGGTCAAGGGAAGCTGGCGCTGAGCGACCGGATCGTCCGCTTCTTTCCGGAATTTTTGTCGGAGACCGTGCCGTCCGCATTGGAGAAGCTGGTGCTGCGCGACATGCTGCGCATGGCCACCTGCCATGCCTTCACCACCTACAAGCAAACGCTGGATGCGAACTGGGCCCGCACCTTTTTCATCGTGCCGCCCTCCCATGAGCCGGGCACGGTGTTTGCCTACGATACCTCGTGCTCCCAAGTGCTGGCCGCGCTGGTGGAGAAGTTGACGGGCATGCCCCTGCTCGATTATCTGCAAAAAAACCTGCTCGATCCCCTTGGTGCGACGGGTGCGAAGCATTGGCTGGCTGACCCTTCGGGCACCAGCCAGGGCGGATCGGGGCTGGTGATGACGCTGCGCGACCTAGTGAAGGTGGCGCACTTCTGCATGGGCGATGGCCGCGGCATCGTGCCTCAGGATTTTTTGCGCGCGGCGACCTCCAAGCAAATTGGTACGCCAATGCAGGAACGGCCCGAGGAGCGGCACGGCTATGGCTATCAATTTTGGTGCACCCGCGATGGGTTCATGATGTACGGCATGGGCGGCCAGCTGGCGATCTGCGTGCCGCGCTTGCAGCTGGCGCTGTGCACCACGGCGGATACGCAGTTTGATTCGTATGGCGTGCAGCGCATTCACGATGCGTTTTTCGAAGAGATCGTAGACCGATTCGCGTTGGGCGAGGATGCGCGCGAGCCGGAGACCGGGACGGAGACGGCGACCGAGGCGACCGAGGCGGATCGCCTGCTGACCGCGTACCTTGCGGAGCTTTCGGTGAAGCCGCTGCCGAGCGAGCCCCGTTTTGCGGTGGAGACCGAAGGAAGCTTTCACATGGAGCGCAACCCCATGGGCATCACCGAGCTGTGGCTGGAACCCGGCGCGCTCTGCCTGCTTCGTGGAGATCAATCGTCCGGCGGAGAATGGAAGCGCATCGCGTTCGGCATGGGGAGCATGGCGCGCGGCGAATTCCCGGGGAGCTCGGAGCCCTGTATCGCTTCGGCAGGTTGGGTGGAGCCGGGGGTGCTGCGTGTTTTGTGCCACATAATTGGGGATACGCCTTGTGGCGTGGACATTTTGCTGGCCTTCGCCGGGGAGGCCGTCGTCCTGCAGGCGAAGCGCGTGCAAGACCCGATTACGGCAGGGTTTTCCGGCATTGCCAGCGGACATCGCGTGCAAGGGGCGCGATGCGAGCGGTGATTGCGCTGTGATCGTATTGAGGGATGGCAAAACGATATCTAAATAGAGGAGACTCTTCATATGAATGATGGGGTGAATGACATGCAAACAATCTATATCGTGGGCGATTCTACGGTGGATACCAACACGCCGCCCTACTACGGCTGGGGCGGGCAGCTAGCGCCGCTGCTCCCGCATGCGCGGATTGTCAACACCGCCGCCAGCGGACGGTCGTCCAAAAGCTTTCTGGATGAGGGGCTTTTTGCCGAGACGCAGCGGAGCATGCAGCCCGGCGATCTCCTGCTGGTCGGCTTTGGCCACAACGATGAAAAGGACGATGCCGCCCGCCATACTGACCCGGAAACCACCTTTCCGCAAATGCTGATGGTGTATGTGGAGGCGGCGCGCAAGGCGGGGGCTGTGCCGGTGCTTTGCACCAGCGTGAGCCGAAACTTTTTTGTGGGTGCGGAGGGCGATTTCTTGCTCTACACCCATGGTGCGTACCCGGCTGCGGAGCGCAGCCTGTGCCAGCGGGAGGGGGTGGCGCTGATCGATCTGGAGAAGCAGACGCGTGCGCTGCTGCTTTCGAAGGGGGCCGCTGCCGCCTGCGAACTCTTCGTCAATCTACAGCCGGGTGAGGATGAGCGCTACCCTCAAGGCATCGAGGACAAGACGCATTTTAGCCTGCTGGGGGCGCAAACCGTCGCACAGATGGTGGCGCAAGGGTTGGTGCGGCTGGGCTTGGTGGATCAACCGGCCTGAAATGCAGGTCGCCAAATGTGCTTCGGTAGTTGAACTTTTGGGGCGGATGGACGGGATTTGTGTTTTTTTTGTCAAAGCAATTGACGCGGTTACTTTCCTGTGTTAATATATTTACAGAGTTTAGTATTTCGGGGCGCAGCACGCCTTTTTTGTGTATACAGTTTTGCGGAAAGAGGTTGCGCTATGCTGAATGCAACGGGCAGCAACAACAGTGATTTGACGGAGATGAACCGTTCGGCAGTGCTCAGGGTGCTGCAGCGGCGCGAGGTATGCTCCCGCGCGGATATCGCCCGCCAAACCGGCCTGACCCAGCCTGCCATCACCAAAATCGTGGCGACGCTTATGGAAATGGGCGCGGTTGCCGAGGTCGGCAGCTTCAAGGGAAACACCAACCACCGCTCGATTGGGCTCAAGCTGAATGCCGATAAACACCAGATCATGGGGGTCAAGTTTGCCAGACAATCGTTTGCGGTGGGGGTATTCGATATCTCAGGCAAAATCTACACCCAAACCGAGACGGATTACCCCAGCGATGCAGATCAGCAGACCGTGCTGACCGCCATGAAGGCGCAAATACGCGCCATGCTGGAGACATACAAACACGTGGTGGCCATTGGCCTAGCGCTGCCGGGGCCGTATCTGCGGGGCGATGGGTACATTGCCGTGATGACCCAAATGCCCACTTGGCACAACATCAACTTTATCCATGAGTTCGAGGATGCGTTCGATAAGCCGGTATTCATCGAGCACGATGCCAATGCGGGGGCGTTGGCCGAATGGCTGTTTGGCGACCATGCTCAGCCGTTGCACACGCTGGCCTACTTTCTGCTGGGCGAGGGCGTGGGCGCGGGCGTAATCGAGCGCGGAAACCTGCTGCTGGGCACGCAGGGCACTGCTTGCGAGGTGGGGCACATCAGCGTGGATGTGCGGGGTCCGCGTTGCGAGTGCGGAAACCGGGGGTGCCTGGAGCTGTTCTGCTCCGCCCAGGCCGTGCTCAAAGCGGCGCGGCAGCGCGTGCCGGAATGCTTTACGGAGGGCCATGTGCAGGGCTGTGAGGCTGTTTTTGAGGCGGCGCAGGCGGGGAACACAAGGGCGCAAGAAGTCGTTCGGGAGATTGCGGAGTACATCGGCTACGGCTGCGTGACCTTGATCAACGCCTACAACCCGGATATCATCGTGCTGGGCGACAGTATTTCGCATGGCGGGGAGCTGCTGCTCGGCACGGTGCGCGAGGTGGTGCGTCAGCGCATCGTCCCCGAGCTGTGCGACAAGGTGCAGATCAAGCTTTCGAACTTGAAGGTGGACCCTACGCTGTACGGCGCGGCCGCCGTAGCGACGGACAAGGTACTGCAATTGCCGAGCGCGTTTTTGGCGGTGTAGACGCCAAGACATTCGGTAGGGCATAGGGGGTAAGGGTATGGAGCATCCGTTGATTCTGCAGATGCAAGGCATCACCAAGGTATTCCCAGGCGTTCGCGCACTAGACGACGTGACGCTGGAGGTGCATCAGGGCGACATTCACGCGATCTGCGGCGAGAATGGCGCGGGCAAATCGACCTTGATGAAGGTCCTTTCCGGCGTGTACCCGCACGGATCGTACGAGGGCAAGATCATCTACAATGGGAAAGAGATGGCCTTCAAGGACATCAAGGAATCGGAGAACGCAGGCATCGCCATTATCCACCAGGAGCTGACGATGATCCCGGAGCTTTCCATCACCGAAAACATATTCATGGGCAATGAAGTGGTCAAGCACGGCTTAATCGATTGGGATGCCGCGCATCGCCGCACCGTTGACCTGCTGACGCGTGTGGGGTTGACCATCGAGCCGCACACCCTCATCAAGCATTTGGGCGTGGGCCAGCAGCAGCTGGTGGAGATCGCCAAGGCGCTTTCGAAGAACGTGCAGCTGCTGATTCTCGATGAGCCCACCTCGGCGCTGAACGAGGCCGATACCGCCAATCTATTTGAGCTGTTGCGTTCCCTAAAGAGCAAGGGCATCACCGCTATCATGATTTCGCACAAGCTCAACGAGATTGCCGCGATATCGGACGCCGTCACCGTCATCCGCGACGGGCACACCGTGGAAACCTACGCGGTCGAGGCCGGGCATGTCGACGAGGATCGCATCATTCGCTCCATGGTGGGCCGATCGCTGGAGAACCGCTATCCAGCCCACGAGTCGCACCCCGGCGACGTTATTTTCGAAGTGGCCGATTGGTGCGTGGAGGATCCGAACGTGCCGGGCCGCATGGTGTGCAAGAACTCAAGTTTCAAAGTGCGCGCCGGAGAGATCGTCGGCTTCGCAGGGCTGATGGGCGCGGGTCGCACCGAGCTCATGCGTTCCGTATTTGGGCGCAACTACGGCGTATACCGCAGCGGCTCCATCAAGATCAAGGGCCAGGAAGCGCACATCCCCACGGTCGCATCCGCCATTGCGCATGGCATCGCGTACGTGCCCGAGGATCGCAAGACGCTGGGGCTCAACCTTCTGGACAGCATCCGCACGACCATCGTCTCGGCCAATCTAAAGGGGATACTGCGCGGCAGGCTGCTGGATTTGGATCGGGAGATGCAGGTTGCGGGGAAGTATCGTCAATCCATGAGCATCAAGACGCACGACGTGAGCGTGGGCGTATCCACCCTGTCGGGCGGCAACCAGCAAAAGGCCGTGCTGGGCAAGTGGATGTTCACCGAACCCGAGGTGCTCATACTGGACGAGCCCACGCGCGGCATCGACGTAGGCGCGAAGTACGAGATTTACCGCCTGATTCAAGAGATAGCGGATCAGGGGAAGGCCGTCATCATGATTTCCTCCGAATTGCCGGAGCTGCTGGGCGTTACGGATCGTATCTACACCATTTTTGAGGGGCATGTGACGGGGGTTATTGACCGTAAGGATGCCGACCAGGAGACGCTGATGAAAATGATGACAAAGCTTCCCGGTGCAGTGGCCGGATCGAATAAAGGAGGCGTTGCATAATGAAAGCTCTCAAGCGAATTCTGGGCGGCGATTTGAAGCAGATTACCATGCCGATTGTGCTGGTGGCGCTGATGGTTATCTTCCATATCGCCACGGAAGGTAAAATTTTCACCTCATCCAACTTTCAAAACATCATCCGCGGAAACGCCTACGTGCTGGTGCTGGCCATTGGCATGCTGATGGTGATCGTTATCGGGCAGATCGACCTGTCGGTTGGCTCTGTGGCGGGCTTCTCCGCCATGGTCATGGCCCTGGCGGCCCGTGCATGGAACCTGCCTTGGTGGGTGGCGGTCATCATCACCCTGGTCATCGGCGCTATCGCGGGTGCTTGGCAAGGCTTCTGGCTCTCCAAGTTTGGCATTCCCGGCTTTATCACCACGCTGGGCGGCATGATGATTTTCCGCGGCGGCGTGATCTGGATTTCGGGTTCCATCTCCGTTCCCGTGCCCGAGGAGCTGAAGCTGTTTGGCGCTGGATATCTGCCGGACTGGGGCCGGGAGATCACGGGGCTCAACAACCTAACCATGCTGCTGGGGCTGATCGGCATCGTTTGCTATGCGGTCATGCAGGTTCGCAGATGGAAGCGGGAGGCTGAGTACACCGGGAAAAGGGACGTCCTGTGGCCGGTTATCGTGCGCATCGTGCTGGTAGCCGCCCTCGTTGGCTACGTGTCCTGGCTCTTTGCCTCCGGCCGCAATGGCACTTCCTTCCCCGTGGCAGGGCTGGTGCTCTTCGCGCTGGTGATCATCTACCATACCATCACCCAGCGCACCCGGTTCGGCCGCCATGTTTACGCGGTGGGCGGAAACAAGACGGCGGCGGCCTTGTCGGGCGTCAATGTGCAAAAGACCTACTTCCTTACAATGCTGAACATGTCCGTGTTGGCCGCTTTGGCCGGCCTCCTGTTCGTGGGCCGTTCAACGTCCGCCGGCCCCGATGTGGGCACGGGCTGGGAGCTGGACGCCATCGCATCGGTATTCATCGGCGGCGCGGCGGTCTCCGGCGGTATCGGCACGGTGCTGGCCACCATGGTAGGTGGTTTGGTGATGGCCGTGCTCAACAACGGCTTGCAGCTGCTCGGCGTTGGCGCGGATCGCACCCAGGTCATCAAGGGCCTTGTGCTGCTGGCCGCAGTGCTCTTCGACGTGTACAACAAGCAGCAGGGCCGAAAATCCATCATTGGCATGCTAACCAAGAAAAAGGAAGAAAAGCACAGGGAAGGGGACAATCCTGTGAACAGTGGCGTGTAAGGGCACCCACGTTGCAGGGTCTCAAATAAAAGTCTGAGGACTTAAAACAGGAGGATCTCATGGCAAACAAAAAGCTCGTTTCCTTGCTCCTCGTGGTGGCTCTCCTCGTGACCATGATGGTTGGCCTCGGCACCACTGCTATTGCAGAAGGTTTCGAAGCGGATGCGACCATCGGCGTTGCTCTGCCCTGGCTGGGCACCCAGAACTGGGCTGAAGCCAACGACATGTTCAAGACGCAGCTGGAAGCTGCCGGCTTCAAGGCCATCGTGCAACATGCCGACAACAAGGTTCCCCAACAGCAGCAGCAGATCGAGTCCATGATTGAGAATGGCTGCAAAGTCATCGTCGTGGGCCCGGTGGACGGCTCGCAGCTGAGCACCGTTCTGGAAGAAGCCGCCGCGGCGGGCATCAAGATCATCGGCTACGATCGCCTGATCGAGAACACCACGGCCGTTGACGGCGTTGTGCAGTACGGCAGCATCAAGACCGGCGAAGTGCAAGGCCAAGCCCTGCTGGATGGCCTGGCGGCCAAGGGCGAAGGCCCCTACAACATCGAGCTGTTCGGCGGCGGACCCGCTGACCCCAACGCCCCCAACTTCTTCGCTGGCGCCATGACGATCCTGCAGCCCAAAATCGACGACGGCACCCTGGTTGTGGTTTCCGGCCAGATGGATTTCACCCAGGCCGCGACCATGGATTGGGACAACGCCAAGGCCCAGGCCCGCATGGAGACCCTGCTCTCCGGCTTCTACTCCGATAAGAAGATCGACGGCGTGCTGTGCCCCAACGACGGCATCGCCCGCGCTTGCATCACCGCCGCGGAGCAGGCTGGCCAAGAGCTGCCTGTGACCTCCGGCCTGGATGCCGAGAACGAGACCATCGAGTGGATCTGGAAGGGCCGTCAGTACTCTACCGTTGCGAAGCCCACCGACGCTCTGGTCGCCAAGACCGTTGATCTGATCAAGGCGCTGCAGTCCGGCGAAGGCCTGCCCGCCGCCGATTCCACTGCGAACAATGGCAAGATCGACGTGAACGTGTACGAGCTGCCCCCCGTGGCCGTGACCAAGGACAACGTCAAGGACGTGTTCGCCAACGATGCCGGCCGTCTGGCGCTGCTGGTCGACTAATTTCGCACAACACAACAAACTAATCCGACAAACCAACGCAAAGGGGCGGCTGTGGAATTTTCCACAGCCGCCCTTGCTTGCGTTGCGAAGTTATGTGGTTATAAAGGCTATGCCGCGCCGCCGTTGCCGTTGCCCTGCGAGTAGAACATTTTGAAGGTCAGGCCGCAATCATAATCGCCAAAGCCTTTGCCAAACAGGGTCACGCCGCCCTTGTTCACCGCGTTTTCCGCGACCTCGAGGGAGAAAAGCAGATCGGACTCGGTGGTGATGCCCAGTTCGTCGATGGTGGTATCGGAGAGCTTGAGGCCATCGATGAAGCAGCCCTTCTCGTTGATGGTTAGCAGCTTCAGGCGGCCATATTGCCCCAGGTTTTCAAACCACCAGGCGGGGGTGAATATGCCGCGGCGGTCGTTGAACTCGCCGGGGCTGGTGAAGTAGCCCAAGCTGCGCCCGTTGAGCTTGAAGCTGATGTCCGAAGGGTAATGGGAGGCAAAGCCTGGCGCCTCCGAGGCCAGCTCCATGCCGATCTGTAGCTCGGTACAGGACTCGCCGTGCTTAAGGCTGTTGGGGAGCTGATAGGTGACATACCCTTCGCTGAACCAGAGCAGGCGCGCGTTGAACCGCTCGGGGAAGGAGAAGTAGCGCGAATCGTCCAGCTCACCGATGATGACCGTTTCGTTTACGATGCCGCAGGTCGGCTTGATTTTGTAATCCACGTAGTGGCCGATGCCGATATCGAACGAGTACACGTTCTTGAGGGCCGAATCTTCATCGAACAGGTCGAGGATGATCTTGGTGGCGGCCAGGGTACATACCTTCTGCGAGCCGCGCACGCCGGATTGGGAGCGAACCTTGATGATGCCTGCATCCTGCAGCTTCCTGACGTGGGCGGTGATCGCGCCGTTGGAAAGCTGCAGACTCTTGGCCAGCTGATTTAGGTTGGCTTCCCCGTTGGCCTTGAGCAGGTGGAGGATATCGATACGGACGCTGGAATCCAGCGCTTCAAACAGCTGCAGCCCGTTTTTGACGTCGATGATATGGATCATGAAGCCTCTTTCTGCATCGCGGGTTTGCGAAACATCTAAATTATTTCAATTATGAATGAAACAATGGAGGATGTCAAGACGAACCCATTCATATTTGCGCAGAACGTACAACATGAGGGGAGTACGTTCGGCTATAAGAAATAGAAAATCTTAAAAATGACTGTTGACATCCTCCTGGACTGGTGCTATTATGAGGCCAACGGAAAGTTTAGATAAATCTGCAATATTTTAGATTTATCTAAAACAAAACAAATGTATAGGAGGACTTTCGAATGAAGAGGTTTCTTGCTGGAATGCTGACCCTGGTTCTGGTGCTCGCGCTGTTTAGCGGCATCGGCCTGGCGACCGAGAAGCCGGTTCTGACCGTCTCGGTGTTCGCGCAGGAGCACGAGCAGGCCATGTATCGCGAAATGATCACCAAGTTTGAGCAGGAGAACAACTGCACCGTCAACTTCCAGGTGGCTGGCGACCAGTATTGGCCGGAGCTGGAAGCAGCCCTGACCGCCGACACTGCCCCCGACGTGTTCTACCTGGGCACCGGCGACATCCGCCGCCGCGTGTGGGCCGACAAGGTCGAGCCCCTCGAAACCCTGCTGGACGTGGCCTCGCTGGATAAGATTTGGCCCGAAGCGCTCAACCTCTACAAGTACGATGCCGCCACCGACGTGCTGGGCGAAGGCTCCATCTACGCGCTGCCCAAGGACTTCTCCGCCGTTTCCATGACGGTCAATAAGGCCATCATCGAAAAGCGCCGCGCCGAGATCGAAGCCCTGGTGGCCGATAAAACCCTGCCCTTCTTCCCGGAAATCGATGCCAACGGCAACCTGCCGGTCTACACCTTCACCGAGTTCGCCAACCTGTGCAAGGTTCTGACCTTCGAAGACCCCACCCTGCCGGATACCGCTGGCTCCAAGCAGATTTACGGCACCCACCTGTGGGAAGATTTCACCCTGCAGCCCTTCATCTGGGGTGCGGCTGGCGATTACCTCAGCGCCGACAAAACCCAGGTTCTGTTCAACTCGCCGGAATTCATCGAGGGCTATGAAGGCTTCATGAAGATCGTTGAGCTGGGCGGCTCCGGCCTCTCCACCGACGAGACCACCGGCTACCTCAAGTTCCTGGCGGGCCGCTGCGCGTACTTCCCCTGCGGCACCTGGGACGTGGGCGCCTTCCAGGCCATCGAGATGGATGAAGCCGTCAACCCCGGCAAAGCCTGGTTCGATTTCGACGTCGCTCCCTGGCCGATCAGCGACAAGTACGCCGACCTCTCCATCGAGGATCGCCAGGATAAGTGGGCGGGCCGCGTGGATTCCATCGGCTACTGCGTCTCCAAGACTTCCCCCAACAAGGAGCTGGCTGCGAAGCTGGCGTACGTCCTCTCCGCCGACGAGGAAGTGCAGCGCTTCATCGCCAAGCGTGGCGGCCAGTTGCCCAACATCATGAGCATGGCCCAGGGCGAATACCTGACCGACGACAGCTACTTCCCCGAGAGCCGCGTGGTGTTCGTGCGCATGCTGGAAGGCCAGAACGGCCATCGCGTGCCCACCACCTACACCTGGAATGCCCTGTGGCATGGCGACGGCTTCATCGCCGGTGTGGATTCCGTGTGGAGCTTCTACGAGAAGAGCGACAAGGGCGTCACCCCCATGAGCGTGGCCGATTACCTGAACAGCATCCAGGAAAACGCGCAGATGCTGCTCGACGAGGCCATTCAGGATGCCGCCGACCTGAACCCCAACAACTAATCCCGCACGAATAGCGTGCTGTGGCGCAATGCAGCGCAATGCAGCGCAATGCAATTAGAGGGTATCCCTTCCCTTCGAATCGATTGTCCTTCGAGTCGATCGGAGGGGATACCCTCTTTCTCTTTACAAGTAAAGCTATCAAGAGTAGGGCCTGTACCAATTTGCTTTTCAGCACTTGCCCAGCTTTGCGCGGGCGAGCAGGAGGCGCTTTATGATGAAAGAAACCACCGCGACGGTCGCCAAAGAGAAGAAGCCCATGTCGTTTCGGACATTGGACAATCTTTGGGGGTACGGATTTATCACCATTCCGCTGATCGGCATGATCATTTTTGTCATCATCCCCCTGTGTATGACCATCTACGCCAGCTTCACCTCGTGGCCGCTGGGCCAGGCCATCGGCGCGGCCAAGTGGGTGGGCACACGCAACTACACCGATATGCTCAAGAACAAGCTCTTCTGGCAGAGCTTGGGCAACACGGCCTACTACATGATCGGGATACCGATTGGCTTGGTCCTTTCGGTGCTGTTCGCCTCCATGATGAACCGGGGGGCACGCTATGAGCGGCTGTTTCGCGTGATCTACTACACGCCGGTGATTACCAGCGTGGTGGCAGTCACCTTCATTTTCCAGCGCATGTTCATGTCGGACGGCGGCGTGATCAACACCTTCCTGGCAGGGCTGGGCATCGCCGAGCCGCCGAACTGGCTGAGCAACCCCAAGTATACCAAGATGGTGATCATCATCATGACGGTGTGGAAGGGCCTGGGGGGCTCCACCATACTCTACATCGCGGGCATGCAGGGCATCTCCTCCTCCTACTACGAGGCGGCCAAGATCGATGGCGCGAACTGGTTTGATACCTTCCGCCGTATCACGCTGCCGCTGCTCATGCCCGTCACCTTCTACCTCATCGTTACCGGCATCATTGGCGGCGCGCAGATGTACGTGGAGCCCCGGTTGCTCTTTGCCAACAACGGTCCCGCCAACAGCACTTTTACCACCGTGATGCACCTGTATGATCGCACCTTCACCAATTCCAAGGCTGGGTATGGTTCGGCGGTGGCCGTGGTGCTGGGCGCAATCGTGTTTGTGGTGACCGCCATCCAGTTCTGGATCAACGGGAGGGGGGAGCGCAATGAAAAAGCGAAGGCTCGTTAGCAACTGGATCATTTTCCTGGTGCTGGCCGCAGGCTCATTCGTGATGCTCTACCCCTTCGTGTGGATGATATTTACCTCGCTCAAGCCCAAGATGCACATCTATCTGGCCGGTTTGCTCCCCAAGGTGTGGGATTTTACCAGCTACGTGCAGATTTGGCAGGAGATACCGCTGGTGCGCGGCTTCCTGAACACCCTGCTGTACGCGGGCCCGCCGGTGGTGGTGGGCGCGCTGGTTTCGGCGGCGGCGGCCTTTGCCTTTGCGAAGATTCGCTTCACCGGCCGCAACATCATGTTCCTGGTGCTGCTCAGCTCGATCATGATCCCCTTTCCATCGATCATGGTCCCGCAATTCGTGCTGTTCAGCGAATTCAAGATGCTGGCTACGCCCTGGCCGCTGCTGCTGCCCAAGCTCACCGGCAACGTGCTGATGATCTTCTTCCTGCGGCAATACCTCAGCAGCGTGCCCGATTCCATGATCGAGGCTGCGAAGATCGATGGCTGCAACTATATGCAGATTTACTTCAAGATCATCCTCTACATGGCGGGCCCGGCGCTGGCCGCCCACGGCATCCTGTGGTTCATCGGCTCCTGGAACGATTATCTTGCGCCCACCCTCTTCATCAAGAACGAGGCTTGGCAGCCGGTAACGGTGATGGTCGCCAAGTTCAACGAGCAGTACGCCATCAACACCCACGTGCCGCGCATCATGGCTGGTTCGGTGATGCTGCTGGTGCCGGTACTCATCCTCTACGGTGTGTTCCAGCGGTGGATCATCGAATCGGTAATGTTCTCTAGCGTGAAGGAGTAGACACATGCGTAAGGCAAGGATATTTGCGGACAAAAATTTGACGATTGGACAGGTGGAGCCCACGCTCTTCGCATCGTTCGTGGAGCACCTGGGCCGCAGCGTGTATACCGGCATCTACGAACCCGGCCACCCGACCGCCGACGCGAACGGCTTCCGCGGCGACGTGTTGGAGCTGGTGAAGGAGCTGGGTGTGCCCATGGTGCGCTACCCGGGCGGAAATTTCCTTTCGGGGTACGATTGGCGCGATGGCGTGGGGCCCAAGGAGAAGCGCCCGGTGCGGCTCGATCTGGCCTGGCAGACCACCGAGCCCAACGAGTTTGGTACCGATGAATTCATGGATTGGTGCCAGAAGTCGGGCGTAGAGCCCATGATGGCCGTGAACCTGGGCACCGGTACGCCGCGCGAGGCTGCGCAATTGCTGGAATACTGCAACTTCCCCAGCGGCACTGAGCTTTCCGACATGCGCCGCGCCAACGGCCACGAGCAGCCCTACAACGTAAAAACTTGGTGCCTGGGCAACGAGATGGACGGCCCCTGGCAGATCGGCCAGCTGAGCGCCGAGGATTACGGCAAGAAGGCTCTGACTGCCGCCAAGATGATGCGCATGCTCGATCCTACGGTCAAGCTGGTGGCCTGCGGCAGCAGCGGCCGCGAGATGCCCACCTTTCCGGAATGGGATCGGATCGTACTCGATCACCTGTATGAAGAGGTCGATTACCTCTCCATGCACCGTTACTACTGGTGTACCGACAGCATCGATGAATTCTTCGCCAGCTACCACGATATGGACTGCTTCATACAGACCATCAAGGCCACCGCCGACTATGTGCAGGCAAAGCACCGTTCATCCAAGCAGATGATGATCTCCTTCGATGAGTGGAACGTGTGGTATCAGAACGCGCAAGGCCGCGCCGAATGGAGCCGCGCCCCCCACATCCTCGAGGATATCTACAGCCTGAAGGATGCGCTGGTGTTTGGCGGGATGATGAACACCCTGCTCAACAACTGCGATCGCGTAAAGGTCGCCTGCCTAGCGCAGCTGGTCAACGTGATTGCGCCCATCTTCACCGCCGAGGGCGGCGCGGCCATTCGCCAGACCATCTTTTATCCCTTTGCGCAGGTCTCGGCCCATGGCCGGGGTGAAGTGCTGC
Source organism: Eubacteriales bacterium (assembly GCA_031553615.1). Lineage (GTDB taxonomy): Bacteria > Bacillota > Clostridia > Christensenellales > Aristaeellaceae > WQXF01. Next base: position 26,682 of record JAVBLJ010000023.1, read on the forward strand.
GGGCGCTGGTGGATTGCGAGAAGTTCGCTAGCAAGAGCGGGCAGGTCGATTATGTGTCCAGCGCGATCACCCACGATGCGGAGCGCCGCACGGTGAGCGCCTTCCTGACCAACTACGGTCGCGAGGCGCAGGAGTGCGCAATCGAGCTGCGCGGCTTCGGCGAGCTCAAGCCGCTGGAGTGCGTGGTGCTGGAGGGCGAGCTGGAGGCGCGCAATACCCTCGATTGCCCCGATACGGTGATGCCCCATGCCGGGGAATTGCCAGTGATGCAGGGCGGCGTGGCCGAGGTCAAGTTGCCGTCGCTGAGCAATGTAATGCTTCGCTTCGCATACTGAACCTTCTCCTCGCATGATTCCAAGGGCTTTCGAGCGCCGGCGTTCCACCCTTCGCATCCGGGAGGACGCAGGGCGAGCCCGGCGCTCGTTTTTCATTCGCTTATTATGTTTTATTCGCTTTCTATGTTTCATTCGCTGTAAAGGGGAAAAAAGATATGGATAACGCAAGCGCAATCCGGTTTCACGATCCGCTCATCGTGCGCGACGGCGGCAAGTACTTCTGCTTTTCGACCGACACCAACGTGCGCGGGGTGCAAACCAGCGTCAGCGAGGATTTGCTTTCTTGGCGGCTGAAGGGCCCGGCGCTGTCCGAAGCCCCGGCTTCGGTGGTCGCCCACGTAGGCGAAACCGGATTTTGGGCCCCCGAAGTGGTGCGGGTGGGCGACGAATGGCGGCTCTATTGCTGTGCCTCGCAGTTTGGAAAATCCCAGAGCGTGATTGGGCTGGCGGTCAGTGAACGTGTTGAAGGGCCATACAGCTATCGCGGCGATGTGATCCGCACCTACCATACCGGCCGGTACGATGCGCCCAATGCCATCGACCCCAACGTGGTGACGGATCGCGATGGCACGGCGTACCTGGTCTACGGCTCGTTCTTTGGCGGCATCTATATCGCGAAGCTGAACGAGGCGGGACTGCTGGCCGAGAGCGGGTATGGTACACGCATCGCGGGGGGTGAGCACCGCGCGGTGGAGGGCGGCTACGTGGTGTACGATGCGGCGAGCGCCCAGTTTTTCCTGTTTGTATCCTACGGCAGCTTGCGGTACGATTACAACATACGCGTAGGCCGTTCGGCGCAGATCACCGGGCCCTATATCGATAGCGAGGGTCACGCGCTCACCGATCTGGACCCCATCCGAAGCGTGGGCGACAAGCTGGCGGGCGGGTACAACTTCGATTTTTCGGGAGAGCCCGGTTGGATGGGGCCCGGTCACAACAGCGCGGTGCGGCTCGATGATGGGCTCTACGTGGTTCACCACGTGCGGCAAGAGGGCGAGGAGCGGTTTCCCTGCCTGCAGCTGCGCAAGGTGTTCTTTACCCGGGAGGAGAAGCCGCGCATGCTGCTTTCGCCCGCGCCCTACGACGGTGCACCCCAGAGGATTCCCTCGCGGCAGGAGCTGATCGGCGAGGTCAGCCTGATCCGCCACGACCGGTTCAGCAACGGCGTGACCTACGGCAGAAAGCTGGCGATCGAGACCATCCTGCGCGAGTTCAGCGAGGATGGCGCGGTGGAGATAGAGGCGTACGGCAGGCGGTACGGCGGCTGGGCCTTCGTGCAGGGAGGCAGGGCATATCTCACGGCCATCAGCCCCGATGGCGAGTGCCTTTGGGGGTTGGTGAAGAAGGAATGCGTTTCGGAGGAGGGGTGCGAGTGAAGCGGGTACGGGGTGCGCTGCGGGGTGTGCCGGGGGTATTCATGGCGCTGCTGTGCGTGCTGGCGCTGCAGCCGGGTGCGGTTGCGGAGGGCACAGACCCAGGCATTCAGCCCCTCGGCGACGTGAGCCGGATGGGGGATATTGCCCGCTGGGGCGAGCTTAACACCCACGACCCGGCCATCCTGCTGGATAACGGTAAATACTACGTGTTCTCTACCGATGCCTCCTATGGCGATATGCATACGCCGGGCATCCAGGTACGGGTGTCCGACGATTTGATCCGCTGGGAGTACCTGGGCCCGGCCTTTGCCAACTACGCCGAGGATTGTGCTGAAGCCATCGCCTATGCAGGGCTGGATGTCGGCAAAAAGCAGGGCTTGTGGGCCCCGGATGTGATCAAGGTCGGCGATACCTACCGCATGTATTTCTCCGCATCCACCTTCGGTTCCTCGCGCTCCTGCATCGGCCTGGCCGAAGCCGATCGCCCCGAGGGCCCGTACACCTACCGGGGGATCGTGGTGCGTTCCTATGTCAACGCCGTCAGCGGCCCCAACGCCATCGATCCCGCCATCGTTACCGACGCGGAGGGCGGACAATGGATGTCCTATGGTTCCTTTTCGGGCGGTATCTTTCTCGAAAAGCTGGACGTGCAGACCGGGCTGATCGGCGATGCCTCGGTGCAACCCGTGCGCATTGCGGGCAGCCGGGGTGCGGCCATCGAGGGCTCCTGCATCCTGTATTGGCCGGAGAATGGCTACTATTATCTGTTTGTATCCTGCGGCTCGCTTTCCAGCAATTACACGGTGCGCGTGGGGCGCTCGCGGGAGATCGCCGGGCCCTACCTGGATGCGAACGGCAAGAATCTGGCCGCGATTGGCCCAGGCTACAGCAGCACCATCGGTGTAAAGCTGATGGGCGGCTTCACCTTTCTTTCCGATCCGGGCGCGCTGCGCAGCAAGGGCACCATGGCTCCCGGCCACAACAGCGTGCTGGCCCAGGGCGGCGATCTCTTTATGGTGCATCACGCCAGAACCTACGCGCTGCCCGATTACTGGTTCACCATGAACGTTCGCCGGATGTTCATCAACCGCTTTGATTGGCCGGTGCTCGCGCCCAACCGCTACACGGGAGAGGCCTTGGTGCCCATCGAGCTGCCCGAGGGCGACTACGCGTTGGTGCGGCACGGGGACGATACCAACACCGAGAGCCGAGATTCCGCGCGGATCGAGCTGCGTGAAGGCACGGTCTCCGGGGCGGTAAGCGGCACCTACGGCTTGTACGGCGACTACCGCATCACGCTGACGCTGGAGGGCGTGGAGTACGATGGCTTTGTGCTGCGCCAATACGATTGGGAACGCCGGACCGAGGTTTTATCGTTCACAGCCATGAGCGAAAGCGGGCTGTGCATCTGGGGCTGCACGCAGCTTTGACGTGTCATACCCCCAAATGGCAGAAAGAAAGCCTCCCGCCGTGGACCGTTCCACGTGCCGGAGGCTTTTGGCGTTGTACGAAGTGGAGCGGCTTGGTTAGCGCTGCTCCAGCGCGAGGGTGACAGGTGCGCATCCGGCCAGGGTGGCGTGCAGCGTAAGCTTGCCCGGATGTTCACCCGCGCGGATGTACACGATGGCTTGCCCGTTCCAGGTGGCGCGCTTTTGCGAGGAGTAGGGGGTCAAATCGATCGGCGAGCCGTTCTCGATGCCGAGTATCTCGCCTTCGCCCACCAGCGCATAGTGAACCATCGCATCCTTCGAAGCGGCGAGGTGGCCTGCCGAATCGCGCAACGAAACTTCAACCTGCGCCACATCCGTGCCATTGGCTTGGAGCATCGTCTGGTCGCAATCCAACTGGAGTTCCGTCGCGGCGGAGGGGGTGTGCAGCGCGTCCTCCGCGCTTTGTCCACCGCGCGTTGCGACGGCCCGCAGTTCACCCTTCTCGTAGGGAACCTCGTAGGCTACACAAAACGCATTGCCTGGTTTTTTTATGCCCAGAGAACGCCCGTTCAGAAAAAGCTCGACCTGCTCCGCGTTGCTGTACACGTTCATGTGAATGCGCTGCGGCTCCTCGTAATCCCAAACGAAGCGCTCGGTGTGCCATTCGCCAGTGGTGCTGGCGGCGATTTTAACGGTTAACGCATCGCTCCACATGGCTTGACGATGGTAATAGCGCGGCTTTTCATATCCGGCCAGGGTCATGAAGCCCGCCTGAGAGATGCGCAGGGGCCAACCGCGGCATTCGCCCAGGAAGTCGATGCCCGTCCACAGGAATTGGCCGCAAATATCCTCGTGATCGCGCACGGCGAGCCATTGCTCGGCGGTCTGACCGTTTTCGCTGCCGTAGATCACGTGGTTGGGGTACTTGATCCGATCCTCGCGGTAGAGATGCTCCTTGTAGTTGTAGCCCACCACGTCGAGCTCTTGGGCATAGCCCGTAAGGTTGGAAAGTTCGGGGAATGCCAGCGCACTGGTGACCGGGCGGGTAGCGTCGTGCTGCTTGACGATAGCCGTCAGCTCGCGCGCGATGGTGGCCAAGCGGTTGGCGTTGGGTTTATGGATATCGTATGCGCGCTCTGCGGCCGGTTTGTTGGCATCGTTGTTGCCGGTCATGGTTTCGAAAAGCGGATGCACATACGGGTCGTTCGGGTAGTCAATTTCGTTGCCGATGGACCACAACACGATGCTGGGGTGGTTGCGATCGCGCCGCACCATGGCGGCCAGATCGCGCTCGTGCCATTCGGGGAAGGCATCCGCATAGCCGAAGCGCTTGGGCGGGTACACGTTGTGCCCCTGCCACCACTTGTTCTTGCAGCCCTCCCACTCGTCGAAGGCCTCGTCCATCACCAGCAGCCCCAGCTGGTCGCACAGGTCTAGCAGAGGGACATCGGGCGGGTTGTGGCTGGTTCGCAGCGCGTTGCAGCCTGCGGCCTTCAGCTTGCGCAGCCGCCGCTCCCATACGATCGGAGGCACTGCTGCGCCCAGCGCGCCTGCATCGTGATGCACGCAAACGCCTTTGAACTTCAAGGCTTGGCCGTTGAGGGTGAACCCATGGGCGGGATCGAAGCAGAACGTGCGGATGCCGCAGGGAATGCAGGTTTCATCCTGCACTTGACCGGCCTCAAGCGTGCGGCACACCAGCGTGTAGAGGTATGGGTGATCGGGGGACCAAAGCTCGGGGGAAGGAAGGCTCAGTGTAGCCGTGCCCTCCGTGCCTTGCACGCGGGCCTCGGCGACGGGCGTTCCCTGTGCATTGCGCAGCTCAAACTGTGCTTCTCCGGCTGCGGATAACAGCCAAGCCACCTGCAGCTCTGCATTGGCAGCGCTAGCGGAGCGCGTGGAAATGAACACTTCATCGGGTAGGAAATGCAGGCGCGGCAGCACGGTGAGCGTGACGTCGCGGTAGATGCCGCTGCCCGTAAACCACCGGGAATCGGCAAGGTCGGTATGCTCCACCCGCACCGCCAGCACATTTTCGCCGGGAATGGCGAAATCGGTGATGTCGTAGCCGAAGCTGGTGTAGCCCGAAGGCCGCATTCCCAAATAATTGGAGTTGCACCAGACACGGGCGTTTTTGTATACGCCGCCGAACGTGATGCGCACGTGCTTTTCTGTCAGTTCCTGCGGCAACGTGAAGCGCAGCCGGTACCAGCCGATACCGCCGCAGAGGTACCCGGTGCCGCTGGAGAAGCTTTTGTCGAAAGGGTGCGCTACCGACCAATCGTGGGGGAGCGTTACCGGCAGCCAGCCCGTATCGTCGAACCCTTTGTAATCGGCGTTCTCCACATCGCCCAAGTGAAATTTCCAGCCCTTGTTAAGGCAAGTGGTTCTGTTCATACTGCTTCTCCTTGTAAGAGGGAGGGCTTGCGAAAAGCCCTCCCTCTGTGCTGATTTGCGTGGGTTGGATCGCTTGGATTGGGATCGCTTGGATTTGATCGCTTGGTACGGATTACTTCGCGTACACCGCGTTCAGCTGCGCCTGGATTTCGGCCATGGCAGTCTCGTATCCGGCGGCGATCAGGGCCTGACGGAATTCGGCCACGTATGCTTCCGGATCTTCGCACTTGCCGAAGGCGATCTGCGGCACGTAGGTGTTGAACACGTTGGAGAGGTTATCCAGCTCCACCGAGATGGGATCGCGATCGAACACGACCTGGCCGTAGGGGTAGGGGATGGCGCACTCGTATTCCTTGAGCAGCGCATCGTACGCAACCCAATCGCGGCGGGAGTCGCGGATTTCCAGATCGTCGTTGCGGCCCCACCAGTAGTTGAAGCTCGCGCCATCCACTTCGTCGGTGGTGTAGGTATCCGGGCGGGCACGGTAGCCATTGGCATCGATGATGTACTGCTGGCCCTCGATGCCGTAGTTGAACAGGTTGTAGAACTCGGGATCGTTGCGGATCAGGTCGTACGCCATCAAGGCGCGCTCGGGGTTTTTGGAGGTGGCGGCAATGGCCATCGCACCGTGGGTGATGTTCAGGGAAACCACGTTCTGCATTTCTTCGCCGAACCAGAAGAAACCCACGTCCGCATCGGGGAAGTTCGCCTTGAGCACGGCGTGCACGCGCTCACCGGTCCAGGTCTGGGTGTGGTGCTGCTGGGCGCCGGTGGTGCCATCGTGGAATTCCGCGGCGGTGTCGCCGTTGTAGTTCAGCACGTCCTCACGCCAGTAACCGGCGGCGGCCCAGGCCTTCATCTCCTTAGCGTAGTTGACCAGTTCGTCGCCCTCCAGGTAGTACTTGGAGAGGACGTAGGGGTTCTCCTTCGATTCGCCGAAGAACAGCGGAACCGGAAGACCTTCGATGTTGATGTTGCCGGTGTGCGAAGCCTGCCAGCCGCCTGCCAGCTGCAGCCCCAGCGATCCGCCGGAACCGGCCGCATCCCACGGGATGACGTCGGGCATGGTATCCTTGATGTACTGGAAGTACTTGCCCAATTCGGCCCAGGAATTCACGCCGTTTTCCAAGCCGGCGGTCTTGGCCCAATCGTTGCGGTAGATGAAACCGTGGTTGGTCCACTGCGCGTAGTTATCTTCGGGCATGAGGTAGATGTCGCCCTTGTACTTGCACAGCGCCCAGTGATCGGCGGGAACCGAGGCCCAGGTCTTGGGGGCGTAGGTTTGCAGCATTTCTTCGGTAAGGGGCAGGAACGCGCCCTTTTCGGAGTTCGGCCACGCATCGAGCCAGTCGGTCGCGGTGCCGATCAGGTCGACAGAGCCGTCCTGCATGGCCAGCGCCAGGTTGTACTGAGTCTGCCAGTCGGTCCACTCGATCCACTTGATCTGCAGTTCCGCATTGATGGCGGCGGTCAGCTTCTCGTTAAAGACCTTCAGCACTTCTTCGGTTTTGTTGGTGGGGACATCGCCAGTGACCAGGTAGGTGAGCACCACGTGCTCCGAGGTGTCGATGCCTTCCGTGGCGAGCGCGGCAGGCATTAGGCCGAGCGCCAGCGCCAGAACAACAAGCAGGGATATGAGTTTCTTCATGGGGGGAACCTCCTTCATATATTCATTGCTCCATGCAATGGAATACGGTTGACAATGGAATACGGTTGACGATGGAATACGGTTGAAAACAGGCAAACCAACGGATACTAGCCCTTGACCGCGCCCACCGTTAAGCCAGCCACGAAGTACTTTTGTACAAACGGGTATAGCAGGATGATGGGCCCGGTAGCGATGACGGCTGTGGCCATTTTGAGCGTTTCGGAAGGCAGGTTGGGGATGACTATGTTGTTGCCTGCCACCGAGTTTTTCAAGGCGGCCGCCTTGTTGATGATGTTGTAGAGGTGGTACTGCAGCGGCTTGTACTTGATCGAGGAGGAGAGGAATAGCGAGGAGTAATACCATTCGTTCCAGTAACCTAGGGCCAGGAACAGGCCGATGGTGGCCAGCGCGGGGGTGATGGTGGGCAGAATCAGGCGCAGGAAGATGGCGAAATCGCCCGCGCCGTCGATCTTGCCCGATTCGGTGATTTCGTGGGGAATGGCCTTGATGTAGTTCTTCATGAGAATGATGAGCCAGGAATTCATCAGCAGCGGCAATAGCACGGCCAGGTAGCTATCCCTGAGCTGGTATATCTTTACGATGGCATAAAAGAACGGCACCAGACCCGCCGAGAACAGCGAAGTGAAGTAGATGTAGAACGAGATGCCGTTGCGGAAGGGGAAATCCTTGCGCTGCAATGCGTAGCCGGTCATGGCGATGGTGAACAGGCCAAAGGTGGTGCCGACCAGTGTAAGCAGGATGGTGACCACATAGGCGCCGATGAGCTGATCGGGGGAGCGCAGGATCAGGTCGTACGAGAAGGTGGTGAACTCTGTGGGCCATACCGTGAAGCCGGTGCGGCGGATGGCGGTCTCGGTGCTGAACGAGGAGGCGATGATCATCCAGAATGGAGCGACGCATAGCAGCGCGAAAATGCTGACCACTACGTAGGTGAAGCCCCGGATCAACCGGTCAGAACCGTCGAGCTTTACGCGATTTTGCGCTTTCTGGGGCTTGGAACGTGCCATGCTCATATCCGTGCCCTCCCTCTGTTAGAATAGCGAGTATTCCGGCTCGATCTTTTTGACGATGGTATTCACCGTAAGCACCAGCATGAAGCCCACGACCGATTGGAATAGGCCAACGGCGCTGCTTTGGGAGAAGTTGTTGCTGTTCATCATGGCCCGGTATACGTAGGTTTCTATAATGTCGGTGGTGTTGAATAGCATGGAGTTGGAACCCACCAAATTGTAGAAGAGCCCGAAATTGCCCCGCAGTATGCCGCCCAGCGCGAACAGGATGAGGATGACGATGGTGGGCTTGAGGCAGGGCAGGGTGATGTACCAAATGCGCTGCCAGCCGTTTGCGCCGTCGACCCGTGCGGCCTCCATCATCGAGGAATCGATGCCCATAATGGCGGCGAAGTACACCACGGTACCGTAACCGGTGCCTTGCCACAGCGTGACAAGCACGATGATGGTGGGCCAAGCATTCGCCATTGAGTATAGCTTCGGCATGGTCTGGCCGACGGCCCGCACTTGGGTGGAGATGAAGCCATAATCGAAGTTGATGAGGTTGTACACCAGCAGGCTCACCAGCACTGCCGATATGAAGTAGGGCAGGAACATCATGGATTGCGTTACCTTTTTGAACCAGCGGCACTGCACTTCGCTGAGCAGGATGGCGAACAGCACCTGCAAAAAGTTGCCGCATACCAGGAACGCCAGGTTGTAGAGCACGGTATTCTTCAGCAGCAGGGAAAGCTGGCCGGAACTGAATAGAAACGCGAAATTCTTCAATCCGACGAACTGGCTTTTGAAGATGCCTGCATTGTAATTGAATTTCGTGAATGCGATATAGGAGCCCGGCATGGGTACATAGCTAAACAAAAAGAAAAACAAAATGGCGGGTACGCACATGAACAGAAGCGTGCGGCTGCGCACTACTTTATGCCAGAAACTCTCGCTTTTGTGCTGGGCGAGGCTGCGCGGGGCGGGGTTCATCGGCGTCTGCTTTGTAGTCATCCCATCATCCCCCTTCGTTATCTGGCCGGACGGCTGCGTGAACCAAGGTGACAGCGGACTGGCAAAATTGAAACCGGTTTCAGGCATGGGAAAATAAAAAAGAAAACGGCCTACGCTTCGCATCTATCGCACTTTGGTTGAAGAGAATTTATGGAGAACACGCAACAAAAAACAAGACTGTTTTTTTGCAGTCGGCGAGTTCACTCCGAAAGATGAAGCGTTTTTGTCTGCTTTAAACAATCGGAAACCCATTTCGTGTGTTAATAATAACATGCCCAATTCAACCTTGTCAATAGGGAATGCGGCATCGGAGAATGCATCAGAGAACCCGGCAGGATTCCTTGATGACCAGTGAAGGCTTGATCACCGTCAGTTGAGGCGGGCTCTTGCCCTCGATGGCATCCAAAGCGATGTCGATCAGCATTTTTCCGTACGTTGCATAGTGATAGTTGATGCTGCTGACCGAGGGCATCATGAGATCGGAGATGTAGGAATTATCGAAGCCGATGAGCGAAAAATCCGCAGGCACCGTAAAGCCTAAACGGGCTATTGCTCGCAGCGCGCCGGCGGCCATCAGGTCGTTGACGCCGATTACCGCGGTGGGCTTCTCGGCCAGGCTCATCAGCTTATTCATGCCAGAAAAACCTGTAAATTCATCGAATTCCTCGCCCTCAACCACGTACTCCTCGCGTACAGGCAGGCCGTAGGAGGCCATGGCCGCATAGAACGCCGCCCGCTTTTCCTTCGAAAGCTGAATGTGCGGCGCACAGGTCAGGTAGGCGATGCTGCGATGGCCCAACCCCGCCAAGTGCGCCACGGCCTGGTGCATGCCGTCGGTATGATCGATGGCGACTTGGTAACAACCGGGCATGGAAACACGCCCGGCGGTGATCACCGGCGTGTGTGCGGCAATGCGGGCCAGCGTGCTTGCGTAGTACGGGGGCAATTCCGCCCAATCGATGATGCCGCCGGACACGATGATCGCGTCCACCCGTTGCTCCACCATTTTTTCGAGGAAGGTTACCTCCGATTCCTGCTGCGTCAGGGTGTTGCTCAGCATCAGGGCGTAGCCCCGCTCCAGCGCGGCCCGCTCGCACTCGACAAAAAGGCTGGCGTAGTACGGGTTGCGCACATCGGAACAGATCATGCCCACCATATGCCGCGTGGTCTCGCTCAGGCTCCGGGCCATAATGTTGGGCGTAAAGTTATATTTTTCAATCAGCGCTTTGATGCGCTCCCGCTTCTCGGGGCGCACGCCGGGCGAGTTGGAAAGCACACGCGATACGGTGGCGGGGGAGACCCCCACCTCTTGCGCGATATCGTAGATTGTCTTGGCCTTGGATTGATTCATGCGATCACCTCTTCAGCTACCATTATAAGCGTTACTACACGGATTGCAAGCGGTTGCAGGAGGTGTTTCACGAGCGACAACGAATCCTGTATAGTCCCACCAATTCCGTGGATGAATGGGGCGGCTCCATCGTTATGGCGAACGAGAGGGGGATACGGCATGAACTGCGCGGAGGTCTTTGGCGACAGTGTGCTGATTGGGTTGGAGACGGGGCAGCTTGAGCGGAAAGAGAATGGTTCCATTAGGGTTTGGGCGGAGCGCACGATTCGCATGACGATGCGATCCGGCCCGGTATTCCTGCTCGCCCGCGAGCGCGGGGAACGGTATGTTCTCACCAACTTGGAGGGAGATACCGCCCTGGAGGGCGATGAGCGCCTGTGGGTGTTGCCTCCGGCGGGGGAGGATCACCACGCTGCGGAGGTGGTGGCCGGGGGGGCGATCCGGGTATGGTGCTGCGCGGAGGGCCGCGATTCAAATATCCAAGTGGAGATTTGCGGGCAAGAGTGCGAGATACTGCTTCACGCTGCCAGGCCGCGCGCCGATGTGATGGGAAACAGATTTTCGTTTCGCATTCCCAATGGCGAGGCGCTGGAGCGTACGCTTGCGGAATTCTATTGGGGCACCATGCTGCCCAGCGTGATCGAACGCACGCGAGCCAAGAGCTTTCCGGATGGACGCGGGTACGTGGTCAGCACGCTGCAGGCTGGGCAGTACGCCGGCACCTACCCCGACGTGGATCATGAGTTTCAGTGCAAGGGTCGTCTGGCGTTGGCGGATGTGTTTGAGGTTGGGGTGGTTCGGCGCATGATCGAGCTGCAGCTGCGGATGATGCGGGAGGACCCGACCGGTCTATGGCGCAACCCTTGCGCGGTGCAGCCGGACGGCACGCGGGAATACCACGTGCGCCGCAACAGCATGGACGGCTCCACCAATGCCGAGATGTTTTTGGTGACCGGGAACGTGGAGGTGCTGGAAAGCGCGTGGCTGCTGTGCGCCCAGACCAAGGATTTCGCATGGCTTTGCGAGCACATCGGGGAGCTTGAGGGCGCGGCTTCGCTGCTGGAGCACCTGACCGACCGGCATGATCGGCTTTGGTCCGATGTCTATTATGAGGATCAGGTGATGAAGGACGGCGCGGAGTGCATGTCCCAGGCTATGGCGGCCAACGGCCTGCGGCTCCTGGCGGAGCTGGAGGCGCTGCTTGAGCGCACGGAACAGGCCGCGCACTACCGCGCGCTATCCCAAAGGCTGGGGGAGGCACTGGTGCGGCCCTTGCCCATGGGCTTTTGGGATGCGGAGCAGTACCGGTTTGCGGATTGGCTCGACCGCAATGGTGTGGTGCATGACCACATCCACCTGCTGGCAAACGAGTTGCCCGTGCTCTTCGGGTTCGCTTCGCCCGAGCAGACCGAGGCTGTGGGGCGGCTTCTGGAGCAAAACCATGCGGAGCTTCAGCGTTTCCCCACCTTCCTTTCGCCCTGCATCCAGGATTATACCGAGGGGGAGATCGGCGATGGAGGCCCCTACGATCTGTGCGCCGCCGGTCGATACTGGTGTTGGGATGCGGCCTACTGGGCCAAGGAAGGCAAAAAACAAATCCTCGCGGAGCAGCTCGCCAAGGTGGCCGCGCAGGCACACCTCGATGGGTACCGCATGGGCGAGCGGTATGACATGAACCATGTATTCTATATAGATGAAAAGAACTGGCACGGCGCGGCGCACTACTATGAGTACCCCTGCGTGTTTGCCTGGGTACTGATGCACGATTATTTGGGGATATCTGCTGATTTGCATGCCGATGTAGTGGTGTGCCCGAGGCTGGATGGCTATGGCTCGGTGCGGCTGGAGGCGCAAGGCATCGCGTACGATGCGCAAGCGGATGGGTTTGCGGTCACCAATCTTTTCGAAACGGCGCGAACCATCCAGCTAGAGCTAGGGCATCTGTATCCGAATCAGGCGGCTCCGATCACGCTTTTGCTTGCCCCCGGGGAGAGCCGGTTGGTGCCTGCTAAGCAGGGATAAACGGCACTTTGCTCAAGATAGACAAGCCGAACGCGCCCTTGAAGGAAGCTGCTTGTCTGCCTTCGCGGGTGCATAGATCGCCTGATAACAGGAAATCGCCTTCGGGATACAGGAACGCTTTCCCATTGACAAGCGTTCTTTCATCTGCGCAGGAGGATGTTTTTCTTTAGTTAACATTTCGAGCAATAATGATGAAGATAGTTTGCCAAAGATGCCTAGGAAAAACAAGCGATCGGAAGATGATTAATAGAAGGTTCGATATTAGGTTTGATGCGCGGCTTGGTGTATTATCTTTCCTTTTTGGTATGAGTGCTGTGATTTTTGGGATGCTTTTTTGCGCAAAATGTCCTATAGTGAAGCCAACAATCTGAAGGAGGATGTTCTTCATGAAGCTTCTTCGTAGCACGGTCCTGGTTCTGCTGGCATTGTGCCTGGTTTTGTCCTGCGGCTTCGCTTCCGCGGAAGTGACCGTCGCCCCCATGGAAACCGCGAACGACCCGATCACCTTCGATATCTTCATCCGCGATCCGGGCCAAGCCCCCAGCAAGGATAACCCTGTGATCAAGAAGATCCAGGAGCTAACCGGCGTGACCATCAACTATGAGTTCCTGGTGGGCGATCTGGCCCAGAAGCAGGGCGTCATGATCGCGGGCGAAGATTACCCCGATGCGCTGTTCGCGGAAGCCGCGAAGTTCATCGACGCGGGCGCGTTCATCCCGCTGGAGGATCTGCTGCCCAAGTACCCCAACCTCTGGAAGCTCTATGAGCCGCACATGAAGGAAATGACCGCTGCCGACGGCCACGTGTACATCATGGAATTGTACATGGCCAACAAGCCGGCCCCGATCTTCCGCGACACCGGCGTGGGCTTCTTCATTCAGAAGGCCGTGCTCGAAGATGCGGGCTACGTCATTCCCAAGACGATTGACGAGTACTTCACCCTCATCGAGAACTACATGGCGAAGTATCCGGAAATCGACGGCGTAAAGACCATCGGCTTCGAAGTGCTTTGCGATGGATGGCGCGATTTCTGCCTGCGCAACCCCGCGCAGCACCTGATGGGCGCGGGCAACGATGGCGACGTGTACGTCGACCAGACGACCATGGAAGCGACGCTGTATCAGATCACCGATACCGCGAAGGCCTACTACAAGAAGCTGAACGATGAGTACCACAAGGGAGTCATCGAGGCCGAGACCTTTACCCAATCCTACGACCAGTACCTCTCGCGCCTTTCGACCGGCGCTGTGCTGGGCATGTTTGACCAGGATTGGAACTTCCTCCAGGCCAGCGACGTGCTTCGCACCGATGGCAAGGACAACCGCACCTACGTGGCGGTCCCGATCGCTAACCCCGGCGTGACCGATAGCTACCTCGATGCCCCGAACGGCATCATCACCGGCGTCAACGGCATCGGCATCACCAAGAATTGCGAAAACCCCGAGCGCCTGTTGGCTTTCTACGATTGGCTGGCTTCCGAGGAAGTGCAGAAGTACTTGCAGTGGGGCGAAGAGGGCATCGATTTTATTACCAACGATGCGGGCAAGTACCTCCTGACCGCCGAGCGCCGCGAGACGCTGAAGGATTCTGCGTACCGCCGCGACATGTGGGGCCACACCCTGTGGAACTACTCGCCGAAGCTCCAGGGCCTGTATGAGGATGGCAACGGCTGCGGCCCGGACAATCAGGCCGAAGAGTTCAAGGCCGGTCTCTCCGAATACGATCAGGCGTTCCTGACCGCCTACGGCTTCGATTACTACGCACAGTTGCTCTCTACGCCCGAAATGCGCCCGGCTTACTACCCGGTGTGGGGCATGGTCATCGAAGATGGCAGCGCCGCCAAGACCGCCAGCACCACCATGGTGGAGACCTGCCGCAAGTACTACCCGCGCCTCGTGCTCTCCGATCCCGCTGAGTTCGACGCGCTGTGGACCGAGTTTGTGGCCGAGATCGAGAAGGGCGATCCGAAGCCCTATCTGGACGAAGTAAACCGCCAGATCAAGGAAAAGATGGGTCTGTAATCCACTGCGAATGGACACCGGATGGGGGAAGAGGGGTACACCCTCTTCTCCCATTTCCATAGGTTTAGGCCTGGCTAGGGCTTCGCGAATCTTGCTAGGAGGAGGTGGCGCTGTGCATATCGGCACCAGCTCGCGTAAAACGCCGGAAAGACCAGGAAACGATCGCGCACGGCTTTGGAAACAGTACAAGGCCCAAAAGGTCTTGTTTGCGATGAGTATACCCTTCGTCATCTATACATTTATATTCAGCTACCTGCCGCTGACCGGCTGGATCATGGCGTTTGAAAACTTCAAACCCGGCAAAGGCTACTGGGGCTCCAAGTTCGTGGGGCTAGACCACTTCCTGTTCCTCTTTAAGGATGCGGGCTTCTGGCGCGCCATGCGCAATACGCTGGCCATGAGCTGCCTGAACCTGGTGTTCGGGCTGGTGTTTGCTATCGTGTTTGCGCTGCTGCTCAACGAGGTGCGCCGCACGGGCTTTAAGCGAATCACGCAGACGGTTTCGTATCTTCCGCACTTCCTTTCCTGGGTCATCGTCTGCTCGCTGATCTCCAACATTTTCTCCTCATCGGATGGGCTATTTAACAACATCCTCCTGCGGCTGGGGCTCATCGACAAGCCGATCCTTTGGTTGGGGGAACAGAAGTATTTCTGGGGGGTCGTCACCTTCTCGCACGTGTGGAAGGAGATGGGCTGGAACTCGATCATCTACATCGCGGCCATGTCGGGCGTAGACCAGGCGCTGTATGAATCGGCCTCCATCGATGGCGCGAACCGCTACCACAAGATGTGGCACATCACCCTGCCGGGCATCCGCGCCACCATCATCGTGATTTTGATCATGAACATGGGCTGGATACTCAACGCGGGGTTCGAGGTGCAATACCTGCTGGGGCGCGGGCTGGTGATGGACGTTTCGGAGACCATCGACATCTTCGTGCTGAAGTACGGCATCAACAACGGCAACTACTCGCTGGCCACCGCGGCGGGCATATTCAAATCGGTGATCAGCCTGGTGTTGATTGGCATCACCAACTATGCCGCCGGGAAAATGGGCGAAGACACACTGCTATAGAAGGAGGGAAAGGCAATGACTACGAAAACCATGCAAAGGCGCAAGCGCTACCCGTTTAAGCTCGAACCGATCATTTTCCATTCGCTGAATACGCTGTTTCTGCTTACCGTGATCGCAATCATGCTCTACCCCTTCTGGAATACGATCGTGGTTTCATTCAACAGCGCACAGGATACCGTGCGCGGCGGGCTGACTGTGTGGCCCCGCGTGTTCTCGCTATATAATTACGAGACCGTATTCCGCAACGAGCTGCTGGCCACGGCGGCGATCAATTCGGTGCTGCGCACGCTGATCAGCACCGTGCTGGGCGTGCTGGTCTCGGCTATGCTGGGCTATGTGCTCTCGCGGCCCGAATTCCTTTGGCGTAAGTTTATGACCCGGTACTTCCTGGTGACGATGTACGTTTCGGCGGGGCTCATCCCCACGTATTTCCTCATCAAGAACCTAGGGTTGCTCAACAACTTCATGGTTTACATACTGCCCGGGCTGGTGAGCGTGTTCAACATCATCATTGTGCGCACCTACATGCAGTCGCTCCCCGACAGCTGGGTGGAGGCCGCGCGCATCGACGGCGCGGGGGATTTCCGCATCTTTGCGCGCATCGTGCTGCCCTGCTGCATGCCAGTGCTGGCGACCGTTGCGCTGTGGGTGGCGGTGGGCAGCTGGAACTCCTGGTTCGATACGTTCATCTACGCTTCCAGCAAGGAATACCTGACGACGCTGCAATACGAGATGATGAAGATGCTTGCCTCCGCGATGAGCTCCACCACCGCCAAGGATGCGAGCAGCATGTACACCAACACCGGCGCGGCCAACACCATCACACCCGCGGCGATGCGCGCGGCGATCACGGTGGTGGCCTCGGTGCCGATTCTGGTGGTGTACCCGTTCTTGCAAAAGTATTTCGTCAAGGGCGTGATGATCGGCGCCGTGAAGGGATAAGCAAGGGATGACCAAGGGATAATCGGGGGATCGCAATGGAAATCAAGCGCTGACAAAAGAGAAAGGCGTGAAGTTTTATGGCGGCGAAAGGCGCGTTCCATACCGGAGAGTACACGAACTATTTCGAGCGCATCGGCATCACCCAAGCGCAGGCCGATGCCCGTGTCTCGGAGTGCTTCCACACCATTTTTTTCGATGAGCAGGAAAGATTCTACCGCGAGGTGGGTGAGGATTGCGGCTGCTTTGAAGATACCGGCAACAACGACGCGCGCACCGAGGGCATGAGCTACGGCATGATGATGTGCGTTCAGATGAACCGAAAGGATCTGTTCGACAAGCTGTGGCGCTTCTCCAAGCGCTACATGCACCACCCGGACGGGAAATACGAGGGATACTTCGCTTGGTCGGTAAAATTGGATGGTACGCACAACGCGGAAGGACCTGCGCCCGATGGCGAAGAATACTATGCGATGGCACTGTTCATGGCCTCGGCCCGCTGGGGCGATGGCGAAGGCATTCTGGATTACACGCGGGAGGCGCGCGATATCCTGCGCCACTGTGTGCATCAGCATGAGCTGGTGGCCGATGGGCAACCGATGTGGGACCCGGAAAATCACCAGATCAAGTTCGTGCCGGAAGCGCCGTTCTCCGATCCTTCCTACCACCTGCCGCATTTCTACGAGCTGTTTGCCCTACAGGCCGACGAGGCCGACCGCCCCTTCTGGAAGCAAGCCGCCCAGGCCAGCCGCGCATACATCCCCATGTCTGCCCACCCGGTCACCGGCATGTGCCCGGAGTACGCGGAGTTTGACGGCACGATGAAGCTGCTTTTCGGCAAAGTGTTCGAATACTACTCGGATGCCTACCGTGTGGCGATGAACATCGCGCTCGACCATGCGTGGTTTGGCGACACACCCGAGCTTTCGCAGGTGGCCGATCGGCTGCAAGTTTTCTTTTCGGAGCACACGCAGTTGGGCCAGTACGCGGCCTACCACCTGGACGGCACGCCCTTTGACGAGGAAGCGATGCATCCCACCGCCATCATCGCCACCAACGCGGCGGCGGGCATTGCGGGGCAGGGCAAGTACGCCGAACAGTGGCTGCGAGATTTCTGGAACACGCCGCCGAGAAAAGGCGTGCGCCGCTATTACGACAACTGCCTGTACTTTTTCTGCCTGCTGATGCTGACGGGCAACTATAGGATATACCGGTAGGCTGATGCCGGAAGCCTGGGCTTTGTGGGGGGGGATGGATTATGCAGCCGGTCTGCCGCCGTTGCCTTTTGGCGGACATGGAGGATCAGCGGCCGCTCTTTGCGTTGATCCAATCCTACCTCGAAGCGATTCCGGAGGAACAAAAAGCGCCGGAGGCGGTCTACCAAGACCGTCTCCGGCTTTGCGCGTCCTGCGAACGATTGGCCAGCGGCATGTGCCAGCTTTGCGGTTGCTACGTGGAGGTGCGTGCCGTCAAGGCGCGCCTGCGTTGCCCGGAGGTGCCGCCGCTCTGGTGAATGGAGCCAAGCTGCGCCCTGCATCAATGAAAACAGCAAACACATGCCGACAATGCGGAGAGAGGATTGCCGCCCTGTACAAGCGGATGTATAATGCATCTAGATAGCGAGCGGGCCTTGCTTTGTGCATGGGAAAACAAGGGCTTGCTGCGGTAGGAGGGGAAAGAATGCCGTTGGTTTCGGCGAGACAATTGCTGCTGGATGCGCAGCGCGGCGGATATGCGCTGGGCGCATTCAACGTGGAGAATATGGAGATGGCGCAAGCGGTCGTGGCCGCCGCCGAGGAGATGCGCGCGCCGGTGATCGTGCAGACCACTTCGGGCACGCTGCAGTACGCGACACCCGCCGTGTTCGCTGGGATGGTTGCACGCCTAGCGCGCGATGCGCAGGTTCCGGTGGCCTTGCACCTGGATCATGGCAACAGCTTCGAGCTGGCCCAGGCCTGCGTGCGGGAAGGGTACACCTCAGTGATGATCGACGGCTCGCTGCTGCCCTTTGAAGAAAACGTTGCATTGACCCGGGCGGTGGTGGCGATGGCGGGCGATGTGCCGGTGGAGGCTGAGCTGGGCACGGTGGGCGGCAAGGAGGATGGACACGGCGCGGGAGGGGTGCAGTATACCGATCCGGCGCAGGCAGCGGAATTTGTGGAGCGCACAGGCGTGGCCTCGTTCGCCATGGCCATCGGCACCGCGCATGGCGTGTATAAAGGCGTACCTAAGCTTGATCTGGATCGGCTGAGCGAGATTCGCGCGGTGGTTCCGGTGCCACTGGTGCTGCACGGAACCTCGGGCGTTCCAGCGGAGCAGGTGCGCGCGTGCATCAAGCGCGGGGTCTGCAAGGTCAACTATGCCACCGAGCTGCGCATGGTGTTCACGCAGGCGGTACGCGAGGCTTTGGCGGCAAAGGCGGATATCATCGACCCCAAGACATTTCTCAAGGCTGGGCGCAAGGCGGTGCAGGCCCTGGTGTGCGAGCACATTAGGCTGTGCGGTTCGGATCAAAAGGCATAGTAAACGGCTTCATCAAAGCAAAGGGTTTGACGCGTGCCTGAATTGCGAGACGTAGAAAAGGGGCGGGACGATGAGCACGTATCTGTTGGGAATCGATATTGGCACGTCGGCGTGCAAGGTCGCTCTCTTTAAGCCCGATGGCTCCGTGACCGCGCAGGCCAGCGGCGAGTACCCGGTGTACTATCCGCATCCAGGTTGGGCGGAGCAGGACCCGGAGGCTTGGTGGGACGCGGTGTGCGATGCCGTGCGCGCGCTGCTGGAGCAAAGCGGCGTTGCGCCTGCTCACATCGCCGGAGTGGGGATCGATGGGCAGAGCTGGTCGGCGATCGCCATTGACGGCGGGGGCAAGGTGCTGACCCCTACGCCGATCTGGACGGACACGCGGGCGCAGAGTATCTGCGATGCACTGCGCCGCGAGGGGAGCGAGGAGGCGGCGTTCGCATGCTGCGGCAATCCGCTCCAGCCCATGTACACGTTGCCCAAGATTCTTTGGTATAGGCAGAATCTGCCTGCCGTGTACGCGCAGACCGATACAATTCTTCAATCCAACAGCTTCATCGCGTACCGCCTCACGGGCGCGCGGGTGCAGGATGTGTCGCAGGGCTATGGGTTGCATTGCTTCGATATGCGCGCGTTGCGTTGGGATGACGCGATGTGTGAGCGCTTGGGCATCGAGCGCAGACTGCTGCCCGAGCTGGTGGCCTGCCACCAGGTGATAGGCGCGGTGAACGCTGCCGCCGCTGCGCGTACCGGGCTTGCGCCGGGCACGCCTGTGGTCGCCGGAGGGCTGGACGCTGCCTGTGGAACGCTGGGCGCAGGGGTCATCCATGCGGGCGAAACGCAGGAGCAGGGTGGGCAGGCCGGGGGCATGAGCATCTGCTTGAATGAATACAAGGCCGATCCGCGCCTGATACTGGGCGCTCACGTGGTGCCGGGGCGTTGGCTGCTGCAGGGCGGCACGGTGGGCGGCGGGGGAATGCTGCGCTGGCTGCGCGAGCAGCTTTGCCCCGATCTATCGTTTGGGCAGATGAGCGCGCTGGCCGCCCAGGCTCCGGCGGGCAGCGAGGGGCTGCTTTGCCTGCCGTACATGGCAGGCGAGCGCTCACCAATCTGGGATGCGAGCGCGAAGGGCGTATTCTTTGGCCTGGATTACGCCAAGACGCGCGCCCACTTGATCCGCGCCGCGATGGAGGGCGTGGCGTACGCGCTGCGGCACAACCTGGAGGTGGCGGCGACCGCGGGCGCAGCGCCACAAGTGCTGCGCGCCATGGGCGGCGCGGCCAACAGCGAGGTTTGGACGCAGATCAAGGCCGACGTGACCGGAAAGCGCATCGTCGTGCCCGCCTCCGATACCGCCACCACCCTGGGGGCGGCCCTGTTGGCCGGTGTGGGCGTAGGGGTATATCGCGATTTTGAGGAGGCGGTGGCGCGCACCATCGCGGTGCGTCGCGAGCATGCGCCTGCGGAGGAGTACCGCGAGGTGTATGAGCAGGGGTATCGGAAATACCGGAAGCTCTATGAAAATTTGAAGGAACTAATGCGGGAGGGTTGAGCATGAAAGCCGCAGTACTGTATGGAAACAAGGATATCCGTTGCAGCGATTACCCCACGCCGGAGCTCCGACCAGGCACTGTCAAGGTGCGCGTGCGGGCTTCGGGCATCTGCGGGAGCGACGTGCCGCGCGTGCTGCACAACGGCGCGCACTTCTATCCCATCGTGCTGGGGCACGAGTTTGCGGGCGATATCGTGGAGATCGCGCCGGAGGTGTCCGGCTTTGCGCTGGGGGATACGGTTTCGGGCGCGCCGCTGGTGCCCTGCCTGCGCTGCGTGGATTGCCAGCAGGGCAACTACGCGCTGTGCAAGCATTACAGCTTCATTGGCTCCCGCGAGCAGGGCAGCTTTGGCGAATATGTGGTGATGCCCGCGCACAATGCGGTCAAGTACGATGCAAGCATCCCCTACGAGCAGGCCGCCATGTTCGAGCCCTCGACCGTGGCGCTGCACGGCGTGATGCTTAACGATTACCGGGGCGGCGGCACCGTGGCCGTGCTGGGCTGCGGCACCATTGGGGTATTCACCATTCAATGGGCGAAGATTTTTGGGGCCAAGCGCATCGTGGCGTTCGACATCGACGAGGGACGCCTTGCGCTGGCCAAGCGGCTGGGCGCCGACGAGGCCATCAACACGCGGAACCCGGAGTTCCTGGCCCAAGCCATGGCGCTGACGGAAGGCGCGGGCTTTTCGTACGTGTTTGAAAGCGCGGGCAATCCTGTGACGATGCACATTGCTTTTGAGCTGGCGGGCAGCAAGGCGCAGGTGTGCTTCATCGGCACTCCGCACGTGGATGTTTCGTTTACGCCCAAACAATGGGAATGCATGAACCGCAAGGAATTCAAGCTGACCGGCAGCTGGATGAGCTATTCCGCCCCCTTCCCGGGCCGGGAATGGAGCCTGACCGCACACTACTTTGCCACCGGGCAGCTAAAGTTCGACGAGGATTTCCTATTCAAGCGCTTCCCGCTTTCGAAGGTGGGCGAGGCATTCGCGCTCTTCGAGGACCCGAGCCAGGTACATGGCAAAGTGATGCTGATAATATAATGACGATGAAAAATATTGATATAACATAAATTAATGCAACATAAACTGAAGCAACACAAATTGATGCAACATAAATCGAAGCAACATAAACTGAAGCAACACAAATTGATGCAACATCAATAGAAGGGAAGGGATACGGTGACACAGTTTGTTGATCCGGCAATGGTTCCCAAGCGCAAGCTTTATACGGGCGAGGAGATTCCGTGCATCGGCATCGGCACCTTTGGCTCCGATCGATTTGGGCCCGAGGAGGTGGCGCAGGCGGTCGCGGGAGCAATTCGTGCCGGGTATCGGCTGATCGACTGCGCGGCGGTTTACGGCAACGAGGCGCTGATTGGGCAGGTGCTTGAGGATGCGTTGCGCGAAGGCGTCGTAAAGCGTGAGGAGATTTTCGTGGTTTCGAAGGTGTGGAACGACAAGCATGGCCGGGGCGACGTGCTGATTTCCTGCGCCCAAACGCTCAAGGATTTACACCTTGACGCGCTGGACATCTGCTTCGTCCATTGGCCCTTCCCGAATTACCATGCCCCCGGCTGTGCGGGCGATGCGCGCAATCCGGATTCAAAGCCCTTTAGCGCCGAGGCCTATCTTTCGACCTGGCGGCAAATGGAGCGGCTGGTCGACATGGGGCTCACGCGGTATATTGGCATGTCGAACATGACCATTCCCAAGCTGGAGGCGGTGCTGCCGCATTGCCGGATCAAACCCGCGCTCATCGAGATGGAGATGCACCCCAGCTTCCAGCAGCAGGAGCTGTTCGATTACTGCGTGCAGCGCGGGATTCTGCCGGTCGGATATTGTCCCATTGGCTCGCCCTCGCGCCCCGAGCGCGATAGGACGCCCGAGGACGTGGCCGATACCGAGCTGCCCGAGGTGGTGGCGATCGCCCAGGCGCACGGCGTGCATCCGGCCATCGTCTGCCTGAAGTGGGCGACGCAGCGCGGGCAGATACCCATCCCGTTCTCGGTGCGCGAAGCCCAATATGTGAGCAATCTGCGCTGCACCACCGAGGACCCGTTGACCGCGGAGGAGATGCAAACCTTGGCGCGCGCCGAGCGCAATTGCCGCCTCATCAAGGGTCAGGTGTTCCTTTGGGAGGGCGCGCAGGGCTGGGAAGACCTTTGGGATTTGCACGGAACCATTGTGAGATAGGAGAAAGGTGGAGGAAAACATGCATAAGAGAATTACCCTCGCCTACGCGACGAACAAGGGCTTGCTGATGATGAACGAACAGGACGCGCAGCGGCTTACGCATGTCAATTTGGCATTTGGCATCCTGGAGGAGGGGCGGCTGAGCCTGCGACCTCTGCCCGATATCGCCCGCGTTGAGGTGATCCGCCGCTGGAATCCTGCGCTCAAGTTTGTGTTGTCAATTGGCGGATGGGGCGCGGGCGGCTATTCGACCATGGCCATGACCGCCGCCGGAAGAGAGGACTTTGCGCAAGCCGTGAAAGCCGCGCTGGATGAGCACAACCTAGACGGCGTGGACATGGATTGGGAATACCCCTGCGATGGCAGCGCGGGCATCGACTACGATCCCCGGGATCGCGAGAACTTCACGCTGCTGCTGACCGCGCTGCGCGAGGCGGTGGGGGAGAAGATCGTTTCCATTGCCGCCGGGGCGGGCGAATACTACATTCGTGGCACGGAGATGGAGAAGGTGGCCGCGATTTGCGATTATGTGCAGATCATGACCTACGACATGCGCAACGGCATGACCTACGAGGCCGGGCATCACACCTCGCTGTATGCCAGCGCCGGAGATGTGAACAACGTGGGCACCGATGCCATGGTCAATCTCTTTGCGAGCGCGGGCGTGCCTCTTGATCGGATTGTGATCGGCGCGGCGTTTTACAGCCGCCACTGGGAGCAGGTGCCCAACGTCAACCAGGGCTTGCTGCAAGCCGCCGGAACCGTTGGGATGTTTGGCCCCGGATACGCGCAGCTTGCCAGCGAATACATCGGCAAGAACGGCTGGACGCGCTACTGGGACGACCACGCAAAGGCGGCTTACCTATTCAATGGCAGCGGCCTGTATAGCTACGACGATCCGGATTCGCTTCGCTTGAAGTGCGCCTACGTGCGCGAGCGTGGCTTGGCCGGTATCATGTATTGGGAACACTCGTGCGATGAATCGCGTGCCCTGCTTTCTGCGATCGACGAGGTCGAGTGACGCGGCGAAATGCTGTGGGAGTGGGTATCAGCAAACGATAAAGATTACCAGTAAGGCTTGACAAACGTGCGGTGAGGCGCTATGCTAATACAGGAACGAGATTCGAAACCGAGCGCTAGCGCGAGGCGGAGAATCTCGAAGCCCCATGCCTTAAATCACAAGAGCTTCTGTTGACGGAAGGAGAAATCTGACCGTAGAGAGAGGGGGAATAGCGATGATGCATTCTGTTTGCGGCCCATAGCAAGTTTGGGCTGCATTTTTGTGTTTTCCGGAGGGATTCAGAAAGGATTTCGAAGGAATTTAGAAGGAATTTAGAAGGTATTTAGAAGGTATTTTGAAACGGATCGAATCGATTTGGAGGGACGGCAATGGCCAAGCGCATTGGGTTCGTGGGAATTGTGCTGGAAGATTTGCGCCAGAGCGCGCGCGTCAACGAAATCATCAGCGAATTCGGCGACATGGTGACCGGGCGCATCGGCGTGCCCGACCATGCGCGCGGCATTGCGGTCATCGGTCTGCTGGTGGAGGGAACTAACGAGAGAATCGGCGCTTTTACGGGGATGCTAGGCAATGTACGCGGCGTATCCGTGAAAAGCGCGATGACGGCCAAGCAATGGGCGGAGCAATCGGCAGATAGGAAGAATACGGAGGAATGAATCCTATGAAATACAGGGTTTTGCGGGGAATTTGTGGTGTGTTAGCGGTAATCATGCTGGCAGCGACCGGTATGGCCGCGCTGGCTGGGCAGGAGAGCGCAAAGGTGCGCGTCGGCGCGCTGAAGGGCCCGACAGCCATGGGGCTGGCGCAGATGATGACGGTAAACTCCGAGGCTTACGAGCTTTCGCTGGTCGGTGCGCCCGATGAGATGGTGGCGCAGATCGCCAGCGGACAGGTCGATATCGCGGCGCTGCCCACAAACCTGGCGGCTACGCTGTACAACAAGACCAGCGGCGGCGTGAAACTGCTGGCGCTCAACACGCTGGGCGTGCTCTACGTGCTGGAGCGTGGCGATAGCGTGCACAGCGCCGCCGATTTGGCGGGCAAGACGCTGTACGCCACCGGCCAGGGCGCGACGCCGGAGTACACGCTGCGCTACGTGCTGGAGCAAGAAGGCATTGCGGAGCAGACGCAGGTGGAGTTCAAGGCCGAGCACACCGAGCTGGTGACCCTGGCCGCGACGGGCGGGGCCGATCTGGTGCTGCTGCCCGAGCCGCACGTGACCTCGCTGCTGATGCAGGACGCGGGCTTCCGCGTGGCGCTGGATATGACCACGGCTTTCGCCGAGGCGGCGCGCAAGGCCGGCGAGGAGAACATGGAGCTAAGCATGGGCTGCTGGGTGGTGCGCACGGAGTTTGCGCAGGAACACCCGGAAGCGGTGCGCGAATTCTTGGCCGCGTACCAGACCTCGGCGGCCTACGTGAATGAGCACGTGGAGGAGAGCGCCCAGTGGATCGAGCAGCTGGGCATCCTGCCAAAGGCGGCGGTGGCGGCCAAGGCGCTCCCGAATTGCCACATCGTCTGCATTGCGGGCGAGGAGGCGCGCGCGCGTATGGAGCCGCTGCTGGGTGTGTGGTTCGCGGCGAATCCGGCTGCGGTGGGCGGTGCGCTGCCGGGCGAGGATTTCTATTATGTCGATCCGGCCGGCGATGCGCAAGGCAATGCGGCGCAATAGCGTGGGGAATCGTCCGGGTGATAAACGGGCACTTTCAAAAGGGGCGGCTTCGCTGGGGGCCGCCCTCTTTTGGGTTGCGTTTTGGGCCTTGCTCGCCTCCCGGATTGGCCAGCCGCTGCTGCTGCCCGATCCGCTGGCGGTCGCGGTCAGTTTGGCGCGCCTGATGGTGACGGGGGGATTCTGGCGGGATGTGGCGGATTCCGTGCTGCGCGCGGGCGGCGCATTTGCGATCGGCGTCGCGCTGGGCACAGTGCTGGCGGTGGGCACGACGCAGCTCGCGTTGCTGCGAGCGTTGCTTCGGCCTGCGCTGGTAGCGATCCGCGCCACACCGGTTTCCTCGTTCATCATCCTGGCGCTGGTGTGGCTCAAGGCCGATTGGGTTCCGGTGCTGGTGGGCGCGCTGATGGTGCTGCCCATCGTGTGGGGCAACGTATCCCAGGGGATCGAAAGCGTCGATCCCGAGCTGCTGGAAATGGCGCGGATGTACGGCTTTTCGTCCCGGCAGAGGGTGCTCAAGCTCTATGTGCCCAGCGTGCAGCCCACCTTCCTGGCGGCGTGCGAGACTGCGATGGGGCTTTGCTGGAAGGCGACCATCGCCGCCGAGGTGTTGGGACTGCCGCGCGGCGCGATCGGCACCCGTCTGCACGATGCGAAAATCTACCTGGAAACCGATGCGCTCTTTGCCTGGACGCTGGCAGTGATCCTGCTCAGCCTGCTGCTGGAGCGTGCTTTTGCATGGTTGGTGCGGCGGGCGGCGCTGCGCTCGGATTTGCGGGAGAGGGGGGAAGCGAATGCTTTGCGGGCTTGAGGGGGTCAGCATGGCCTTTGGGGAAAAGCAGGTGCTTTCCCGGTTCGATTTCCCACTGCCGGAGCGGGGAAGCGTTTGCCTTTTTGGGCCCTCGGGCTGTGGCAAAACGACGGTGCTGCGCCTGCTGGCGGGGCTGGAGCGGCCGCAGGAGGGGCGTGTCGTGGGTATGGCGGGCCGCAAAATCTCGCTGCTGTTTCAGGAGAATCGGCTCTTGCCCTGGTGCACGGTGCAGGAGAACATGCTGCTGGCCATGAGCGGAGACCGAGAGCGGATCGGCGAGGCGCGCGGCATGCTGGAGGCGGTGGGGCTGCTGGCGGAGGCCGAGCGACTGCCGGGGGGGCTTTCCGGCGGGATGCGCCGCCGCGTGGCGTTGGCACGTGCGCTGGCGCACGGAGGCGACGTGTTGCTGCTCGATGAACCCTTGAAGGAGTTGGACGCGGAAACCGCCCTGCGCATGCGCACGCTGATACGCGAGCATGCGGAGGGGCGGCTCCTGCTGCTCATCACCCACGACGCGGAGGAAGCGCGTGCGCTGTGCGAGACGGTGCTGGTTTGCTCCGGTCCGCCGCTGCGTATCGAGCCTTGATGCCACTCCTGATGCTACTGCGTCAGACCGGGGCGCTGCGCGCGATGATGGACACAGCTCGCAACAGCGTATCGAGTTCCTGCGCGGTATTGTAGAAGCCGGGGCTGACGCGCACCGCCCCGATGCTTAGCGTTCCGAGATGTTGATGCGCGCCGGGTGCGCAGTGCAGCCCGGCGCGCACGGCGATGTTGGCCATATCGAGCTGCTCGGCCACCTCGCCGGATTGCAGATCGCCCACATTGAAGCTGATAACCCCCGCATTAGGCGGTGAGTATACCTGCACGTTGGCTATGTTGCGCAGGCCCTCGTACGCGCGGCGGGCCAGTTCGGCCTCGTGCTCGGCGATCTCGCGCTGGTGACTGCGTACGAACCGCACGCCCACCAGCAGCCCTGCGATGCCGGGCAGGTTCTGTGTGCCGCTTTCAAAGCGGTCGGGCAGTTCCTCGGGCTGCAGCATGCTTTCGGATAGCGAACCGGTGCCGCCCTGCTTGAGCGGTTCGAGCTGCATGCCTTCGCCGATGTACAGCACCCCGGTGCCCTGGGGGCCCAGCAGCCCCTTGTGCCCCGGCATGGCCAACAGATCGGCCCCCAACGCCCGGGGGCGAACATCCAGCGTGCCTGCGCTCTGCGCGGCATCGACCAGCAGCGGTACCCGCGCAGCCCGGCAGGCCTGCGCTATTTCGCGTACCGGTTGCACTGCGCCGGTCACATTGGAAACATGGGTGACCACCACCAGGCGCGTGGCGGGCTTGATTGAGCTGCGAACCTGCTCCGCGCTCACGATACCATCGGCCTCCGGGGGCAGCAGGGTGAGCGATATCTTCCCGCCAAGCAGCAGCCCGCTGAGCGGGCGCAGCACCGAGTTGTGCTCCAGCATGGTGGCGATGACATGGTCACCGGGGCGCAGCATGCCGTGGATTGCCAGGTTGAGCGCATCGGTGCAGTTGCTGCAAAATGCGAGGCGCGAGGCATCCTGCACGTCTAGAAATCGGGCCAACTCCTCCCGGCATTCGTAAATCACGCGGCCAGCGGCCAGCGCCATGCGGTGGCCCGCACGTCCGGGATTTGCACCGATTTTTTGCAGGACGCCGCACATGGCGCGCGCGACCTCGGGCGGCTTGGGGAAGCTGGTGGCCGCGTTGTCCAAGTAGATCATAGGCTTCCTCCCATCCTGTTGCTCGAACGGCCGTCATACCCCTCCTCCTTTGATTGCATGGAAAGCTCGCGAATTTTCTTCCGCATGGCGTTGTCGCGCTTCGGTCAGCGTAGCTGCCGGCTACGCCTCCCTCGGGCTCCTAGCCATTCGGTAAAATCTTCCGCGCTCTATCTCGTGAAATCAAACGAGGATTCGCATCACATTGGCGGCAGCCCGCCGTATAGTATATTATCGCGCCGCGCATCCATGACGCGGCGGCGTGGTTCGACCTGCGAAGCAGACGAGTTCGGCGCAAGTCGAAAAAAGGAGGAGTGAATTGTGCCGGAGATCTTTGGTATCGCGGCATTTCGATCCCGGCAGCAGGTGCTGCGCTTTGAATCGGCGCTCAAGCGGGCATCGATCCGCGTGCAGGTGGTTTCCACGCCGCGCGATGTGGCGGTGGGCTGCGGCCTGTCGGTTCGGTTTGAAATGCAGGATGCTGACCGCGTGATTGGGGTATATCAAAAAACGCTGCCCGGGAACCTCATCGGGTTCTATCGGGTGGAGCGTACGGGCGTAGGACGGCCCATCCTGACGCCGATTTTTCAGGCGCGAAATTTTTACATGGAGTAGTTTTCGGGCATGGAGTAGCTTTTTGATATGGAGTATTGCGCGCGCGTGTGGTATCATTTCGCCATAGACACTGGCGAAAGGACGGATACTGATGACCACGACGCATCGCGAAGCGGCGATCCTGGCGGAGTTAGCGAGGCTATACCCCGACGCCAGGCCAGAGCTGCATTTTTCAAATCCATACCAGACGCTGGTGGCGACGATCCTTTCGGCGCAGTGCACCGATAAGAAGGTCAACCTGGCGACTCCCGCGCTCTTTGCCGCATATCCCGAAGTGGCTGCAATGGCCGCCGCCGAGCCCGAGCAGATCGAGCCGTACATCCATATTTGCGGGATTTACCGCAACAAGGCGCGGAACATCGTGATGGCCTGCCGCGCCATTCAGGCCGAGCACGGCGGCGCGGTTCCGGGCAGCATGGAGGCGTTGACGGCGCTGCCGGGCGTGGGGCGCAAGACCGCGAACGTGGTGATGGCCAACGCTTTTGGCGCGCAGGCGATTGCGGTGGATACACACGTATTCCGCGTATCGAACCGGCTGGGGCTGGCGCACGCCAAGGATGTGCTGCGCACCGAGGAGCAGCTTATGCAGGTGATCCCGCGCGAGGATTGGTCCACTGCCCACCATTGGATCATATTCCATGGGCGGCGCGTGTGCCACGCCATGAAACCCAGCTGCGCCGCGTGCACGCTGCGTGAGCTGTGCGAGCACTTCGCGAATACACAGGTTTCTTCCGCGCCTCCTGCCTAGCAGGATTCATGTGGGGCACGATGGTTTGCATGCAAAACGGTTGCGAAACAGCTTTTTGTAAGACGATTACAATACGATTTTCAGTTCGAGACCGCGCGGATGCTTTTCCGCGCGGCTCTTTTGTGTTATAATCTCTTGAATCGCCTGGACGGGATGCGGAGCGTACGCTGCTATCAATCGGCTCAGCGCGAAGCATTGGACATACTATGCGAAGTCTACTAACCGAAGTCTACTAACCGAAGTCTACTCATCTGAAGTCTACGAACAGAAGCTTATGAACAGAAGTCTACGAACTTTGCGAACGCTACGCATCGAGCAGGAGAAAAACATGGCCCTATTTGTCGATCAGGTAAAGGTTACAGCCAAGGCCGGGGACGGCGGCAATGGTTCCGTTTCGTTCCACCGGGAAAAATTCGTACAGAACGGCGGCCCCGACGGCGGCGATGGCGGTCGCGGCGGCGACATTGTGCTGCTGGCCGATGCGAACATGCATACGCTGCTGGATTTCCGCTATCACCGCAAGTACGAGGCCGAATCGGGCATGGGCGGTTCTTCGCGCTTTTGCAATGGCAAGAGCGGTGCGTCGCTGATCATCAAGGTGCCGGTGGGCACGGTGGTGCGCGATGCCGAGAGCGGCCGGTTGTGCGCCGACATGTTTGAACACGGGCAGCGCAGGGTGCTGCTGCACGGAGGGCGCGGCGGCTGGGGAAACAGCCACTTTGCCACGGCGGTGCGCCAATCGCCCAATTTTGCCAAGCCGGGGCAGAAGTGTGACCTCCGGGAATTCGTTCTCGAACTCAAATCCATCGCTGACGTAGGCTTGGTGGGCTACCCGAACGTGGGAAAATCCACCATTCTTTCGGTGATGACCTCGGCGCGGCCCAAGATCGCCAACTACCATTTCACCACGCTGACGCCCAACCTGGGCATCGTGCGGCAGGATGGCATGGATTTCGTGCTGGCGGACATTCCCGGCCTGGTAGAGGGTGCGCATGAGGGCGTGGGGCTGGGCCACGCGTTCCTGCGACATGTGGAGCGCACCCGCCTGCTGGTGCACGTGGTGGATATCTCGGGCAGCGAGGGCCGCGACCCGATCGACGACTTCGATCGCATCAACGGCGAGCTGGAGCAATACGGCACGCTGGCCGACCGTCCGCAGATTGTGGTTGCGAACAAGATGGATTTGCCCGAGAGCGAGGCTTATCTCACGCGTCTGCGCGCGCTGCTGATGCAATCGGATATACCGGTTTACCCGGTATCGGCGGCCACCCGACAGGGGTTCGATGCACTGTTGCATGGGATTGTGGCCAAGCTGGCCGAGCTTCCGCCCGCTGAGGCGTTTGCCGAGGAAGTGGAGGAGCTGATCGAGGAGCGCGAACCCTTCACCGTAACGCGCCGCGACAACGGCAATTTTGCGGTGGAAGGCAGCCAGATGCGGCATTTGCTTGATTCGGTCAATTTCGACGATACGGATTCGCTCAATTGGTTCCACCGCACGCTGCGCCGTTCGGGCGTGATCGACGCGCTGCGTGCTGCGGGCGCGCAGGAAGGCGACACGGTGGAGATATACGACATGGAGTTCGATTTTGTGGAGTAGGGAGGCGGCACTATGACCAGCAAGGAACGGGCGACGCTGCGCGCTGCGGCGAACACAATGGAGCCCATATTGCACGTAGGAAAAGAAGGCGTGACCGAAAGCGTTGTGCAACAGGCGTGGGAGGCGCTGGAGGCGCGCGAGCTGTTTAAAGGCGCGGTATTGCCCAGTGCAGGATTGACACCAAGAGAAGCAGTGGCGCTACTCTGCGAACGCACGCATGCGCAGCCTGTACAATGCATCGGCAATCGTTTTGTGATCTACCGCAAAGCAGATAAAAATCCCAAATATGGCATTGATTAGCAGGTGGTGCGGGTCGAAATGCCTTGTGGCGCTTGTTCTTTCGCGAAACATAATATTATAAAACAATATATTATTTCGACAAGACGAATTGGCGCGTTTAATGCGTCCTCTATCACGCTTACACTAGAAAGCGGGTGCATCTTCTCAAAAGAAGATGCACCCGCTTTGTGGCCCATAAGAATTATTTCTCGTTCTTCAGCTCTGCCAGACAGGAGCGGCAGATCATCTTGCCTTTGTACTGGATTACGTTCTGGGCATCTTCACAGAAAATGCAAGCGGGATGGTACTTTTTAAGGATTATCTGGTCTCCCTCGACGAAAATCTCCAACGTATCCTTTACAGCGATGTCCATGGTTCGTCTCAGCTCAATGGGCACCACGATACGACCAAGCTCGTCTACCTTTCGTACAACCCCCGTCGACTTCATAACGGTTTTTCCCCTTTCGGATTCGCGATGTTTGATAACCATTATCGACATATTGTGACACTATTCTAGCGCATCGATATCAAAAAGTCAACCACCGTGAGCAATTTTTTGCCTGACGATACATAATGTGGTACAAGAGCATCGTTGGGTGCACTATTAGGGGGATTGCTCATGATGAACTTTGCTTGGGCGTTGCTGTTGCTCGGAGGAGTAATCTTTGCCCTGGGCGGGGGCGGGGGCGGGGGTGCGATGGCGGCGGGCACGCTGCTGGGCGCGGCCAGGGATGCGGTGACGCTATGCGTCAAACTTGCGGGCGGGTTTGCGTTTTGGAGCGGTCTAATGGCCATCGTGGAGGAGAGCGGGCTGGCGCAAGCATTGACGCGCCTGCTCGCGCGGCCGCTTGCCCGCTTATTCCCGGGCGTGCCCATGAACGGGGAAGCGGGGCAGGCGATGACCATGAACCTGGCCGCCAACATGCTGGGCTTGGGCAACGCTGCCACGCCCATGGGCTTAAAGGCGATGCGCACGTTGGGTCAGGATGCGCAGGATGCGGCGGCGAGCGATGCGATGTGCATGTTTTTGGTGCTCAATGCCTCGTCGATTCAACTTTTGCCCACCAGCGTCATTGCGTTGCGCGCTGCTTCGGGCTCGGGAGCTCCGGCCTCCATCGTGTTGACCACGCTGACGGCGACGGCGGTCTCTACTGCGGTGGGCATCGCCTGCTGCCTGCTGTTTGCGAGGAGGCGGCGTCATGGCTTTGGTAGGTGAGGTGCTGCTGCCGGTGATCATCGGCCTGGTGATTGTATACGGCTTGGTGCGGCGCGTGCCGATCTACGATTCTTTTGTGCGCGGAGCGAAGCAAGGGCTGCAGGTGGCGACCGACATACTGCCCTTTCTGGTGGCCATGCTCCCGGCTATCGCCCTCATGGAGGCTTCGGGCGCGATGGCGATCCTGGTGCGGCTTTTAGGGCCGGTGCTTGCTGCGATGGGGTTGCCCAGCGAGGTGATGCCCATGATGATGCTGCGCCCACTCTCCGGCTCAGCGTCGCTGGCGATGCTGGAGCGCACGCTGGCTGCGGTCGGTCCCGATAGCTACGCGGGCCGGGTGGCCTCCACGCTGATGGGCAGCAGCGAGACCATCTTTTACACAGCGGCAATTTACCTGGGGGCGGCGGGCGTGCGCAAATCGCGGTATGCTCTGCCTGCGGCGCTGCTGGCCTGGCTGGCGGGCAGCGTGGCGGCGGGTTGGGTGTGCCGGTGGTGGTGAGCGCGCGATACAACCGGTCTTGACATTCCTGTGGCTGCGCACTATACTATCCCAAAGCGATGAAGGAAAGAGTAAGCGCGGCGCGAAATCCACAGAGAGCCGGGTTGGTGAAAACCGGCGATGGAGCGCGTGCTGAACATGGTTCCGGAGCATCTGCGCCGAACGGGAACATCCCCTAAGGCGAGGCGGGAGAGCCCGATAGCGCTCAGGCAAGGTTCGTGGCGGGTTTTCCTGCCGCCGACGAAGCAGGGTGGTACCGCGGAGTGATCCGTCCCTCGTATAGAGGGGCGTTTTTTTTGCGAAAATCCCCCTGAATCTAAACGACACCACGGGAGTTGTTTCCACGGAAGTTATACCCACTAGGAGGAGGAACCCACATGGCGAACAAGAACACCTTCTACATCACCACGCCCATTTACTACCCCAGCAACAAGCTGCACATCGGCAACGCGTACTGCACCGTGGCCGCCGATGCGATGGCGCGCTTCAAGCGCCTGACCGGCTACGACACCTACTTTCTGACCGGCACCGACGAGCACGGCCAGAAGATTGAGCGCCGCGCGGCCGAAACCGGCGTAACTCCGCAGGCTTTTGTGGACGAGATCGTCGCGGGCATCAAGAGCCTGTGGGCACTGATGGACGTGGAGTACGATGATTTCATCCGCACCACCGAGCCACGCCACGAGGTGATGGTGCAGAAGATATTCAAGCAGCTTTTTGATCAGGACGATATCTACAAGGGCGAGTACGAGGGCCTCTACTGCACGCCCTGCGAGGCCTACTGGACGCAGACGCAGCTGAAGGAGGGCGGTCTCTGCCCCGATTGCGGACGTCCGGTGGAGAAGGTGCGCGAGGAGTGCTACTTCTTCCGTCTCTCGAAATATCAGGATTGGTTGATCCAATACATCGAGGAGCACCCGGATTTCATTCAGCCCGTTTCCCGCGCCAACGAGATGCTCAACAACTTCCTGCGCCCCGGTCTGCAGGATTTGGCTGTGTCGCGCACCACCTTCAAGTGGGGCGTGCCCGTGGATTTCGATCCCAAGCACGTGGTGTACGTATGGATCGACGCGCTGAGCAACTACATCACCGCGCTGGGCTACGGCACCGACCACGATGCGCTCTACCGCAAATTCTGGCCCGCCGACATCCATCTGGTGGGCAAGGACATCGTTCGCTTTCACACCATTATTTGGCCGATTTTGCTGCATGCGCTCAAGCTGCCGCTGCCCAAGCAGGTGTTCGCCCACGGTTGGCTGGCGCTCAACGGCGGCGAGAAGATGAGCAAATCAAAGGGCAATGTGATTGATCCGGTGAAGCTCTGCGAACGTTACTCCAGCGACGCGATCCGCTACTACCTGCTGCGCGAGATGCCGCTGGGTTCCGACGGCGTGTTTACCAACGAATCGCTGCTCAACCGCATCAACTTCGATTTGGCCAACGACCTGGGCAACCTGGTCAGCCGTAGTGTGGCCATGATCGAGAAGTATTTCGACGGCGTGGTGCCCGCGCCCGGTGTGAGCGGCGAACTGGAGACCTCGCTCCGCGACCGCGTGGCGGCGCTGCCCGCGCTGGTGGAGGGCCACGTCAACGCGATGCAGTACCCCAGCGCGCTGGCCGAGCTTTGGAAGCTGGTGGGCGAGTGCAACAAGTATATCGACCTCACCGCGCCCTGGATTCTGGCCAAGAACCCGGACGACCGCGAGAAGCTGGGCACCGTGCTCTATCACTTGGTCGCTTGCGCGCGCGTGGTGGCCGTGCTGGTGGGGCCGTTCATGCCGCGTACGCCCGCGCGCATCTATGCGCAGATCGGCGTGACCGATCCCGCCGCGCAGACCTGGGATTCGCTGGCCGATTTTGAGGCGCTGCGGCCGGGCACCAAGGTGGCGAAGGGCGAAGCGCTGTTCCCGCGCATCGATATCCCCAAGGAGCTGGAGGAACTGGCGACGCTGCTTCCGCAGCCGGCGGCTCAGACTGCCCAGCCCGCAGAATCCGCAAAGGCAGAGCAGGCCAAGGCCGAACAGGCCCAAATAGAGCAAAGCAAGGCCGCACCGGCCAAGGATGCGCACGAGGAGCGAGTGAAGCCCGCTTCGATCACCATCGACGATTTCGACAAGGTCGATCTGCGCGTGGCCGAGGTGTTGACCTGCGAAAAGGTGCCCAAGGCCGATAAGCTGCTGCAGTTCACCCTCAAGGTGGGTGGGGAGACCCGCACCGTGCTCAGCGGCATCGCCAAGCACTACACCCCTGAGGAGATGGTGGGCAAAAAGGTGATCCTGCTGGCCAACTTGGCTCCGCGCGTGATCCGAGGCGTGGAATCGCGCGGGATGCTGTTGTGCGCCTCCGACGATTTGGGCAATCTGAAGGTGTTGACCGTGGATGGCGACATCGATTCGGGGAGCGGCATCAGCTAATGCACGATTTTGATCGGTTTACCGATGCGCGGCTGTTCGACAGCCATGCGCACCTCGACGATCCCCGCTTCGACGAGGATCGCGAGGGGGTGCTGCGCGACATGCGTGAGCAGGGCGTGCTGACGGTGTGCGTGGGCTCCAACATGCCCACCTCCCGCGCGGCGGTCGCGCTGGCCGGGGAAAATCCTGGCGTGTGGGCGGCGGTCGCGGTGCATCCCCACGACGCGAAGGATTTTGTGGAGGCGGACGCGGAGCAGCTGCGGGCTTGGTCGGCGCTGTCCCGGGTGGTGGCGTTGGGCGAGATGGGTCTGGATTATTACTACGACTTATCCCCCCGCGAGGTACAGCGCGAGGTGTTTGCGCGCCAGCTCGAGCTGGCCTATGAGCTGGACATGCCCGCCATCCTGCACATCCGCGATGCCCACGGCGACGTGACCGACCTGCTGCGCGCCCGGGGCGGGAAGCTCCCGCCCTTCGTGGTGCACTGCTTTTCGGGCAGCTGGGAGAGCGCCAAGCAATACATGGACATGGGAGCGATGGTCTCGATCGCGGGGCCGGTGACGTTCAAAAAATCGGTGCATTTGCAGGAGGTGGCGCGCCAAGTGCCGCCCGACCGCTTGCTCATCGAAACCGACAGCCCGTATCTTGCACCCGAACCGGTGCGCGGCAAGCGCAACACCCCCTGCAACGTGGCGCACATGGCGCGCTTTTTGGCGCAGCTGCGCGGCGAAAGCGAGCAGGAGCTGGCGGCGTTCACGCTGCGCAACGCACTACGTTTTTATCGGATCGCATGATTCGGTTGCGACACCTATGGGCGAAGGAGTCCAGGGGGGGACCGCGAAGCCCCCTGGTCGTGCGTGAGCACGAAACACCCTAAAACCTGCGACACTGTACCGGAGATACCGATCCGAAGATACGATACCGATGCCAAAGCGCGGGGAGGAAAACAAGCATGCCGGAATCAATCCAACCGCGCGACGCGTTGCGCAAGCGCGATTTTGTAACCAAGCACAGCTTGGGTCAGCACTTTCTGTTCGATGAAGCCCTGCTGGCGAAGCTGGTGGAGCTGGCCGGTGTCGGGCCGGAGGACGACGTGCTGGAGATTGGCCCGGGCAGCGGAACGCTTACTCGGCAGCTCGCGCAGCAGGCGCGGAAGGTATTGGCGGTGGAGATCGACCGCGCGCTGCTGCCGGTGCTGGCAGAAACCCTGGCGAAATGCCCCAACGTGAGCGTGGTGCAGGGCGACATCCTGCGCGCCGACGTGGCAAAGCTGGCGGCCGAGCATTTCAATGGGCGATTCAAGGTGGTGGCCAACTTGCCCTACTACCTGACCACCGAGCTGCTCATGCGGCTGCTCACGTCCCGCTTGCCCATGGACACGCTGGCCGTGATGGTGCAGGCCGAGGTGGGGGAGAAGATGCTGGCCAAACCCGGCGCGGACGGCTATGGGCCGCTGGCGGTTTTCTGCCGATATTTTGCCGAGGCGCGCAAGGCGCACTTTGTGCCCGCCGGATTCTTTGTGCCTCCGCCCAAGGTGGATTCGGTATTCATGCGGCTGGATATGCGCGCCGAGCCGCCAGTGCAATGCGCCGACGAAAAAGCGCTCTTTGGCGTGATCCGGAGCGCGTTTGCAATGCGCCGCAAGACGCTGGTCAACAATCTGCAGGCCGCATTTGCGCTGGATAAGGCGACGGCGCTGTGCTGCGTGCGCGCGGCGGGTCTGCCGGACACGGTGCGCGGCGAGACGCTGGGTTTGCCTGAATTTGCTAGAGTTGCCGAGGCGGTGATCGAGACGCGGGCCGCCCGGTAAAAAATTCCCGACAGAAAATTAACGAAGCACACGATTTTGAGCAGGAGAAAAGAGTATTCAGGGCGAATTGCAGAAAAAGGGGCAAGATTGGCATTTGTCAAATATGTTCAATCTTGTGGTCATATAGGGTTGGCACGTCCGATAGAACAAAGGGAGGAAATCAATTTATGAATGAGCTAAACCTGGCAAAGTGGGGCATCATCAATCCCAGTGCTGTGTATCATAACATGTCTGTGGCACAGCTGACGCAGAAGGCTGTTGCGCGCGGCGAGGGCATCCTTTCCGAGACCGGTGCGCTTTCTGTGATGACCGGTAAGTACACCGGCCGTTCGCCCGAGGATCGCTTCGTGGTTGACGAGCCCTCGATCCACAACGACATCGATTGGGGCAAGGTCAACGTGCCCATGGAGTCCTCGGTATTCGACGGCATCCTGCGCCGCATGACCGCCTACCTGCAAAACCGTGAGCTGTTCGTGTTCGATGGCTTCGCCGGCGCCGATACCGCCAACCGCATCAGCGTGCGCGTGATCAACGAGCTGGCCTCGCAGAACATGTTCATCCACCAGATGCTGCTGCGCCCCACCTGCGAAGAGTTCCAGAGCTTCAGCGAGGATTTCACCATCATCTGCGCGCCGGGCTTCAAGTGCATCCCCGAGCTGGACGGCACCCATTCCGAGGCCGCCATCGTGCTCTCCTTCGAGCGCAAGCTGGTGTTGGTTGCGGGCAGCCAGTACGCGGGCGAAATGAAGAAATCGGTGTTTGCGATCATGAACTTCCTGCTGCCGCCGAAGCACATCTTCCCCATGCACTGCTCGGCCAACGTGGGCGACGACGGCACTTCCGCGCTGTTCTTCGGCCTCTCCGGCACCGGCAAGACCACCCTCTCCGCCGATCCGCTGCGCAAGCTCATCGGCGACGACGAGCATGGCTGGTCCGATACCGGCGTGTTCAACTTCGAGGGCGGCTGCTACGCCAAGTGCATCAACCTTTCCAAGGAGAATGAGCCGCAGATTTGGGATGCCATCAAGTTCGGCGCGCTGGTCGAGAACGTGGTGATCGATTCCGAAAATGGCGTGTTCGATTTCGACGATGGTTCCGTGACCGAGAATACCCGCGTGGGCTACCCGGTGGAGTACATCCCCAACGCGCTGATTCCCGGCGTGGCTGGCCATCCCAAGACTGTCATCTTCCTGACCGCCGACGCGTTCGGCGTGCTGCCCCCGGTCTCCAAGCTCACCCGCGAAGCCGCGATGTATCACTTCGTGTCCGGCTACACCGCCCGTCTGGCGGGCACCGAGCGCGGCGTGACGGAGCCCCAGGCCACCTTCTCCACCTGCTTCGGCGCGCCCTTCCTGCCGCGTCCCGCCTCGGTCTACGCCGATTTGCTGGGCGAGAAGATCGATAAGTACGGCGCTAACGTTTACCTGGTTAACACCGGCTGGTCCGGTGGCCCGGCGGGCAATGGCGGCAAGCGCATGGCCATCAAGTACACCCGCGCCATGGTCACTGCCGCCCTCAATGGCGAGCTCGAGAAGAGCGCGTTCGTGAAGGATCCGGTGTTCAACGTGGACGTGCCCACCTCCTGCCCCGATGTGCCCGCCGAAGTGCTGGTGCCGCGCAACGTGTGGGCCGACAAGGCCGCGTACGATGCCGCCGCCAAGAATCTGGCCGGCATGTTCGTGAAAAACTTTTCCAAGTACAAGGGCATGAGCGACGCCATCATCACGGCGGGCCCCAAGGCGTAAGCCAGTACCGGTCAAAATCAATAGAAGCCAATAGAAGCCAATAGAAGTGAGTCAAGAGCGGACGTGCTATGCGTCCGCTCTTGTGCTTTTGGTAGGCTACCGCCGATGCAGCGCTTCTTTCCGGCTGGGGTAGGGCGAGCTGAAGCAGTAGGGGCAAAGGTCGAGTGAGCCATGGGTGGTGCGGATTGGCTTGCTGGGGAAGTCAGCTTCGCAGCGGCACCTGCAGGGCGGCGGGAACGGCTGGGGAGGGCAGCGGGGAGTCGGTGGGCAACAGGGTGATTTCGGACACGGTGGCTTTGGGCATTCCGGCGGCTCCGGGCAAGTAGGACGCTCGGGACACTCCGGGGTCTTCGGACACTCCGGCGGTTTAGGACAGACGGGGCAGACCGGCGGTTTGGGGCAAGCAGGGCAGACTGGGCACGGCAGCGGCTCCGGGCAGGCGGGGCATTCCTGCGGATCGGGGCAAGGCCGTGGCGCATAGCAGCAGAAGCAAGCGGAGGTTGCTTCATCCGCCTCGGTTGCGAGCGCGGTGGTGCCGAGCGCTTGCATGCGATCCGGATTGGCGATATCCTCCATCACGGCGGCGCACACACCGGGGCGGGTGACACGTAACGTGAGATGGTAACAGTTCTCGCGCACATTGGGGGGGAAGCGTATGTAGAAGGGTTGTCCGTTGGCAGGGGCGGCGATAGGGGCCTGCGCTTCGTCGACCAGCACCGGCGGCGTGGCGGGTGCATCCGCCGCGCAGCAGGCCTCCAGCGAAAGGGTGAACGGTTGACGCGCATGTACGCGAATCGGTCCATAGAGCCAGCCGACCCGGCCCTGCGCCAGCTCCTGCGTGCCGCAAATATCCAGGCAAGCCAAGCCGGGAATGGTGGCGGTGCGGCATCCGTCTGCGCCGCAGGGCAGGGGCAGCTCCTCGGCGCGCGCCGCCTCCAGCGAGCGTTGGAATAGCGAGGCGACCGTGCGCTGCAATCGTGGGCTCTTGGGGTGCTCTTCCTCGGTGTTGCAGATGTAGAATATCCACCCCCCGGGCTCGGGCGGATTGAATATGGACCAAAGCGCAATCTGTGCGGCGGCATAGGCATCATTCTCATCCAGCGCCGGGGAGGTGGCCGGATTCACCCCGGCCTGTGCGAACTGTTCGTTGACGGAAAGGTGCGGATAGGTATGGAGGAGTATCCAGGCGAGCTGCGAGCGTTGCGTGGCGCTGGCGGTTGGGAACGCCTGCTCTGCCGGCACGGCTTGGTAGCGCCGTTCCTCGCGCAGCGGGCCGGTCTTGCCCTTTTCCAGGCAGTAGGTTGGGCGCAGGCCCTGACCATCCGGCAGGAGGTAGAAGCGCCACATTTTTTGAAAAGCCTTGGTGTAGTAGTGGCTTTTTGGAAAGGCGGTGCAGTAGTTGCCGGGCGTACCGCTGGCGACGCCTTGGAACGGTCGATCGGAAAAGCAGGAGCGGAGCGCGTCGCCTTGCGCGCTGACAGGAGCAGGGGTCGCTGTGGATTGCCATTGTGCGAGCACGATGGGGGAATCGGGGATCAAGGATAGGTCATCCATATTGCTGTTCACCCCTTGCTGCGGAGTTGGGATGGGACTACACGTTAGTAGGCTATGCGTGCCCGAGGGAATGGTGCGGTTGCTGGGGGAAAGGTTCGGTTGCATTCTGCGCGCAGGGATGTTATGATCCGATATAGGGCAATCAACAATGGCGGTGAAACGATGGATAAAATGATGCGAATCCTCAAAGCGCAATACGGCATAGACGGCGCGGCGATCGAAGCGATTCACGGCGGCCTTTCCGCGATGAACTACAAGGTAACGACCGAGGGGCGGCCGCTCTTTTTGAAAGTCTACGACAAGCAAAAAGCGCAGACACATCAATGGACGGAGAACATCGAGCGCTATATGCCGATCCTGATCTGGCTGAACGAGAATACGGAACTGCTGGGCAGGATTGTCCGCCCGATCAAAACGGTTGCGGGTGATTTTTGCTTTGACGACGCGGAAAACGTGGTCTTACTCTTTGACTTCATCGAGGGGGAGCCGGTCGGGGAAGCGCTTACGCATCTTCAGCTTTCGGAAGCCGCTGAAATACTGGCTTGCTTGCATGGCAGCACTTCGGCAATTCCCTTCATCGGTGAGGAGATGCGCGAGGGCTTTTCTGTGCCGTTCTGTGGCGCTATGGAAGCTTTTATCGCGAGAGACTTCGCGGCGTCGCCTGAAGATGTGAAGGCAATTCTACAGCCTTGTCTACCTCGGTTGCTGGCCATGAGCGGCGAGGTGAAGGCGTTGGCGGAGCAGGCGAAGAGAAAGAACGTCCAAATGGTGCTTTGCCATACCGACGCGCATGGTTACAACTTGATGCAGGGCCAGCGCCTGATGCTCGTGGATTGGGAGGGAATCAAGCTGGCGCCTGCCGAGGCCGACCTGCTGATGTTCACCAAGCCGGAGTACTGGGATGTTTTCATGGCGAAGTACAGAAAGCTGCGCCCGGATTTTTGCTTGGATCAAGACATTCTTTCGTTTTATGTCCTTAGAAGAAAGATCGAGGATATATGGGAATTTGTCGAAGGCATTGTGCAAAACAACCTATCGGCAGAGGAACGGGCACGGGATTTGGGGCATCTTTCCAGGTGCTGCGAGACGCTGGAAAATGGGTGCTTTTCATTATAATGGAGTGCATCTCAATAATGGAGTGCGTCTCAATAATAGAGTGCGTCTCAATAATAGAGTGCGTCTCAATAATAGAGTGCGTCTCATTGGTTATAAGGGGTAAAGCATAGTAACGAGGGGCGTAAATAAGGGGCTGCCGCGTGCCAATTTGGCAGCGTGACAACCCCTTCGGTTTCGCTTTAGGCAGCTATCCGGCCTTGTAGAAGGCGATGAACAGCGCGCCATCCTGCGCGCGGGCGAAGATGCGGATCGGGAAATCGAAATCGTTTTGGAATACCAAGTTCAAATCGGGCGAACCCACCGCGGCATCAACGCCGTGCGGCAGGTACTTTGCGCCCGCGGGCCCGTGAGGGCGGCGGTAGAGTATGGTCATGCCCTTGGGCAACTGGAGCAGCACGTTGTATAGCGTGCTGGAGACCTGGCAGGTTCCGCCGCCGTAACCGGGCATGGTGCCGCCATTGATCAGCACCGGGGCAGGCATGTATCCGCGCTGGCGGCGATAGGGGCCGGCCACGTCGTTGAACGAAAACTTCTCTCCCGGCACCATCACATTCGATATGAAATCGCAGGCCACGCCGATGTTGGTGATGCGCCCGATGTTGAGCTCGGTCTGTGCGGTATTGTAAAAGCTGGTAAACGCGGCGATGAGGTCGCCATTCTTGGCGTAATCCACCGTAGGACAAACCGGCGTGAGTTCGGTCAGCTTCGATACGGGAACATAGCCAATGCCGCGCTGGAAGGGCACCGTCGCCCAGCCATCCTCAATATACCACAGGCTGATGTAGCTGCCCGCCGTAAGCGTGCACCACGCGCCGCCTTCGGTATCGGTAGAGGTGAAAACGCCCGTGTCCGCAGCGACCTTGGCGATTTGCAAATGGGGCACCGCACCGTAGGGCAGCGTATGCTCCGGGTCGAGCGCCACG
Source organism: Eubacteriales bacterium (assembly GCA_031553615.1). Taxonomy (GTDB): domain Bacteria; phylum Bacillota; class Clostridia; order Christensenellales; family Aristaeellaceae; genus WQXF01. The sequence continues at coordinate 69,329 of JAVBLJ010000023.1, forward strand.
ATATCGCGCACCTGCACGCGCAGCACGTAGCCATCGCCATATTTCGAGGCGACGTAGAGCCACTCGGGCGTAAAATCGTAAATCTGTATTCGCTCGTTGGCCTTCACGGTGCCCAGCACAGCGCCTTCGCGATCCTCGGTAGCGCGCACTGACATATCACGAATCATGATGCCCGTAAAGCGGACGGCGGTGGTTTCCAGCGCGCGCCCCGCGTGCGCGGGTATGTACGCGAAGATACAAACAAACGCAAGGATAAGCGCACATGCGCGCCTTGCCGGAGACTGTTTCGGCATGCGGTATCTCTCCTATTCAGCGTGTACAGCGTATACAGATTTTGCATGTTTCGTGGGCCTGCCTGCGCGGGCGCACCATAACATTATAGCACCGCGCATATGCTTACGCAACAGGGGAGGAGGGATCCGCATGGGGTATCGCAGAGAAACTTTGGTGCTGCGGGCGCCCGGAGGAAATCGGGTGGGGTTCGTGGTGTGGGAGCGGGGTGAGCGGCAGGGAAGCCTGCGCTGCAACCTGAACGGCCTGCCGCCGGAGGAGGAGATGCGCCTGCTTTGGCTGGCGGAGGGCTCATTTGCACTGCGCGATGGCGGAACCGTGCGCGCCGATTCCGCCGGATTGGCGAGCCAAAACATCCTGATTGCGGGGAATGCGCCGCTGGTGGGCATTGCGCTGACCCGCAGCGAGGGTGCGCTGTATGCGCACGCATATGTGCAGGGTGCGAGTGGGGAAGCCGCTCCCGGTGCGGAGCGGCTGCAAGCGCTGGCAGCGACGCTGCTGGAGGCGCAAAGCACGAAGGAGGGCAGAGCTTCCGGCATACGGGAAGAGGATGCGTGTGTGGGCCGTGAAGCCCGACGCAAAGCGTTCCCCGAAGAGCATGTTGAAGAGCATGTTGAAGCGGCTTCCCCAATGCTTTCCGGGGTGAAATCCGAAAGCTTTTCCGAGCAGTCCTCCGGTGCGTCCGCGAGGTCTGTGAGTTTCACGCCTGGGGAACCGTGGCCGGATGCGTTGGAGCCGTACCGCGCCCTCTTTCTGCGCATGCATGCCGACACGGGAACGCCGATGGCCCGCGTTCGTGCCTGGATGCCGGAGGAGAGGGAACGCAAAAGCCCGCGCGGCCTGGAGCTCGAGCGTGATACTGAGCGTGAGCCTGCGCGGGTGTCGGGCCTGTGGTGCGCCCCTGCCTGGCCCCCGCCGCCCGGCCTGCCGGGAGCGGTCTGGCGCGAGGGCTGTTGGACGCTGCCATTGGCGCGGCGGGACGGGATGTGAACGCCGGGGCTATTCCATGGCTGCGGGCATAAAGACTGCGTTTTGCGCTGCGTTTTTGTGCTGTTGAATGATGGAATCGTAGTACGCGTGGCGGGTGGGCTGCCCCGGCGTGCTGGGAACACCGTATAGAGTTCCGCTGGTGGGGTAAGATGTAGGTGGGTACATAGGGGGTGGCATGCGCATGCGCGGGCCGTTCGAGGGGTGCTCCCCCCCAAGTGATTGCCCGGCCGCCTGCGCGGAGATTGCTTGCGCCGCATAGGGCCGCTCGGCGGGCTGATAGGAAGCCGGGGCTGCATTGGGCCGCGCCTGCAAATGGCTCCAGTGGGCGGCCAGCGCTTGCAGATCGGTCCAGGCAGGGCCGACGGCCTCCGCCTCCGCGCCGGTTGGGTACAAGCCCTGCGCTTTGCGCAGCATCGCGTAGGGGGAAGGATGGATCATGATGCGCCACCTCCAGCTGCTTGATCAAATGCTCTTGCCGCATCCTATGCTCGTGTCGCGATGAGGGTGAGCGGAAAATGACGGCCACCGCGTTAAGATTTCCCAAAACGGGAATTTGGTCGCATATTGGAGAAAAAAGCATTGAGAAAGCTTGGATATTACGGTATAATGTCTCAGTATGTTGGTAAAGTGAGGTGTCTATAATTTTGAAAGACAATATTTCCGAACAGAATATAACGCCGCGCACGCCGGTTCAGCGTGACCGTGTAGACGAAGAAGCGGAGTTGCCCGGTGGCGCATATTCTTCCGTTGAGGAAGAGAGCGCGATGAGCGGGCCGCCCCGGCGGAGGCGCTCCGAGCGTTTCTCCTATTTGCGCGATGAAGATATTGAGGAGCAGCCGGTGCAGAGCAACCGGGTTGCGCCGGTACAGCCGCGCCGGGAAGCCAGCGCACCTGCCGGACGTGCTCCGGCTGCGCAGACGCGCCGGGAGGCCGATGCGCCTGCAGGGCGTACGTCCGCGCAACCGCGTCGCGATGCCGAAGCGCCGCCCAAGCGCGAAGGCGATACGCGCATCGCAACGAGCCAGGAACGGCGTGGCGCTGCCGCGGCCGATCCGCGGCGCATGCCCGCGCAGCAACCGCCCAAGGCGGCGCAATACACCCTTACGCGCGGGGCGGGCAAGGTCATTGCGCAAAAGCTCAAGTTTGAGGACGACGAGTACGACGATGAGCCGTTTGACGACGAGTACGACGACGAGGACGATTACAAGCATTACCGGAAGTCCAAGGGCAAGCGTACACGCCGAGGCTGGATTGTGGCCCTCTCGGTTCTTCTGGGGCTGGCGCTCTTGCTGTGCGCCGCATGGCTCTTTGTGCCGGCGGCCAAGGACATGATGACCGGCGCGGTGAGCACGGTTTCCACCTGGGTATCGAATGTGCTGCCCTTCGGCCAGCCCTCGAGCACCATGGAAATCCGCTCGGTGGAAGCAGAGGAGCGCGATGGAGAAGTCGTATATTCGGTGCGCACCTCGAACGGTGTCGACCGCGTGCGTGTGGCCGATGAATTCGGCGGCTTGCTGGCAACCAGCCCGGACATGAACGGCAACACGACCGTATACCAGGAAAGCGCGGATCAGATGCTGTGGGTGCTCACGACTCCAGATGAAGGGTATCAAGGCTCGGTGACCGTGCAGATCGGCACCAAAACCGAGTGGCCGAAGGGCGCATCCAAGCAGATACTGCTGGCCGCGTCGCTGACTACATCCGAACCGCAGCCTTCGCCGACGCCTTCTCCCTCGCCGGAGCCGGAGGTGACCAGCGAGCCTACTCCGGAGCCCACTCCGACGCCGGAGCCCACTCCGACGCCGACGCCTACCCCCACGCCGACACCAACACCGGTGCCTTACCTGCCGCTGGCGATTGAGCCGGTAAAGGCCGTTGTGCCCGACAGAATGAAGCTGACCAGCACCGTGCTCGTCAATGGTGCGGAGCAGGCCGATTATGTGCGCGCCAGCGGTGCTGACGACGAGCCGGTTGCTTTGGGTGACCCGGACGACTACGGCGCGAAGATCGGCGTACTTTCCTTCCGCGGCGGGCCGCAGCGCCAGAATGCCACCTATGGCACCGCCGAAGTGAAGGATGCGACGCTGGAGCTGGTGTGGACTGCCAAGACCGGCGGGACCGGCGGCGATGGCGGATCCACCTGGTCCGGACAGCCGCTGCTGGTCCGCTGGCCCAAGGAAGCCCGCGAAATGATGAACATCCTGCCCGAAAAGCAGAGCAAGCAGGATCTGGTCGAGGGGATTTACCCGCTGCGTGATGGCAAAATCTACTTCTTCGACATCGCGGATGGTACCCCCACCCGGGATCCGATCGACGCGGGCTATGCCTTCGAAGGAACGGCCGCCGTGGATCCGCGCGGCGTACCGCTGCTGTTTACCAGCCAGGGCTGGATGGGCGATACGTCTGCACCGGCGGGAACCGTGGGCATGCGCGTATTCAACCTTATCGACCAATCGCAGATGTTCTATGAGGACGGCAAGAACGAACAGGCCACCATGCAGTTGACAGGGGTGAACGGATCGGCGGTGATGGATCCGAATTCCAAAACGCTTATTTACGCCGGAAACAATAGCTTGCTGTATACAATTGCGCTGCACGCAAAGCTCGACAAGGAAGCAAAGACCGTGACCGTCGAACCGGAAGTGGCGGCTTACAAGTACGCAGTGGGCAAGAAAAAGACATTCGGCATCGTCAACAGCGTGGCGGTCTACGATCACTACGCCTATGTCGCCGACATTGCGGGTGTGCTGCAGTGCGTCGATCTGAACACCATGACCTGCGTATGGGCTTCCAACCTCAAGGATAGTGCTCATAGCTCTGTCTCGCTGGAAGAGGGTGCGAATGGTGAAGTCGCGCTCTATGTGGGCACAATGGTCAATTTCCAGGGCGCGGGCGGCAAGGCGCTGCTGCGCCGCATCAATGCACTAACCGGCGAGGAGATTTGGCAAAAGTCGTACAAGGTTTCCTACAAAAAGGGTGATGAGCACAACGGCTCTGCGGCTTCTCCGCTGATCGGCAAAGGCAACATTAGCGACCTGGTCATATTCACCATCGATAAGACGGTGGATGGCGCGACCATGTACGCGCTGGACAAGGAAACCGGTGAGGAGATTTGGGCGGAGCCCCTTGATGCATCCGCATGGAGTTCGCCCATCGCGATCTACACGCCTGAAGGCGTCTCCTACCTGATCCAGGGTGACCGCACGGGTACGCTGCGCCTGTTGGGTGGCTACGATGGCAACACGATTACGACCCTGAAGCTGAGCTCGGGCCCGATCGACTGTTCGCCGGCTGCATACAAGGACATGATCGTGGTGAGCAGCAGCGAGGCCAAGATTTTCGGCGTGAAGATTCACTAACGAGCCCTGAAGAATTCTAGCGCAAAGACGCGGGAGGTGCCGGGGATGCGATGCTTTGTCATCGCGATGGATCAAGGCACGACCAGCTCCCGTGCCGTGGTGTTTGATGCCCAAGGAAGTGCGATCGCGCAGCACAACATCGAATTCCCGCAGATTTACCCCCAGCCGGGCTGGGTGGAGCACGACCCCGTGGCCATCCTGCGCACGCAGACCGATGCGCTGCATCATGCGGTACGCGCGGCGGGCATCTCCCCCGGGGAGATCGCGGCGGTGGGGTTGACCAATCAGCGCGAGACAACCGTGCTCTGGGATCGCGGGACCGGTAAGCCGGTGCACAACGCTATTGTGTGGCAGTGTCGTCGCACCGCGCCCTACGTGGAGCGGCTTCGGGCCGAAGGCTACGAGCCGCACATCCGCAGCGCCACCGGGCTGATGCCCGATGCATACTTTTCCGCCACCAAGCTGGCCTGGCTGCTCGACGAGTTGAACCTGCATGCGCGCGCGGAGGCGGGGGAGCTGTGCTTCGGCACCATCGATAGCTGGCTGGCCTGGAACCTGGTGGAGGGTCATCCGCATGTGACCGACGTTTCCAATGCCAGCCGCACCATGCTGTTCAACATCCACACCATGGATTGGGACGACACACTGTTGCGCGCGTTGCGCATACCGCGCGCTGTGCTGCCCCGGGTGGTCGATACCGCCGCGGTAGTGGGCATGCTCGATGCTAAAATTTTGGGCTCTGCGGTGCCGCTGGCCTCCATGGCGGGCGACCAGCAGGCGGCGCTCTTTGGCCAGGCGTGTTATACGCCGGGCATGATGAAGAATACCTACGGTACCGGTTGCTTCCTGCTGATGAACACCGGACACACGCCGGTGGCCTCGCACCATGGGCTGGTTTCCACCGTGGGCTGGCGTATCGGAGGCAAGACCACCTACGCGCTGGAGGGCAGCGTGTTCATCGGCGGCGCGGCGGTACAGTGGCTGCGCGACGAGATGGGGCTGATTCAAAGCGCAGCGGAGAGCGAGGCCATCGCCGCTTCGCTGACCGACAACGGCGGAGTGTACATGGTGCCCGCTTTTGCCGGGCTGGGCGCGCCGCACTGGGATATGTACAGCCGAGGGTTGATCATTGGGCTCACGCGAGGCACGGGGAAGGCCCACATCGTGCGCGCAGCGCTCGAATCCATCGCCTATCAATCCTTCGAGTTGGTCGAGGCCATGGTGCGCGATTGTGGCGTAGAACCGCAGGACGTGCGCGTGGACGGCGGGGCGAGCGCGAACGGTTTCCTGGTGCAGCTGCAGGCCGATCTATTGCGGGTGCCGGTCGTGCGGCCCAACGTGATCGAGACCACGGCGCTCGGCGCAGCGTTGCTGGCCGGATTGGCGACCGGGGTGTGGCCGGATTTGGCTGCGCTGAGCGAGGTTTGGCGGCAAGGACATCGTTTCCTACCCAACATGGCGATCGAGGAGCGCGACCGGAACCTGGCCGGTTGGTATCGGGCTGTGCAGCGTGCGCAGCATTGGGTGGAAGAGTGAGCGGCGCAAAACTTCTTTTTGCGCGACACACAGCTATTCTATGCCCAAAACTACATCATTTGCTAACTGCATCATTTGCTAAAGGAAGCGGAGTGCAAGCATGTTTGGGCATGCTTCCTCCGCTTTCGTCCGCATCCGATGCTTTTCTGACATTTTCAGTAGAAATATTCAAGGAAATCGGAGACGCTTTTCAAGTATCACCAAAAGTATCACAAAATGCTCTTTTGAAAAAATGCGTGCTTCCCAAAATCCGGGAAGTGTGTTATACTAAGAAAAAATGATGAAAGCATAAGTAATGTGACAAGTGTCGACGTGTTTCGACTTTAGAAAAGGCTGGTTTTGTCGAAGAAAGTCGGGACACGGTATCCGCGACACGATTGTACGGAAGGACGACAATGGGAAGCTGAGAGACGGATGAGGGAAGGAAGGGAAAAAGATGGATCAGGTCAAAGTGCTTATCGTCGATGATAATGTGGAGCTACGGGGGGTCGTATCCAAGTTTTTCGCTCGCCAAGAGGGTATTTCCGTAGTGGGACAGGCATCCAACGGCGAAGATGCGCTAAAGCTCATCGCGGAAACTGTGCCGGATGTATTGCTTTTGGATATCATTATGCCCAAGATGGATGGCTACAGCATGCTGGAGCAGATGCGTCAGCTCAACCTGCCCAAGGAGCCCGAGGTTATTGCGCTGACGGCGTTGGGGCGGGACGATTTCATCACCCGTGCGGTGGAATTGGGCGTGCGCTACTACATGGTCAAGCCCTTCGACTTCCCGGTGCTTTATCAGCGCGTGATGGAGATTGCGGGCCGCCGCGTGGCCAAGAGCGACACGGTGATGACCATGCCCACCGCAGCCCCTGCCCGCTCGCTGGATGAGCGCATCGCCGGCCTCTTCCTGACTATCGGCATCCCGGCCCACATTAAGGGCTATCAATTCCTGCGCGAGGCGGTCAAAATGGTGATGGATCAGCCCGAGATGATCAACCGGATCACCAAGGAGCTCTACCCTGGCATCGCCCGCCGCTTCAACACCACGGCCAGCAAGGTGGAACGCGCCATTCGCCACGCCATCGAGGTCGCTTGGAACCGGGGACGCATCGAGGTGCTGAACCAAGTATTTGGCATCAACGTGTGCTCGCTGGATGAGAAGCCCACCAACGGCGAATTCATCGCCCTTGTTGCAGATAAGCTGAGCATGGAGCGCAGCGCGTGATGCAGCGCGCAATTCCATTGGGTGTGTTGCACAAAAGACCGCGGCATTGCGCTCCCGCGGTCTTTTGCATTTCATTCATTCAATCCATTCATTCGATCCATTCATTCGGTCCATTCATGCAACCTGTAGTCGCCATTTTCTCCGCGGAGGGCTTGTTGGCCGCATATCACTATGTTGTAGGGCATAGGGATGTACGGCGAATAGCATCATGGGAGGGGACGACCGGATGGATATGAAGATTGTGCGCGAAAGCGTGGAGGTGGAACGCCTCATCGCCGCGTCGGAGGAACAGGCGATGGTCGAAGGCGAAGTCGCCCTGCCGGGTAGCATGCGCGATGCCGCGCGCATACTGCACACCGATGCGCAAATGATCATCGGCGCGGTGGAAACGCAGGTGGACCGCTTGGCGATGGATGGCCAAGTGGTGTTCCACGTGCTCTACACCCAGGGCGACCCGAAACGCGTGCAAACCCTGGAAGCTGCCTGCGATTTTTCGCACCAGATGGAAATGCAGGACGTGAGCCCGCGCATGCAGGCAAGGCTGATCGGCGACGTGCTGGAGGCACAGGCCCACGCCAGCGGTGGGCGGTTGCTGCTGCGGGCGGCGGTATCGCTGACCGCGCAGGTGCTTAGCGCCGCACCGGTTTCGGCAGTGCGCAACGTAGCCGGGCTCGACAGCCTGCGCATGCGCACGGAAAACGTATCGATTTGCCGCACCACGGGCGAGGGGAGCGCGGAGGCGCTACTGCGCGAGGAGTATGAGATTCCCGCCGCGCTGAACGTGGTCGAAACGCTGTACGCCACCGCCAAGCCGCAGGTGAGCGACGTGGTAGGCGGCGAAGGGAAAGCCAGCGTCAGCGGCACGGTGCTGCTGGACGTGTATCACGCCAGCGGTCTGGAGGAATTGCCGCTGGTGGTCACGCACCACACCATCGAATTTGAGCAGCCGGTGGATCTGCACGGCGGATCGGGCCAGATGCTGCAGGCGATGCCGCGGGTGCGGGATGTGATGGTCAATTCGATGGAGGCCGGGGATGGCGGGCGCGTGCTGAGGGTGGAAGTCGTGCTGAGCACGCAGGTCATTGCCACCCAGCAAGAGACCCAGACCGTGCTTTCCGATGCATACACCCTGCGCGGCGAGGATGTTGCGCTGGAGAAGCAGCCCATGGATTTGCATACGCAAAACGCCTATGCCGTCGCCCGTGAGAGCGGCAAACTGATGCTGCAATTGCCCGAGAAAAGCCCGCCCATCGGTACGGTGTTGGCGGCATTCGTCCACCCGACCATCGCGGGGCGCGAGCGCATCGGCGGCCGCCTTACCGTGGAGGGCGTGCTGGGCGTAACGGTGATCTACCTGCCGCAGGATTCGGATCAGCCGACCAGCGCACAAAAGGAGGAAGCATTCTCGCTCACGTTCCCGTGCAGCATACCGCAGACCGCCACCCTGCAAATCGCCCCCCTCGAAGTGGATGCGGTAGGCATCACCTCGGATCGCGTCGAGGTACGCTACATGATGCAATTGACCGGCACCGCCTGCGTTACCCAGCGCGTGGATATGGTGGTGGATGCGCGCATGCAGCCTGGCGCAGTGCAGACGGGCGGCATGGTGCTGTATTACCCGCAGGCCAACGAGACGATCTGGGATGTGGCGCGTCGCTACCGTGTGGACGCGGCCAGCCTTACGAGGCTCAATCCGGGCCTGGAGCAGCCCCGCGGTGATCGAGCGATACTGATCTACCAGAAGGATGAGGCGACGCAATAAAACGTTCCCCCGGGCCTATCGCAATCAAAAAGAGCTGCCGTGCTATGCGCCCAATCGCACGGGCACATAGCGGGCAGCTCCTATTTTGCGTCGCGCTTTTAATAAGTAGAAAAGGGCAGCGTATACCGATTCTAGCCCCTGGAACCCAGCGCCTTAAGCCATTCCCGCGCGATGAGCATGTGCCCTGCGCCGGTGGGATGCACGCCATCGGTAGCCCAGAAGGCGGCGGGCTGCTGCGTGGAGGCGGCGGCAAACAGGCCGTCCATGGGGAGGTAGGTCGCGCCAAACTCGCGAGCTAACGTGCGCGCCGACTGAATTTTCGAGTCAAGATCCTCATGCCAGTGCAGCTTGTCGTCCACGGGCAAAAGGAAGGGCTCGATGATCACGATCTTGCAGCGCAGCTCACGGGTGGCTTGGGTGAGCAGGTCGCGGAAGCCCTGCTCGTAGGCTTCGCAGGAGGTGGGATCGTTGCGATCGTACCGCCGCCAGCAATCGTTGATGCCGATGAGGATGCTGAGCACGTCGGGCTTCAGCTCCAGGCAATCCTGCTGCCAGCGCTTTTGCAGATCGACCACGCGGTCGCCGCTGATGCCCTTGTTGAGGAAGCGCACGCTTCGCTCCATATGCCGGGATCGGAACAGATCGGCAACGTACTGCGCGTAGCCGCCGCCCAGCGAATCGGGGTTGGCACGATCCCGGCCGCAATCGGTGATGCTATCGCCTTGGAACAGCACGGTGAAACCATCCTGAATATACATAGGCTAAACACTTCCTTTGTTTGTGGTTTGAACACAGTTTAGCTTAAAATAGAAGAAAAGGCAACGCAATGCCACAATGAATCCACGAGATGCAGCCCTCTAAACAGCACGGATTTGCGCGGAATCAGGCGGTTTTTCATTTGACAAACAGCAGGCTTTCGGTTATAATTCCTAACTAGCAAATACGGCACCTGCACGATTCCGTGCGGGGCCGTGTCGTATTTGAGGCAGTATACCGTACAACCAAGCAGCGCAATGGATGCGCACCAACAAAGAGGAGTGTACTACATGGCCAGCGAAACGAAGCGCCCCATCGTATCCGCAGAAGGTTTGAAAAACCTCATCGATGAGTTGGACTACTACCGCAATGTCCGCCGCACCGAGATCGCCGAGCAGATTAAAACCGCGATCGCGTTTGGCGATTTGAGTGAGAATGCCGAGTATGACGAGGCGAAAAACGAGCAATCACGCGTGGAGCACCATATCCTCGAGCTTGAGGAGACCATTCGCAATGCCCAGGTGATCGATGAGAACGACATCACCACCGACAGGGTGAGCGTGGGAAGCGTGGTGAAGGTGCTCGATATTGCTGAAAACGAAGAGGTCGAGTACGCCATCGTTGGCGGCCCGGAGGCCGACCCGATGAAGAGCCGCATCTCCAACGAATCACCGGTTGGCGCTGCCCTGCTCGGTCATACGGTGGGCGAAACCGTCGATATCCCGGTGCCGAGCGGCACTTGGAGCGTCCGTGTTTTGGATATACATTTGTAAACATTCGCCCACGAATTAGGAGGAACCGCAATGCAAAAAAATCCGGCGACTGCCGCCCGGAAAGCGGCAAATGCCGAAACGAATACCGAAGATTTGGGTTTGAGCGAGCAGGAGGGAATCCGCCGCCAAAAGCTGGCTGCGCTTGTGCAGGCCGGTGCTGATCCTTATGCAGTCACAAAGTTCGACCGCACCCACAGTTCGGCCGAAATCATCGAGCGCTTCGACGTGCTGGAAGGCCAAAAGGTCGCGATTGCAGGGCGCATGATGTCAAAGCGCATCATGGGCAAAGCTTCGTTTGCCCACTTACTCGATGGCGCGGGGCAAATCCAGTTCTATGTGCGCCGCGAGGATTTGGGCGAGGAGCCCTATGCGCGCTTCAAGGAAATGGATATCGGCGATATCGTCGGCATTCATGGTATCGCCTTCCGCACGCAGAAGGGCGAGATTTCCGTGCATGCGGAATCGGTGGAGCTGCTGAGCAAAGCGCTCAAGCCGCTGCCCGAGAAGTTCCACGGCCTGAAGGACCCTGACCTGCGCTACCGCCAGCGCAGCCTGGATTTGATTGTCAACCCCGAGGTGCGCGAGACCTTCCTGCGCCGCAGCCGCATTATCAGCGAGATGCGCCGCTACTTCGACGGCCTGGGCTTTCTTGAAGTAGAGACGCCCATCCTCAACACCGTGGCCAGCGGCGCTACGGCGCGCCCTTTCACGACGCATCATAATACGCTGGATTTGGACATGCACCTGCGCATCGCACTGGAGCTGCGCTTGAAGCAGCTAATCGTCGGCGGGCTCGAGCGTGTGTATGAGATTGGCCGCAACTTCCGCAACGAGGGCATGGACGCCACGCACAACCCCGAGTTCACCATGATGGAGCTCTATCAGGCGTATACCAACCTTAACGGCATGATGGAGCTGGCTGAGGGTGTGATTTCCCATTGCGCGCGGACCGTGCTGGGTAGCACCAAGCTCACCTACCAGGGCCGGGAAATCGATTTGACGCCGCCTTTTGCGCGCCTGTCGATGAACGATGCGGTAAAGCTACACACCGGTGCGGATTTTATGGCCTGTGCGGATGACGAGGCAGCTCGCGAGCTGGCGAAGTCGCTCCATCTTCCGCTCAAGGATAAGTCCGCTTCGCGGGGGCATATCCTGGCCGAGGCGTTTGATGCCTTCGTGGAGGAGAAGATCGTTCAACCGGTGTTCATCACCGATTATCCTATCGAGATTTCGCCGTTGGCGAAAAAGAAGCCCGGTGATCCCCGCTTGACCGAGCGCTTTGAACTGTTCATGGCTGGGCACGAGTACGCCAACGCGTTCTCGGAGCTCAATGATCCCATCGATCAGCGCCAGCGCTTCGAACAGCAGGCCCGGGAACGTGCCAAGGGCGACGACGAAGCCATGGTCATCGACGAGGATTTCTGTGAATCGCTGGAGTATGGCATGCCCCCGACCGGTGGTATCGGCATCGGCGTCGACCGGCTGATTATGCTGCTCACAGATTCGGCCTCTATCCGCGACGTACTGCTTTTCCCTACCATGAAGCCGCGCGAATGAGACCGAGCCCCCGGCGTATTGCTTAGGAGGGACGGTTATGGTTGACAATCGCATTTCCAAGGCGCGTGTGCGCCACCACTTTTCCTATGGGCTTTGGAAGTACGCCCTGTTGGCGGCGGCCGCGATTTTTGGTTGGAATTTGTTCTACAGCATGACTGCGTACCGGCCGCCGGACAACAAAAAGCTGGATATCTACGTCGTAACGCCGGGGGCGAACACCGAAGCCATGCAGACCGATCTGTTGGAATCGCTTCAGGCCGCATTCCCGGATCAGGAAGAGTTTTCCTTCATGAATATCGCCCTGGGTGCCGACCAGGATTCGACGGCGGTGATGCAGTTTACCACCTACATTGCCGCGCAACAGGGCGACGTGTTCCTGCTATCGATGGATTTGTTCCATCAGTATGGCCGGGATATGGAGGACGGGCTGTTTATGGCGCTCGATGGGGCGATCGCTTCGGGTGAGCTGAATGCCGAGGGCATCGATACCGAGCTGACGCGCATAACGCCCCAAGAAGGCGCGAGCGGTATCTACGGCATTTCCACCAAGACGCTTTATGGCCTCACGGACTATTTGATCAACAACGAATCCATGGTGCTCGCTGTGCCTGTGTACAGCGGGAACCAGGAGAATGCGATCAAGTTGGTTGATTTCCTGGTGAAGCGCTTCGCTACGGAGAAACCCGAATGGTACGACGAATACCAGAATTCCTTGCGAGAACAGCAACAGCAGGAGCAACAACAGCAACTGTTTATGAATCCGTAACCATAGTTTTCGCAAAAGCCGTACGTTACCTGCGTGTAACGTGCGGCTTTTGCATTCAAACACGAATGATCTGCAAAAGTTTCAAATTTTTGTTGATCTGGTGTTGACAAGCGGGCGGTGAGATGATATTCTATACAAGCTCTCGCGAGCGGCGCAGGACAAAAGCGAGCGGGAACGGGAGCGAGCGATCCTTGAAAACGATACAGGACAGAGAAGAGAAAAGACAGTTGATTCTGATATGAGTTTTGAATCTTGGATGTCAACCTGAAAGCTAGCGAAAGCGAGCGAGAGGGAAGAACCAGTAACCAAGAGGAGATACAGGATGAAACACAAGAGTTTGATCCTGGCTCAGGACGAACGCTGGCGGCATGCCTAACACATGCAAGTCGAGCGGGGATAGTGACTTCGGTTGCTATTCTAGCGGCGGACGGGTGAGTAACGCGTGAACAATCTGGCCTTTAGAGGGGGATAACACATTGAAAGATGTGCTAATACCGCATGAGACCACAACTTCGCATGGAGAAGGGGTCAAAGGAGCAATCCGCTGAAGGGTGAGTTCGCGTCTGATTAGCTAGTTGGTGGGGTAACGGCCTACCAAGGCGACGATCAGTAGCCGACCTGAGAGGGTGATCGGCCACACTGGAACTGAGAAACGGTCCAGACTCCTACGGGAGGCAGCAGTGGGGAAT